>NZ_JBJNMB010000003.1:0-586801 GCF_052168755.1 Serratia sp. CY43202
AAGGTCCCCCTCTTTGGTCTTGCGACGTTATGCGGTATTAGCTACCGTTTCCAGTAGTTATCCCCCTCCATCAGGCAGTTTCCCAGACATTACTCACCCGTCCGCCGCTCGTCACCCAGGGAGCAAGCTCCCTTGTGCTACCGCTCGACTTGCATGTGTTAAGCCTGCCGCCAGCGTTCAATCTGAGCCATGATCAAACTCTTCAATTAAAAGCTTGATTTGCTTCCACTCGAGAAGCGATGCTCAAAGATTTACTGCATGAATTTTACTTCAGTTAGTCACTCTTCAAGACTTGATATTTTTTTGCATCCGAAGATGCTGGATATCGTCTTGTGGAGTGCCCACACAGATTGTCTGATAAATTGTTAAAGAGCAGTGCCGAGAAACTCATCGGCGCGGGCTGCGTATATTACGCTTTTCGCCCGGAGAGTCAAGCGTTTATTTCGCTTTCTTCTCGCTGACCCGGCGGCTTGTCAGTCGTTGTTCCCGGTCAGTGGAGGCGCATTATAGGGAGTTCTCGGCGGGCCGCAACCCCTAAATGCAAAAAACTTTCCAAGCGTTCAAATAATCACCAAAAACGCCTTTTTAGGATGTTTATTAGTCAGAAAATACCGGTTTTAGCACAGTAATAGCGGCAAACCCTGTAAACAGGGACAAACGAAGGTAAAGAAAAGGGAGCGGTCACCCGCTCCCTTTCATCTTTATTACGCTTAATTGTCGTTATTGGCGTGCAACGATATGGTCGTTTTCCACATCCAACGTGACCAGCTTGCCGGGGATCAGCTTGCCAGACAGGATTTGCTGCGCCAGCGGGTTCTCGATCTCCTGCTGAATAGCACGCTTCAACGGACGCGCACCATACACAGGGTCGTAACCGGTTTTGCTCAACAGAGCCAGGGCCGGTTCGGTCATGGTCACTTCGTAACCGCGCTCTTCCAAACGCTTGTACAGACGCGACAGCTGAATCTTGGCGATCGCGGCAATGTGTTTCTCGCCCAGCGGGTGGAACACCACCACTTCGTCGATACGGTTGATGAACTCCGGACGGAAGTGGTGACTCACCATCTCCATCACCGACTCTTTCATCTGCGCGTAGTTCATCTGACCGAAATGCTCCTGGATCAGATCGGACCCCAGGTTGGACGTCATGATCACCACAGTATTGCGGAAATCGACGGTACGGCCTTGACCATCGGTCAGACGGCCGTCATCCAACACCTGCAACAGAATATTGAACACGTCCGGATGCGCTTTCTCGACTTCATCCAGCAGAATCACCGAATAAGGCCGGCGACGTACGGCTTCCGTCAGGTAGCCGCCCTCTTCATAACCGACATAACCTGGAGGCGCACCGACCAGACGCGACACGGAGTGTTTCTCCATAAACTCGGACATATCGATACGCACCATAGCGTCGTCGCTGTCGAACAGGAACGAAGCCAGCGCCTTGCAGAGCTCGGTTTTCCCCACCCCGGTCGGGCCGAGGAACAGGAACGAACCGATCGGCCGATTAGGATCGGACAGCCCCGCACGGCTGCGGCGGATCGCATTGGAGACCGCGCTGACCGCTTCGTCTTGGCCAATCACTCGCGAATGCAGTTCTTGCTCCAGGCGCAGCAGCTTGTCGCGCTCACCTTCCAGCATTCTGGCCACCGGGATCCCGGTGGCACGCGCCAGCACTTCAGCAATCTCCGCATCGGTCACCCGGTTACGCAACAGCTTCATGCTCTTGCCTTCGGCCTGCGTAGCGGCGGCGAGCTGTTTCTCCAGCTCAGGGATTTTGCCGTACTGCAGTTCCGACATCCGCCCCAGATCGCCGACGCGACGCGCCTGCTCCAGGGTGATTTTGGCCTGCTCGAGTTCAGCCTTGATATTCTGGGTGCCGGAGAGCGACGCTTTTTCCGCTTTCCACTCTTCTTCCAGCTCAGAATATTCGCGCTCTTTCTGCCCCAGCTCATCGCTGAGCATGTCCAGGCGTTTCTTGCTGGCGTCGTCAGACTCTTTATTCAGCGCCTGCTGTTCCAGCTTCAATTGGATGATGCGGCGCTCAAGCCTGTCGAGCGACTCCGGCTTGGAGTCCATCTGCATGCGAATGCTGGACGCCGCTTCGTCGATAAGGTCAATAGCCTTGTCCGGCAATTGACGATCGGCGATATAGCGGTGCGAAAGCGTTGCCGCCGCCACGATGGCCGGGTCGGTGATTTGCACGTGGTGGTGCAGTTCATAACGCTCTTTCAGGCCGCGCAGGATAGCGATGGTGTCTTCCACGCTCGGCTCCGCCACATACACTTTCTGGAAACGACGTTCGAGCGCCGCATCCTTCTCTATATATTGACGATACTCGTCGAGCGTAGTCGCGCCGACGCAGTGCAGCTCGCCGCGCGCCAGCGCCGGTTTGAGCATGTTGCCTGCATCCATCGCGCCATCCGCCTTACCGGCGCCGACCATGGTGTGCAGTTCGTCGATAAACAGGATAACGCTGCCTTCCTGCTTGGCCAGATCGTTGAGCACGCCTTTCAGACGCTCTTCAAACTCGCCGCGATATTTGGCCCCGGCGATCAAGGCGCCCATATCGAGGGACAATACGCGCTTGTGCTTCAGCCCTTCCGGCACTTCGCCGTTAATGATGCGCTGCGCCAGGCCTTCGACGATGGCGGTTTTACCCACGCCAGGCTCGCCGATCAGCACCGGGTTGTTTTTGGTACGACGTTGCAGCACCTGGATGGTGCGGCGGATCTCTTCGTCACGGCCGATCACCGGATCAAGCTTGCCCTGCTCGGCGCGCTCGGTCAGATCGATCGTGTATTTCTTCAATGCTTGCCGTTGGTCTTCGGCGCCTTGATCTTCCACGCTGTCACCGCCTCTCATTTGTTCAATGGCTTTGCTGATTTTGTCGGCCGTCGCGCCGGCCGCTTTCAACAAGTCGGTCAACGAGCCGCGGTCTTCCAGCACCGCAAGCACAAACAGCTCGGAAGAAATGAATTTGTCCGCGCGCTTCTGCGCCAGCTTGTCGCACAGGTTCAGGACGCGCACCAGCTCATGGGACGGTTGAACGTCGCCACCGGTGCCTTCTACCTGCGGTAAACGGGACAGCGCCTGTTCGATCTCGGTGCGCACGCGCCCGGCATCGATACCTGCGGAAGTTAATAGTGGACGAACCGTGCCCCCTTCCTGATTGAGCAGGGCGCTCATCAGATGTAGCGGTTCAATAAACTGGTTGTCGTGCCCAAGGGCTAGTGACTGGGCATCGGCGAGGGCAAGCTGGAATTTGTTGGTAAGACGATCCAGACGCATAACACCTCCAAGATGGGTCGAAATTGCTACTGGAGATTAAATGAGGTCATCCCTCAAATTTTCAAGGTTATCTCGACGCTAAATTTTCGGTACAACGCCATGCGTCGTTGGATCGTCCTAATTCAATAGGTTATATCAGCCAGATTAAACTTGCCAGACGTCCGGTTATTCCGTCGCGTCGATAGGAGAAAAAATGGCTCGTTTCGTTAACCGTGCAGCGATCGCCACCATAGATGGCCTGAACGCCTGCACGCAACAAGCGTTGGCGAGCCAGCAGGTAGATATTAGCCAAAAACTTATCGCCGTGCGGGGTAAATGCCGCTGCAGCTTCAGCATCTTCCGCCATGAAAGCGGCCCGCACCTCTGGCCCGACCTCAAACTGCTGCGGACCGATCGCCGGCCCCAGCCAGGCGCTAATCTGGCTCGGTGCGGCGCTGAACGCCGCCACGGTTTGCTCCAGCACGCCGTGGCACAATCCGCGCCAGCCGGCGTGGGCGGCGGCCACTTCGTCACCGTGCTGCGAGCAGAACAACACCGGCAGACAATCCGCCGTCATCACGGCACACACCTGCCCCGGCACGTTGCTGTACACCGCATCCGCCCGCAAATCGGCAGGTGCTTTCCCCGTCAACGTCACCACACGAGTGCCGTGCACCTGCTCGAGCCACACCGGCATCTGCGGCAAACCGGCGGCAATAACCAATCGTTCCCGATTGCGTGTCACCGCTTGCTCCTCGTCACCGACGTGGGTGCCGAGGTTCAGCGAGTCATAAGGCGGCAGGCTGACGCCGCCGCCGCGCGTGGTACTGCAAGCTTTAACGCCGGGAGGCAACGGCCAGTCAGGCAGAATGAGCGAGCTCATTACCAGTCCATCTGATCTTTGAATTCTTCGGTGTCCGCCTTCAGCGCGTTGATCAGATCAACCATGTCCTGCGGCAGCGGCGCATGCCACTCCATCTGGATGCCGCTGATCGGGTGGTACAAACGCAGCATGGTGGCATGCAGCGCCTGACGGTCAAAGCCGCGCAGCGTGCTGATGAAGGCTTCCGAAGCACCTTTCGGCGGACGTGGACGGCCGCCGTACAGCGGATCGCCCACCAGCGGATGGCTGATATAGGCCATGTGCACGCGGATCTGGTGAGTACGGCCGGTTTCCAGGCGCAGGCGCAGGCGAGTATGCGCACGGAAATGCTCCATGATGCGATAGTGCGTTACCGCCGGCTTACCCATCGGGTGCACCGCCATGTGGGTACGCTTGGTGGAATGGCGCGCGATAGGCTCTTCTACCGTACCGCCGGCGGTCATGGTACCGATCGCCACCGCTTCGTATTCACGGGTGATTTCACGCGCCTGCAGCGCCTCCACCAGCCGGGTTTGCGCCGGCACGGTTTTCGCCACCACCATCAGGCCGGTGGTGTCTTTATCCAGACGGTGCACGATGCCGGCACGCGGCACGTCGGCAATTTCCGGGTAGTGATACAACAGCGCATTGAGCACCGTGCCATCCGGGTTACCGGCGCCGGGATGCACCACCAAATCGCGCGGTTTGTTGATCACCAGGATGTCGCTGTCTTCATAGACGATATCCAGCGCGATATCCTGTGGCTCCCAACGCGCCTCTTCTTCAATCTGTGCATCGATGGCGACTGTCTCTCCGCCCAGCACCTTCTCTTTCGGTTTGTTTGACGTTTTGCCATTGACCTTCACCCGATCGCCCAGGATCCACTCTTTTATGCGAGATCGTGAATAATCAGGGAACAATTCGGCCAAAGCCTGATCTAAACGTTGTCCGAGTTGAGATTCGGCCACCGTTGCGGTGAGTTGTACTTGTTGTGCCATATGCAGCTTCTTCGTTAACGTTGGGTTTTCACGGCGATGCCGTTTAATATAATGTGCTATTGTACCTGGTCTTTGTCGGGAGCTTAACGGACAGTCTCCCGGAATAACACCCTGAGGATAATCAAAACGTCATGACGCGTATGAAATATCTGGTGGCGGCAGCCACGTTGAGCCTGGCGCTGGCAGGTTGCTCCACATCCAAGGATGCGGTTCCCGACAACCCACCTTCGGAAATCTATGCTACCGCGCAGCAAAAACTGCAGGACGGTAACTTCAAGGGCGCGATTACGCAACTCGAAGCGTTAGATAACCGCTATCCTTTCGGGCCGTATTCCCAGCAGGTCCAGCTGGATTTGATTTACGCCTACTATAAGGCCGCCGACTTGCCGATGGCTCAGGCATCCATCGATCGCTTCATGCGTCTGAACCCGACGCACCCGAACATCGATTACGTGATGTACATGCGCGGCCTGACCGACATGGCGCTCGATGACAGCGCGCTGCAGGGCTTCTTCGGGGTTGACCGTTCTGACCGCGATCCTCAGCACGCTCGCGCTGCGTTCCGCGACTTCAGCCAGTTGATTCAGCAATACCCGAACAGCCAATACGCGACCGACGCCAACAAGCGTTTGGTGTATTTGAAAGACCGCTTGGCCAAGTATGAGCTTTCGGTGGCGGAATACTACACTAAACGCGGTGCTTACGTCGCGGTCGTTAATCGCGCCGAACAGATGTTGCGTGAATTCCCGGATACCAAAGCGACGCACGACGTGTTGCCGCTGATGGAAAATGCCTACAAGCAGCTGCAGCTGAACGGCCAGGCTGACAAAGTGGCCAAAGTGATCGCCGCCAACCCGCAATAAGCGCGCGTCGGTAACGGCAGAAAAACAAAACGGCAGCCTCGGCTGCCGTTTTCATTGGCGTCGACCGGGTTTTTACTGGAAAAATACACAAGTAAAAACACGGTGTTAGCTAGCGCTCCTCACCGGTCAACTCATCGATAATGCGCCATCAGGCGGCAACTCTCAAGCATTAGATAGCCAATTCAAATGCTGAATCACAGATTGAACTAACTTTGCAAAAAGTGACAAAAAATCGTGATTTACATCACGCATTTAAACAAAAAGCGGGGTATGCTGGGTTCACCAAGACGGAAAGACAGAGAGGTAAGTTATATGACATTGAACATTACCAGCAAACAAATGGATATCACTCCCGCAATCCGCAATCACGTCGAAGACCGTCTCACCAAACTGGAAAAATGGCAGACCCAGCTGATAAACCCACATATCGTCTTATCTAAAGAACCGCAGGGGTTTGTCGCCGACGCTACCATTACCACGCCTAACGGCCCGCTGGTCGCCAGCGCCAAACATGATGACATGTACACCGCCGTTAATGAGCTGATCGCCAAGCTGGAACGCCAGTTGAACAAGGTGCAGCATAAAGGCGAAGCGCGCCGCTGCAATGCCAGCGTGAAAGACATCGTGCCGGAAGTCACGCAAGAGCAGGAATAACCGTCCGACAGCGATTGCCGCATCAAACGCGCCCGAGGGCGCGTTTTTTGTCGGGTATTTTTGTTGACGGGGTAAAAGCCAGCGGTTACTTTAAAACCTGTTCGCATTAACCTTAGGTAGACCATGCCACGCACACCGTTTTTCTTCGCATTCTTTTTTACCTTCCCCTGACTGGGAGGCGTTTCGTCGTGTAAGAAAGAATGCGAAGACGAACAACAAAGCCTCCTGGAAACAGGAGGCTTTTTTTATGGCTGTTTTACAACGAATAAGAACTGAAGGCGGAAGCTGATTATGACTGACAACCCGTTATTGCTGCTGCGCGAGCGCATCAGCGCACTGGACTTGAAACTGTTGGCCCTGCTGGCGGAACGCCGTGAGCTGGCGATCGAAGTCGGCAAGACCAAGCTGCACTCTCATCGCCCGATCCGCGATAAAGAGCGCGAGCGCGATCTGCTGGATGCGCTGATCGCCGCCGCCAAGCCTTACGACCTGGACGGCTTTTACGTCACCCGCCTGTTTCAACTGATCATCGAAGATTCCGTCCTGACCCAGCAGGCGTTGCTACAGCACCAGCTCAACCCCGTCAGCCAACATTCCGCCCGCATCGCCTTCCTCGGCCCAAAAGGCTCTTACTCACATCTGGCAGCACGCCAATACGCTGCCCGCCACTTCGATCAGCTGATCGAATGCGGCTGCCAGAAGTTTCAGGATATCTTCACCCAGGTGGAAACCGGCCAGGCGGACTATGCAATTCTGCCTATCGAGAACACCAGCTCCGGGTCGATTAACGAGGTGTACGATCTGCTGCAGCACACCAGCCTGTCGATCGTCGGCGAACTGACCAACCCGATCAACCACTGCGTTCTGATTGCCGGCGACAGCGATCTGAGCCAGATTGAAACCGTCTACAGCCACCCGCAACCGTTCCAGCAGTGCAGTCAGTTCCTGAACCGCTTCCCACACTGGAAAATCGAATACACTGAAAGCACAGCGGCCGCGATGGAGAAAGTCGCCAAGCTGAATTCGCCGAAGGTGGCTGCTCTGGGCAGCGAAGCCGGCGGCGCACTGTATGGGCTGCAGGTGCTGGAACACAACCTCGCCAACCAGCAGCAGAACATCACCCGTTTTATCGTCCTGGCGCGCAAAGCGATCGACGTCTCCGAACAGGTGCCGGCCAAAACCACGCTGATCATGGCGACCGGCCAACAATCCGGCGCACTGGTCGAAGCGCTGCTGGTACTGCGCGACAACGGCATCATCATGACCAAGCTGGAGTCACGCCCGATCAACGGCAATCCGTGGGAAGAGATGTTTTATATCGATGTGCAGGCCAACCTACGCGCCGAGGCGATGCAAAAAGCGCTGCGCGATCTGACGCCAATCACCCGCTCGCTGAAGGTGCTGGGCTGTTACCCGAGCGACACCGTGGTGCCGGTCAACCCATCCTGAAACCATAAAAAAGGGTTCGGCTTGGCCGAACCCTTTACGTTTACTGCCCGCGTTTCACTGCCGGCTGTCGTTAGCCTGCCGCAACAGCGTGCGGCTCTCCACCAGAAAGCGCTGGGCGTAATCGCCGAACCAATGCTCTACCTTGCGGAAGCTATCGATAAACGCCTGTTTGTCGCCATGCTCCAACAGCTTGATCGCCTCGCCGAAGCGCTGGTAGTAACGCTTAATCAGCGCCACGTTTTCTTCCGACGACATGATGATGTCAGCGTACAGCTGCGGATCCTGCGCGAACAGGCGGCCAACCATCGCCAGCTCCAGCCGGTAGATCGGCGAGGAGAGCGCCAGCAGCTGCTCCAGTTGCACGTTCTCTTCCGCCAGGTGCAGCCCGTAGGCGAAGGTGGCGAAGTGCCGCAGCGCCTGAATAAACGCCATATTCTGATCGTGTTCGACCGCGCTGATACGATGCAGCCGCGCCCCCCACACCTGCAGCTGTTCAAGCAGCCATTGGTAAGCCTCCGGTTGGCGGCCATCGCAGTAAACCACCACCTGCTTCGCCACGCTGCCCACGTCCGGACCAAACATCGGATGCAACCCCACCACCGGGCCGCTGTGCGCCGCCAACATCGCATGCAGCGGACGATTCTTCACCGACGCCAAATCCACCAGAATACAGTCGTCAGGCAACGGCGGCAGGCGGCTTATCACCTGCTCGGTCACGTGGATCGGTACGCTGACAATCACCATGCCGGCATCCGCCAACAGCTGTTCCGCCTGCGGCCAATCTTCCTGATCCAATACCCTGACCTGATAACCCGACAGCGTCAGCAGACGGTTGAACAGCCGGCCCATCTGGCCGTTGCCGCCGATGATGACGATCGGCCGCAGCTGCGGGCACAGAGTTTTAAAACCTTTATCGTTCTCGCTGACGTACGATTCGCGCATCACACGGCGCAAGACGTCCTCGATCAAATCCGGCGGCACGCCGAGGTTTTCCGCCTCCTGGCGGCGCGAGGCCAGCATCGCCGCCTCGCGCTCCGGCACATAAACCGGTAAACCGTGGCGGCTTTTCACCTCCCCCACTTCCGCTACCAGATGCAGGCGTTTCGCCAGCAGATCCAGCAACGCTTTGTCCACCTCGTCGATTTGATCGCGCAGCGCGGTCAGTTCTGCCACCATAACTTACTTTTCTCCCGTGCGTGCCTTCAGCGCAGCGCCGAGTTCCTGATGCATGTGGCGCAGCAGCGTTTCCGTGCTCTCCCAGTCGATGCAGGCGTCGGTGACGGATACGCCGTAACGCATGTCAGCACGCGGCTGTTCGGAAGACTGATTGCCCTCATGCAGATGGCTCTCCAGCATAATGCCGGTAATCGAGCGGTTACCCGCTTTAATCTGCTCCACCACGGACTCGGCCACCGCCGGCTGACGGCGATAGTCTTTATTCGAGTTGCCATGGCTGCAATCTACCATCAAGGACGGATGGAGTCCCGCCTCGAGCATCTGTTTTTCACAGGCCGCAACGTGCTCGGCGCTGTAGTTCGGGGTTTTACCGCCGCGCAGGATCACGTGCCCGTCCGGATTGCCCTGAGTCTGCAGCAAGCAAACCTGGCCCGCCTGGTTGATGCCGACGAAGCGGTGCGGCATAGCGGCGGCGCGCATGGCATTGATGGCGGTACCCAGGCTGCCGTCGGTGCCGTTTTTGAACCCGACCGGCATCGACAGGCCAGAAGCCATTTCACGGTGGGTCTGCGATTCGGTGGTACGCGCACCGATCGCCGACCAGCTGAACAAGTCCCCCAGGTACTGCGGGCTGTTCGGATCCAACGCTTCGGTAGCCAACGGCAAGCCCATGCCCACCAGATCCAGCAACAGGCGACGCGCGATATGCAAGCCTGCTTCAACGTCAAACGAACCGTCCATGTACGGATCGTTGATCAAACCTTTCCAGCCGACAGTGGTTCTGGGTTTTTCAAAATAAACGCGCATAACGATATACAGCTGATCGCTCAAGTCAGCCGCCAGGGTTTTCAAACGACGGGCGTAGTCCAGTGCCGCATCCGGATCGTGGATCGAACAAGGCCCACACACGACCAACAGGCGATGATCGCGCCCCTGCAAAATGTTGGCGATGGTGTTACGCGCGGTGGCGATTTCATTTTCGTCGTCGGCGCTGAGCGGGAACTGGTTCTTCAGCTCCTCCGGCGTGATGAGAACCTGTTCTGCACTGATGTGTACGTTATTGAGCGCGTCTTTTTGCATGATGCTATTCCTGTCGTTTGGCGTTATGCGTTGAAATGGAACATTGAGCGTTTCAGGGCTCTACCCTATCACGATATGTAAAGTTTTCAATCCAATTTCCGTAAATAAAAAATTACCATAATTTCTCTTATGAGATAACATGCATAAACACATCAAGAAAATACAATAAAAACAAACAAATTCAATTAAATAATAAATTCACAAGCGCCTCAAAACGCACCTATTCGCCTTCCCGGCGAAAGCCCCATATCGTAAACATATGTGTACAACTTGTTTTACAGGCAAGATACGCCGCCCGTCTCGGCGCCAACGAACGGGCAGGCGCGGATACCGTCAGACTCAGCACGAAATGCCGCCGAAAGCGATGAATTTCAGTAGAAGAAAAGTGAATAAATGAGGAATAAAAATTAAAAACTTAAGCTAATAGCGGCTATTTTTGTCGCTGAAATGAACCGATATAATGTGACCGTCATCAACAATAACCACCCTTAACAACTGGATCCAAGATGCTCTCTTCTCGCGCTCGTCGCGCTTTTCCGCTGTATATTTGCTGCTTAACGACTTTCACCAGTGTTTCAGCCTTTGCCGACAATACGCTTTTCACCGCGATGGACGATCCGGCCACCGCCAAGAAACCATTCGAAGGCAACGTGCAGGCGGGCTACAACGCCCAGTCAGGCAACTCGCAGAGCTCCACCCTGCTTGCCAACACCAACATGACCTGGTTCAACAGCGATGCGGCGTACAGCCTGTGGGGGGCGGCTAACAACACCACCTCCTCCAACGTGCGCTCGTCCGAAAAATACCAGGCCGGTGGCCGTACGCGCTATAACCTGACCGATCGCAACTACCTGTTCGGCCAGGCCAGCTGGCTGAGCGACCGTTTCAACGGTTACGACTCACGCTCCACGCTGACCGGCGGCTACGGCCGTCAACTCCTCAACGGGCCGCTTAGCGATCTGCGGGTGGAATTCGGTCCCGGCGTGCGCCATGACGAATACCATGGCGGCGGCCGCTCGACCAAAGGGTTGGCCTATGGCGCGGCCAACTATTCCTATCAGCTGACCGACAACACCAAGTTCATTCAGGGCGTTTCCGCACTGGCGAACGAAGAAACCACGCTGAACTCGGAAAGCGCGTTGAACGTGGCGATCAACGATCGCTTCTCGCTGCGCGTGGCTTACACCGTGACCTACAACAGCAAACCGCCGGCCTCGGCGCCGAAGAACACCGACACGACGACCTCAGTCACGCTGGTCTACGGCCTGTAATTTCCCCCCAATATTTCTCAAAGCCCATCATTGATGGGCTTTTTTTATGCCTGCCGCCCTCTTTTGCACAATCTGCTAAAAATATTCACCCCACCCATTGACGACTTTAGCAAATAGCTTAATACTGTATGCATATACAGTAATTATTATACAGCCTCGGGGCATGATGGATTTCGATAGAGAGTGGCCAGAAACGCATCGATAGCCGCCACAGCTCCCGAGAGACTGTAAACAAAGCGAGCATAAGCTATGGAGAAAATCACCTCATTCATCACCTACGCCATGGCGTTGTTTCTCGCCTGGCTCGGCAAGCTGTCACCGCAGGACATTGCCTTTCTAGTCGGTGCGGCGGTAGGCATCGGCACGTTTCTGGTGAACTGGTACTACCGACGTAAAAGCCTGCAGATCTTGAAGGCTATTGAACGCAATGCGGCATCACGGAGGAAAATTTACGATGAATGCAATCGTTAAGCGCTGCAGCGTCGCCACCGTTTTGGCCATCGCCGTGCTATTGCCGTCATTTGGCGAGCTGCAAACCTCAGAAGCCGGCCTCAGGCTGATCGCCGATCTCGAAGGCTGCCGCCTGTCGCCTTACCAGTGTAGCGCCGGGGTGTGGACACAGGGCATTGGACACACTGCCGGCGTCATCCCAGACAAGATGATAGATGAACGCAAAGCCGCGGTGGATTTGGTAGACGATGTTCGCCGCACCGAACGCGGCATGGCCGCTTGCCTGCCGCATACGCTCTCGCAACAAACCTATGACGCAGTGATCGCCTTCGCCTTCAATGTGGGCGTCGGCGCAGCCTGCCACTCTACGCTGGTCGCGCTGCTGCAACAGCGCCAGTGGCGGCAGGCCTGCGATCAGTTACCACGCTGGATTTACGTAAACGGAAAGAAAAATAAGGGGCTGGAACAGCGACGCGCCATGGAACGCGCACTGTGCTTGCAGGGGATTGCCTCATCATGACGAGTTCGCTCGCCAAAGGGTGATGCCACAACAATTTCACTTAATTTGTTCAAGGGGGTTCTTATGATGCACTGTCCACTATGCGGTCACGTGGCCCACACTCGCTCCAGCCGCTATCTGAGCGAGTCGACCAAAGAGCGTTACCATCAATGCCGCAACATCAATTGCAGCTGCACGTTCGCCACGCACGAGTCCGTCGCGCGGGTGATCGTCAAACCTGGCGATGACATTATCCCGGCGCAGCCTCACCCGCCGGAGAGTCAGCATAAACAAAGCGCCGCGGCGCTATAATGCAAAAAGCCTGCTTATGCAGGCTTTATTATATTGGCGGCGCGCAGACGAAATCTCGCAAATGTAACCAGTCGAGATTTAAGATAAAAAAAGGGGTTGGCATAATACCAACCCCTGATAACTATTAACTTTTGGATGCAGCGTTAGCCAACGCGGTTCAGACGCTCTTTGATACGAGCAGCCTTACCAGTACGCTCACGCAGGTAGTACAGTTTAGCTTTACGAACGGCACCACGACGTTTCACAGCAATGCTGTCGATTACTGGGGAGTGAGTCTGGAATACGCGCTCAACACCTTCGCCGTTGGAAATCTTACGAACAGTGAATGCAGAGTGCAGACCGCGGTTACGGATAGCGATAACCACGCCCTCGAATGCCTGCAGACGTTTTTTGCTACCTTCAACGACCCATACCTTCACTTCCACGGAATCACCCGGACGGAATGCAGGTACGTCTTGTTTCATCTGCTCTTGTTCAAGTTGCTTAATAATGTTGCTCATAATATGTCTCTTACCCTAGGTAAACTGATATATCGGTCCCGTCTGTTGTCAGACGTTTCCTTCATAGTCCTGTTGCCTGGCCTGATGTTCCCGTTGGAACTCAGCCAGCAACACCGCTTGCTCGTCAGTCAGAGCTAGGCTTTCTAGAAGTTCAGGTCTTCTAAGCCAGGTTCGGCCCAGCGACTGCTTTAAGCGCCAGCGACGTATCTCGGCATGGTTACCCGACAGCAGAACTGGCGGTACCTCCATCCCTTCCAACACCTCTGGGCGGGTATAGTGCGGGCAGTCCAGCAATCCGTCGGCGAAGGAGTCTTCCTCCGCTGAGGCCTGATGGCCCAGCACACCCGGTATGAAACGGGCGACTGAATCAATCAGGGTCATCGCCGGCAGTTCCCCGCCGCTGAGAACGTAATCGCCGATTGACCATTCTTCGTCAATTTCGGTTTGGATTACGCGCTCATCTATCCCTTCGTAACGGCCGCACACCAGAATCATCTTCTGATTGGCCGCCAGTTCGCACACGCCGGTTTGATCCAGCTTGCGCCCCTGAGGTGACAGATAAATCACCTTTGCTCCCTCGCCTGCCGCTGCTTTCGCCGCATGAATGGCTTCCCGTAAAGGTTGCACCATCATCAGCATTCCCGGGCCGCCGCCATAAGGGCGATCGTCCACGGTGCGATGCCGGTCGTAGGTGAAGTCGCGAGGACTCCAACACTGCACGCTCAGCAGGCCATTTTTTACTGCCCGGCCAGTCACCCCGTAATCGGTGATAGCGCGGAACATCTCAGGAAACAGGCTTACAATACCGATGAACACAAGCCAATCCCCTTACCGTTATTCCACTTGCTTCGACCGTTTGATCCGGGGGTCAAAAACCAGGATCCCAATCTGCCTCAATCACGCGGGCAGTGAGATCGACTTTCTTGATAACCTGCCCATGAAGAAACGGAATCAACCGCTCCTTCATGCCGAACGCATCTTTCAGGTTCGCTTTCACAACCATCACATCGTTCGAGCCGGTTTCCATCATATCGATGACTTTACCCAGCTCGTAGCCAGCGGTGGTGACTACCTGGCAGCCCATCAGGTCTTTCCAGTAGTAATCGTCACCCTCCAGCGGAGGAAGTTGCTCAGAATCCACCATAATCTCGCGATTAGTCAGCAGATTCGCCGCGTCCCGATCGTCAATGCCTTTGACCTTGATGATCAGATCCTGACTGTGGCGCTTCCAGTCTTCCAACTCGATATGCTGCCACTGACCCGCCTGCTGGATAAACCACGGCTGATAGTCAAAAATGCTTTCGGCGTTCTCGGTGGATGAAAACACTCTGAGCCAACCACGAATGCCGTAAGCGGACCCCATTTTACCGAGTACAATCGGCGCGATCGGCGCTACCGGTTTGAGTTGCTTGCTCATTGCCACCACCGCGACAGATTAAGCTGCTTTCTTAGCGTCTTTGATCAGCGCGTGAACGCGATCAGAAACGGTTGCACCCAGACCAACCCAGTGCTCGATGCGGTCCAGGTCCAGACGCAGTGCTTCAGCCTGACCGGAAGCGATCGGGTTGAAGAAGCCTACGCGCTCGATGAAACGACCATCACGAGCGTTGCGGCTGTCGGTCACTACTACTTGATAGAACGGACGCTTTTTAGCGCCGCCACGTGCCAAACGAATTGTTACCATAACATCCTCTTTAGTTAATAAAACAGCCGGGCCCCATTGAGGGACGGGGCCCGGTTGCAATATAAAAAGCCCGAAAATTTTACTCATTTTGGCGCAAAAAGCAATCTAAAGCGTCGATCGCAGGGGACAACTTTTGCAGCCTGTCAAATTTCGGGCGGTTTTCACCGCGAACGGCGAATGCTGAAAGCGCCCGCACTCGGCGTGCGGGAGCCCGTCAGCGGCCAGGGAAGCCCGGCGGCATCATACCTTTCATGCCGCGCATCATCTTCGCCATACCGCCTTTCTTCATCTTCTTCATCATACGCTGCATTTCGTCGAACTGCTTCAGCAAGCGGTTGACGTCCTGCACCTGCATGCCGGCCCCCATCGCGATGCGGCGCTTGCGCGAGCCCTTGATGATTTCCGGTTTGGCGCGCTCTTTCAGCGTCATCGAGTTGATGATCGCCTCCATGCGCACCAGCACTTTATCGTCCATCTGCGACTTGACGTTGTCCGGCAGTTGGCCGGCGCCCGGCAGCTTGCTCAGCATGTTGGCCATGCCGCCCATGTTGCGCATCTGCTTGAGCTGCTCCAGGAAGTCGGTCAGATCGAAACCGTCGCCCTTCTTCAGCTTGTTGGCCAACTTCTCCGCCTGCTCGCGGTCGACCTTGCTTTCGATATCTTCGATAAGCGACAGCACGTCGCCCATGCCCAGGATGCGCGATGCCACGCGATCCGGGTAGAACGGCTCCAGCGCTTCGGTCTTCTCGCCCACGCCGAGGAATTTGATCGGCTTGCCGGTGATATGACGGATGGACAGCGCGGCACCGCCGCGCGCGTCGCCGTCGACCTTGGTCAGCACCACGCCGGTCAGCGGCAGCGCTTCGTTAAACGCCTTGGCGGTATTGGCGGCGTCCTGGCCGGTCATGGCGTCGACCACGAACAGGGTTTCCACCGGCTTGATCGCCGCGTGCACCTGTTTGATCTCGTCCATCATCGCTTCGTCAACGTGCAAACGGCCGGCGGTATCGACGATCAGTACGTCGTAGAATTTCAGCTTGGCCTGTTGCAGCGCGCGATTGACGATGTCGATCGGTTTTTCTTTGACGTCAGACGGGAAGAAATCGATGCCGACGCCTTCCGCCAGCGTTTCCAGCTGTTTGATCGCCGCCGGGCGATAAACGTCCGCGGAAACCACCAACACTTTCTTTTTCTGTTTTTCTTTCAGGAATTTGCCGAGTTTACCGACGCTGGTGGTTTTACCAGCACCCTGCAAGCCCGCCATCAGCACCACCGCTGGCGGCTGGGCCGCCAGATTCAGCTCGGTGTTGACTTCGCCCATCGCGGCGATCAGCTCGCCCTTGACGATCTTGACGAACTCCTGCCCCGGCGTCAGGCTCTTGTTGACTTCATGGCCGACCGCGCTCTCTTTGACGCGGTTGATGAAGTCGCGCACCACCGGCAGCGCAACGTCCGCTTCCAGCAATGCCATACGCACTTCACGCAGGGTTTCCTTGATATTCTCTTCGGTCAGCCGCCCGCGGCCGCTGATATTGCGCAACGTGCGCGACAATCGATCGGTTAAATTTTCAAACATCGTCTCATGCTCAACGTGTAATGACAGGCCGCTCCGGCGACACAATTGCGCCGATGATAACACGAAGCGCGGCGGATCTCTGCCTCAGCGTTGGAGATAGGTTGGAGTGAAACGCGCGCAACGTTATACTGACACTCCAATTAACCACGCCGAAGCAAAATTAAACGCTATGCCAGTTTTCTCCATTGTGGCTTTGATGGCCTACCTGCTCAGCCTTGGACTGATCATTCCCAGCTTGTTGCGGAAGAACAGCGCATACCGTCGGCTTGCCCTCGTCTCGGCGGTGGTGGCGCTGATTTGCCATGCCATCGCGCTGCAGCAGCGCATCTTTGACGTCAGCGCCGGGCAGAATCTCAGCCTGCTGAACATTGGCTCCATCGTCAGCCTGATCATCTGCTCGGTGATGACCTTCGTCGCCTCGCGCGACCGCGGCTGGTTCCTGCTGCCGATCGTCTACAGCTTCGCGATGATCAACCTGGCCTTCGCCAGCTTCATGCCCGGCGAGTTCATCACTCACCTGGAAGCCAGCCCGGAACTGATGGTGCATATCGGCCTGGCGCTGTTCTCTTACGCTACCCTGATCATCGCCGCGCTCTACGCCTTGCAGCTCGCCTGGCTCGACTACCTTCTGAAAAACAAGAAGTTGACCTTTAGCGCCGACATGCCGCCGCTGATGAGCATCGAGCGCAAGATGTTCCATATCACCCAGATCGGCGTGGTGCTGCTGACGCTCACCCTGTGCACCGGCCTGCTGTACATGGATAATCTGTTCAGCAAAGAGAACGTGCATAAAGCCGTGCTGTCGATCATGGCCTGGTTCGTGTATATCGTGCTGTTGTGGGGCCATTACCATGAAGGCTGGCGCGGCCGCCGCGTCGTCTGGTTCAGCTTCGCCGGCGCTTTCCTGCTGACGCTCGCCTACTTCGGCAGTCGTCTGATTCAGCAGGTGATGGTGCGCTAAGCCAGCCCGGCTCAATTCTCCCTCTCTATAAGGAATACTGCATTGGAGCATGTGTCGACGGGGACCCTCATCATTATCCTGGTGATCATGATCGTGGTCTCCGCTTACTTCTCCGCTTCCGAA
Source organism: Serratia sp. CY43202 (assembly GCF_052168755.1). Taxonomy (NCBI): domain Bacteria; kingdom Pseudomonadati; phylum Pseudomonadota; class Gammaproteobacteria; order Enterobacterales; family Yersiniaceae; genus Serratia; species Serratia sp. CY43202. The sequence continues at coordinate 17,732 of NZ_JBJNMB010000003.1, forward strand.
ACCGGCATGATGACGCTCAACCGTTATCGCCTGCGTCACCTGTCCAAACAGGGCAACCGCTCGGCGCGTCGGGTGGAGAAGCTGCTGCAAAAACCGGATCGGCTGATCGGCCTGGTGTTGATCGGCAACAACCTGGTCAACATCCTCGCCTCGGCGCTGGCGACCATCGTCGGCATGCGGCTGTATGGCGATCTCGGCGTGGCGATCGCGACCGGCATACTGACCTTCGCCGTGCTGCTGTTCGCCGAAGTGCTGCCAAAGACCTTCGCCGCCCTCTATCCGGAACGTATTGCCTTCCCCAGCAGCGTCCTGCTGGCGCCATTGCAAAAGGTGATGTTCCCGCTGGTCTGGCTGCTCAACGGCATCACCAGCCTGACCTTGCGCCTGTTCGGCATCCGCACCAACGTGCGCATCAGCGACGCTGTCAGCAAGGATGAGCTGCGCACTATCGTGCGCGAATCCCAGTCGCAAATCTCCCGCCGCAATCAGGACATGCTGATCTCGGTGCTGGATCTGGAAAAGGTGACGGTTAACGACATCATGGTGCCGCGCACCGAGATCGTCGGCATCGACGTCAACGACGACTGGAAGTCGATCATGCGCCAGCTGACCCACTCGCCGCACGGCCGCATCGTGCTGTATCGCAGCTCGCTGGACGACGCGATCGGCATGCTGCGCGTGCGCGAAGCCTATCGTCTGATGACCGAGAAAAAAGAGTTCAACAAAGAGAACCTGCTGCGCGCCGCCGATGAGATCTACTTCGTGCCGGAAGGCACGCCGCTCAACGTGCAGCTGGTGAAGTTCCAGCGCAACAAAGAGAAGGTCGGCATCGTGGTCGACGAGTACGGCGACATTCAGGGCCTGGTTACGGTGGAAGACATCCTCGAGGAGATCGTCGGCGACTTCACCACCTCGATGTCACCGACGCTGGCGGAAGAAGTCACGCCGCAGAGCGACGGTTCGGTCTTGATCGACGGCACCGCCAACGTACGGGAGCTGAACAAAGCCTTCAACTGGACCTTGCCGGCCAATGAAGCCCGTACCGTCAACGGTATGCTGCTGGAAGAACTGGAAGAGATCCCCGAAATCGGCACCCGGGTGCGTATCGGCCATTACGATATCGACATTCTCGACGTACAGGGCAACATGATCAAACAGGTGCGAGTCACGCCGATCACCTCGCTGCAGTCCAGCGTCGGCCATCACTGACCGCCGGCCAGAACGTAAAAAAGACGCGAAATCGCGTCTTTTTTGTTTCTGCGGGAAACGTACGGTCAGATATGCAGCTCCTGCAGCTTCTCTTTCGGCAGCGCCAGCTCGTCGTTGTGGTTCACCACCACGCCGTTATCCAGAATGTGCTTGGCGATTTCCTGCGCTTCTTCCAGCGAGTGCATGTGGTAGGTACCACACTGGTACTCGTTCAGCTCAGGGATCTTGCGCTGGTCGGTCACTTTCAGCACGTCGGCCATCGCCGCTTTCCAGGCATCGGCAACGCGCTGCTCTTCCGGCACGCCGATCAGGCTCATGTAGAAACCGGTGCGGCAGCCCATTGGGGAGATGTCGATAATCTCCACGCCCTGGCCGTTCAGGTGGTCGCGCATAAAGCCGGCGAACAGGTGTTCCAGCGTGTGAATGCCGCGTTCGGGCATCACTTCCAGGTTCGGGCGGCAAAAGCGCAGATCAAACACCGTGATGGTATCGCCATGAGGCGTTTTCATGGTTTTTGCAACGCGGACAGCCGGAGCTGCCATACGGGTATGATCGACGGTAAAGCTATCCAGCAATGGCATTTCGCTACCTCCTCGTAAAAGAGCATTTATTTCGAAACTTTTTTTCCTAACCGGGAAACCTTTTCCAACCCTGCGAGTCTGAGTATGTGAAAGACGCGCATTTGTTATCATCATCCCTGTCATCAGAGATGCATATTTGGCCACATTGATGTGGCCTTTTTCTTTTTCAGCTTCCGCCGTTTTGCTTCAGGAACGCTTCAAAGCTTAGCGTATCATTGGCTTCTATGTCGCGTTGGCGCTGCCACGAGGCTTCCCGCTCTTTATCCAGCTCGGCCTCATTCAGGATTTCCAACGGTTCTTCCAGCAACGTCTGGCGATACTGCTCCGCCAGCTGCAGACCGACGCGCCCAGTGCCTTCCGCCTTCATCGCCTTCAGAATGCGCGCGGAGAAGGTCAGCTCAGGATCGTCAAATGCGGCGACCAGCTCATCGCACACCTGCTGGTATTGACGGTTGCCGGCTTCGCCGTCCAACACTTCCGCGACCCGACGCAGATCGGCGAACAGCGCCTTGCCCACGTTTTCCAGCGGTTCATGGCTGGCGCCACAGCCGATGCCGATGGTCTGGCCCGGCTTGCGCCCTTCCAGAATCACCCGGTTCCAGTTCTTGCGCGTGCACAGCAGTTCATCGCTGCTCATCTCCGGCGCATCGGCCAGCGCGCACCACACCAGGAACAGATCCAGGAAACGCGCCTGCACCGCATCCACGCCGATCGGCGAGAACGGGTTGATATCCAGCGAACGCACTTCGATATATTCGATACCGCCGCGCAGCAGCGCGTCTGACGGCGTCTCGCCGCTTTTGGTCACGCGCTTCGGCCGGATCGGCGCATACAGCTCGTTTTCGATTTGCAGCACGTTACTGTTCAACTGCAGGTAGCGGTCACCCTCTTTCACGCCCAGCTTGGCGAACTCTTCGGAAGGCGTAACGATCGCCCGCTTCAGACCGGCCACATAGCTGTGCAGATCGTTGAAGGTGATGCCCAAATTGCTCTGCGACTTATTGGTGTAGCCCAGGTCGCTCAGACGCAGCGAGGTGGCGTACGGCAGATAGCACATCCCCTGCTCGGTGCGTTCGAACGGCAGAGTGGTCTCGCGACCTTTGAGGAACGAAGAACAAATGGCCGGCGATGCGCCGAACAGATACGGGATCACCCAACCGAAACGGTAATAGTTGCGGATCAGGCGGAAATACCCCGCCGAGATCTGCTCTTTACCGCTTTCTGCGTCCTGCACGCCAGCCCAGGCCTGCCAAAACTCCAGCGGCAGCGAGAAGTTGTAGTGCACGCCGGAAATGGTCTGCATCAACGCGCCATAGCGATTCTTCAACCCTTCGCGGTACAGCGTCTTCATGCGGCCGATGTTCGACGAACCGAACTGCGCCAGCTCAATATCCTGCTCGGCTTCGATAAAGCACGGCATGCTGAGCGGCCACATGCGCTCATCGCCAATATTGCGCGCCACGTAGCGATGAATATCGCGCAGGAACGTCAGCAGGTGATCGATATTGTCATCAACCGGCGTAATGAACTCTAACAGCGCCTCGGCGAAATCCGTGGTGATCCAGTGGTGCGTCAATGCCGCCCCCAGCTTTTCCGGATGCCCGGTAGTCGCCAAGGTGCCGTTCGGCGTGACTCGCAGCGTTTCACGCTCGATGCCGCGACGAATGCCTTTTAATGCCTGAGGATGGGCTTCCAACCAAGAAAGCGCCTGTGATACGTCCGGGATCAAATTGACCTCCCGCTTCTAAAAACAATAACTCGTAAGCATACTGAATCCGCACCCGAGAGAATATTGAGTTATATTCACTTGGTTACTGCCACCAGGCGATGCCCTGTACCGTTATCATAGTCAAAACGATGTAACGCAGCGCCTTTCCGATACACAGAAACAGCGCGACAGAGCCCCAGGGCATGCGCAGCCAACCTGCCAACACGCACAACAAATCGCCCACCACCGGCACCCAACTGAGCAGCAGCGCAGCCGGGCCGAAGCGTTGCAGCCACCCGAGCGCCGTTGCCAGCCCCCGCTGTGATTTCAACGCCGGTAACAGGCGCCCGATAATGACATTGGTCAAGCCGCCCAGCGTGTTGCCCAGGGTCGCGGCCAGTACCAGCAATTCCGGCGAGACGCGACTCTGGGTCAGCAAGGCGACCAGAACGATTTCTGAATTTCCCGGCAGCAGCGTCGCACTGAGGAAGCTACTGCCAAATAACGATATTACGGCTAGCGTACTACTCACAGCGTGCGGACGTCTACCACAGCCATACCGGCACTTTTCGCCGCCTGAATGCCAAATTCGGCATCTTCAAACACCACGCATTTTTCCGGCGGCACGCCGATCAGTTCAGCACAGCGTAAGAAGGTATCCGGCTCCGGTTTATGGCGCTGTACGTCGTCCGCGCCGACGATCGCGTCGAAGCAGTCGAACAGGCCGAGATGACGCAGCAGCATTTCCGCCATGCGGTGCTCGCTGCCGGTACCGACCGCCATCGGACGGCGACCGTGATAGGACTTCACCACCTCGATCAGCGGCAAGGGACGCACGCTATCCAGCAGCATCGCTTCCACCGCGCGGGTTTTCTCCGCCGCCAGGTGATGGGGATCGAGGTCGGCCTGATGGCTGGCGATAATCGCCTGAGCGATGCGCCAGGTCGGCGAACCGCTCAGCGCCACCATGGCCGTTTCATCAAACGTCATGCCATAACGGGACAACACTTCATGCCACGCTTTACGGTGCGTTGGCTCGGTGTCCAGAATCGTGCCGTCCATGTCGAAAATAAGACCCTGATAGCGGTCGTACATCGTTACTCCATGATCGTTGAGGAAAGAAAACTACTTTAGCGTAAAGCCGATGGGTTGTCGCTGACTGCGTCATAGCGGAATGTGCTGTGCCTAATCGTACACAAAGGGGAAAGAGGGGGAGATAGATAAAGGCTGAAAAGCGAAAAACCCGCCGAGGCGGGTTTCTCTTAGATGGTGCATCCAGGAGGATTCGAACCTCCGACCGCTCGGTTCGTAGCCGAGTACTCTATCCAGCTGAGCTATGGATGCATGTCTATTTTTTTACTGCTTGCCTGCTTCGCTAACGAAACACGACAGAAAGAATGGTGCATCCAGGAGGATTCGAACCTCCGACCGCTCGGTTCGTAGCCGAGTACTCTATCCAGCTGAGCTATGGATGCACAGGAATTCTTTTTTGATACCGTATGGTACGTTGTTACTACCCCACCATACTGCAAAATATGGTGCATCCAGGAGGATTACTCGGCGCTAGCGCCTCGCCCTACGGGCCATTGCTTAAGCAATGTTATCCTCCTTCGAGCACTTTCTTGCTCGTCACCTGTCTGAAACTCTCGCTTCGCGACACATGAGGAAAATATGGTGCATCCAGGAGGATTCGAACCTCCGACCGCTCGGTTCGTAGCCGAGTACTCTATCCAGCTGAGCTATGGATGCAAATGGCGGTGAGGCGGGGATTCGAACCCCGGATGCAGCTTTTGACCGCATACTCCCTTAGCAGGGGAGCGCCTTCAGCCTCTCGGCCACCTCACCATACGCTTCTTTCGAATTGTGCCTAACTTGCTTTGGAGAAGCTCATCGGCACTGCGTGGCGCACATATTACTTTCTCCGACTTTTAAGTCAAACAATTTTTCCCAACTCATGCGCGTTTGCACAATTCACACCCAACATGGGCGATTTCACGGCAAAAAGGGCGTTTTATCAACAGGCAACCGCAGCGTCTGTGGCAACAAAGCAGGAAACTCACCGGGAAAATAATCACGAAAAAGAGAGGGGAGAACGAAAGAAGTGGGTAAAACGATGCAGTAGCGTCTCGTCTGGCAACGAGACGCTGCTTCGGAATCAGTAAGTCGTCTGCTGAGACTTCTCTGCCTGAATGCGCTGATAGATTTCTTCACGGTGAACCGAAACCTCTTTGGGGGCATTCACACCAATACGCACCTGGTTGCCTTTTACCCCTAGCACAGTGACCGTAACCTCATCGCCAATCATGAGGGTTTCACCAACTCGACGAGTCAGAATTAACATTCTTTGCTCCTTGAAAGATTAAAAGAGTCGGGTCTCTCAGTTTCCCCGTCATTATCCATCATATGTGGTGAAAACGTAAGCCGCGCAATCCACAATAAGTGTAAGCAGACTTGGTCCCACCTCAGATAATGGTAAGTTTAGCCGACCTGAAAAACTTTGTTCCCGCAATTGTAACTAAATTGTGTTAGCACAGTATGAAAACGCCATAATCAACAAAGTATTATGGCGTTTGTGCGTGCTATTTATTTATGTTCACAGCTTCGAGGCCACCCAGGCTTCTACGCTGTTTAACGCCGCTGGCAGGGCGTTGATATCCGTCCCCCCCGCCATCGCCATATCAGGGCGACCACCGCCCTTGCCGCCGACCTGCTGCGCCACGTTGCCGATCAACTCGCCGGCTTTCACGCGGTCAGTCAGATCCTTGGTCACGCCCGCGACCAGGCTGACTTTGTCATCAGCCGTCGTCGCCAACACGATAATGGCCGAACCCAATTGATTTTTCAGGTCATCCACCATAGTGCGCAGCATTTTGGCTTCGACATTGTCCAACTGGCTGACCAACAGCTTCACGCCGTTAACCACTTTCGCCTGACTGGACAGCGACGCGCTTTCCTGCGCCGCCTGCTGATCTTTCAGTTGCTGCAGTTCTTTTTCCAGCACGCGGGTGCGATCGAGCACCGAGCGCACTTTATCGGTCAGGTTGTTGCTATCGCCCTTCACCAACTGCGCAACGTCTTGCAACAAATCGCTTTGCTGATGCAGCGTAGCGATAGCGCCAGCGCCGGTTACCGCTTCAATACGGCGGATGCCCGCCGCGGTGCCAGACTCGCTCAGAATGCGGAACAGGCCGATATCGCCGGTGCGGCTGGCGTGGGTGCCGCCGCACAGCTCGGTGGAGAAGTCGCCCATGGTCAGCACGCGAACGTTGTCGTCGTACTTCTCACCGAACAGCGCCATCGCACCCTTCTCTTTGGCATCTTCCAACGCCATCAGCTCGGTCTGCACCGGCAGGTTACGACGCACCTGCTGGTTAACCAGATCTTCCACCGCGCGAATTTGTTCCGGCTTCATCGCTTCGAAATGCGAGAAGTCGAAGCGCAGGTATTTGTCGTTAACCAGAGAGCCTTTCTGCGCAACGTGCTCGCCCAACGTTTGGCGCAGCGCAGCGTGCAGCAGGTGGGTCGCGGAGTGGTTCAGGCGGATGCTGTTGCGGCGTTCAGTGTCGATCTGCGCGTCTACGCGATCGTTCAGCTTCAGCGAACCTTGCGCCAGCTTGCCTTGATGGCCGATAGCCTGACCGTATTTCTGGGTGTCGTTGACCACAAACTCGGCGCCTGCGGCTTTCAGCACGCCTTTATCGCCGACCTGGCCGCCGGATTCACCGTAGAACGGCGTCTCGTCCAGCACCACCACCGCCTCTTCGCCAGCGTTGATCTGATCGACCGGCTGGCCGTCGCGGAACAGCGCAATGACCATCGCCTGCTGCTCGTCGTGATCGTAGCCGCTGAACTGGCTGCTGCCGTCCACACGGATCAGGCTGTTGTAGTCGGCGCCGAAGCCGCTGGATTCGCGCGCGCGGCGGCGCTGTGCTTCCATCGCCTCTTCAAAGCCCGCTTCGTCGACTTTCAGACCGCGCTCGCGGCAGACGTCAGCGGTCAGGTCCACCGGGAAGCCGTAGGTATCGTACAGACGGAAAGCGGTTTCGCCGTCCAGGGTATCGCCCTGCAGCTTGGCCAGCTCTTCATCCAGCAGCGCCAGACCACGCTCCAGCGTACGGGCAAACTGCTCTTCTTCGGTTTTCAGCACCTGCTCCACCAGCGACTGCTGGCGTTTCAGTTCATCGGCCGCCGGGCCCATCACTTCGATCAGCGGCGCCACCAGCTTGTAGAAGAAGGTGTCTTTCGCGCCCAGCATGTTGCCATGGCGGATCGCACGACGAATGATGCGACGCAGCACGTAGCCGCGGTTTTCGTTAGACGGGATCACGCCGTCAGACACCAGGAAGGCGCAGGAACGGATGTGGTCGGCGATAACGCGCAGAGATTTATTGTCCAGATCGGTCGCACCGGTCACTTTCGCCACGGCGGCAATCAGGGTGCGGAACAGGTCGATCTCATAGTTGGAGTTCACATGCTGCAACACCGCCGCGATGCGTTCCAGGCCCATACCGGTATCCACCGAAGGTTTCGGCAGCGGCAACATGGTGCCGTCGGACTGACGGTTGAACTGCATGAAAACGATGTTCCAGATCTCGATGTAGCGATCGCCGTCTTCTTCCGGGCTGCCCGGAGGACCACCCCAAATGTGATCGCCGTGATCGTAGAAAATCTCGGTGCACGGGCCGCATGGGCCGGTATCGCCCATCTGCCAGAAGTTATCGGAAGCGAAAGGCGCGCCCTTGTTGTCGCCGATGCGGATAATGCGCTCGGCCGGTACGCCGATTTGCTTCTGCCAGATGTCGAATGCTTCGTCATCGGTTTCATACACGGTGACCCACAGTCGCTCTTTCGGCAGGTTGAACCAGTTTTCACCGGTCAGCAGTTCCCACGCGTAGCTGATCGCATCGTGCTTGAAGTAATCGCCGAAGCTGAAGTTGCCCAGCATTTCAAAGAAGGTGTGGTGACGAGCGGTATACCCGACGTTTTCCAGGTCGTTATGCTTGCCGCCTGCGCGCACGCAGCGCTGCGAGGTAGTGGCGCGGGAATAGGCGCGTTTGTCGAGCCCCAGGAAAACATCCTTAAATTGGTTCATGCCGGCATTGGTAAACAGCAATGTCGGATCATTGTTAGGCACCAGGGAGCTGCTTGCTACAACCTGATGACCCTTACTATGAAAGAAATCGAGAAACGCTTGACGGATCTCAGCGGTGCTCTTGCTCATAATTTTCCTGGAAAGGCTAGAATAACGACACGTGAGCCGGTGGCGCGTCATCCCGACGATGACAACCAGCTCACGAACAAAAAGTGGGGATAAGATAAATTTTCTTCAGAGGGAAGTAAAACCCCGTGTGCGCTCATTGCGCAAAATCACGGTAAATTGACTGAATTTCTTCCTGGAAAAAGCCGCGATAGAGCAGATAACGCTGCACTTTGGCTTTCTCTTTCCAGTCAGTTGGCAACGCATCGCCAAATTTTCGCTGCGCCACCTGTTTCGCCTGTTCACACCAGTCGATGTCGCATTCCGCCAGCGCGTCCTGTACCAGCGCTTTGTCGACGCCCTTTTGCATCAGTTCGCTGCGGATGCGCTGCGCGCCGTAACCTTTGCGGCTGCGGCTGCCAATGTAGCTGTGGGCGAAACGCTTATCGTCCAGCCAGTTGTGCTGATAACAGTAGGCGATAACCTGCTCGATCAGCGCAGGATCTACCGGCTCTTCAGCCACCGGCGGTGATGTCGACGCATGTGGCCCCTTGCCGCCAAAACGGGCTTTCGCCACAAACGGCTGCGCCGCAAGTTTGCGGCGCAGTTCAGCTTCACTATGATCGCGTTGCGACAGCAGGCGCATGGCGCGGCTTAGCAAGTCATTCATCATTTGAGCCTGAATTCAGGGGATGTGCGCCACATAAACGGCGGCGCACATCTTCAGCGATTAAAACTGCTCGCTGGTTTCCGCTTCGTCATCTTCGAAGTCGTCACCGGAGGCAGCCACCAGCTCACCGCCGCTGTGCAGCAGCAGGTCGCGCAGTTTCTTATCCAGCTCGGCGGCGATAGCCGGGTTTTCTTTCAGGAAGTTACAGGCGTTCGCCTTGCCCTGACCGATCTTCTCGCCGTTATAGCTGTACCAGGCGCCGGCTTTTTCGATCATCTTGTGCTTCACGCCCAGATCGACCAGCTCACCACGGCTGTTGATGCCTTCGCCGTACATGATTTGGAATTCAGCCTGTTTGAACGGCGCAGCGATTTTGTTCTTCACCACTTTCACGCGGGTTTCGCTGCCCACCACTTCGTCGCCCTCTTTGATGGCGCCGATACGACGGATATCCAGGCGTACCGAAGCGTAGAACTTCAGGGCGTTACCACCGGTGGTGGTTTCCGGGTTGCCGAACATCACACCGATCTTCATACGGATCTGGTTGATGAAGATCAGCAGGGTATTGGCGTTTTTCAGGTTGCCGGCCAGCTTACGCATCGCCTGGCTCATCATGCGCGCCGCCAGACCCATGTGCGAATCGCCGATTTCACCCTCGATTTCCGCCTTCGGCGTCAGCGCCGCCACGGAGTCGACGATGATGACGTCAACCGCGCCGGAGCGGGTCAGCGCATCACAGATTTCCAGCGCCTGCTCGCCGGTGTCCGGCTGGGAGCACAGCAGGTTGTCGATATCAACGCCCAGCTTTTTCGCATAGATAGGATCCAGCGCATGCTCAGCATCAATGAACGCACAGGTTTTTCCTTCGCGCTGCGCAGCGGCGATCACCTGCAGCGTCAGGGTAGTTTTACCGGACGATTCCGGGCCGTAGATTTCGACGATGCGGCCCATCGGCAGGCCGCCAGCGCCCAGAGCGATATCGAGTGACAGTGAGCCGGTGGAGATCGTTTCCACGTCCATGGAGCGGTCTTCACCCAGGCGCATGATGGAGCCTTTGCCGAACTGTTTCTCAATCTGGCCCAGTGCCGCAGCTAACGCCTTTTGCTTGTTCTCATCAATAGCCATTTTTGCTCCTTCGTTTCGCAATGCCGGTGTTACCCCACACTGCCACTGAATGTATGTTGTGCAGGAAATGTCACTAATTATACTGTATAGTCATACAGTATCAAGCCTAATTTACAAAAATTCGTCGATGGCGGTTTGCAGCGCGAAAATCGTCGCCTGCAGCCGCACCGCATCGCGGTCGCCCTCGAATTGCATCTTGCGCGACAGCCCCCGGCCATCGCTGCCGGCGAAACCGAACCACACGGTGCCGGACGGCTTTTCCGCGCTGCCGCCGTCCGGGCCGGCGATGCCGCTCACCGACAGCGCCAGATCGGCCTGCGCCGCCCGCAGCGCCCCTATCGCCATCTCGCGCACCACCTCTTCGCTGACCGCGCCGTGCGCCGCCAACGTCGCTTCGCTCACCCCCAGCAGGTCATGCTTTGCCGCATTGCTGTAGGTGACGAAACCGCGATCGAAATAGGCGGAGCTGCCGGCGATATCGGTAATGGCCTTGGCGATCCCCCCCCCGGTGCAGGATTCCGCACAGGTGATCCAGCGGCCCTGAGCCTTCAGTTTCTCCCCTGCCAGCACGCTGAGCTGACGCAGTTGGTTTTCACTCATAATCCCTCCCTCGCGAATTCAGGTATATGCGCCCGATAGTAGCATTTATCAAGGCGCTGCAGCGGCTGGCGCGCAGAAATGCGCAGCGCCTCGCAGGAGGTGCGGTTTTAAGCGCCCAGCCAAGCTGCTAGTATCAAAAGAAGCGCCCCATCGAGCGGCGGCGCACCAGCACAAGGAACATCACGGAGGCGGCACGCTGCGGCGGCGGCCTCAGGGCGCACCAGAAGAGATTAGGATGATAGCGTGAAAAAAACGTTGGGCGTATTTTTGCCGTTGTACACCACCACCCTGCTGCTGCTGTTGGGCTCGGGCCTGCTCACCACCTACGTCTCGCTGCGGCTGACCTCCATCCACGTCAGCAGCGCGTTGATCGGCGCTATCATCGCCGCCAACTACATCGGGTTGGTGATCGGCGGCAAGGTCGGCCACTTTCTCATCGCCCGCGTCGGGCATATCCGCGCCTACGTGGCCTGCGCCGGCATCATCACCGCCGCGGTGCTGGGGCACGGCCTGACGGAGTTCATTCCCGCCTGGGTCGCGCTGCGTCTGGTGATCGGGCTGTGCATGATGTGCCAGTATATGGTGCTGGAAAGCTGGCTGAACGACCAGGCGGAATCCAACCAGCGCGGCATGGTGTTCGGCTTCTATATGGCGGCGACCTATCTCGGCATGTCGCTGGGCCAGATCGTGCTGATGCTGCAAAGCAATCTGGGCATCACCACGCTGCTGGTGATCGCACTGTGTTTCGCGCTCTGTCTGGTGCCGATCGCTCTCACCACCCGCACCAATGCGCGCCACATGTCGCCGGCCCCGATGGAGCTGCGTTACTTTGTCGGCGCCATTCCCAAGGTGCTGGCCACCACGTTGGTGATCGGCATGGTGGTGGGCTCGTTTTACGGCCTGGCGCCGGTCTACGCCAGCCTGCAATCCTTAACCACTCAGCAAACCGGCCTGTTCATGGCGCTGGCCATCTTCGCCGGGTTGGTGGCGCAGTTCCCGCTCAGTTGGCTGTCGGATCGCTATAACCGCCCGTTGCTGATGCGCTTCAACGCCATTTTGCTGATCGTGGCGGCGCTGCCGCTGGCGCTGCTGCCGCACATCGATTTCCCGCTGCTGCTGGCTGTGGGGTTCGTCGTCAGCATGCTGCAGTTTACGCTCTATCCGCTGGTGGTGGCATTGGCCAACGATCTGATCGAGCCGGAGCGCCGCGTCTCGCTGGCCGCCTGTCTGCTGATGGCGTTCGGCGTCGGCGCCAGCATCGGGCCGTTGGCGGTCGGCGCACTGATCGAGCCGCTTGGCGGCAATATCCTGTACGCCTTCTTCGCTTTGTGCGGCGTACTGCTGGCGGCCCTCGGCCGTACGGCGAAAGCGGAGGAACCGCAGCTGGCACAGGACGCGCCGGTGCCGCACATTGCGCTGCCGGACAGCCTCGCCAGTTCACCGCTGTCGCCGGCGCTCAATCCAACCTTCGATGAGCAGATCATTCACGACACCATGCCGCCGCCGGAAGCGGCGCCCGATGTCGAGGAGCAACAGCCCGAAGAACAGGAGGCGGAACCCTTGCCTCAGGGAGCCGATCCGGAAGAGGACACCGGCCTGAAAAAGGCGCACGCCATGCTGTAAACGGCGGGGCTACAGATCCTGGAAGGAGCCCAGCATAAAACCGCGTTCGGCGATCGCCGCTTTCAGCGTCGGCGCGGTCAACACATCCAGCTCGACGAGGCGCGGGTGGCAGTATTTGCTCTGCAGGATCGTCGCATCGAGGAACGCCGGGTGGCACATCATTTCCAATGACTCGGCGCCCTGCGCGTCGGCGCGCGCCAACCTCTGCAGGAACAAGGCTTCGGAAATCATTTCACCGTAGAACCCCGCGTCAAACGCGTCGGTGCTGTAGGGCGTCTGCAACGCAATACCGCGCCGTTTCGCCTCTTCGCGATCGAGGCGCAGCGGCAGACCCTGTGCCTGCGCAAACGCCTCCACCAGCGGGTAAATCTGCGGCTGCATATGCACATGGTGGTGGCTGTCGATGTGCGTTGGCGCCCTGCCGAACAGCGTCATAAACCGCGTGAACTGGCGCTGCAGCTCCTCCTGAATCTCGTCCAGCTGCAGCTCGCCGGCCTCGGCGCGGTGCCACAGCCATTTGCCCAGCTCGCCATGCTCATTGACCAGCGAAGGCATAGCGCCCAGCGGCCTGCCATGGGTCAAAACGAAATGCAGTCCGATCGGCAACCCCGGATATTGCCGGCTGAGCACCGCCGCGTGCTGCACGCCGCCGCCGTTCACCATCGCCGTGGTGGAGGAAACGACGCCATGCTGATACGCCTCGACGACGCCGTAGTTCTGTCCTTTGCTCAGGCCGAAGTCGTCGGCATTCACGATCAGTAGTTTTTCCATAATGGCTCCCGCAGGATGAATTTTCGGCAAGGAAAGGCCGACCGACCGGCGCGGCATTCCCCTTCTCGAAGGTAAAAATCGAATGACTAACCGGCCGGCGGCCTAAAGCTCATCGGCATATCGGCGTTAATACTGATCGGGAGCGGCCCTAAAGAGGGCCGTAACACTTTTTTCGGTAGTTGCCTGGGGTCACGTCGGTGAGCCGCTTGAAGTTTTTAATGAACAGACTGACGTCGCCATAGCCGGAATCAAAGGCGATATCGGAAACCGAATAGTTGGTGACCTCCAGCTGCGTCTTGGCGAAGTTGATGCGGATCTCGTTGATCACCTGCATCGGCGTCTTCTGGTAGTAGCGCCGCATCGCCCGGGTCAGATATTCCTGGGTTTTCCCCGACAGCGCCACCATGTTCGCCAACGCCCTTTCGCCGAACATCGCCTTGTCATGCATGCCGGCGAGGGTGTTCTTCAGCCACTGCGGGATATCATCGCCGCCGTCATTGTCTTCTTTATAGTGACGAATACGGCTGATCACATAGAAAGTCAGCGTTTCGAGAAATTCGGCGAAGTCATCCTCGCGAAACTGTGGCGAACTCACCACCGACTCGATGTAGGCCAAGAACTCGCTTCTCAGGCTGTAGGCTTGCGAGGCGACAAAGCAACGCGGCAGCTGCTGCAAATAGTGCTCTTCAAAGAACGCTTTGCTGACCGCCACGTTGAAGATTTTCGTCGCGCCGAACTCGTAAAAGCTCTGGTGGTAGGAGCCGATAGGGATAAAGACGAAATCCCCGCGTTCCAGCAGCACCCGCTTGCCGTTGATCTCCTGATAACATTTGCCGCTCAGCACGATGGTGAACTCGTAATAATCGTGCTGATGCAGCCCGGTGGCGCTTTCCACCTTGTTGTAGATAAACAGGTGAAAATCTTTGCAGTTAAAGAAATCCTGCTCGCGAATCAGCTTCACGTCGTTGGCACTCAGCGAAATTCGGTTATCGGACACGGCACCGGCCTCCCGTTAGTCAAACCCGTTGCGTCTGGCCGCCTCGGCAAACCAGTAGCCGCTTTTCTTGATGGTGCGGCGCTGATCCGCCCGATCCAAGCGCACCAGCCCATAACGATTCTTGTAGGCATTCAGCCAGGACCAGCAGTCGATAAAGGTCCACAGATGATAGCCCTTGCACTGCGAGCCTTCCGCCAGCGCGCGGTGCAGCCACTTCAGATGCTCGCGAATAAAGTCGATGCGGTAATCGTCCTCCACCCGCCCATCGGCGCCGATAAACGCCTCTTCGCCCTCGACGCCCATGCCGTTTTCGGAAATATAACAAGGCAGATTGCCGTAGTTCTCTTTCAGATCCATCAGGATGTCGTACAGCCCCTTCTCGTAGATCTCCCAGCCGCGGTGCGGATTGATTTTGCGGCCCGGCATTGCATAGTAACTGAACAAATCCTCCGGCGATGCGATCGGCCCCTCGGCACGACGCCCCGCTTTCGCCTGTACCCTGCGCGGCTGGTAGTAATTGACGCCGAGGATATCCACTACGCCGCCTTCGATCAGCGGCGCATCCTGCGGCTCGCAGTAGGGCATCAGCCCATGGCGCTCCAGCAAGTGCAGCAACGCCGCCGGATAACGCCCTTTGGCGACCGGATCGAGGAAACTGCGGTTGAGCAGCAGATCGGCGTCGTGTGCGGCCTGCCGATCCTCCGGCGCGTCGGAGCGCGGATAGGTCGGGCTCAGATTCAGAATAATGCCGATGCTCCCCGGCAGCCCGCGCGCTCTGAAACGCTGCACCGCCATGGCGTGCGCCAGTACGCTGTGATACGCCACGGTGATCGCCCGTTTGAAATCCACCACGCAAGGGTAATGCAGGTCATTCAGGTAACCGGCCTCCACCGGCACGATCGGCTCGTTGAAGGTGAACCAGTGGGTAACCCGATCGCCAAACAGACCGAAGCAGATGTCGGCATAACGCGCATAGGCTTCGACCACCGCCCGATTTTCCCAGCCGCCGCGCTGCTGCATGCACAGCGGCATATCGAAGTGATAGAGATTGATAAACGGGGTGATGCCCTGCGCCAGCAGCTCGTCGATCATCGCGTTATAGAAGGCCACCGCCTGCGGGTTCACCTCGCCGTCGCCGTCCGGGATCAGCCGCGACCACGAAATCGAGGTTCTGAAGGTATTGTGGCCCAGCGTTTTGAGCAGCCCGATATCGGTACGGAAATGGTCGTAAAAGGTCGAGGCCTCGGCCGGCCCCACCCGATCGTGAAAGCGCTCGGGCGCGATCTCGTACCAATAATCGAAGATATTGCGGCTCTTGCCGTCCCGCGCTGCCGCACCTTCAGACTGCGGCGCGGAGGTGGCGCTGCCCCACCAGAACCCGTCGGCAAATTGATATTCCATACTCGTGTCCCTCGCGGGGCGGCCGCGCCGCCCCGTTCCACAGTTAGAATTTCAGCGCCTTGGCGATGTCTTCTTCGCTTTCCGTCGCCGCGTCGATCTGGCTCTGCGCCTTGTTGGAGATCGCCACGAACGGCAGATAAATCACGGTGGCGACCGCCAGGTTGAACAGGCTCAGCAACATGGCCATGATGCTGCCGTTGGTGTTGAAGAACGCCCCCAGGCCGACCGGCATGGTCCAGGGCGCAATGTTGGTGATCGGCGGGATCAGCCCGGAGTAATAAGCCAGCGAGGTGATAATGGTCAGTACCGGCTGCACCAGGATGAACGGAATGAACATCACCGGGTTCATGATCACCGGCAGGCCGAACAGAATCGGTTCGTTGATCTGGAAGATGCCGGACGGCGTCGCCAGCTTGGCGACCTGGCGGTAATCTTCGCGGCGCGAGGCGATGAAGATGGCGATAATCAGACCCAGCGTCGAGCCGGTGCCGCCAAGGTAGATGTAGGAGTCGACGAACGGTTTCGCCCACATATGGAACTCTTTGCCGGCGGCCACCGCCGCTTCGACCGAACCGTATTTGTTGTACAGCTCCACGTTTTCCAGCGCGAACGGCGTCATGATGCCGCTGTCCAGCGCCGCCAGCGCCATGGAGCCGTGCACCCCGAAGAACCACAGCAGCGAGGAGAACAGCACGTACACCCAGCCCACCACGCTGCCCATCTTGGCCAGCGGCGCCGAAATGCCGTCCATGATGATCTGGTGGAAGTTGGTGCCCCAGTGCGCCAGCGCGAACGCCACCAGCCCCATGATGGAGAGGATGATGAAACCGGGGATCAGCGCCGAGAAAGAGCGCGACACCGAAGCCGGCACGCTGTCCGGCAAGCTGATCACCCAGTTGCGCCGTACGATGAAAGCAAACATCTCAGCCACCGCCAGCCCGATCACCATACCGGAAATGATGTTGGCGCCGCCCAGCCAATTGGCGCCCACCGCATAGGCCTCGCCGACGTTGAACGGCGTGACGGTCATGAAGGCCGCCACCGCCAGCAGCGCCGAGGCCAGTGGATCGACCTTGCGCTCTTCGGCCAACGCCATGCTGATAAAGAACGGCGTCATCAGGGACATGATCCCCAACGTACCGTTGTAAACGCTGCCGCCAATACTCTTCAGGCTATTCAGCGTCTCGATGGTGGAGGCGTCCACCCTTACACCCAACGAATAGAAAAACGATCCCTCGCCGAAGCTCAGGAACACGTTGTTGATCAACACGAACATCGCCCCGGTCAAGGTCAGCGGCATCAGGCGGATAAAGCCGTTCTTGATGGCGTTGACATGGGGCTGCTTACCGATTTTTACGGCGAAAGGCAGGATAACCTTCTCGAGCGAGGCAATGAGGGTATTCACGGCGGCCTCCTGTTATTGATTGGCTTTCTTGATGGCGGCCACCGCGGCCTTCAGTACGCCCAGCCCATCGACCTTGCCGTACAACAGCGGATCGATGACTTCAACAGGTTTATTGGGCAGCTGTTTCTGCACTTCCGGCAGGGTGTAGGCGATCTGCGGCCCCAGCAGGATCAGATCCGCTTCAACGCCTTTCTCCGCGGCCAGCGCTTCCGGATAGGCGGCGATGATCACCGGCACTTCATATTTTTCGGCCTGCGCCTTCATTTTTGATACCAACAGGGAAGTGGACATACCGGCAGAACAAAACAGATAGATTTTTTTCTTTTCCATACCAAGCACCTCAGATAATCAAAAAAACCCGGTGTTATTTGTATGCCAGATGCAATCACGATTGCTTCACGCACATTCCTTATGAAAATTTCCGTCACGTTGCCCTGGTTACAGACAGTATACGGAGCATGAAAAACGGATCGGTAAGCCAAGAGGAGACAGAACCGTCTCTCATTGACCTGATGGATTGACCCTCTTCACATTTTGCACAAAAAAATAGTGTGACCGGGCTCTCAAATAACCGCCAAAAACTCAGAATATTCTTAATAAATAATCAAATAACAATTATAAACAGCAAGTTATGAACTCGCTGAGAATTTAAGAGGTTATTTGCGCCTGAACAAACGGCGAGGGAATAAAAATAGTTCAAGCTTGATTCGGCTGCTGCCATCCGAACGCGACGGCAGCAGGCGAAGAGGATTACATGGGCAGACGCAGCAACTCGATCACCGTGGCCAGCGCCACGGAATGGTTCCTGCGGTTGGGGTAATAGAGGTAAAAACCGGGAAACGGCGTGCACCAGTCGGCCAGCACCCGCCGCAGCCGCCCGCTCGCCAGGTATTCTTCCACCTCCTGCTCGATGGCAAAAGCGATGCCGACGTTCGCCAGCGCCGCCTGCACCATCATCCTGCCGTCATCGAGTATCAACGGGCTGTTAACCGCCACAGAAAATCGCTGCTCCCCCTGCTGAAAAGCCCATTTGTAGCGCTCGCCTGAAGAGGCTTTGCGCCAACCGATGCAACGGTGCTGCAGTAAATCCCGCGGATGCGTCGGCTCGCCGTGCCGCTGAAAATAGTCCGGCGTGGCGACGATGGCGAAACGCAGATCCGGTGTCAGGCGCACCGCGCGCATATCGTTATGCAGGTCCTCACCGAGCCGGATGCCGGCGTCAAAACCTTGCTCGACGATATTGGCGAACCCCTCGTCCGCCACCACTTCCAGCGTAATGCCGGGGTATTCGCTGGCCAACCGCCCCAGATGCGGCACGATGGCGAGATCGATCGCAGAACGCGGCGCGTTGATGCGCACCAGGCCGCGCGGCCCTTCGCGAAACGCATTCAGGCTCTCGAGCGCGGCGTCGATGTCGGTAAAAGCCGGCACCAGCTGCGCCAGCAGATGCTCTCCGGCCTCCGTCGGCGAGACGTTGCGGGTGGTGCGGTTCAGCAGGCGAATGCCCACCTGCGCCTCCAGTTCGCGCAGGGTGTGGGTCAGCGTCGGCGGCGTCACGCCCAATCGGGCGGCGGCGCGGCGGAAGCTGCGTTCACTGGCGATAGCCACGAAGGCCGCCAGGCCGGACAGTTCGGGTTTCTTCATGCTATTGATATAAATTATCTAATAGTGAGATGAATTTTTAGCGGATAGTTATCCGTCATCTAACAACATAGCATTGCGATCGAACCCATTACCAGGTATCGATGCGATGATTAATGCTACAGCTCCAACCCATGAAACGCCGCGCCGTCTGGCAGACAAAGTCGTACTGGTGAGCGGCGGCGGTACCGGTATCGGCCGCGCTGCGGCGCTGGCCTATGCCCGCGAGGGCGCCAAAGTCGCACTGGTCGGCCGGCGCGCGGCGGAGATCGAAGCCACGGCGCGCGATATCGCGCTAGCCGGCGGTGACGCCCTGCCCATCGTGGCCGACGTCTCCCTGGAAGACGATATCCGTAGGCTGCTCGCCGCAGTGACCGCCCACTACGGCCGGCTCGACGTCGCTTTCAACAACGCCGGCATCATCGGCAACTTCGCCCCCATCACCGAACAGAGCAGCGAGGATTTTGACCGCGTGATCGCCATTAACCTCAGAGGCGTCTGGCTGGCGATGAAATACGAGATTGAAACCTTCCTGGCACAGCATTCAGGCGGCGTGATCATCAACACCTCCTCCTGGCTGACCCACGGCGCGCTGGCCGGCTCATCCAGCTACTCCGCCAGCAAAGGCGCGCTCGATGCGATGATCCGCGCGGTGGCGCTCGAATACAGCGGCCAGGGCATCCGCGTCAACAACATCAACCCCGGCATCATCGACACGCCGATGGCGCGCGGCAGCGTGGCCGACAGCGCGGCGTTCGCGCCCTTTATCGCCCATACGCCCGCCGGCCGCTTGGGCGAATCGGAAGACATCGGCGATGTGGCGCTGTGGTTGGCGACGGACGAGGCCCGCTTCATCACCGGCCAAAGCCTGCTGGTGGACGGCGGTTACACCATCGCCGGCATGCGCTGAGGAGACGACGCCATGAACTACGTTCGGCTTGGCGACAGCGGCCTGAAAGTGTCTCGTCTCTGCCTGGGCTGCATGACCTATGGCGAGTCGGCCTGGCGCCCCTGGGTGCTGAAGGAAGATGAAGCGCGCCCCTTTATCCGCGAAGCGCTGGAAGCGGGCATCAATTTTTTCGATACCGCCAACATTTACTCCGGCGGAGAAAGCGAGCGCATTCTCGGCCGCGCCCTGAAGGCGTTCGCCCGCCGCGAAGACGTGGTGATCGCCACCAAGGCCTACTTTCCGATGGACGCGCAGCCGAACAGCCGAGGGCTGTCGCGCAAGCACCTGCTGCACAGCGTCGACGCCTCTTTGCAGCGGTTGGGGACGGATTACCTCGATCTGTTTGTACTGCACCGCTTCGACACCGAAACGCCGATCGAAGAAACCGCCGACACCCTCGATGGCCTGGTGCGGGCGGGCAAGATCCGCTATCTCGGCGCCTCCTCGCTGCACGCCTGGCGCCTGATGAAAATGCTGGCCTTTCAACGTCAGCACCGCCTGGCGCCGTTTATTTCGCTGCAGAGCCAATACAACCTGGTGACGCGTGAAGACGAAGAGGAGCTGATCCCGCTGTGTCTGGAGGAGGGGCTCAGCCTGACGCCCTGGTCGCCACTGGCCCGCGGCGTGCTGGCCGGTTCCGGTAACGCCGGCACGCTGCGCGCCGCCACCGACGAACAGGCGCCCCGTTGGTACGGCGGCAGAAACGAAGTGGAACGCACCGTCGCGGCGGTCGCGGAGGTGGCGGCCACGCGCGGCGTTCCACCGGCGCAGATCGCGCTGGCCTGGCTGCTGACCAAACCCGGCGTGGCGTCGCCGCTGGTGGGCATGTCCAAGCCGCACCATCTGCAGGATGCGCTGGCAGCGCTCACCCTCAGGCTATCGCCGGAAGACCTCGCCGCGCTGGAGGCGCCAATGGCACAGGCTGCCCGCCCCGAGCGCTGGTAGCCCCTTTTCCGTCATTCCAGGAGAGAAGACATGTCATATGCGCTTACCGCGCGAGCAGCGTTGTTCACCCTCGCCGCCGCACTCCCCCTGACCACTCCGGCGCAGGCCGCCGCCAATACCCACTGCGCCGAAAGCAGCATGACGCTGCCGCCCGGCGCGCTTTATCCCAACGGCATCGCCCGCGCGACGGACGGCACGTTGTATGTCGGCCTGATCACCAGCAGCAACGTGCTGCGCAAGCGGCCGGGTAAAGCGTGGGAAACCTTTTTCCCTGGCGCTGACACGGTGTTCGCCTCAAACGCGCTGCGGCTGGACGAACGGCGCGGGTTGCTGTGGGGCAATTCGCCGGACTTCCTTTCCGGCGGCAAAACGCGGGCCAACCGCATCTATGCGCTGAACGTCGCGGATGGCACCCTCAACCGCAGCCTGGCACTGCCGACGGGGGAAATGGGCAACGATATCGTGCTCGGCGCAGACGGCACGGTGTACGTAACGGAAACCCGCGGCGGCGGCATCCTGCGCCTGCGGCCGGGCGAAGCGGCATTCAGTACGCTGTTTCAGGATGCGCGATTGGCGGCCCCCAGCGGGCTGGGCGCCGCCGGGATCGTGCTGCTCGACGATCGGCTGATGGCTGTCGCCAATTTCGGCACCGGTAAGCTTTATACCCTCAGCTATAACGATCCGCAGCCGCAGCTGACGGAAATGCAGCTGCCGCGCCTGATTGAAAACCCGGACGGAATGGGATTGGCGCCGGACGGCGCGCTGATCGTGCTGGAAAACGGGATCCAGAGCGGCCAAGGGCGGATCCTGCGGATCCCGTCACCCAAGGCGGCAGGGATGCACCAACTTGAGGTCTTGCGCGAAGGCATGGAGTCGCCGGTTAACCTGACTATCACCCCACAAGGCTGCGCCTTCGTCAGCGAGTCGCGCATCCGCCACCGTCTGCTGCCCGGCCATGAAACCGAAGTGCCCGACAGTTTCCGCCTCTATCAACTGCCCCTGCCTCTCACCGCCGCGCAATAAAGTCGCCCCCCCACTGCGGGCGGCGACTTGCGTTGTATCGTTAACATCCAATAAATTGAAACTATTTACTTCGATGCCATTAATCAGACTTATGATTAATCCTAACTTAATAACCTGATTTTAATTAAATTGTTCCGCCGCGTATCGCTGATTATACTTGCCTTATCTCCCGCCTCATTTATCGAGCGTAAGCATGAGCCGATACCATGTTTCCAGCAGCGAAGGCCAATATGAGAAAGAATCCGGCGAGCAAGTTCTAGCCAACAAGCTGGGTATTGCCGATAGCAATGAACTCGACGATGCCGAATTGGTATTGCTGGAACAGCTCTACCATTCCATTTTCGAACAGCATTTTCCATTAGGGAAAATCACCGTCGAGATGATCAAGGGCTGGCATCGCCGCTGGTTAGGCAATATCTATGCATGGGCTGGTCAAGCAAGAACTGTCAATATCAGCAAAGGGGGCTTTATGTTTGCCCCTTCGACGCGATTGCCCAAACTACTGGACGATTTCGAGGTGGAATACCTGGCCCGTTACACACCTTGCTCAGCCATGAGCGAAGAACAGCTGATAGAAGCGATTGCGATAATCCATGTTGAACTGATACTCATACACCCTTTCAGAGAAGGGAATGGCCGTTTGTCACGGCTGTTGGCCGATGTGATGGCGGTTCAGGGCGGGCATAAACCGTTGGATTATCAAAGCTGGGAGCAAAACAGAGCCCAGTATATCTCAGCGATTCACTCAGGTATGAACATGAACTACGAACCAATGAAACACTGGGTCAGTCAAGCACTAAGAAGATATTAGGCAAGGCGCAAATGAGCAAATTTTTTACGCGCTTCTTCTAAAGAAGCTTCAACTCTGGCTGAGGGTTGACCTGTTTCAACCGCCGTTGATGTCGCCACGGAACGCGCAATGTCCGTACGGGACGGCTTGGCATAACCCACCTGCACTTTTTTGCTGTTACTCATGACAACCTCTGTTCGCAAATTTGTTGAAGACATTATATCAAGGAATGTAAAGGACTTCATTCCCTTGCCTCTCACTCCCGAGCCATAGCCTCACCACCACTCCGTGCGGCGACACTTGCGTTGTTGCCCGCAGGCGAACGACAATCTCGCTGCGTTACAAACCGGCCTTGCGCAGCGCTTCCCATTTTTACCTGTGACAGCCGATTGCCCGCTAGGCTAGTATAAGCGTCTGTGCAAACCTCGGGTTTGAGCGCGCCGTTTGGCGTTTTGATGATTTGATTTGCGCCGCTCGCCAAGCGCTAAAGGGGGGCGGCGCCTGCTGAAACAATGTGATAGCGAATGACGACAATGAAAATCACAGTTCCCTTTACATTCAATGGATTGGAAAAATAATCGCATGAATAGCACCGATAAACTCGATTCGCACACACCAATGATGCAGCAGTACCTGCGCCTCAAGGCCCAGCATCCTGAAATCCTGCTGTTCTACCGCATGGGCGACTTCTACGAGCTGTTTTACGATGACGCCAAGCGCGCTTCCCAACTGCTGGATATCTCGCTGACCAAACGCGGCGCCTCGGCGGGTGAACCGATCCCGATGGCCGGCGTGCCGCACCACGCGGTGGAGAACTACCTGGCCAAGCTGGTGCAGCTTGGCGAGTCCGTCGCCATCTGTGAGCAGATCGGCGATCCGGCCACCAGCAAAGGGCCGGTCGAGCGCAAAGTGGTGCGTATCGTCACCCCCGGCACCATCACCGACGAAGCGCTGCTGCAAGAACGCCAGGACAACCTGCTGGCGGCGATCTGGCAGGATGCGCGCGGCTTCGGTTATGCCACGCTGGACGTCAGCTCCGGCCGCTTCCGCGTCGCCGAGCCGCAGGATTTGGAAACCATGGCTGCCGAGCTGCAGCGCACCAATCCAGCCGAGCTGCTCTACCCGGAAACCTTCGAACAAATGGCGCTGATCGAACAGCGCCACGGCCTGCGCCGCCGCCCGCTGTGGGAATTCGAACTGGAGACCGCACGCCAGCAGCTCAACCTGCAGTTCGGCACCCGCGACTTGACCGGTTTCGGCGTCGAGCAGGCGCATCAGGCGCTGCGCGCCGCCGGCTGCCTGCTGCAATACGTCAAAGATACCCAGCGTACTTCGCTGCCGCACATTCGCGGCATCACTATGGAGCGCCAGCAGGACGGCATCATCATGGACGCCGCGACCCGCCGCAACCTGGAGCTGACGCAGAGCCTGTCCGGCGGCAGCGACAACACGCTGGCGGCGATCCTCGATCGCACAGTCACGCCGATGGGCAGCCGCATGCTGAAACGCTGGCTGCACATGCCGACCCGAGACATCAAGGTGCTGACCGCCCGCCAGCAGGCGATCGGCGCATTGCAGGAACTGTTCGCCGATCTGCAGCCTTCGCTGCGTCAGGTGGGCGATCAGGAGCGAATTTTGGCGCGCCTGGCGCTGCGTACCGCGCGTCCGCGCGATCTGGCGCGCATGCGTCATGCTTTCCAGCAATTGCCGGACATCCGCGCGCTGCTGCAAGACGTGGACACCCCGCACGTGCAGCAGTTGCTGGCGCAGGTGGGCCAGTTTGACGAGCTGCGCGAGCTGCTGGAGCGCGCGGTGATTGAATCGCCGCCGGTATTGGTGCGCGACGGCGGCGTGATCGCCCCCGGTTACAACAGCGAGCTGGACGAGTGGCGCGCGCTGGCCGATGGCGCCAGCGACTACCTCGACCGGCTGGAGATCCGCGAGCGTGAAAAGCTGGGGCTGGATACGCTCAAGGTCGGTTTTAACGGCGTACATGGCTACTACATTCAGGTGAGCCGCGGCCAAAGCCATCTGGTGCCGATCCACTATGTGCGCCGCCAGACGTTGAAAAACGCCGAGCGCTACATCATCCCGGAATTGAAAGAGTACGAAGACAAAGTGCTCACCTCCAAGGGCAAGGCGTTGGCGATCGAGAAAAGCCTGTACGACGAACTGTTCGATCTGCTGCTGCCGCACCTGGCGGAGCTGCAGCAGAGCGCCACCGCACTGGCCGAGCTGGACGTGCTGGCCAACCTGGCCGAGCGCGCCGATACCCTGAACTACGCTTGCCCGACCATGAGTGAGCAGCCGGGGATCCGCATTACCGAAGGCCGCCACCCGGTGGTGGAGCAGGTGCTGAGCGAACCGTTTATCTCCAACCCGCTCACCCTGTCGCCGCAGCGCCGCATGCTGATCATTACCGGCCCAAACATGGGCGGTAAAAGCACCTATATGCGACAAACGGCGCTGATCGTGCTGATGGCGCACATCGGCAGTTACGTGCCGGCCACCAAGGCCACCATCGGCCCGGTGGATCGCATCTTCACCCGCGTCGGCGCGGCGGACGATCTGGCTTCCGGCCGCTCCACCTTCATGGTGGAGATGACCGAAACCGCCAACATCCTGCACAACGCCACCGAGCGCAGCCTGGTGTTGATGGATGAAATCGGCCGCGGTACCTCCACCTACGACGGCCTGTCGCTGGCCTGGGCCTGCGCCGAGAACCTGGCTAACCGCATCAAGGCGATGACACTGTTCGCCACCCACTACTTCGAACTGACGACCCTACCGGAGAAAATGGAGGGCGTGGTCAACGTGCATCTGGACGCGCTCGAACATGGCGACACCATCGCTTTTATGCACAGCGTACAGGACGGGGCTGCCAGCAAAAGCTATGGCCTGGCGGTCGCCGCGCTTGCTGGCGTGCCGCGCGACGTCATCAAGCGCGCCCGCCAGAAGCTGCGCGAGCTGGAGTCTATCTCCAGCCACACCGCTTCGGGCAGCGTCGATGCCACCCAGATGACGCTGCTGCAGGAAGAGGCCTCGCCGGCGGTTGAAGCCCTGGAAGCGCTGGATCCGGATTCCCTGTCGCCGCGCCAGGCGCTGGAATGGATCTACCGGCTGAAAAATATGGTGTAATCAGGCGCCAGACGCAGGCATAAAAAAACGGTGAGCATAATGCTCACCGTTTTTATTTGATGCGGTTCAACAACCGGCGTTATTCGCGGAACAGCGCCTCAATGCTCAGGCCCTGCATCTGCAGAATCTCACGCAGACGGCGCAGACCTTCAACCTGAATCTGACGGACGCGCTCGCGCGTCAGGCCAATCTCCCGGCCTACGTCTTCCAGCGTCGCCGCTTCATAGCCCAGCAGGCCGAAACGACGCGCCAACACTTCACGCTGTTTGGCGTTCAGTTCGAACAACCATTTGACGATGCTTTGTTTCATATCATCGTCTTGCGTGGTGTCTTCAGGCCCGTTGTCCTTCTCGTCGGCCAGAATGTCCAGCAGCGCTTTCTCCGAATCCCCGCCCAGCGGCGTATCCACCGAGGTGATGCGCTCATTCAGGCGCAGCATGCGGCTGACGTCATCCACCGGCTTGTCGAGTTGCTCGGCAATCTCTTCAGCGCTCGGTTCATGATCCAGTTTATGGGAAAGCTCACGCGCGGTGCGCAGATAGACATTCAGTTCTTTGACGATATGGATAGGCAAACGAATAGTACGGGTTTGGTTCATGATCGCCCGTTCAATCGTCTGACGGATCCACCAGGTTGCATAAGTGGAGAAGCGGAAACCGCGCTCCGGGTCGAATTTTTCCACTGCGCGAATCAAACCGAGGTTACCTTCTTCGATCAGATCCAGCAGCGCCAGACCGCGGTTGCTGTAGCGACGGGCGATTTTCACCACCAGCCGCAGGTTGCTTTCAATCATGCGACGGCGGGACGGCACGTCACCGCGCAGAGCACGCCGCGCAAAATAGACTTCTTCCTCTGCGGTCAGCAGAGGTGAATAACCGATCTCACCCAGATAGAGCTGCGTCGCATCCAATACGCGTTGCGTAACGCCTTGAGACAACAGCTCTTCTTCCGCTAAATCGTTCTCGCTGGTCTCTTCTTCTACCAGCGCTTTTTCATCAAACGACTCGGCCTCAGCTCCATTCTCGTCGAAATCCGCATCATCATGTAACTCGTTAACTTTCAGCGTATTTTGGCTCATATGCTGCTCCTACCCGTGATACCGCGAGCAGAATCTCAGCGTATTCTGCCCAATCTATCGCTGCGGAAGATAACGCAGCGGGTTTACGGATTTCCCCTTGTAACGAATTTCAAAATGCAAACGTACTGAACTGGTACCGGTGCTACCCATGGTGGCTATTTTTTGACCCGCCTTCACTTCTTGTTGTTCCCGGACCAGCATTGTGTCGTTATGAGCGTAGGCGCTCAGGTAATCATCATTATGTTTGATGATGATTAGATTACCGTAACCCCGTAAAGCGTTGCCTGCATACACTACGCGACCATCGGCGGTAGCGAAGATAGGCTGCCCACGAGAACCGGCGATATCGACACCTTTATTCCCACCTTCTGATGAGGAAAAGTTATCAATAACCTTACCGTCAGTCGGCCATCTCCAGGTACTGACCGGAGCGCTGTTGCTGACGGTGCTGCTCACGGGTGGAGCGGCTTCCGGCGCGGTAACAGGCGCAGTCGCGGTCCCAACCGCTGCGGCACCTGCTGCAGGTAACATCTTACCTACATTCTGTTTACCCGAGTTTTCAGAATACGCGTTAGTTGATTGAGAATCAACCGTTGCCGTCTGGATCTGGGCGCTGGAAGGTGGCTTCGGAACGCCGCCTTTGGTCGCGTCTGTCGTCGCCAACATGCCGCCGCCGCCGTTGGCAGAACCATTACCAAGCTGAATGGTTTGACCAACATTCAGGCTGTATGGCTCGGGAATATTGTTGCGCTGCGCCAGGTCGCGGAAATCATTGCCGGTGATCCAGGCGATGTAAAACAGCGTGTCGCCGCGCTTGACCGTATAAGTTTCACCGCCGCTGTAGCTCCCTTTTGGGATGGCGTTATAACTACGATTATAGACAATGCGGCCCTCTGGGCTGGCCTGCTGCACTCCGCCATTATTATTGCCGGATGGAACGGCGCCGCCGCCCACACTGCTGATAGGGGCCGACGTCGAGGCCGTATTCGTACAACCCGCCAACCACAAACTTACCATCGTACACACCGCTACCCGGCGTAACGTAATCATTGGGCTTCCCGTGCTCATGCTTCCCCCATGACAGCAATATCAGTGATATATCCAAAATACCCTTTACATCGTAGCCGAGCTTTTGCCACTTCCCAGTTTCTGCGATGTAAAGGCGCCGCCGGCCGATCCCTGAACGCCAGGTCATCTCCCGCCGGAGCATCAAAACGCGCGCCAATGCTAACCACATTGGCGTCGCCGCACCATAAGACAACTACGTAGAAAGGCCAATTCTAGTGAAAATTAGCCTGATTGGAACGAGAAAACCTTATCCGCACGTGATGAAAGTGCAACAGATTTTGCAGACGGTCGAAAAATCAGACAATCGCTAGGCCAATTCGCCTTTCACCAGCGGCACAAAGCGCACCGCTTCTACCGCATCGACCACGAAATCGTTGCCATGACGCTGAATGCGTTTGAGGGTTTGGGCCTGCTCGCCCACCGGCAACACCAAAATGCCGCCGTCGTCCAGCTGCTCCACCAGCGCCTGCGGGATCTCCGGCGGCGCGGCAGTGACGATGATCGCATCGAATGGGCCGCGCGACGCCCAGCCCTGCCAGCCGTCGCCGTGGCGAGTGGAAACATTATGAAGATCGAGCTGCTTCAGGCGGCGCTTGGCCTGCCACTGCAGCCCCTTGATGCGCTCGACAGAACAAACGTGTTGCACCAGATGCGCCAGGATGGCGGTTTGATAACCGGAACCGGTGCCGATCTCCAGCACTCTTGAGGTGGGCTTCAGATTCAGCAGCTCGGTCATCCGCGCCACCATATAAGGCTGAGAAATGGTCTGGCCAGAGCCGATCGGTAATGCAGTGTTTTCGTAGGCTTTGTGATCCAGCGCTTCGTCGACAAAACGCTCGCGCGGCACCGCCTCGATCGCTCTCAGCAGCTTTTCGTCCCGGATCCCTTGCTGACGCAGCTGCGTCAGCAATGTTTGCATACGCTTGTTCACCATTCCCCGCTAACCTCTGCCTTGGTTAACCATGTTGTCACGACTTCCTGCGCCGCGTAGGCGGTCAAATCCACCTGTAGCGGCGTGATCGCCACATAGCCTTGTTCCACCGCCGCAAAGTCGGTATCCGGCCCGACATCAAATTTATCACCAGGCGGCCCGATCCAGTAGAGATTTTGTCCACGCGGATCCTGCTGGCAGAAGACCTTATCGGCAGGATGGCGGCTACCACAGCGAGTGACGCGCAGGCCTTTGACCTCCGCCAGTGGCAAATCCGGCACATTGATATTCAGGATTTTTCCGGTGCGTAACGGTTCACGCTGCAGCGCACGCAGGATGCGGCAGGTAATGGCCGCTGCGGTTGCGTAGTGTTGGTGACCGTTCAGAGACACCGCCAGCGCGGGCAGCCCCAGGTGCCGGCCCTCCATCGCCGCCGCGACGGTGCCGGAATAGATGACGTCATCGCCTAAATTCGGTCCGGCGTTAATGCCGGAGACGACGATATCCGGCGCCGGGCGCATCAATGCGTTGACGCCAAGATAAACGCAGTCGGTCGGCGTCCCCTGCAGCACCGCGATATCGCCGTTGGCCAGCGTCTGCGTGCGCAGCGGCGACTCCAGCGTCAGGGCGTTGGAAGAACCGCTGCGGTTACGATCCGGCGCCACGACCTGCACCTCGGCGAACTCCCGCAGCGCCGCCGCCAGCACCTGAATACCCGGGGCGCTGACGCCGTCATCGTTACTCAGCAATATCCGCATCACTGTTATCCTGCTGCATGATTTCGCGAACTACGCTGGTGGCGAAGCTGCCTGCTGGCAGCCAGAAGCGCAGTTCCACGGTAACGTCATCCCACCAGTTCCACTGCAAATTTTGCGGCTGCAACAGCAGGGCCCGACGAGCGGGGTCGACACGCTCGCGCTTTAAAAGCGTAAGCAATTCCGGTTGTTCCGCCAAGCATTGTTGTTCAAAAGCCAAGGCTTTGCCGGCGGTGCCTGGCTCACCGTCGCCCGGCAACGCCGCGGTGACAACCAACTCGCCGGCATCCAGCCGTTGCTGCAACGTCTCCAGCTCATCGGCCTTGGCGACGAACCAGCTGCCGCGGCCGCTCAACTGCAGGGCGTCCCCCTCCAGCACGGTGCGCTGCAGGCCGTCGGTCAGGCGCCGGCCGACTATCAGATTGAACAGCGCGCTGCGGCTGGCGGAAAGGTAGAAGCTGCGTTTGCTGCGCTCTTTGACGCGGATTTCGTCGTGTGCCCAGCGACGCGCCATCACCAGATTGTTGCCGCCGCGGCCGAAGCGCTGGCTGCCGAAATAGTTTGGCACGCCCTGCGCGGCGATAGCCTGCAGACGGTTTTCCACGTCCTGACGATCGGAAATGTGGCGCAGCACCAGCGTAAAGTGGTTGCCCTTCAGGTTGCCGATGCGCATTTTGCGCAGGTGGCGGGCGAACGAGAGCACCTCGCAGCCTTCCAGCGCAAACTGTGAGAAATCCGGCGTGTCCTTGCCCGGCATATGCAGGCAGAACCACTGTTCGGTCACCGCGTGGCGATCCTTCAAGCCGGCATAGCTGACGGAACGGGCGTGAATACCGGCGAAGCGCGCCAGATAGTCGGCCACGAACTGGGTATTGCAGCCGTTTTTACGGATGTTCACCAGCACGTGCTCGCCTTCGCCGTCCGGCGCAAAGCCCAGGTCTTCCACCACCACGAAATCTTCCGGATTGGCTTTCAACACCCCGGTGCTCTGCGGCCGGCCATGCAGCCAGGTCAGATTCGCCATATCCATGCGGTTATTCCTTAACCAGCAAGGCGACCGCTTCGCACGCGATGCCCTCGCCGCGCCCGGTGAAGCCGAGCTGCTCGGTGGTCGTGGCCTTCACGTTGACGTCATCCATATGGCACTGCAGATCTTCCGCCAGGAAGACGCGCATCTGCGGGATGTGCGGCGCCATTTTCGGCGCCTGAGCGATAATCGTGATATCGAGGTTACCGAGGCGGTATCCTTTGGCGCGGATACGTTTCCAGGCTTCGCGCAGCAGCTCGCGGCTGTCCGCGCCCTTGAAAGCCGGATCGGTATCGGGAAACAGCTTGCCGATATCACCCAGCGCCGCAGCGCCCAGCAAGGCGTCGGTCGCGGCGTGCAGCGCAACGTCGCCGTCGGAATGGGCCAGCAAACCTTTGTCGTAAGGGATGCGAACGCCACCGATCACCAACGGGCCTTCGCCGCCGAATTTATGTACGTCAAAACCGTGACCGATACGCATGGTGCGCTCCTTAATTGTCTAACTGAGTCAAATAGAACGCCGCCAGCGCCAAATCCTCCGGCCGCGTTACTTTAATGTTGTCCGCCCGGCCGGCGATCAGCTGCGGATGATAACCGCAATGCTCCAGCGCCGAGGCTTCGTCGGTGACGTTAGCGCCTTCATCCAGCGCGCGCTGCAGGCACTGCTTGAGCAGCGGCAGCGGAAACAGCTGCGGCGTCAGCGCATGCCACAGATCCTGCCGTTCGACGGTGTGGGCGATGGTGTCGCGGCCAGGTTCGGCGCGTTTCATGGTGTCACGCACCGGCGCGGCAAGAATGCCGCCGACCTTGCTGTGTGCGGTGATCGCCAGCAGGCGCTCGAGATCGTCGGCGTGCAGGCAGGGGCGCGCAGCGTCATGCACCAGCACCCAGTCCGCATCGGCCGCGAGCTTCAGCCCGGCCATCACCGAATCAGCGCGCTGTTTGCCGCCCTGAGTGACGGTCACCCGCGGATCCTGGGCGATGGGCAGCCGTTCGAACTGGCGATCTTCCGGGCTAATCGCCACGATCACCCGTTCAATGCGCGGGTGGCGCAACAGGGCATGGATAGCGTGTTCGACGATGCTGTGCCGGCCGATGGTTAAATATTGCTTCGGGCATTCCGCCTGCATGCGGCTGCCGATACCGGCAGCGGGCAGGACGGCAATCACCGAGGGAAAGGTGCCTGCGGAGTGATTCATGCGTTATTTTTGTGCGTTATTTTGCGAGGAAGACGCCGCGTTGCGTCTGGATTGGTCAGGAACCAGACGATAGAAAGTCTCACCGGGCTTGATCATGCCCAGCTCATTACGCGCTCGCTCTTCGATCGCTTCCTGACCGCCGTTCAAATCATCAATTTCGGCAAACAGCTGATCGTTACGCGCTTTCAACTTGGCGTTACTGCCCTGTTGGACCGCAACATCTTCATTGACTCGCACGTAATCGTGAATACCATTTTTGCCCAGCCACAGTGAATACTGTAACCAACCGAGCAATGCCAGCAATAGCAGCGTAAGTTTTCCCATCTCCGCCCCCTGAAAAACCGACCAATCATCCCACAACTTCTCGTTGGACTCCACACTGAGAGCGGCATTTCAGCGCCAAATTCAGAATACGGATGAAGGGTTCCCGAGTTTATCGCCTAATTCCGTGGTGAAAGCGGCAAAAAAAGCCCCTTTTGCCCGGCACGCGCGGCGCATTTTCCGATGAGACACGCACTGCCCTTTCCCCATTATGCAGCAAGAACCACTGCATCGCCGCTTGCTGACCCATTTCTTACGCCAAAGCAACGTCAAAAGTGAATATTTAACACCATAGAAAGAATAATTATCATGCAGTGGTTGCACTTTCATTCATTGGAGCTTATTTTTATGCACTCATAGTGCATAAGTAATTCCAATATATAACCATTCATTATCGGGGATCGCGATGTTAAAACGTTTAGTTCTGATCGGCGCCTGCCTAGCCGCCACCTTCTCCACCGCCGCGTTAGCGGCTGAAACGACCTACGTCGTCGGCTCCGGCGGCACCTATCGGCCGTTCGAGTTTGAAAACAGCCAAAAGCAGCTGGAAGGTTTCGACATCGACATCATCAAAGCGGTGGCCAAGGCCGAAGGCTTCCAAATCAAACTGATCAATACGCCGTGGGAGGGGATCTTCGCCACGTTGAATTCCGGCGATCGCGACATCATCATTTCCGGCATCACCATCACCGACAAGCGCAAGCAAATGGTTGATTTCTCAGCGCCTTACTTCCCGGCCGAGCAGGCTATCGTGGTGCCGCAAGACTCGACGGTGGACTCCATCGCCGCGCTCAAGGCACTGAAGGTCGGCGTGGTGAACTCCAGCACCGGCGACATCGTGGTGTCCGACGTGCTGGGTAAAAACAGCACCGCTATCAAGCGCTTCGACAATACCCCGCTGATGCTGCAAGAGCTGTATGAAGACGGCATCGGCGCGGCGGTCGGCGACGTCGGCGTGGCCAAGTTCTATATCAAAACCCACCCTGAGAAAGCCTTCAAATTGGTGCCCGACGCCAAGTTTGAGCGCCAGTATTTCGGCATCGCCGTCGCCAAAGGCAACGATGAGCTACGCAACAAAATCAACGCCGGCCTGAAGAAAATCGTCGCCGACGGCACCTACGCCAAGATCTACCAAACCTGGTTCGACAGCAACGTACCGACGCTGCCGGCGGAATAATGCCCTGCCGCCGGCGCCCGCATGGGCGTCGGCGCGCCACCGTTTCAGCCTACCAAGAAGGAATACCCCTTGAACTTCCGCTGGGAGATCATCCAGGAATACGCGCCGCTGTTTATGGAAGGCGCCTGGATGACCATCAAATGCACCATTATCTGCGTGCTGCTGGGCACCACCTGGGGCTTGATCCTCGGGCTGGGCCGCTTGGCGCAGGCGCCGCACGGCATCTGGAAACCCATCCTGCATTACGGCGTTCAGTGGCCGGTACGCATCTACATCAGCGCCTTTCGCGGCACGCCGCTGTTCGTGCAGATCATGGTGGTGCACTTTGCATTGGTGCCACTGTTCATCAATCCGCGCGACGGCCTGTTGGTCACCAGCGGCCTGATGAGCGTCGATTTCGCCCGTGCTCTGCGCGCCGACTACGGTGCCTTTCTTTCCTGCGTGGTGGCGATCACGCTCAACGCCGGCGCCTATGTGTCGGAGATCTTCCGCGCCGGGATCCAATCGATCGATCGCGGCCAGATGGAGGCTTCGCGTTCGCTGGGCATGAGCTACGGCAAGACCATGCGACAGGTTATCTTGCCGCAGGCCTTCCGCCGCATGCTGCCGCCGCTGGGCAACAACGCCATCGCGATCGTCAAGGATTCGTCGCTGGCCTCCGCCATCGGCCTGGCGGATCTGGCCTATGCCGCCCGTACCGTCTCCGGCGCCTACGCCACTTACTGGGAGCCCTATCTGACCATTTCGCTGGTCTATTGGGTCATCACCTTCCTGCTCTCGCTGCTGGTGCAACACATGGAAAAGAGGTTCGGTAAAAGTGATTCGCGTACATAACCTGCAAAAACAGTTCGGCGAGAGCCACGTGCTGCGCGGCATTTCCTGTCAGATCGCCGCCAATGAAGTGGTGTGCGTCATCGGCCCTTCCGGCTCAGGGAAGAGCACCTTCCTGCGCTGCATCAACGCGCTGGAAACGCTCTCCGGCGGCGAGATCGAGGTGAATGGCTTCGCCGTCCACGATCAGAAAACCGACCTGAACAAAATGCGTGAAAGCGTGGGCATGGTATTTCAGCGCTTCAACCTGTTCCCGCACATGACGGTGTTGGAAAACATCATCATGGCACCGGTAAGCGTGAAGAAACTGCCTCGCGCCGAAGCCATTACGCAAGCTGAACAGCTGCTGCGCAAGGTCGGCCTGCTCGACAAGATTGACGCCTACCCCAACAGCCTGTCCGGCGGCCAGCAGCAGCGGGTGGCGATCGCCCGCGCGCTGGCGATGGAGCCGAAGATCATGCTGTTCGACGAACCGACCTCCGCGCTCGATCCGGAGCTGGTGGGCGAAGTATTGGCAGTGATGAAATCGCTGGCCCACGAGGGCATGACCATGGTGGTGGTAACGCATGAGATGGGCTTTGCCCGCGAGGTGGCCGACCGGGTGCTGTTTATCGATCAGGGGATCATTCAGGAGGAAGGCGCACCGCAGCAGATCTTCAGCCATCCGACTAATCCGCGCACTCAGGCATTTCTAAGCAAAGTTTTGTAACCTTCGGCACCGCTTTGCAATCCTTCGGGCGCCGGCATCGGCGCCCGCTCCCTCACCACCCGGTCAGGAAGCTGAACACCAGCCAAAACAGGCACAGCACAATGGTGCCGGTCAACAGCAGCGTCAAGATCAGACGACCGCGCAGCAGCATGCTGAGGGTGATGCCGATCAACACCGACAGCGGCATCAGCGCCAGGAAGAATGGCCAAGTATAAAGCAGGAAAAACAGCGTGTTGGAACCGTAAACCAGAAACGGCAACGCGAACGCCAGCCAGTAGAAAACAAAGCCGCTGACGCCGCCCAGGAAAGAATAAGAAGGCTCCTCTCTCTCCTGTTTTGATTGCTTGGCGTCGATCAAGATAGGCGTGACATTTTGCATAGTGATCCCTGGTTATTCGGCTCGCTCTGCGGCGGCTTAGAGTAAAAAGCGCATGGCGAAAAACGCCACACGCTTTTTTTGAATTCAGGGTTTGATAATAGCCTGACCACGCAACACGTCTAACAATTGCGCAATCAAATTTGTTACCAATTGTTGGCCATCAAGGTGGATTTCCGGCTGCTGCGGCGCCTCGTAAACCGCGTCGATACCGGTGAAATTGCGCAGCTCGCCGGCGCGCGCTTTCTTATACAATCCCTTCGGATCGCGCGCCTCGCAGATCGCCAACGGCGTATCGACAAACACCTCGATAAAGCGATCGTCACCGAGCATCTCGCGCACCATCTGCCGTTCGGCGCGGTGCGGCGAAATGAACGCGGTCAGCACCACCAGCCCAGCGTCCACCATCAGCTTGGCCACTTCCCCCACCCGGCGAATGTTCTCGCGCCGATCCTCGTCGGAGAAGCCGAGATCGCGGCACAGGCCATGGCGCACGTTATCGCCGTCCAGCAGGTAGGTGCTGACGCCGAGCCCATGCAGCGCCTGCTCCAGCGCGCCGGCGACGGTGGATTTGCCCGAGCCGGACAGCCCGGTAAACCACAGCACCGCGCCGCGATGGCCGTTGCGCGCTTCGCGATCCGCGCGCGTCACCGCGTGCGGATGCCAAACCACGTTCTCGTCGTCCGGCCCGGTCGCCCTCAGTTCAACGGCCACCTTATCGGCCACCGAGCAGATCGCGCGCGCCCCAGTGCGGGAAGTGCTTGCGCACCAGCGCATTCAGCTCCAGCTCGAAGGCGCTGAATTCGCCGCGCGCCGCCGATGCGGCCTGCAGCGTTTCACGCACCAGACCGGCGCCAACCGTGACGTTGCTCATGCGATCGATAAAGATCAGCCCGCCGGTGTCGTGATTGCTCTGATAGCTGTCCAGCATCAGCGGCTCGTCGAAGGTCAGTTCCACCAATCCGATGCCGTTGAGCGGCAACGTGTCGGCCGGATGCTGCGCCAGCGTATTGATCTCCACCTGATGACGGATGCTCTCCACGCGTGCGCGGGTCTTTTTACCGGCGATCTTGATGTCGTAGCTCTGGCCCGGCACCAACGGCTGCTCGGCCATCCATACTACGTCCACCAGCGCGCTCTGCGCCGCCTGCAGACTTTCGCCGGCGTCGACCAGCAGATCGCCCCGGCTAATGTCCACTTCATCCTTCAGCACCAGCGTAATCGCCTCGCCCGGCACCGCTTCTTGCAGATCGCCGTCGAAGGTCACGATGCGCGCCACGTTGGACTCCACACCGGAAGGCAGCACTTTGACCCGTTGCCCCACCCGCACCACGCCGGCAGACAGCGTGCCGGCATAGCCGCGAAAATCGAGGTTCGGGCGGTTGACGTACTGCACCGGGAAGCGCAGCGGCTGGTTTTCTCGCTCGCTGATCACATCAACGCTCTCCAGCACTTCCAGCAGCGTCGGGCCGCTGTACCACGGCATATGGGCGCTTTCGCTCGCCACGTTGTCGCCGTCCAGCGCCGACAGCGGCACGAATTTGATGTCCAGGTCGCCTGGCAGCTGCTGGGCGAAGGTCAGGTAATCCTGTTTGAACTGCTCGAACACCGTTTCCTGATAGTCCACCAGATCCATCTTGTTCACCGCGACCACCAGATGGCGAATGCCCAGCAGGGTCGCGATAAAGCTGTGGCGGCGAGTCTGATCCAGCACCCCTTTGCGAGCGTCGATCAGCAGGATCGCTAGATCGCAGGTAGAGGCACCGGTGGCCATGTTGCGGGTGTACTGCTCATGCCCCGGGGTATCGGCGATGATAAACTTGCGTTTTTCGGTCGAGAAGTAGCGATAGGCCACGTCGATGGTGATGCCTTGTTCGCGCTCGGCCTGCAGGCCGTCCACCAGCAGCGCCAGATCGAGCTTCTCGCCCTGGGTGCCGATGCGTTTGCTGTCGCTGTGCAGCGTCGACAGCTGATCCTCGTAGATCTGGCGGGTATCGTGCAGCAGGCGGCCGATCAGGGTGCTTTTGCCGTCGTCGACGCTGCCGCAGGTCAGAAAGCGCAGCAGGCTCTTGTGCTGCTGCGCGTGCAGATAGGACTCGACGCCGCCCTGGTCAGCGATTTGTTGTGCAATTGCGTTGTTCATCCGGCGGCTCCTTAGAAATACCCTTGACGCTTTTTCAGCTCCATCGAGCCGGACTGATCGCGATCGATCATCCGCCCCTGGCGTTCACTGGTGGTGGAGACCAGCATTTCTTCGATGATCTCCGGCAGGGTTTGCGCCTGCGAGTCCACCGCGCCGGTCAGCGGCCAGCACCCCAGGGTGCGGAAACGCACCATGCGCTGGCTGATCACTTCGCCCGGCTGCAGATCGATGCGATCGTCGTCCACCATCATCAGCATGCCGTCGCGCTCCACCACCGGGCGTGGTTTCGCCAGGTACAGCGGCACGATGTCGATCTTTTCCAGGAAGATGTACTGCCAGATATCCAGCTCGGTCCAGTTCGACAGCGGGAAGACGCGGATGCTCTCCCCTTTGTTGATCTGGCCGTTGTAGTTGTGCCACAGCTCCGGCCGCTGGTTTTTCGGATCCCAGCGGTGGAAGCGATCGCGGAACGAATAGATGCGCTCTTTGGCGCGCGATTTCTCCTCGTCGCGCCGCGCACCGCCGAAGGCGGCGTCGAAACCGTACTTGTTCAGCGCCTGCTTCAGGCCCTCGGTCTTCATGATGTCGGTATGCTTGGCGCTGCCGTGCACGAACGGGTTAATGCCCATCGCCACCCCTTCCGGGTTTTTATGCACCAGCAGCTCGAAGCCGTACTCCTTCGCGGTGCGATCGCGGAATTCGTACATTTCGCGGAATTTCCAGCCGGTATCGACGTGCAGCAGCGGGAACGGCAGCGTGCCGGGGAAGAACGCCTTGCGCGCCAGATGCAGCATCACGGAAGAGTCTTTGCCGATGGAATACAGCATCACCGGGTTGGCGAATTCAGCGGCGACTTCACGGATGATATGGATACTCTCCGCCTCCAATTGCCGCAAATGAGTGAGTCGTTTTTCGTCCATAACAGGTCCTTAAAAGCCTTGCCTATGCCAAATTCACGACGGCCGGGCGCGCTGCCCCTTCCGTCTGCGATTGATGCCCGAACCAGGCGATTTGATGGTGCAGTTCCACCACTTCGCCGATCACCAACAGCGCCGGCAGCGCCGCCTGTTGGGCCAGGTGTTCCAGTTGTTCCAGCGTGCCGATCTGCACCTGCTGATCGGCGCGCGTGCCGCGGCTGATCACCGCCACCGGCGTCGCGGCAGCGCGACCGTGGGCGATCAGCCGCTGGCTAATGTCCGCCGCTTTCATCGTGCCCATGTAGATAGCCAACGTCTGCCGCGCCCGAGCCAGATCGGCCCAGTCCAGGCCATCGCCGTCGGGGCGGCAGTGGCCGGTGATAAAGGTCACGCTCTGCGCGTGGTCGCGGTGCGTCAGCGGAATGCCGGCGTAGGCGGTCGCCCCCGCGGCGGCCGTGACGCCCGGCACCACCTGGAAAGGAATGCCGGCGGCGGCGGCCACCTGCAGCTCTTCGCCGCCGCGGCCAAAGATGAACGGATCGCCACCCTTGAGGCGCACCACGCGTTTGCCCTGCTGCGCCAGTTCCACCAGCAGCCGATTGGTCTCCTCCTGGATCACCGAGTGCGCGCCGGCGCGCTTGCCCACGCAGATGCGTTCGGCGTCACGGCGCACCAGATCGAGGATTTCGCCGCTGACCAGATGGTCATACAGCACCACGTCCGCCTGCTGCATCACCTGCAGCCCACGCAGGGTCAACAGCCCCACGTCGCCCGGCCCGGCGCCCACCAGAGCGATCTCGCCCTGCGCGCCTTCATCGCCTGCGGCGAAGCGGTGCAAATCCTGCTCCAGCTGCCGTTCCGCCTGCGCCGTCTGGCCGTTGGCCACCAGCGTGGCGAAACGACCGCCAAAGGTTTTCTCCCAGAAACGGCGACGCTCGCCAATCGAGGCCAGCCGCTGTTTGACCTGGCCGCGCCAGCGGCCCGCCACCTGCGCCATCTGCCCCAAACTGGCGGGTAGCAACGCCTCCAGCTTTTCGCGCAGCAACCGCGCCAGCACCGGCGCCTGGCCGCTGGACGATACGGCCACCACCAGCGGCGAGCGATCGATGATCGACGGGAAGATGAACGAACAACGCGGCTGATCGTCCACCACGTTGGCCAGCACCCGGCGCTTATCCGCCTCGGCGAACACCGCGGCGTTCAGCGCATTGTCGTCCGTGGCGGCGATCGCCAGAAACACGTCGTCCAGCTGCTGCGGATCAAAGCTTTTCCCCAGCCAGAGCACCTGACCTTGCTGACGTTGTTGTTCCAGTTCCGGTGAGAGCGACTGCGCAACTATCCGTATTTCAGCCCCGGCGCGCTGAAGCAGATCGACTTTGCGCGCCGCCACGTCACCACCGCCAACGACCAGTACCGGACGTTGTTTCAGGTCGGCGAATATTGGTAGATAGTCCACAACAGCCTTTTCATATAACAGAAAGATAGTGTGACTATACGGGCTGAGATTTAGCCTCTGAAATGACGAAAAGGAATGATTAGTTCCTTTATGGAATATAGGCCGCAACGCCGAAGGCAAACGGTGATACTCACGACAGCAGTTTGCGCGTTGGCGCGAAAATTAAGAGACAGGGAAATTGTGTAATGCCGCCCGGCGTCTCATACTGGGTGCCGAAGAAAAATGATCGGCAGCGCCGATAGCAAAGAAGGATTTTTCGGTATGTTTTCCCGTTTTTACCTGAAGACCAGCCTGCTGGCCCTCGCACTCGGCGGCGTCTTCAGCGTGTGTGCCGCACAGCCCGTAAAAGACGCGCCAATGGGCCGTTTCGCCGCCGAACAGACCCGCCACATCGCCACTTACTTCCCCGGCCGCATGGCGGGCAGCCCGGCCGAATTGCTCACCGCCGACTACCTGAAGCAGCAATTCAGCAAGATGGGTTACCAAAGCGATATTCGCAGCGTCAATACGCGCTATCTCTACACCAGCAAAGATGGCAAGAAGAACTGGAACAACGTCACCGCCAGCTCGGTGATCGCCGCCCGCAACGGCGACA
Organism: Serratia sp. CY43202; assembly: GCF_052168755.1. Lineage (NCBI taxonomy): Bacteria > Pseudomonadati > Pseudomonadota > Gammaproteobacteria > Enterobacterales > Yersiniaceae > Serratia > Serratia sp. CY43202. Next base: position 58,088 of record NZ_JBJNMB010000003.1, read on the forward strand.
GCCCGAAACAAATCGTGGTCGTCGCCCACTTCGACACCTATACGCCGCAGAGCGACGAGGATCTGGATAACAACCTCGGTGGCTTGACGCTGCAGGGCGTCGACGACAACGCCTCCGGCATCGGCGTAATGCTGGAACTGGCGGAACGCCTGAAGAACATCCCCACCGCCTACGGCCTGCGCTTCGTCGCCACCAGCGCCGAAGAGCTCGGTTCGCTGGGGGCGCAGAACTACCTGCAGCGAATGAGTGCGGAAGAGAAAAGCAACACCGTGCTGGTGATCAATCTCGACAGCCTGATCACTGGCGATCGGCTGTACTTCAACGCCGGGCGCAACACGCCGCCGCAGATGGCGAAGCGCTCCCGCGATCGCGCGCTGGATATCGCCCATCGCTACGGCATCGCCGCCGCCACCAATCCAGGCAGCGCACAGCATCCGCAGGGCACCGGCTGCTGCTCCGATCAAGAGGTGTTCGATGCCGCAGGCATCCCGGTATTGTCGGTAGAGGCCACCAACTGGTCGTTGGGGGAGAAGGACGGCTATCAGCAGCGCGCCGTCAGCCCGCACTTCCCGCAGGGCATCACCTGGCACCGCCCGCAATACGACAACCTGCAGTATCTGGATCGCTATCTGCCGGGGCGGATCGACAAACGCAGCCGCGACAGCGTGCAGATCCTGCTGCCGCTGATCAAAGAGTTGGCGCAGGCGCACCCGCCGAAAGCACAAAAGAAAAAGTAGCCTACAAAAAAACAGGGCCCAGCATTGCTGAGCCCTGTCGGGTGATTCGCCTCTTTTAGCCTTCGTGCAGACCGCACTCGCGCTTCAGGCCGAAGAAACGCGTCTCTTCCTCACTCATGCCCGGCTCCCATTTCTGGGTGGTGTGGGTATCGCCTACCGACAGGTAGCCCTGTTCCCACAGCGGGTGATAACTCAGCCCGTGTTCGGTCAGATACTGGTAAATCTTGCGGTTGTCCCAGTCGATGATCGGCAGGATCTTGAACACCCCACGCTGCACCGCCAGCACCGGCAGATTGGCGCGGCTACCGGACTGCTCGCGCCGCAGACCGGCGAACCAGCTCTGCGCCCCCAGCGTCTCCAGCGCGCGGTTCATCGGCTCAACCTTGTTGATCTGGTTGTACTTTTCAATCCCTTCCACGCCCTGTTCCCACAGCTTGCCATAGCGCGCCTCTTGCCAGGCGGGAGACTGTTCGGCGCGGAACACCTGCAGATTCAGCTTCAGCTGGTCGGTCAGTTGATCGATAAAGCGATAGGTTTCCGGGAACAGGTAACCGGTGTCGGTCAGGATCACCGGGATATCCGGCCGGATGCGCGTCACCAGGTGCAGACATACCGCCGCCTGAATGCCGAAACTGGACGAGAGTACGAACTCGCCGGGCAGATGCTCCAGCGCCCATGCAACGCGCTGTTCGGCGCTGAGGGTCTCCAGTTGGCCGTTGACTACCGCCAATGCCAGCGCCTGCCCAGATTTGGGCAACGCGTTCAGCGCCGCCAGATCGAATTCAGCCATGTTGTCTCTCCTGATGCTTGAAATTACCTGCGCGGCCCCTCTGCCCAGAGGCCGCCCGGCCTCACTCCCAGAAATCTCGCGCCGGATCCAGCACCGGTTTGACGATGCCCGCACGCACGGTGAAGTCGCCGAAGCCTTCGCCGCCGTTGCGCTCCTCCGCCCAGCGCCCCACCAACAGGTCGATCTCGCTCAGGATCTCGTCTTCGTTGATGTTTTCGCGGTACATGCGCGGAATGCGCGTGCCTTCGCGGTTGCCGCCCAAATGCAGGTTATAACGGCCGACCGCCTTGCCCACCAGCCCCAGCTCCGCCAGCAGCGCGCGGCCGCAGCCGTTCGGGCAGCCGGTAATGCGCAGTACGATATGCTCGTCGCCCACCCCGTGCCGATGCATGATCCCCTCCACCTTGGTGACGAACTGCGGCAGGAAGCGCTCGGCCTCCGCCATCGCCAGCGGACAGGTCGGGAACGACACGCAGGCCATCGAATTCTTGCGTTGCTCGCTGATCTCGTCGTCGATCAGGCCATGATCGCGCGCTAGGGCTTCGATCTTCGCCTTCTCGCTTTCCGGCACGCCGGCGATGATCACGTTTTGGTTCGCCGTCAGACGGAAGTCACCTTTATGGATCTTGGCGATCTCCGCCATGCCGGTCTTCAGCGGGCGCCCCGGATAGTCCAGCAGGCGGCCGTTCTCGATAAACAGCGTCAGGTGCCATTGATCGTCGATGCCCTTCACCCAACCGATGCGATCGCCGCGGCCGGTGAATTCATACGGCCGGATCGGCGCGAAGGTAATGCCGGCGCGCTTTTCCACTTCGGCGCGGAAAACATCTACCCCGACGCGCTCCAGCGTGTATTTGGTCTTGGCGTTCTTGCGATCGGTGCGGTTGCCCCAGTCGCGCTGCGTGGTCACCACCGCTTCCGCTACCGCCAGCGTATGTTCGAGCGGAATGTAGCCGAACTCGCTGGCCTGGCGCGCGTAGGTTTTCTTGTTGCCGTGTTCGATGGACAGCCCGCCGCCCACCAGCAGGTTGAAGCCTACCAGCTTGCCGTTTTCGGCGATCGCCACAAAGTTCATGTCGTTGGCGTGCAGATCGACGTCGTTCTGTGGCGGGATCACCACCGTGGTTTTAAATTTGCGCGGCAGGTAGGTCGGCCCCAGAATCGGTTCTTCGTCGGTGGTGGCCACCTTTTCCTGATCCAGCCACACCTCGGCGTAGGCGCGGGTGCGCGGCAGCAGGTGTTCGGAGATCTTCTTCGCCCACTCGTAGGCTTCCTGATGCAGCTCGGACTCCACCGGGTTGGAGGTGCACAGCACGTTGCGGTTCACGTCGTTGGCGGTCGCCAGCGCGTCCAGCCCCAGGCGGTTTAGCAGCTGGTGCACCGGTTTGACATTGCCTTTCAGGATGCCGTGAAACTGGAACGTCTGGCGGTTGGTGATGCGAATGCTGCCGTACAGCGTGCTCTCCTGCGCGAACTTGTCGATGCCCAGCCACTGCTGTGGGCTGATGACGCCGCCCGGCAGGCGGCAGCGCAGCATCATGGCGTGGCGCGGCTCCAGCTTCTGCTCGGCGCGTTCGGCACGAATGTCACGGTCATCCTGCTGGTACATGCCGTGAAAACGGATCAGCAGGAAGTTGTCGCCGTTGAAGCCGCCGGTCAGGCCGTCGTTCAAATCTTCGGCGATGGTGCCACGCAGGAAGTTGCTTTCCTTCTTCATGCGCTCCGCATCGGCCAGTTTGCCTTCGACTACCAAAGGCCCGGGGTGTTTATCACTCATCAGTAAACATCTCGCTGATAACGGCGCTCAAGGCGCAGCTCACTTAAAAATTCATCCGCCTGCTCGGTATCCATGCCACCGTGCTCGGCCACCAGTTCCAGTAATGTGTTTTCCACGTCTTTCGCCATGCGATTGGCATCGCCGCAGACGTAAATGTGCGCGCCTTCCTGAATCCAGCGCCACACTTCTGCGCCCTGTTCGCGCAGTTTGTCTTGTACGTATATTTTATGTTGCTGGTCACGGGACCAGGCCAGATCGATGCGGGTCAGCAGGCCGTCTTTCACGTAGCGCTGCCATTCGACCTGGTACAGGAAATCTTCGGTAAAGTGCGGGTTGCCGAAGAACAGCCAGTTCTTGCCGCCGGCGCCGTCGGCGTCGCGCTGCTGCATAAAGGCACGGAACGGCGCGATGCCGGTGCCCGGGCCGATCATGATCACCGGCGCTTCCGGATTGGCCGGCAGGCGGAAGTTGTCGTTGTGTTCGATAAACACCCGCACGTCGCCGTCCTCCTCCAGGCGATCCGCCAGGAAGCCGGAGGCGCCGCCGCTGCGGGCGCGCCCGTCGATGTCGTAACGCACCACGCCCACGGTGATGTGCACTTCGCTTTCGTTCTCCGCCTGCGAAGAGGCGATGGAATACAGGCGCGGCGTCAACGGGCGCAGCAGGCCAACCAGCTGTTCGGCGCTCAGATCCGCCGGCGCCTGCCGCACCATATCGACGATCGGCGTATTGTGCGCGTACTGCTGCAGCGCAGCCTTATCCGCCAACAGGCCGATCAGCGTTTCGTCGCGCGACAGCGCGGCGTATTTATCGACGATCGGCGTGGTGTTCTGCGTCAGCTCAAAATGGCTGCGCAGCGCCTGCGCCAGCGGCAGGGTCTGCCCTTCCACCTCGACCGGCTCGTCGCCTTTCAGCCACAACAGCTGCACCAGTTCGTCCACCAGCGCCGGATCGTTGTCGAACCATACGCCGAGCGCATCGCCCGGCTGATAGCGCAGGCCGGAGTCGCCCAGATCGATCTCGATATGGCGCACGTCTTTATCCGACGCGCGGCCGGTAATTTTCTGCTTAACCGCCAGTTGGGCGGTGAGCGGTTGTTCCTTGCTGTACGGGCTGCTGTCGATCAGGTCAACCGCGCCGCTGGCCAACACGCCCGGCGCAGCGCTTTCCGCTGGCGCACGGGCCTTCAGCACCGATACCACCTGTTTGCGCCAGGCGGCGGCCAGCTCCTGGTACTCCACGTCGGCATCCACGCGCTCCACCAGGCGCTCGGCACCCAACTCGGCCAGCTTGCCGTCGAAATCTTTACCAGACTGACAGAAATTCTCATAAGAGGTGTCGCCCAGCCCGAACACCGCAAACGCGGTGTCATTGAGCTTCGGCGCCTTCTTCGAGAACAGGAATTTATGCAGCGCCACCGCTTCTTCCGCCGGTTCGCCTTCCCCTTGCGTGGAGGCGACGATCACCAACAGGCGCTCTTGCGCTATCTGTTTGAACTTGTAGTCGCCGGCGCTGACCAACGTGGCGCTCAGATTGGCGGCCAACAGATCGTCGCGCAACTGCTCCGCCAGGCGGCGCGCATTGCCGGTCTGCGAAGCGGAAATGATGGTGATGGCGGCCGCAGCCGCAGGGGCGGCAGGCGCAATGGCCACGGCTCCGGGCTGTTGATTGACCATGCCCCAAAAATAACCGGACAGCCACGCCAGCTGCGTCGGCGAATAGTCGCCGATCGTCGCCTGTAAGCGCGCCAGCTGTTCGGGCGTCAGCGGGAGCAAAGATGTTGGAGGAGCCTGAGTCGTCATTGCTGTACTTATTTCCTATACTTAGCGCCTTTCCTGCCAGGCGCGCGCCAGTGCCAGTCGCTGTCTCTTCGCTGCGTCGGGTGTGCGGAAAAGATCAGGAGAGTTTGTAAGGTTACCGAGCAGAATAGCAACGATTAAATAAGGGATAGCAATAAATCATAACCAAAATGACTAAGCTGTTTTTCTGGTAAGGGATAACGCTTAAACCGTTAAACAAAGTTTTTTATCCAGATGAAAATAAAGCACTTTTTTTCATCATTTTTTCACCGTTCAACATTTCGGCTCATAACCCCAGCCGATAGGTGCCGCAGACACCAAACAAAAAAAGTGTTAACCGGGTGCGTTTGCCGTGGCGGTAGACCATAACGGTATAAATGGCAAGCAGGCGCGCTTTCCGGTACTATGCGGCGGTTTTTGAGTCAATGAGGCCGTAATAATGGCAACCACGCTGTTTAAAGATTTTCAGTTTGAAGCCGCACACCGTTTGCCGCATGTACCGGAGGGCCACAAATGCGGCCGTCTGCATGGGCATTCGTTTATGGTGCGTCTGGAAGTGACCGGTGACGTGGATCCCCACACCGGTTGGGTGATGGATTTCGCCGAGCTCAAGGCTGTGTTTTCCCCGATCTGGGAGCGGCTGGATCACCATTATCTGAACGATATTCCAGGATTGGAAAATCCCACCAGCGAAGTGCTCGCCGCCTGGATTTGGCAGCAGCTCAAGCCTCAGTTACCGGAACTGACTGCGGTGATGGTGAAAGAGACCTGTACGGCGGGATGCGTATATAAAGGTTGATGCCGTGAGGGTATGTGCAGATACCCTCACACTACCTCGCCTTGCAGATCCAGGCGCCGCGCCACCCAGGGCCTTTCCGACAGGCTCAGCACCATTCCCCCGCGATAGACAAACGTTTTGCTCTCGCCATCCTCAATGAACGCCGTCTCGTTTTCCATCGCCCGATAGCCGGCGCCGGTATAGTACTTTTCGCTTACCGCAAACAGTATGGAATACGCGATCCCTTTACTGCGCAAATAGTCATGCGCCTTCACCAGCATGTTTGCGGCCACGCCGCGGCGCCGATGCGTTTGTGCCACGGCCACCAGCCCGATGATGCCGATCACCTCGGTCTCACCGTCAATCAACACCGGCCGCTTATGCACCGCCAATTGGCCGACGATCGCCTCGCCTTCCGCGGCGGTCACCAGGCAAACCGGCACCTGCCGCCGATAAAATCCGTCGGTTATCTCGGGGAAAGCGTCGGACAACAGCGAGCGAATCGACCGCAATTCCGCTTCCGTCACCGCCTCGAATGCACGCGATACAATTTTCACCGTAACTCCCGTCCCGTTCGAAGGCCTGCGGCCAATAAAAAACTCAGGCGATATTCAGATATTTGTGGGTCTGCATCGACAGCCGCCAATTGCGCGCAATGCAGGTTTCGATGCACAGGCGGGTCGCCTCTTCTTTCTGGCTGATCGGTTGCAGCGCGATAATCCGCGCCTTGTCATCCTGCAACGTCGCCAGCAGCGCATCCAGCGCCTCGATGTCGCGCTCGCGCGCCACCGGATGCTTCACCTCGTCAGCGCGCCGCAGCGCCTGATCCAGCACCTTCATGCCGCCGCGCATATTCACCTTGGGCGAAACCGTCACCCAGGTGTTGGCGGAGCAGCGAATTTCGTGGGTGCCGCTGGTCTCAATCTGGCAACGGTAGCCGTGCTGTTCGAACAGCTCGGTCAGCGGCGCCAGATCGTAAATGCAGGGTTCGCCGCCGGTGATCACCACATGACGCGCGGTGTAGCCTTGTTGGCGCATCACCGCCAACAGCTGCTCGGCGCTGGCATTGCCCCAGGCGTCGCTCTCTTCTGTTTTGACCAGGATCCGTTGCAGGTCGACTTCCCGATGGGCTTCCTTTTCCCAGGTATGTTTGGTATCGCACCAACTGCACCCTACCGGGCAGCCCTGCAGGCGGATGAAAATGGCCGGCACGCCGGTGAAAAAGCCTTCGCCCTGCAAGGTTTGGAACATCTCGTTGATCGGGTACTGCATCGGTTTCTCAATCTGGAAAAGTAAAAAGCGATTATCGCAGATTCCGGCCCGGCGACCAAACGGCCAAAATTGTATTAAATTTTATCCTCCGCGCCGCCATCAGCATATCTCACCGCCAATGGCGTTCATTTAATTTGTTAACCGGTCTTTGGCCTTTCATCGGCGGTGCAACCTGCTCCACAGAAAACAACACGCAGTTAACAAATAAGATAATTATATTTGACATAAAGCGCTGACGCGCAGATGTATATACAAGCAAACACAAGCCGAGCGCCAGTTTCGGCCACGTTCCATCACGACTACATCTGCGTTTAGAGGGTGCCATGACTCATTCCACCAGCGAGTTAAACATTCAACAGGCCATCGACGACAGCAAGTTTTCGCTGTTTCACTGGACCCTGATCATTCTCGGATTCCTGATCCTCGCCATCGACGGTTTCGATACCGCCGCCATGGGCTATATCGCCCCCTCGGTCGCCAAAGACTGGGGCATCGTCAAACAGGATCTGGGGCCGGTGCTGAGCGCCGCGCTGCTGGGGCTGTCGCTCGGCGCGCTGATCGCCGGGCCGATCTCCGACCGCATCGGCCGCAAGCGCGTGCTGGTGTTTTCCTGCCTGTTCTTCGGCCTGTCGAGTTTGGCCACCGCCTACGCCGGTTCGCTCAACAGCCTGACGCTGTGGCGCTTCCTCACCGGCCTCGGGCTGGGGGCGGCGATGCCCAACGCCATTACCTTGATCTCCGAATACGCGCCGCAGCGCTGCCGTTCGCTGGCGATCAACACCATGTACTGCGGCTTTCCGCTGGGCGCAGCCGGCGGCGGCGCCATTTCATCGTGGCTGATCCCGAGCTACGGCTGGCACAGTGTGCTGCTGCTCGGCGCCATCGCGCCGCTGGTATTGACGGTTCTGCTGATCCTGCTGCTGCCAGAGTCGGTTAAATATATGGTTAACCGCGGCCAGGATGCGGCGAAGATCAAACGCATCGCGCAGCGTTTCGTCAACCGGAGCCTCGACGGCGTGACGCGTTTTTACCTGTACGAAGAGAAGCTGGCGCAGACCAAAACCAGCGTCGGCCTGCTGTTCAGCCGCCCCTATCTGCTCGGCACGCTGATGCTGTGGCTGACCTACTTTATGGGGTTGGTGATCTACTACGTGTTGCTGAGCTGGATGCCGATCCTGATGCAGGGATTGGGTTACCAGTTGGAACAATCGGCGATGCTCACCTCGCTGTTCACCTTCGGCGGCACGCTGGGCATCCTGGTGGCCGGCTGGCTGATGGATCGCTGGAATGCGCATAAAGTGGTCTCGAGCGGCTTTGTCGTCACCGCCCTGCTGATCGTGGCGATGGCCACCGAAGATAAACAGATCGTGCTGCTGGGCGCCTTCATCTTCCTGATGGGCGTCACCATGAACGGCGCGCAGTCCGGGCTGCAAACGCTGGCGGCGACCTTCTACCCGACCCACAGCCGCGCCACCGGCATCGCCTGGATGCAGGGCATCGGCCGCTTCGGCGGCGTCGCCGGCACCATGATGGGCGCCCAACTGCTGGCGATGCAGTGGGAAGTGCAGAGCATCCTGATGTTCCTGTGCGTACCGGCGCTGATCGCCGCCATCGCCACGGTGTGCAAGATGAGCCGCAAGCCGATGCTGCAACCGGCCGCCTGACCCCTGCAAGCCCGCCCACGGCGGGCTTTGTTCTTGCGGTGATAGGGCTTGTTTATCCTCCGCCGCCAACTGTAATCAGTCTGTAAAAATATTGTGACTAGCCGCCCAAAAATGAGTCAATTTTAATTCATTTTTGCCGAACAGCTCACTTTTCTCCGGCCTATCGCACATGATTCCGGTGATAAAAAAAACGCTTATCAAGCTGATATAAAAAGAAAATAACTTTTTCTTATGCCATTTTTCATCGGCAACTGGTCAGTGTTGCATATGCTTGTACATACAAGTATATGTTAATAAGCCCTACGCATTGTTATGCCGTGGTACTCATCCCCACCGCGGCATGAAATCTGCACCGATACTGTTTGAGGAAACTGCTGTGACTACAAATAACAAAGTTCGCAATGTCGATGTACGCGCGCCACGCGGCACACAATTAAACGCAAAAAGCTGGCTGACCGAAGCGCCGTTACGCATGCTGATGAACAACCTCGATCCTGAAGTTGCGGAGAACCCACACGAGCTGGTGGTGTACGGCGGCATCGGCCGCGCCGCGCGCGACTGGGATTGCTACGACAAGATCGTCGAAACCCTGAAAACGCTGGAAGAAGACGAAACCCTGCTGGTGCAGTCCGGCAAACCGGTCGGCGTCTTCAAAACCCACAGCAACGCGCCACGCGTGCTGATCGCCAACTCCAACCTGGTGCCGCACTGGGCCACCTGGGAACACTTCAACGAACTGGACGCCAAAGGCCTGGCCATGTACGGCCAGATGACCGCCGGCAGCTGGATCTACATCGGCAGCCAGGGCATCGTTCAGGGCACCTATGAAACCTTCGTCGAAGCGGGCCGCCAGCATTACGACGGCAGCCTGCAGGGCCGCTGGGTGCTGACCGCCGGCCTGGGCGGCATGGGCGGCGCACAGCCGCTGGCCGCGACGCTGGCGGGCGCCTGCTCGCTGAACATCGAATGTCAGCAGAGCCGCATCGATTTCCGTCTGAAAACCCGCTACGTCGATGAGCAGGCCAAAGATCTGGACGACGCGCTGGCCCGCATCAAGAAATACACCTCAGAAGGCAAAGCCATCTCCATCGCTCTGTGCGGCAACGCGGCGGAAATCCTGCCTGAGCTGGTGCGCCGCGGCGTGCGCCCGGACATGGTCACCGACCAGACCAGCGCCCACGATCCGCTGAACGGCTACCTGCCGAAGGGCTGGAGCTGGGAAGAGTATCGCCAGCGCGCGCAAACCGAGCCGGCCAAAGTGGTCGCCGCCGCCAAGCAGTCGATGGCCGATCACGTCAAAGCCATGCTGGCGTTCCAGCAGATGGGCGTGCCAACCTTCGACTACGGCAACAACATTCGCCAGATGGCGAAAGAAACCGGCGTCGACAACGCCTTCGACTTCCCGGGCTTCGTGCCGGCCTACATCCGTCCGCTGTTCTGCCGCGGTATCGGGCCGTTCCGCTGGGCGGCGCTGTCCGGCGATCCGCAGGACATCTACAAAACCGACGCCATGGTGAAAGAGCTGATCCCGGATGACGAACACCTGCACCGCTGGCTGGACATGGCGCGCGAGCGCATCAGCTTCCAGGGCCTGCCGGCGCGCATCTGCTGGGTTGGCCTCGGCCAGCGCGCCAAGCTGGGCCTGGCGTTCAACGAGATGGTACGCCGCGGCGAACTGTCCGCCCCGATCGTCATCGGCCGCGACCACCTGGATTCCGGCTCCGTTTCCAGCCCGAACCGTGAAACCGAAGCGATGAAAGACGGTTCCGATGCGGTTTCCGACTGGCCGCTGCTGAACGCCCTGCTGAACACCGCCAGCGGCGCCACCTGGGTTTCCCTGCACCACGGCGGCGGCGTCGGCATGGGCTTCTCCCAACACTCCGGCATGGTGATCGTCTGCGACGGCACCGACGAGGCCGCCGAGCGCATCGCCCGCGTCTTGCACAATGACCCGGCTACCGGGGTCATGCGTCACGCCGACGCCGGTTACGATATCGCTATCGACTGCGCCCGCGAGCAAGGCCTGAACCTGCCGATGGTTGCCGCGACCCAAGGAGAAAAAGCATGAAAGCGCTGACTATTCGCCCGGGCAAACTGACGCTGGCCCAGCTACGCGACGTGTATCAACATCCGGTGACGCTGACGCTGGACGACAACGCCTACGGCCCTATCCAACAGAGCGTGGCCTGCGTGGAACGCATCGTTGAAGAAAACCGCACCACTTACGGCATCAACACCGGGTTTGGCCTACTGGCTTCGACCCGCATCGCCCGCGACGATTTGGAAAACCTGCAGCGTTCGATCGTGCTGTCACACGCCGCCGGCGTGGGCGAGCCGACCGACGACAACCTGGTGCGCCTGATCATGGTGCTGAAGATCAACAGCCTGTCGCGCGGCTTCTCCGGCATTCGTCTGGAAGTCATTCAGGCGCTGATCGCGCTGGTCAACGCCGAAGTTTATCCGCATATTCCGCTGAAAGGCTCAGTCGGCGCCTCCGGCGACCTGGCGCCGCTGGCGCACATGAGCCTGGTGCTGCTGGGCGAAGGCCAGGCGCGCCATCAGGGCCAATGGCTGCCGGCGACCGAAGCGCTGGCCAAAGCCGGCCTGAAACCGCTGACGCTGGCGGCGAAAGAGGGTCTGGCGCTGCTGAACGGCACCCAGGTCTCCGCCGCCTTCGCGCTGCGCGGCCTGTTCGATGCCGAAGATCTGTTCGCCGCTGCGACCGTGGCGGGCAGCCTGACGGTGGAAGCGGCGCTGGGCTCTCGCAGCCCGTTCGATGCGCGTATCCACGAGGTGCGCGGCCAGCGCGGCCAGATCGACGCCGCCCTCGCCTATCGCCACCTGCTCGGCGCGCGCAGCGAAGTCTCCGACTCGCACCGCAACTGTGAAAAAGTGCAGGATCCTTACTCCCTGCGCTGCCAGCCACAGGTGATGGGCGCCTGCCTGACGCAGATCCGCCAGGCCGCCGAGGTGCTGGAAATCGAAGCCAACGCCGTCTCCGATAACCCGCTGGTGTTCGCCGAACAGGGCGACGTGCTGTCCGGCGGCAACTTCCACGCCGAACCGGTAGCGATGGCCGCCGATAACCTGGCGCTGGCGTTTGCCGAAATCGGTTCGCTGTCCGAACGCCGCATCTCGCTGATGATGGACAAACACATGTCGCAACTGCCGCCGTTCCTGGTGGAAAACGGCGGCGTGAACTCCGGCTTCATGATCGCCCAGGTCACCGCCGCGGCGCTGGCCAGCGAAAACAAAGCGCTGGCGCATCCGTCGAGCGTCGACAGCATCCCGACCTCCGCCAACCAGGAAGACCACGTCTCCATGGCGCCGGCCGCCGGTCGCCGCCTGTGGAGCATGGCGGATAACGTGCGCGGCATTCTGGCGGTCGAATGGCTGGCCGCCTGCCAAGGCCTGGATTTCCGCAACGGCCTGAAGACCTCGGAAGGTCTGGAGCAGGCGCGCCGTCTGCTGCGCGAGCATGTCAGTTTCTACGACAAGGATCGTTTCTTCGCCCCCGACATTGAAGCCGCCAGCCAACTTTTGGCGGCCGGTCACCTGACATCGCTGCTGCCTGCGGCGCTGCTGCCTAGCCAGGCATAATCATCACACACTGAATCACGCAGTTTGTTCTGCCCCGCCGGGTGCGTTCCACCCGGCGCGGGCAGCGCGTGCCTGTTCGGCAAACACTTAACGGGAAGCAACATGCGTAACGAAACGACACAACTCAGACGCGGACTAAACGCGCGGCATATCCGTTTCATGGCCCTCGGCTCGGCGATCGGCACCGGCCTGTTCTACGGCTCCGCCGGCGCCATCCAGCTGGCCGGCCCGGCCGTGCTGCTGGCCTACCTGGTGGGCGGCGCGGCGGTGTTCATGGTGATGCGCGCGCTGGGTGAAATGGCGGTGCACCAGCCGGTTTCCGGCTCGTTCGGCCACTACGCCAGCCACTATCTCGGCCCGCTGGCCGGGTTCCTCACCGGTTGGACCTACACCTTCGAAATGGTGATCGTCGCCCTGGCGGACGTCACCGCCTTCGGCATCTATATGGGGCTGTGGTTCCCGGACGTCGCTCAGTGGGTTTGGGTGCTCAGCATCATCCTGTTTATCGGCGCGCTCAACCTGTGCAGCGTCAAGGTATTCGGCGAGCTGGAGTTCTGGCTGTCGCTGGTCAAAGTCGCCGCCATCGTGGCGATGATCGTCGGCGGTGCGGCGGTGATGCTGTTCGGTTTCGGGCAAACCCAGCACGCCACCGGTATCAGCAACCTGTGGCAACACGGCGGCTTTATGCCTAACGGCTTCGGCGGTGTGGTCGCGTCATTGGCAGTGGTGATGTTCGCCTTCGGCGGCATCGAGATCATCGGCATTACCGCCAGCGAGGCGAAAGACCCCGCCAAAGTGCTGCCGAAGGCGATCAACGCCGTACCGGTGCGCATCCTGCTGTTTTACGTGCTGACGCTGACGGTGCTGATGGCGATCTATCCGTGGAACAGTATCGGCCAGAACGGCAGCCCGTTCGTCGAGATTTTCAGCAACCTTGGCATCAGTTCCGCCGCCAACGTGCTGAACGTGGTGGTGATCACCGCGGCCATTTCGGCCATCAACAGCGACATCTTCGGCGCCGGCCGCATGATGTACGGCATGGCGCAGGACGGCCAGGCGCCGCGCAGCTTCACCAAACTGACCGCCAGCGGCGTGCCGTGGATGACGGTGCTGGTGATGTCAGTCGCCCTGCTGCTGGCGGTGGTGCTCAACTACCTGATCCCGGAGAAGGTCTTCATGATCATCGCCTCGATCGCCACCTTCGCCACCGTCTGGGTGTGGCTGATGATCCTGCTGTCGCAGATCGTCATGCGCCGCACGCTGTCGCCGGAAGAAACTCGTCAGTTGAGCTTCCCGGTGCCGTGGTGGCCGGTGGCGCCGGCATTGGCGACCGCCTTTATGGCGTTCGTCATCGGCCTGCTCGGCTACTTCGAAGAGAGCCGCATCGCGCTGTACGTCGGGCTGGTGTGGATCGCTTTACTCACCGTGGCTTACTGGCTGTGGGTGCGCAAAAAAGGCGGCGGCTCGCCGGTGACCGCGGCGACGCAACAGATGTAACGCCCGCTGTTGATAAAACCCGCTGCGGCGGGTTTTTTTATTGCGCTTGCGCCAGCGCCTGCAGGATATCGGCCTGCAGATCGTCAAACGCCTCCAGCCCGGCGGACAGCCGCACCAGCCCCTCGCTGATGTGGTGCCGTTTCCGCTCTTCCGGCGTGTAGGCCGAGTGCGTCATGCTGGCCGGGTGTTGCGCCAGGCTTTCGCAATCGCCCAGGCTGACCGCGCGCAAAATGAGCTGCAGCGCATTGAGGAAGCGAATGCCTGCACGCATGCCGCCCCGCAGTTCAAACGCCAGCATGCCGCCGGGGCGCGCCATTTGCCGCTGCGCCAACGCATGCTGCGGGAAGTTCGCCAGGCCGGGGTAATACACCCGCTCGACCGCCGGATGCTCCGCCAACATTTCTGCCAGGCGCTGCGCGTTATCGCAATGACGTTCCATGCGCAGCGGCAAGGTTTTCATCCCACGCAGCACCAGCGCGGCATCCTGCGCCGACAGTACCGCCCCGTTCATGTCCTTTAACCCCTCCAGACGGATCGCCTCGGCCAACGCCTGACGCGTCACCGCTATCCCGGCCAAGAGATCGCCGTGCCCGCCGAGGTACTTGGTCGCCGAGTGCACCACGATATCGGCACCTAACGCCAAGGGCCGCTGTAGATAGGGCGTGCAGTAGGTATTGTCCACCAGCAGCAGCGCCTGATGCCGATGGGCGATCTCCGCTACGGCGGCGATATCGACCAAGCGCATATTGGGATTGGCCGGGGTTTCGCAATACACCAGTCGGGTATGCGGACCCATGGCCGACGCTAGCCGCTCCGGCCGGGTCAGGTCAACGTGGGTTATCTTGACGCCGAAGCGTGCCAAGCCATGATGAAAGTAGCTGAAGGTACAGCCATAGACGGTTTCATCGACAATCAGCTCATCGCCCGGTCTGAGCAGCGTCCAGCAACACGCGGTGATCGCCCCCATACCGGAAGCGAACGCCACCGCCGCCTCCCCCTCCTCCAGGTTGGCGATGCGTTGCTCGAGCAGGGTTAACGTCGGATTGGCGATGCGCGAATAAAAGTACCCCGGCTCGGTGCCGGCAAAGCAGGCACCGCCGTATTCCGCGGTGGGAAAAGCAAACGTAGAGCTCATAAACACCGGCGGAGACAGTGCCCCCTGATACCGCTTCGGATCGTAGCCGTAATGAATAGCCCGGGTGGCAAAGTCGTGGCCAACTGCTGTAGCGGACATAACACAACTCCTTACCTGAGTGGGTGAAGCTTAATTCGTTGATTCATCCGAAAGGGCCGGCGGCAATGCGCTGTCTCGCGTGCGCTGGCCGATGATTTGTAAAGTACGCAGCAGCAGCGTCAACCCCAGCAGGGTATCCGGCTGCTTCAGCAAGGCGTACAGCGCGCGAAAACTGGCCGGCGGAGGATTCAATTGCAGCTCGCTGTGCGCCATCTGCAACGCAGTCCCCCCCTCCCAACCGACCGTAACCAGCCCTTCAAACACGCCGGCCAGTTTCTCCACCAGCGCGTTGTCGGCGATATCCACCACGTCCGACAACAGCGACAACAGATCGACCACGTTATCCAACCGCCCGCCCGCCAGCAGCGGCTGCAATTTCTCGAGCAACGCCGCCAATGATTGCAGGTCCGCCGCATGCACCGTGCTTTCCGTCATATCAGCCCCCTTACCGTGGCCCAGTAAAGGCCACGGTTAAACCCATTACGCAGCATGCCGCCTACCTTGGTGGCGGGCGTCGGCAGTACGTCATGCCGGTAGTCGTAGACCAGCGGCATGCCGGCATTCAGCCCCATTTGCGCGACCGCCTGCACCTTGCCATCGTAATGGCTCACGGGCTGGCCCAGCCGCATTTCCGCCACGATGTTGTCGGCAATGACCGGCGCCTGATTATGGCAAGAGCCGCCGGCCTTGCTGACCGGCAAATCCACGGTATCGCCGATCACATATACGCCCTGCAGACCGTAGACCTGCAGCGTTTGATGATCGGTTGGCAGCCAGCCTTCGCCGTTTTGACTCTCGCTCAACCCGGTATTGCGCACCGCCTCGACTGCGCGAATCGGCGGCGTTGCCATCAGAATGTCGAACGGCTGTTCTTCCCCTTCGGCGGAATAGGCGATGTTACGCTGGGCGTCTACCCGGCTGAGGGTAAACCCTCGCTGGTGGCGAATGTCGCGCGCGGCAAAAATGGCGGGCAGCGCTTCGCCGGTCGGCCGCTGCAAAAACAGGCAGTTGCGCAGCAGTTGGGAAATGGTCGGGTAGGTGTACACAATCTCTACCGCCTTGCGCACGCCGCGCCGCCGCAGGTAGTCGTCCAGCATCAAGGTGGTTTCGATCGGCGCAATGCCGCACTGATGGGGCACGTTGGGCGTTTCGGGGAAGGACACGGTGATGAAAATTCGGCCTTTTTCGATCGTCGCCAGCTTATGCGCCAGCCGCCTGGCGGCCTGATACTGATAAAAATGATCGCCCGCCTGCGCCAATCCTTCGATGCGTTCTGGCCAAGGGACACAGCCGGTAGCAAAGACCAGAAAGTCATAGGAATAAATTTTACCGCTTTGCGTAGCTATACTTCGCTGTTTTAAATCGAAAGATTGCGCTTTATCAACAATAAACTGTATTTCAGGCCGCAATAAACTCCGCTGTGAACGCGTGAGCTCTTGCTTGAAAAAAGCATTGAACGCCACATACATAAACGCCGGCTTGTAATAATGCAGCGGCGAATCCGATATCATTAATAACTCGACTTTATTATTAATAATCTCTTGGTGTAATTTTGCGGCCAATAAATTGGCCAGGATGGTGCCGCCTGTTCCACCGCCGATAATGATGATTCGCTGTCGCATCAAGCCCCCGCTCAACCGGCCAGCAAGCCGGCAGTATTAAGGTATGGTGATGATGAAGTTCTACGGCAGAACGGCGAGAAATAAACTGCCTTATTGGCAGTCTAGTAACGAATAGTTATAAAGCAAATAAAATGGGAATATAAAAACGGGAAAGAGAGATATCGGAATAAATTTACCCCGTTAAAAACTACCGTTTTTAATAAATAACTACTGGTTAATATATCGGTTATAGCCACAAAAAAACCCGCCGCAGCGGGTTTTTATTTAACAACCGAATCGGTCGAACTTACTGGCCTTTAACTTCTTTCAGGCCGTTGAATGGCGCACGGTCACCCAGCGCTTCTTCGATACGGATCAGTTGGTTGTATTTAGCAACGCGGTCAGAACGGCTCATGGAGCCGGTTTTGATCTGGCCAGCCGCAGTCCCTACCGCCAGATCGGCGATGGTCGCGTCTTCGGTTTCACCGGAACGGTGAGAGATCACCGCGGTGTAGCCGGCGTCTTTCGCCATCTTGATTGCAGCCAGCGTTTCGGTCAGAGAACCGATCTGGTTGAATTTAATCAGGATGGAGTTAGCGATGCCTTTCTCGATGCCTTCTTTCAGGATCTTGGTGTTGGTCACGAACAGGTCGTCGCCCACCAGCTGAATTTTGTCGCCCAGCACTTTGGTCTGGTAAGCGAAGCCCGCCCAGTCAGATTCATCCAAGCCGTCTTCGATAGACACGATTGGGTACTGTTTGGTCAGCTCTTCCAGGAAGTGAGTGAACTCTTCGGAAGTGAAGGCTTTATTGCCTTCGCCGGCCAGCACGTATTTACCGTCTTTGTAGAATTCGGAAGCCGCGCAGTCCATCGCCAGAGTAACGTCTTTGCCCAGCTCGTAGCCCGCCGCTTTTACCGCTTCAGCGATAACGGCCAGCGCTTCGGCGTTGGAACCCAGGTTTGGCGCGTAGCCGCCTTCGTCGCCCACGGCGGTGTTCATGCCTTTGGCTTTCAGAACTTTCGCCAGGTGGTGGAACACTTCAGAACCGATGCGCACCGCTTCTTTCAGGGTCTTCGCGCCAACCGGCTGAATCATGAATTCCTGAATGTCGACGTTGTTGTCAGCGTGCTCGCCGCCGTTGATGATGTTCATCATCGGCAGTGGCATGGAGAATTTGCCTGGGGTGCCGTTCAGTTCAGCGATGTGCTCATACAGCGGCATGCCTTTAGAGGCTGCGGCCGCTTTCGCTGCTGCCAGGGAAACCGCCAGAATGGCGTTGGCGCCGAAGTTGGATTTGTTTTCGGTGCCGTCCAGATCGATCATGATCTTGTCGATGTTCGCCTGGTCTTTGGCATCTTTACCCAGTACTGCCTGAGCAATCGGACCGTTTACTGCAGCAACGGCTTTCAGTACGCCTTTACCCAGGAAACGAGACTTGTCACCGTCACGCAGTTCCAGCGCTTCGCGGGAACCGGTAGAAGCACCTGACGGCGCAGCAGCCAAGCCGACGAAACCGCCTTCCAGATGAACTTCGGCTTCAACAGTCGGGTTACCGCGGGAGTCGATGATTTCACGACCGATGACTTTAACGATTTTGGACATTAGGTTTTCCTCAGTACAAGTTAAACTAAAACTCCAGACAAACAGCGCGCGGTTCTCACCGCGCGCCGCCCACCAAATATTTTATTTCACCTGGCGCTTCTGATGCTCGCCTGCGGCTTTCACGAAGCCAGCGAACAGCGGATGCCCATCACGCGGCGTAGACGTAAATTCCGGGTGGAACTGACAGGCTACAAACCACGGGTGATTCGGCAGTTCAATGATCTCGACCAGCTTGTTGTCGGCGGAACGGCCGGCGACACGCAGCCCTGCGGCTTCGATCTGCTTCAACAGCATGTTGTTAACTTCGTAACGGTGACGATGACGCTCGACAATGGTCGGTTCGCCGTACAGCTGACGCACCAGGCTGTTGTCGCTCAGGTTGCACTGTTGGCCACCTACGCGCATCGTGCCGCCCAAATCGCTTTCTTCGCTGCGCACTTCGACGTTGCCGTCTTCGTCGCGCCATTCGGTGATCAACGCCACCACCGGGTACTTACAGTCTGGCATAAACTCGGTGGAGTTGGCGTTTTCCATGCCGGCCACGTTGCGAGCGAACTCCATCAACGCCACCTGCATGCCCAGGCAAATGCCCAGGTAAGGAATGTTGTTCTCGCGCGCATAGCGTGCGGTCATCACTTTGCCTTCCACGCCGCGGTAGCCGAAGCCGCCCGGGATCAGGATCGCATCCAGCCCTTTCAGCACTTCCACGCCGCGGGTTTCTACGTCCTGCGAGTCGATCAGCTTGATGTTCACGGTCAGACGGTTTTTCAGCCCGCCGTGTTTCAGCGCTTCGATCACCGACTTGTAGGCATCCGGCAGCTCAACGTATTTGCCGACCATTCCGATGGTCACTTCGCCGCCCGGATTGGCTTCTTCGTAGATCACCTGTTCCCATTCGGCCAGGTTGGCTTCCGGTGCGTTCAAGCTGAATCGTTTACAAATATAATCGTCCAGCCCCTGAGATTTCAATAGGCCTGGGATTTTATAAATAGAATCAACGTCTTTCAGAGAGATAACCGCTTTTTCCGGCACGTTGCAGAAAAGCGCGATTTTAGCGCGTTCGTTAGCAGGAACCGCGCGATCGGAACGGCAAATCAGCACATCAGGCTGAATACCGATGGAAAGCAGCTCTTTTACGGAATGCTGGGTCGGCTTGGTTTTCACTTCGCCGGCCGCCGCCATGTACGGCACCAGCGTCAGGTGCATGTACAGAGTGTGCTCGCGGCCCACTTCCACCGCCATCTGACGGATGGCTTCGAGGAACGGCAGCGATTCGATATCGCCGACGGTGCCGCCGATTTCCACCAGCACCACATCGTGGCCTTCGCCACCTTCGATGATGCGCTCTTTGATCGCGTTGGTGATGTGCGGAATGACCTGCACGGTCGCACCCAGATAGTCGCCGCGGCGTTCTTTACGCAGCACGTCGGAGTAGATGCGGCCGGTGGTGAAGTTGTTGCGACGCGACATTTTGGTGCGGATGAAGCGCTCGTAGTGACCCAAATCCAGATCGGTTTCTGCGCCGTCTTCGGTGACGAAAACTTCCCCATGCTGAATCGGGCTCATGGTGCCCGGATCCACGTTGATGTACGGGTCCAGTTTCATGATGGTAACGTTGAGGCCACGGGCTTCAAGAATAGCCGCCAGAGAGGCTGCGGCAATGCCTTTACCCAGAGAGGATACGACCCCGCCGGTCACAAAAATATAATTAGTTGTCATGCTGAACCTGAGAGTTTAGGTTTAAAGACGATGGAAGAACCAGGACGGGAAAGTAGTATACCCGAACCTCTCCTGACCTACAAACGATCGTTTTGCTGTCCATCATCTCGGCCGCCCTCCCGTGTTCATCAGGGTTTACTCCGCCGGCGCCGCCTAAACCCTCTAGGAAATACAAAGAGTTAGCGGAGAAAATTTCTTTTTACCGCCCCTATCGAGCGATAAAACGCCTTAGATTTCAGTTTGTTGGCCTTTTGCTGCCGACGGCAGCCCTGCGCCTGTGACCTGACCGTAAGCTTAACCGTTTCAGCCTGAGTGAACCTTGTTTGCGATCAACATTGTCGTTGCAGCGATTCAACTTTCCTTGCGCTTCACCTGCTGCCAGGCGTCTTCCATCTGCTCCAGCGTGGCGTCTTCAAGCCGCAGCCCGCGTTGCTGGACGATCGCCTCCACCTCCCGGAAGCGGCGTTCGAACTTGCGGTTCGCCGCCTGCAGCGCGTTCTCGGCCTTGTGGCCCAAATGGCGCGACAGGTTCACGGTGGCGAACAGCAGATCGCCGATCTCCTCTTCCAGCTTGCGCTCATCAACCACCGCCTGGCGGGCTTCGTGCATCACTTCGTCGATCTCTTCATACACTTTGTCCAGCACCGGGCCCAGCGTGTTCCAGTCGAAGCCGACCGAGGCGCAGCGTTTTTGGATCTTTTGCGCCTTCATCAACGCCGGCAACGCCTGCGGAATGTCGTCCAGCACCGAGTGCAGCGCTTTTTCGGCGCGCTCGCCGGCCTTGAGCTGCTCCCAGCGCGCCGCCACGGCTTCGCTGTCTCCGCCCTTGGCGTCGCCGAAGATGTGCGGATGACGGCGCTCCAGCTTGTCGCTGATGGCGGTGCACACCTCATCAAAATCGAACAGCCCCTGTTCCTGCCCCATCTGGGCGTAGAACACCACCTGGAACAGCAAGTCGCCCAGTTCGTCGCGCAGATCGGCGTAGTCCTGCCGTTCGATGGCGTCCAGCACTTCGTAGGTCTCTTCCAACGTATAAGGCGCAATGGTGGCGAAGGTTTGCTTGCGGTCCCACGAGCAGCCGAGCTGCGGGTCGCGCAGCGTTTTCATGATGTTCAGCAGACGCTGCAGCGGAGTGGATTGGGTCATAAAAAATCTCTGAGAAAGAATGGGGGCGCAGGGGAGCGCCCGCAGAATTCATGGATTTCGGGCCGCATCCGCTATCGATACGGCCCGAAAGGCGATATGGGCTTAGTTGCCGTGCAAACGCTTGGCGTCTATCACGTCCGGCAGTTGGTTCAGCTTCGCCAGCACCCGGCTCAACACCTGCTGGTTGTAGATTTCGATATCCATGTCGATAGTGGCCAACTGCTTCTTGGTATCGCTGCGGCTGGCGACGCCCAGCACGTTGACCTTTTCGTTGGCCAGAATGGTGGTGATATCGCGCAGCAGCCCGCTGCGATCGTTGGCCATCACGCGCACCACCAGCGAATAACCGCTGGAGTAGCTTTCGCCCCACACCGCATCGACGATGCGCTCCGGCGCATGCGATTGCAGATCGACCAGCTGATCGCAGTCCGCACGGTGGATCGAAATACCGCGCCCCTGGGTAATAAAACCGACGATGTCGTCGCCCGGGATCGGCTGGCAGCAGCGGGCGATGTGGTGCATCAGGTTGCCCACGCCCTCCACCACCACGCGGCCGTTATCCTTGTTGCGGGTCGGCGGCGGCGCTTTCTGCTGCACCAGCTGGCGCAGCGCCTCGCGATCCTGCTCTTCGGCGCTCGGCTTGTTGAACTTGCCCTGCAGGTAATTCACCATCTGGTTCAGGCGAATGTCCCCGCCGCCGATCGCCGCCAACACCTCGTCCAGCGAGTTCATGTTGTAGCGCGGGATCAACAGCTTCTCAGCCTCTTTCAGGCTGATGCCGAGATGCTCCAGTTCGTTGTCCAGCATCTGGCGGCCGGCGAGAATGTTCTTGTCGCGATCCTGCTTGCGGAACCAGTTGTGGATCTTCGAGCGCCCGCGGCTGGTGGTCACGTAGCCCAGGTTCGGGTTCAGCCAGTCGCGGCTCGGGTTTGGCTGTTTCTGGGTGATGATCTCAATCTGATCGCCCATCTTCAGCTGATAGGTAAACGGCACGATGCGGCCGCCGATCTTGGCGCCGATGCAGCGGTGACCGACGTCGCTGTGAATGTGGTAAGCGAAATCGAGCGGCGTGGAGCCGGCCGGCAGATCCACCACGTCGCCTTTCGGGGTAAAGACATAGACCCGATCGTCGAACACCTGGCTGCGCACTTCGTCGAGCATTTCGCCGGAGTCCGCCATCTCTTCCTGCCAGGCGATGAGCTTACGCAGCCAGGCGATGCGCTCTTCGTAGCCGGAGCGCACGGTCACGCCCGCGCCCTCTTTGTACTTCCAGTGTGCGGCCACGCCCAGCTCGGCGTCTTCATGCATTTGCCGGGTGCGGATCTGAATCTCGACGGTTTTGCCGCGCGGCCCCAGCACCACGGTGTGGATCGACTGGTAGCCGTTGGGTTTCGGGTTGGCGACGTAGTCGTCGAACTCGTCCGGCAGGTGGCGGAAGTGGGTATGCACGATGCCCAACGCCGCGTAGCAATCCTGTAGACGCTCCGCCACGATGCGCACCGCGCGCACGTCGAACAGTTCGTCAAACGCCAGGTGCTTTTTCTGCATCTTGCGCCAGATGCTGTAGATGTGTTTCGGCCGGCCGTAAATCTCCACCCGAATGCCTTCTTTGGCCATCTCGGCGCGCAGCCCGGCGACGAAGTCGTCGATGAACTGTTCGCGATCGATGCGGCGCTCATGCAACAGCTTGGCGATGCGCTTGTATTCTTCCGGGTGCAGGTAGCGGAAGCAGAAATCTTCCAGCTCCCACTTCAGTTGGCCGATGCCGAGCCGGTTAGCCAACGGGGCGTAGATGTTGGAACACTCTTTCGCCGCCAGCACGCGTTCGTCTTCCGGCGCGTCTTTCACCTCGCGCAGGTGGGCGATACGTTCCGCCAGCTTGATGACCACGCAGCGGAAATCCTCCACCATCGCCAACAGCATGCGGCGCACGTTGTCGACCTGTTCGGAGGCCATCGAGTCGTTTTGGGTGGCTTTCAGTTGACGAATGGCGTCCATGTCGCGCACGCCGTGCACCAGCGCGACGATGCCATTGCCGAACGCTTCGGTCAGGGTCTCTTCCTGCACGATGCCGGCGTCCACCAGCGGGAACAGCAGCGCGGCGCGCATACTGTCGTTGTCCATGCTCAGCGTCGAGAGGATTTCCACCATCTCCAGGCCGCGCCACAGCAGCAGCGAGGCGTCGGGATGGTTTTGGGTCTGCTGCTCACAATAACGCCAGGTTGCGGCCAATCGCTCACATGACTGCGGGTTGGGTAGCCCCAAGCCGGCGATCCACTCATCGAGAGCGAACTCACCCGCCGTATTCAGATGTGCACTTCTTACCGCAACCATAACTTCTCCCTACTTTGCAGCGACCTCTGGCGCGCGCTCGTTGATAAACAGCGCCATTGATTCAAGATGCCCCGTGTGCGGAAACATATCCAACATCCGCACGCGCGCAAGACGATAACCGGCGTTCAACAGCACTTTGCTGTCGCGAGCCAGCGTGGTGGGGTTACAGGAAACATACACCACCCGCGCCGGCGCCAGTTTTACAATGTGTGACATCACCCCGGCCGCACCGGCGCGGGCGGGATCCAGCATCACCTTATCAAACCCTTGTGCTGCCCAAGGTTGCCGCTCAACGTCGTCCTCCAGATTCTCATGGAAGAACGACGCATTATTCAGCTTATTCTTATGTGCATTATATTGCCCATTCGCTACCAGCGTGGCAACACCTTCGATGCCCACCACCGCAGCGGCGCGGCGCGCCAGCGGCAGGGTGAAATTCCCCATGCCGCAGAACAGGTCCAGCACCCGATCATTGGGTTGAATGTCGAGCCATTCAAGGGCCTGCGCCACCATTTGTTGGTTTACGGCGTCATTGACCTGAATAAAGTCGCGCGGACTGAAGTCTAAGCGTAGCCCGTCAACCTGATAATACGGCGTTTCACCGCACAGTTTTTCCACGCGGTCGCTGTCCGGCGCCAGATAAACAGCGACGTTTTCCCGCTCGCCAAACGCCAACAGCGCCTGGCGATCCGCCTCTTTCAGGGCATCGAGATGGCGCAGCACCAGCAGCGGGCCGTTATCCGCCAGCACCAGCTCCACATGCCCCAGCCGCCGCACCGCCTGCAGCCCGCTCAGGCAGGCGCGCACCGGCGCCAGCAGCTGTTCCAGCTCCGGGCGCAGCACCGGGCAGTGCTCCACCGCTACCAGCTCGCTGGAGGCCGCCTGTCGAAACCCCATCATCAGGCGCTGCAACTTCGGCTGCCACGCCAGGCTCAGGCGGGCGCGGCGGCGATAACCGTATTCCGGGCCGGCGATCACCGGTTCCTGCTGCGGGGTCACCCCGGTTTCGCGGGCGATCATGCGCACCAGCGCCGCCGCCTTGCTCTGCTGCTGCAGTGCCTCATCCGCATGCTGCTGCTGGCAGCCGCCGCACACGCCGAAATGCGGACAGCGCGGTGCCACCCGCTGCGGGCTGCGGCTCAGCAGGCGCTTGAGCTTGCCTTTGGCGAACTGGCGCTTGTCTTCGGTCAGCTGGATTTCCGCCTGCTCGCCCGGCAATACGCCCGGCACGAACACCGCTTTGCCGTCGTGGCGCGCCACGCCCTGGCCGAAAGGATCGAGATCGCTCACCGTCACGGTGAAGATTTGTGAGCTCTGCCGGGTCGTCACGCGGCGTTTGGGAGAGTAGAATTGCGCCATATTTGTCGATTGTGTGCTGGTTCATTAAGCTAGTGTCAGCTGTCAATTCTCCCACATTGGAATCCCATGACCAAATACAGCCTGCGTGCGCGCATGATGATCCTGATTCTGGCCCCGACCTTGCTGATTGGTTTGCTGCTCAGCACCTTCTTCGTGGTGCACCGCTATAACGAGCTGCAGGAGCAATTGGTCGACGCCGGCGCCAGCATCATCGAGCCGCTGGCGGTGGCCAGCGAGTACGGCATGACGTTCCGCAGCCGCGAATCGGTCAGGCAGTTGGTCAGCCTGTTGCACCGCCGCCATTCGGACATCGTGCGTTCGATCACCGTGTTCGATGCGCAGAACAATTTGTTCGTCACCTCCAATTATCATCACAACTTCGCTCAGCTGCAGCTGCCGAAAGGCGTGCCGTTGCCCACCGAGCTGATGCTCACCCGACGCGGCGATTCGCTGATCCTCCGCACGCCGATCCTGTCGGAAAACCAATATCCGGATGAAACCGCTGACGGCGGCAGCCACCCCGACAACAACCTGGGCTATGTGGCGATCGAGCTGGATCTGCAGTCGGTGCGGTTGCAGCAGTATAAAGAGGTGTTCGTCTCCACCCTGCTGCTGTTGCTGTGCATGTGTATCGCCATCCTGTTTGCTTACCGGCTGATGCGCGACGTGACCGGCCCGATCCGCAACATGGTGAACACCGTCGACCGCATCCGCCGCGGCCAGCTCGACAGCCGCGTGGAGGGCTACATGCTCGGCGAGCTGCACATGCTGAAGAACGGCATCAACTCGATGGCGATGTCGCTTACCGCCTATCACGAAGAGATGCAGCAGAACATCGATCAGGCCACCTCCGACCTGCGTGAAACGCTGGAGCAAATGGAGATCCAGAACGTCGAGCTGGATTTGGCGAAAAAACGCGCGCAGGAGGCAGCGCGCATCAAGTCCGAATTCCTGGCCAACATGTCGCACGAGCTGCGTACCCCGCTCAACGGCGTGATCGGTTTTACCCGCCAGATGCTGAAAACCGATCTGAGCGCAACCCAAACCGATTATTTGCAGACCATCGAACGCTCGGCCAACAACCTGCTGACCATCATCAACGATGTGCTGGACTTCTCCAAGCTGGAGGCCGGCAAGCTGGTGCTGGAGCATATTCCGTTCGCCCTGCGCGAAACGCTGGACGAAGTGGTGGTGCTGCTGGCCCCCAGCGCCCACGACAAAGGGCTGGAGCTGACGCTGGATGTGCACAACGACGTGCCGGAGCAGGTGATCGGCGACTCGCTGCGCCTGCAGCAAATCATCACCAACTTGCTGGGGAACGCCATCAAGTTCACCGAAACTGGCAATATCGATATCCGCGTCGAGCTGCGCAAACAGCTGGATCGCCGGGTGGAAGTGGAAGTGCAGATCCACGACACCGGCATCGGCATCTCCGAACGCCAGCAGTCGCAGCTGTTCCAGGCATTCCGTCAGGCAGACGCCAGCATCTCCCGCCGCCACGGCGGCACCGGGCTAGGGTTGGTGATCACGCAAAAGCTGGTGAAGGAGATGGGCGGCGACATCTGCTTCCACAGCCAGCTGAATCGCGGCTCGACCTTCTGGTTCCACATCACGCTGGATCTGAACGAGGGCATGCTGTCGCTGGCGCCGAGCCTGCCGGATCTGAACGGCAAAACGCTGGCCTATATCGAGTCCAACCCGACGGCGGCACAGGCGACGCTCAACATGCTCAGCGTCACGCAGCTGGTGATCACCCACTCGCCGACGCTGGGCCAGCTGCCGTCAGGCCATTACGATTTCCTGCTGGCCGGCGTGCCGATCCCGTTCCGCGACAACATGGCGCAGCATCAGGACAAATTGTTGGCCTCGCTGAAGCTGGCCGATCGGGTGATTCTGGCGCTGCCGTGCCAGGCGCAGATCGACGCCGAACTGCTCAAGCAACAAGGTGCGCTTGGCTGCCTGATCAAGCCTATCACCAGCACGCGTCTGTTCCCGCTGCTGAGAATGGAGACGCCCGATCGGCTCGCCGCCCCACCTGAGCGTAAACGTCTGCCGCTGACGGTGATGGCGGTGGACGACAACCCGGCCAACCTGAAGCTGATCGGCACGCTGCTGGGCGAACAGGTGGAAAAAACGCTTCTGTGCGAGAGCGGTGAGGAAGCGCTGGCGCTGGCGCGCAACAACGTGCTGGATCTGATCCTGATGGACATTCAAATGCCGAAGATGGACGGCATTCACGCCAGCGAACTGATCCGCCAACTGCCGCACCACAACTCTACGCCGATCGTCGCCGTCACTGCCCATGCCGCCAGCGGCGAACGCGAGCATCTGCTGCAGGCCGGGATGGACGACTACCTGGCCAAGCCGATCGACGAGAAAATGCTGACCCGCGTGCTGTCGCGCTACCACAGCGGCGACGTGGAAAGCGCCGTCGCCGACGATGCCCCGCTGTCGCTCGACTGGCCGCTGGCGCTGCGCCAGGCGGCCAATAAACCGGATCTGGCGCGCGATCTGCTGCAAATGCTGCTCGATTTCCTGCCGCAGGTGCGCGAACGGGTGCAGGCGCTGCTCGAGGGGCAACACGACGACGAGATCCTCGACCTGGTCCATAAGCTGCACGGCAGCTGCAGCTACAGCGGCGTGCCGCGCCTCAAGCAGCTGTGTTTCTACCTCGAGCGGCAGCTGCGCCAGGGCATCACCAACGACGAACTGGAGCCGGAGTGGCTGGAGCTGTTGGATGAGATTGAACTGGTGATCCACGCGGCGCGCGCGCATCTGGCGCAACCGGCCTGAATCCTCAGGCCATAATGCAAAAAGGCACGCCGTAGCGTGCCTTTGTTGCTTTTAGCGCCTGACGTTTATCACTGCGCCAGCAGGTACAGTTGGCTATCGCCACGCTGAATATTCAACGCCAGCACCGACGGTTTGCTGTCGAGGATTTTACGCAGCTCGCCCAGGTTCTGGATCGGCTGTTGGTTCACGCCCAGGATCACGTCGCCCTTTTTCAGGCCGATGCGCGCGGCGGCGCTGCCGGCTTTCACGCTGTCG
Source organism: Serratia sp. CY43202 (assembly GCF_052168755.1). NCBI lineage: Bacteria > Pseudomonadati > Pseudomonadota > Gammaproteobacteria > Enterobacterales > Yersiniaceae > Serratia > Serratia sp. CY43202. The sequence goes on from NZ_JBJNMB010000003.1 coordinate 86,046, forward strand.
ACCTTGACGCCTTTCACGTTGCCGACCTGGGTATTGCTCAGCTCGGCGCCTTCAATGCCGGTGTAGATATTGCCCGAGGCCACCTGGGTCTGCGCGCTTTGCTCCAGCGTGACGTCAATCGTTATCGGCTTGCCGTCGCGAATAATGCCCAGCGACATCTTGCTGCCGACCGGCAGCGTGCCGATCTCCGCCCGGAACGAGGCGAAGCTGGAGATGGCCTTGCCGTTCATGGTGACGATCACGTCGCCGGCCTTGATGCCCGCCTTCGCGGCGGAAGATTTCGGCATTACCTGGCTGACGAAGGCCCCGCGCTGCGCATCGACCTTCATCGCCTTGGCCAGCTCAGAGTTCAGCTCGGTGCCCATGATGCCCAGTTCGCCGCGTTTCACCTGGCCATACTCGACCATTTGCGCCGTCAGGTTTTTCACCATGTTGCTCGGAATAGCGAAGCCGATACCGATATTGCCGCCGTCCGGCGCCAGGATCGCGGTGTTGATGCCGATCAGCTCGCCGTTCAGGTTAACCAGCGCGCCGCCGGAGTTACCGCGGTTGATCGCCGCATCGGTCTGGATAAAGTTTTCGTAGTTTTCGATGTTCAGGCCGCTGCGCCCCAGGGCGGACACGATGCCCGAGGTGGCGGTTTCACCCAACCCGTACGGGTTGCCGATCGCCACGGTGTAATCGCCGACGCGCAGCTGATCGGAGTCCGCCATCTTGATCGCCGTCAGGTTCTTGAAGTCTTTCAGCTGGATCAACGCGATATCGGAACGCGGATCCTTGCCGATCACTTTGGCGTCGAAGCGGCGTCCGTCGCTCAGCTGCACCTGGATCTTGTTGGCGTTGTCCACCACGTGGTTATTGGTCACCACATAGCCCTTGGTGGCATCGATGACCACCCCGGCGCCCAGCGCCTGGAATTTCTGCTGCGTGCCCTGCGGCTGGCCATCCGGCCCTGGCTGTTCACCGCCCTGACACATCGGCGAGCCCTGGAACGGCGAACCGTCCTGGCAGAACGGCGAATCCTCACCGAAGAACTGTTGGAACTGCTGCGGCATGCGCGGCGTATTGACCGTGGTGCTGCCCTCAACGTTAATGCTCACGACGGAAGGCATCACCTTCTCCAGCATCGGTGCCAGGCTCGGCAGCTGTTGGGTGCTGGAAGAGGCGGTTTCAGCGGCGCTGGCCGTCGCCGGGCCCATCGCCATACCGATACTGAATGCCAGTGCGCTCAGAACTAATGCGGTTTTTTTCATCTGTGTGTCTCTTATAAAGTCGTTCAAAAAGAATGGCCGTCTTGCGTGCTTATTCAGAGTTAATTAATAGCCCGAAGTTCCGGCACAGATGATTGGCAATAGTAAACAAATATTGTCCGTCTTTACAAAACTCGAGACAGCCAACCGGTTGGAATTGCTGGCAATTATTCTTCAGCTCAATTATTCCGCCGCCATCAATCGACGATATTCATCATAGGCGTACAGGTCGGTCATTCCGCTGATATAGTCCTGCAATAAACGCGCGCGGAAATAATATTCCCGAATGCCTTGCTGCTCCGGCGATAAATGCTGCAGCCCTTCTACCGCCTCCGCATACGCTAGCCGATGCTTGGTGGACAGCTTGTGGAACAGGCGTGTTTCAATCGGATAAGCGCGATGGCTGTCCTCGCGCACCAGCTGGCTGAAGTCCGCCAGCGACATCGCCAACAGCGGGCTGTAAATGTCCAGCAGGCCGCTGATCACCCGATAGCCTTGCAGCTCGAGCTGCTCGACCTCAGGGTGGTTGAACACGTGCTTGAACGCCACATTTTTAAATATCTTCAGTAGCCGATAGGCCGGGCTGGAATCCTCCAGCAGCGCCTGATTGAAACTGCCCTGATAGACCGCGTCCAGATTGTCGATAAAGCGCTGCGCCGCATGCGGCACCAGCCGCGCCACGGTAAACACCCGCAGATACATGAAGAACTGATCTTCCGCGCTGCGCCGCGCGCCGCCGCGATCGATCTTGCGAAACGCGCTGGCGACGGTCTTGTCGAACAGATCGCCCGGCACCACCTCGCCCCACTCCTGAATCAGGTGCTGATACAGCTGCTCGACGGTGAAAATGCTCTTCTCCACCGCGTCTTCCAGATCGGCCACACAGTACGAGATATCGTCGGCGGCCTCCATAATATAGGTCAGCGGGAAACGATCGAACTCGCCCATGTGCAGCTCGCGCCGCAACCGATCGACGAAGGCCTCTTCCGCCAGATAGTAGCCGGGCTTTTTCATCAGGTAACTGTGGCTGGCAGGGATGTCGCTCGCCCAGTAGGCCGGGCGGGTGTATTTCAAAATGCAGCCGACCTGCGCGTAGGTCAGGTTGAGCTTGAGCAGGCTGTACACCATACGGATCGCCTGGGCGTTGCCCTCGAAGTGGCTGAGATCCTGACGGATCCGGCTGCGCAGCCGGTTCAGATCGCCCTCCCCTTCATGCAGGCGCAGCGTCGCCACCTGGCAGCGATCGTGGCTGCCCGGCTCGCTGCCGCAGCTGGCGGGATCGAGCCGCTGGGCGAACCAGTCGTTGATCGCCGACTCGCCGAAGTGTCCGAACGGCGGATTACCGATGTCGTGCATCAGGCAGGCCATTTCCACGATGCTTTCAAACGGATCGAGCAGCCGGGTCAAGCCGAGCTCATCAATTCTCCCCGCCTGTTTGAAGCGATTGAGGATCTCTTTGGCGATGTGGCGCCCAACCTGCTGCACCTCCATCGAGTGCGTCAGGCGGCTGCGCACCGCCGCGTTGCGTTCCAGCGGAAACACCTGGGTTTTTTGCTGCAGACGGCGAATGGCGGCCGAGTTGACGATGCGCCCGCGATCGCTCTCGAACTGCCGCACGATGTCGTACTCTTCCTCGGCCTCGATCGGTTTGCTGAAAGGCCGTTGGAAGCTGATTTTTTGCTTGAAGTCGATCCCGGACATCTGTTTCTCCGCCGTTGCGCCCTGCCCCCGTGATAACAATTCCCGGCAGCGGATGCAACGCATTATCTCTGATACACAGCCATGATAGACTATGCCGCAATTCTCACGGCCAATCAGCGAGTGTTATTTATGAAAGTAGGCATCATCGGCGCAATGGAGCAGGAAGTCACCCTGCTGCGCGATCAAATCGAAAACCGTCAAACCATCCAGCGCGCGGGCTGCGAAATCTACACCGGCCAGATCGGCGGCGTTGACGTGGCCTTGCTGAAATCCGGCATCGGCAAAGTCTCTGCGGCCATGGGCACCACCCTGCTACTGGAACACTGCAGCCCGGATCTGGTGATCAACACCGGTTCCGCCGGCGGCCTGGCCAGCACCCTGCGCGTGGGCGATATCGTGGTGTCGGAAGAAGTGCGCTACCACGACGCCGACGTCACCGCCTTCGGCTACGAGCCGGGCCAGATGGCCGGCTGCCCGGCGGCGTTCGTCGCCGACGACGCGCTGATCGCGCTGGCGGAAAGCTGCATCAAACAGCTGGATCTGCACGCGGTGCGCGGCCTGATCTGCAGCGGTGACGCCTTCATCAACGGCGCCGAGCCGCTGGCGCGCATCCGCGCCACTTTCCCGCGCGTCGCCGCCGTGGAAATGGAAGCCGCGGCGATCGCCCACGTCTGCCATCTGTTCGGCACGCCGTTCGTGGTGGTGCGCGCCATTTCCGACGTCGCCGACAGCGAGTCGCACATGAGCTTTGACGAGTTCCTGGTGGTAGCGGCCAAGCAGTCTACGCTGATGGTCAATGCCATGCTGCAAACCCTGGCCAAGCGCGGTTGATGTGAGGCTGCGCTTCACCTCGATGCTCTGTCTGTTGGCGCTCTGGCTGGCCCTGCCGGTCGGCGCCGCCCAGCGGGTGATCAGCCTGGCGCCCAACGCCACCGAACTCGCCTATGCCGCCGGCATGGGCGATGTGCTGGTGGCGGCGAGCGCCTATTCCGATTATCCGCCGCAGGCCGCCAAGCTGGAGCAGGTGGCCTCCTGGCAGGGCATCAACCTGGAGCGGGTGCTGGCGCTCAAGCCGGATCTGATCCTCGCCTGGCGCGGCGGCAATCCGCAGCGCGTGCTGGATCAGCTCGCCGCGTTCGGCATCCCGATTTTCTATGCGGACGCCGATACCCTCGAAGGGATCGCCGGTTTGCTGGACAAGCTGGCGCAATACAGCCCGCACCCGGAGCAGGCGCATCAGGCGGCGGAAGGCCTTCGCCGCCAGTTCGCCGCTCTCAAACAACAATACGCCGCTAACTCGCCACGGCGCGTGTTGCTGCAGTTCGGCACCCAGCCGCTGTTCACCAGCGCCGGCGCCACATTACAGAGCCAGGTGCTGGCGCTGTGCGGCGGGCAGAACGTCTTCGCCGACAGCCGCACCCCTTGGCCGCAGATCAGCCGCGAGCAGGTGTTGGCGCGCCAGCCGCAGGCCATCGTCATCACCGGGGGCGCGAAAGAAGCCGCCAATGTGAAAGCCTTCTGGGCCCCGCAGCTGCAGGTGCCGGTGATCGCGCTGAACGAAGACTGGTTCAACCGCGGCGGGCCGCGCATCCTGTTGGCGGCGCAGCAGCTGTGCCGCCAGCTGGCGGAGATCCGCTGATGCTGGTGTTCTGGCTGGATATTCTCGGCACCGCGGTGTTCGCCGTCTCCGGTGTATTGCTGGCCGGCAAGCTGCGCATGGATCCGTTCGGCGTGCTGGTATTGGGCGTGGTTACCGCGGTCGGCGGCGGCACCATCCGCGATATGGCACTGGCCAACGGTCCGGTATTCTGGGTCAAGGATCCCACCGATCTGGTGGTGGCGATGATCACCTGCATATTGACGCTGCTGCTGGTGCGCCAGCCGCGCCGTCTGCCGAAGTGGGTGCTGCCGGTGCTGGACGCCGTCGGGCTGGCGGTGTTCGTCGGCATCGGCGTCAACAAAGCCTTCGCGGCCGGCACCGGCCCGCTGGTGGCAATTTGCATGGGGGTGATCACCGGCGTCGGCGGCGGCATTATCCGCGACGTGCTGGCACGCGAGATCCCGATGATCCTACGCACCGAAATTTACGCCACCGCCTGCATCATCGGCGGCATCGCGCACGCCACGGCGTTTTACACCTTCCACATGCCGCTGCAACAGGCCATGATGCTGGGCATGATCATCACGCTGGCCATTCGGCTGGCGGCCATCCGCTGGCACCTCAAACTGCCCGCCTTTATTCTCGAACGCTGAGCCGTCGCCCTGCGGGGCGACGCGTGGCAACGCCGCACCGGGTGATTTATTAGACTAAAAACGGGTCCAGTGGTATTATTTTCGTCCAAAAAATAGCGTAGTGACGATGTAAAATTCTGTTATCCGCAGGTTAATCCCTTCCCCGCGCTGTTAAGACTTTTTAACTTTTTGCCGATAAGTCATCACAAGATGGCTTACGGATGACTATTCCCGCAATGATGAAAAAAATTCTGCTTGCCTGCTGTGGCGCCCTGCTGAGTGGCGCCGCGTATGCCGATGCCGTCAGCGGCCAGATCGGCGTTACCCTGACCATTGAACCACAATGCGCCGTGCGCCTCGAAGCCGTCGTCCCCCAGGCCGAATGCAGCCACGCGACGGCGCAGCCGAAGATCATCCGCAACCCACCGACGCAGCAGAACGGTGCGGAAGTGATCCTCGTGGAATGGTAATGGTAGGTATAAAAAAAACCCGCCGGCCTAAGGCGAGCGGGTTGATGTTCTGACAGGCAAACTCAGATGCTAAACGACGAACCGCAACCGCAGGTGGTTTTGGCATTCGGGTTGGTCACCACGAAGCGCGACCCTTCCAGCCCTTCGGTGTAGTCCACCGAACCGCCGACCAGATACTGCAGGCTCATCGGATCGACCACCAGCGCCACGCCCTGCTTCTCGATGGTCATGTCGCCATCGTTGACCTTGTCGTCAAAAGTGAAGCCGTACTGGAATCCGCTGCAGCCGCCGCCGGTAATGTAAACCCGCAACTTCAGGTTCGGGTTTTCTTCGTCAGCAATCAGGAACTTAACCTTGTTTGCTGCTGCCTCGGTAAATTGCAGGGGCAGTGCCGTTTGATCACTCATACTCTTTACTCCCAACATTGTTCAGCATCAGATCGCGACTATGGCTGCCTGATTAATATTAACGATTATCCGATACCTGAGTGTTGCGTTCAAGTATTCACCGCATTTGTTGTATTTTCTTTACCTGTTTTCTCCGCCGCTTCCCGTGCCAGCTGCGCCTCCTGCCTTTGCAGGGTGCGAGCCAAGATCGATGAATACAGCGGCTTGCCGCCGAGCAGCTGCGCCACTACCGTGGCGCCGAGGCAGGTGATGATCATCGGTAAAATCAGCTGGTAGTTGTCGGTCATTTCCAGCACCAGCACGATACCGGTCAACGGGGCCCGCACCGTGGCGGCGAACAGCGCCCCCATACCGGCGATGGCGAAGGTGCCCGCTTCGATGCCGTATTGCGGGAACAGATGCGCCCCCGCCAGCCCGAAGGCGGTGCCGAACAGCGTGCCCAGCGCCAGCATCGGCGCAAAGATGCCACCCGGCGCGCCGGAACCGAAGCACAGCAGCGTGGTGAAGATGCGGGTAATGAAGATAAACATCAACATGCCGACGCTGTAATTGCCCGCCGCGGCGATCGGGATCAGCCCAAAGCCGCCGCCCGCCGCCTCTGGCTGAATCAACCCCAGAATGCCACACACGCCGCCGAGCAACCCACCCATCAACAAGATATTGCGCATTCTGCCGCCGTGCAGGCGCGCGAACATGTCTTGGGTGCGGAAGATCAGCGCGTTGAACCCCACGCCCACCGCGCCGAATATCGCCCCCAGCACCAGATAGAGCCACAGGGTGTTGATGGGCGCCGAAGAAAGTTTGTCGACCGCGATCACCGAGCCCTGGCCGTTAAACAGCTGGTACACCACGCTCGACATGATAACGCCGATAAACACCGCTTTAATCGAGATCAGGTTGTAGCGAAACTGCGGCCGCATCTCTTCGATGATAAACAGAATGCCGGCCAGCGGCGCGTTGAACGCGGCGGACAGCCCGGCGGCGGCCCCGGTCGCCAGCAGCGAATGACGCGCCTCGGCGCCGCGAATGCGCAGCACGTCCAATACCATGCGCCCGACGTTGCCGCCCATTTGCACCGTGGGCCCTTCGCGCCCCAGCACCATACCCGCCCCCAGCGTGCCCATGCCGCCGATGAATTTCACCGGTATCACGCGCCACCAGCGCACCGGCCGCAGCTCCTCCAGCGCGCCTTCGATCTCCGGAATGCCCGAGCCGCCCGCCTCAGGCGCAAAGCGCCGCACCAGGTAATAGCCCAGCGCCGCCAGCGCGGCGGACAGGATAAACGCCAGCGGCCACACCAGGATCCAGGAGTCGGCGACCTGCGCCAGCGAAGCCAGCCGCTGCTGCTGCACCCACTCCACCGCTTTATCGAAGGCCACGCCAAGCAAACCAGCCAGCGTCCCCACCAGCGCGGCCATCAACAAGATCGCCACCGGCGTTTTATCGCGGCGGATAAACTGGCGCACCGCATCGCTGCGGCTAAGGCGCGGGCTCAACGTCCCGACGGGCTGTGAGTATGATTCTGTCATCGCGAATAATTCGTCAGGTAATTTGTAATACAAATAGGCAGGGCGATAATTCTACCCCAACCCGGCGGCGGGCGCTGCCGTTAATGGTATCTGACTGTGATCGTTTCATAACGCGGCGCTCTCCTCTAGAATAGCGCGGTCAAATCATTCAAAAGAGAATCCAGGAGCCGATTTATGAGCCTACACAGCAAGTCCGAAAGTCTGTACGCCCAGGCGCAACAGTTGATCCCCGGCGGGGTAAACTCTCCGGTGCGTGCATTCACCGGCGTAGGCGGTGTGCCGCTGTTTATCGAGCGCGCAGACGGGGCTTACCTGTTCGATGCCGACGGCAAGGCCTATATCGACTATGTCGGTTCCTGGGGGCCGATGGTGCTGGGGCATAACCACCCGGCGATCCGCGACGCGGTGATCGAAGCGGCGCAGCGCGGCCTGAGCTTCGGCGCGCCGACCGAGATGGAAGTCAAAATGGCGCAGCTGGTCACCGAGCTGGTGCCGACGATGGATATGGTGCGCATGGTGAACTCGGGCACCGAAGCCACCATGAGCGCCATCCGCCTGGCGCGCGGCTACACCAACCGCGATAAAATCATCAAGTTCGAAGGCTGCTACCACGGCCACGCCGACTGCCTGCTGGTGAAAGCCGGCTCCGGCGCGCTGACCCTCGGCCAGCCGAACTCACCGGGCGTGCCGGCCGACTTCGCCAAACACACTCTGACCTGCACCTATAACGATCTGGATTCGGTGCGCGCCGCCTTCGAACAGTACCCGTCAGAGATCGCCTGTATCATCGTCGAGCCGGTCGCCGGCAACATGAACTGCGTGCCGCCGCTGCCGGAATTCCTGCCGGGCCTGCGCGCCCTGTGCGACAAGTACGGCGCGCTCTTGATCATCGACGAAGTGATGACCGGCTTCCGCGTGGCTCTGGCCGGCGCGCAGTCCTATTACGGCGTTGAGCCGGATCTGACCTGCCTCGGCAAAATCATCGGCGGGGGTATGCCGGTGGGCGCCTTCGGCGGCCGTCGCGATGTGATGGAGGCGCTGGCGCCGACCGGTCCGGTCTACCAGGCGGGCACCCTGTCCGGCAACCCGATCGCCATGGCGGCGGGCTACGCTTGCCTGACCGAAGTGTCGCAGGTTGGCGTGCACCAGACGCTGACCGAACTGACCGAGATGCTGGCCGCAGGCCTGCTGCATGCGGCGCAGGAAGAGAATATCCCGTTGGTGGTCAACAACGTCGGCGGCATGTTCGGCCTGTTCTTCACCGACGCGCCGGCGGTCACCTGCTACCAGGACGTGATGCAGTGCGACGTGGAACGCTTCAAGCGCTTCTTCCACCTGATGTTGGAAGAAGGGGTGTATCTGGCACCGTCCGCCTTCGAAGCGGGCTTCATGTCCGTGGCGCACAGCAAGGAAGACATCCAGCGCACCATCGACGCCGCGCGTCGCTGCTTCGCCAAGCTGTAATCCCGGCCGGATGGCCAAAAAAATGGGCGCCTCGGCGCCCGTTTTGTTTTTCGCTGCGGTTTACAGCAGCGTGCCGTAAATGGTCAACAGCGCCACCACCACCACGATGATCATCGTCACCTTGCGCGCCAGCGTCACCGCCGCGCGCGGCGTTTGCACCGGATCCATATGCGGATCGCGCGCCAGCGAGAACTGCGCCAGCCGCGTCAACACCTGATACGACGACGAATGCCGATCCCCCAGCGAGGCGAACCAGGCCGGCAGCGCCCGCTCGCCGTGGCCAAATAGCGCATAGGCCACCCCGGCCAAACGCACCGGGATCCAGTCCAGCCAGTTCAGCAGGTGATCGATGCCCGACTGCGAACGCTCCAGCGGCGTATTGTGGCGCGCCAGCCAGGTTTGATAGGCGCGCAGGAAGGCATATCCCGCCAGCGCGATCGGCCCGTACGGCCCAAAGACCACGAACCAGAACAGCGGCGCCAGGTAATAGCGGAAGTTGATCCACAGCAGCGCGTTTTGCAGCTCGCGCAGACGCAGCTCTTCACTGCAGTCCACCGGCAAACCGTGGATCAACGCCAGCTCTTCCGCCATCTGATCGCTGGCATGGGTATCCCCCTGCCGCGCCGCTTTCAGGTAGGCGCGGTAGTGTTTGCGCTTGATGCCGGCGCCGACGCACAGCAGATCGATGACGATCCACAGCAGCAGCGTCACCACGCCAAAGAATAACCCGTGCGACAACCACAGAACGCCCCAGACGACAACCATCCAGGCGGCGGTCATCGCCAGCGTCTGCGCCAGCGAAACCCGATGCAGCCGCTGAAATACCACTTCGAGGCGATGATCCAGCTGCCAGTGTTCCCCCAGCTTGAACAGGCGCTCCCAGGCCAAAACCAGCAACAGCGTAAACAGCGTCATTAGCGATTCCTCTCCCTTTTTCTTGTCTCAAGCATAGCGTCGGCAGGCGCGCCGCGTTGTTCCAGAGATGCCAGATAGCGATCCCAATCGAACGCCGGCCCGGGATCGGTTTTGCGGCCGGGGGCGATATCGCAATGCCCGGCGATATGCGCCGCCAACGGCGGATAATGTTCGGCCAGCAGCGCGGTGACCGCCTGCAGCGTGCGATATTGCGCCTCGGTGTAGGCTAACTGGTCGGTGCCTTCCAGCTCGATGCCGATGGAGAAATCGTTGCACCGTTCGCGCCCCTGATACAGAGAAACGCCCGCGTGCCACGCGCGCTGGTCGAAGGGCACATACTGCACGATCTCCCCATCGCGGCGGATCAGGCAGTGCGCAGACACTCGCAGCTGATGGATCTCGGCGAAATAAGGGTGCTGCGCGGGATCGAGCGTGCCGGTGAACAGCTGGTCGATATAGGGGCCACCGAATTCGCCGGGCGGCAGGCTGATGTTATGGATGACCAGCAGCGAGGGCGGCTCGTCATCCGGGCGACGATCGCAGTGCGGCGAAACCACTCGCGTCACCCCGACAATCCAGCCATTTTCCAACTGCATCAGACACCTCTCTGCGGTGGTACTTATTCCTGCAACAGAGTAGCATGTTCCCCTACGATCTAACCGTCCATTTCGGAGTTTTCCATGCCGACACGCCGCTACAGTGCCGACCGTCGCCGTACCGAGCTTCTTGAACGTATTGAAAGTGATATTCCCTATTCCGTCGCCCAGGCGCTGCGCGAAGACCTGGGAGGTGAAGTTGACGCCGGGCGCGATATTACCGCGCAATTGTTACCGGCGGACAAGCAGGCCGAAGCCACCGTCATTACCCGCGAAGCCGGCGTGTTCTGTGGCCGCCGCTGGCTGAACGAAGTCTTTATTCAGTTGGGCAACCAGGTGCAGGTGGAGTGGCTGGTGGCAGACGGCGACCGTCTGATACCGAACCAACCGCTTTGCCGGCTGCGCGGCCCTGCGCGGGTGCTGTTGACCGGCGAGCGCACCGCGCTGAACTTCGTGCAGATGCTCTCCGGCGTGGCGACCGAGGTCAGCCGCTATGTGGCTCTGCTGGAAGGCACCCAGACTCGCCTGCTCGATACCCGCAAGACCTTGCCCGGCCTGCGCACCGCGTTGAAATATGCCGTACTGTGCGGGGGCGGCAGCAACCACCGGCTGGGGCTGTCCGATGCCTTCCTGATCAAGGAAAACCACATCATCGCCTCCGGCTCGATCAAAAACGCAGTGGAAAAAGCCTTCTGGCTGCACGCCGACGTGCCGGTGGAAGTGGAAGTCGAATCGCTTGATGAACTGCAGCAGGCGCTGGACGCCGGCGCCGACATCATCATGCTGGACAACTTCAGCGTCGAGATGATGCGTCAGGCGGTCGCCCAAACCCAGGGCCGCGCCCAGTTGGAGGTATCCGGCAACGTCACCAGCGAGACGCTGCGCACCTTCGCCGAGACCGGCGTGGATTACATTTCGGTCGGCGCGCTGACCAAACATGTGACCGCGCTCGATCTGTCGATGCGCTTCAAATGATCCCCTCGCCCCCGGCCGCCGCCGGGGGCGTTACCGCAGATTTGCGAAGCCCCTCGCACCGTTTTTCCCTCCGCTGCAAACGGCATCATTACTGATGGAAGCACGCCGAGAAACGCGTAAAACCCGCTCGCCGTTCCCCCGCGCAAACCGCTACCGTTGTTTTCCACACCCTTATGGAGGAAACAACGCATGGAAACGCAACGCGGCTTTAGCCTGATCGAACTGATGGTGGTGATCGCCATCATCGCCATCCTCAGCGCCATCGGCATTCCTGCCTACCAGCGCTACATCCAGAAAGCGGCGATGACCGACATGCTGCAAACCATGGCGCCGTATAAACTGGCGGTCGAACTGTGCGTGCTGGATGAAGGCGCGCCCGCCGGCTGTGACGCTGGCAGCAAAGGCATTCCCACCGGCGGCGCGTCGCGTTACGTCAGCGAGGTGAAAGTCGTTAAAGGCGTCATCACGCTGACCGGCGCCCAAACGCTGCAGGGGCTGGCGGTGGCGTTAACCCCCAAATCGAACGCCGATGGGCTGACCCACTGGACCCGGCTGTGCAGCAGCGAAAACGCGACGCTGGTTGAGGTGTGCCGGGAAGTCTTCCGCTTCGACGACGCAGCGGAGTAGCAGCGATGAACGCGCAAATCAGCGAAGAGGTTCACACCCTGTGTCGGCGCTATCAGGCGCTGGCGCTGAGCGAAGACCCGACCACCCTGACGGTCGCGCTCAGCGAAGAAGCGCCGCAGGGGCTGCTGGTGGCGCTGCGTTTCGCCACCGGCAAACGCATCCATCTGGAACAATGGCCGGCGGCCAGGTTGGAGCTGGCGCTGAATCAGCACCACGAGCCGCTCTCGGCACCGCTGGCAGCCGAAGAGGACACAACCGATATCGCCTACCCCGACGACGGCGATGCGCCGGTGGTACAGTTCATCAACCAGACGCTGCGCCTGGCCATTCAGCGCCGCGCCTCGGACATCCACTTCGAGCCCTTTCGGCAGCATTTTCGCATTCGTCTGCGCATCGACGGCGTGCTGCAAACCCTCGCCTCACCGCCGCCGCAGCTGACCGCGCGCCTCATCGCCCGGCTGAAGATCCTCGGCCAGTTGGATATCGCCGAGCGCCGTCAGCCTCAGGACGGGCAGCTCAGCCTGACGCTGGACAGCGCGCGCTATGCCATGCGTATCGCCACCCTGCCGACGCTGCACGGCGAAAAGGTGGTGCTGCGCGTCCAGCAGGGTGAGCAGCAGGAGCTGCCGCTGGATCAGTTGGGCATGAGCCGGGCGGATCTGGCGCGCTACTCGACGGCGCTGGCCTGCCCGCAAGGGTTAATCCTGGTGACCGGCCCGACCGGCAGCGGCAAGACGGTGACGCTGTACAGCGGTCTGCGCCAGTTGAACGATGCGCAAAGCAACCTATGCAGCGTCGAGGATCCGGTCGAGATCCCGCTGTTCGGCATTAATCAGACCCAGATCAACGCCAAAACCGAGCTGAGCTTCGCCCGGGTGCTGCGCGCCCTGCTGCGTCAGGATCCGGACGTCATCATGATCGGCGAGATCCGCGATGCGGAAACCGCCGAGATCGCGGTCAAGGCCGCGCAAACTGGCCACCTGGTGCTGTCAACGCTGCATACCAACTCCACTGGCGAAACCCTGACGCGGCTGATGCACATGGGGATCCCCGGTTACCTGCTCGCCGGCTGCCTGAAGCTGATCGTCGCGCAGCGGTTGGTGCGCAGGCTGTGTCGCCACTGCCGCTACCCGCAAAGCCAGCCGACGCATTTTCCCACCGCGATCTGGCCAGAACCGCTGACCGCCTGGCGCGCCGACGGCTGCGAGCACTGCTTCGGCGGTTACTATGGGCGCATCGGCGTGTATGAGCTGTTGGCCATTACGCCGGAAATACAGGCGGCGCTGCTGGCGAACGCTGCTCCTAGCCTGCTGGCGAATATCGCCCGTGAGCAGGGGCAGCTTTCGCTGCTGCAGGCCGGGCTGACTCTGGCCGCCGAAGGCACGACCTCGCTGGAAGAACTGTATCGCGTGATCGACGTCGTCCAGCTCGGCGCAACCACGTCATGAAAGCACGCCGCCTGTTTCTGTGGCAGGCTTTCGACGCTCAGGGCGCCTTACGCCGCGGCGAACTGATGAGCGAAGAAAAACGGCAGGTGAGCCGATTACTGATTGAGCAAGGCATGCAACCGTGCCGAATCGGGCACGGCAAACGCGTTACGCCCGGCCAATGGCGTGGAGAACCCTTAATCCACTTCACCCGCCAGCTCGCCACTCTGCTGCAGGCGGGGTTGCCGCTGGTCGATGCGCTGCAGTTGCTGGCAGCAGAGCATCCTTCGGCAGCCTGGCGCTGCCTGCTGCGCCAGCTGGCCGACCAGGTGCGCGAAGGGCAACCGCTTTCCGAAACCCTCGCCGAACAACCGGGGATTTTTCCCCTGATCTACCGCCAGCTGATCGCCATCGGCGAACTGACCGGTAACCTCGATCGCTGCTGCCTGCAGCTGGCACAACAGCAAGAAGCCCAGCTGCTGCTGCGCCGCAAGGTGACCAAGGCGCTGCGGTATCCCCTCTTCATCTGTGCGGTGGCGCTGCTGGTCAGCGTGCTGATGCTGGTGATGGTGCTGCCAGAATTCGCCAAGGTTTATCAATCGTTCGATGCGCCACTGCCCTGGTTTACCCAAGGGCTATTGAAGTTGTCCGCGCTGCTGATCGCCGTTGGCCCCTATTTGGCGCTGCTGCTCGGCGCATCGCTGTTCGGCTACTGCCGCTGGCTGCATCCGCGCCCGCCGTGGCGCAGACGTGAACAGGCACTCTTGCTTCGCCTGCCGCTGATCGCCCGGCTGGTGAGCGGCGGCGCGCTGAGCCAAACATTTCGCATCCTGACCATGACCCAACGCGCCGGGCTGACGCTGGTGGAAGGCTTGAGCGCGGCGGCGCTGGCGGCTGACCATCTGCTGTACCGACAGGCGCTGGAGCAGGTGCGACGGCAGATCGCCGAAGGCGAAGCCTTTCATCAAGCCATGGGCCTGCAACCGCTGTTTCCGCCGCTGTGCCGGCAGTTGGTGCGGGTGGGCGAAGAGTCCGGTTCGCTGGACGCCTTGCTGGATAAATTGGCACAGTGGTATGAACGGCAGACGCACGAGCTGGCCGATACGCTGGCGCAAACGCTGGAGCCGCTGCTGATGCTGGTGGTGGGCGGGATTGTCGGCGCTTTGGTGATCGCCATGTACCTGCCTATCTTTCAACTGGGCAGCGTGTTGGGATAAGGGGAAGAGGATAGCGGGCGCCGCGGTGTGCTGCGCCCGAATGCAAGGTGCGGCTTATTTGCTGCCGAAGACGCGGTTTTCCTGCTCTGCCACGCGGATAAAGGTGGTGCGCTTGGTCAGCTCTTTCAAACGCTCGGCGCCGACGTAGGTGCAGGCGGAACGCAGACCACCGAGGATATCGCGCACGGTAAACTCCACCTCGCCCCTCAGCGGCAGCTTGACGGTTTTCCCTTCGGCCGCGCGATACTCCGCTACGCCGCCGACATGGCGCTTCATCGCTGACTCGGAGCTCATGCCGTAGAACAGCATGAACTTCTCGCCTTTCTCTTCCACCACGGTGCCTTCGCACTCGTCGTGGCCGGCCAGCATGCCGCCCAGCATCACGAAGTCCGCGCCGCCGCCGAAGGCTTTGGCGACATCGCCCGGCACCGAGCAGCCGCCGTCGCTGACGATTTGGCCGCCCAGCCCGTGGGCCGCATCGGCGCATTCGATTACCGCCGACAGCTGCGGATAGCCCACGCCGGTTTTCACGCGGGTGGTGCATACCGACCCCGGGCCAATGCCGACTTTAACGATGTCGGCGCCGGAGAGGATCAACTCTTCCACCATCTCGCCGGTCACTACGTTGCCGGCGCAGATCACGTGATTCGGGCAGGCTTCGCGCGCTTTCTGCAGGAAGGCGACGAAGTGTTCAGAGTAGCCGTTGGCCACGTCGATACAGATGAATTTCAGCGCCGGAGACAGGGCCAGGATCTGCTGCATTTTGGTGAAGTCGGCTTCGGAAGTGCCGGTGGACACCATCACGTGGCGCAGCACCGATTCCGGCATGCGCTGCACGAAATCAGCCCATTGCTCGACGCTGTAATGTTTGTGTACGGCGGTGAGAACGTCGAAAGAAGCCAGGGCCTCGGCCATGCGGAAGGTACCCACTGTGTCCATGTTGGCGGCGATAATCGGCACGCCGGACCAGCTGCAACCTGAATGCTTGAAGGTAAACTGACGTTCCAGTTCAACCTCGGAACGGCTTTTCAGCGTGGAGCGCTTAGGGCGGATCAACACGTCTTTAAAGCCCAACTTCAAATCTTCTTCAATACGCATGACTTATGATTTCCTGGTTAATGGCGACGGATCGCAAGGAGGATGTTCGAACCTCTGCCCGACGGCTTTCCAGTGGCGCAAAAAGACGGCGGCGAGATTAATGCCAGTTCCAGTGACGTTATAATACGCGCTAATAATCGCCGAACAAGACTGCGAATTCGCCTTTATTTACGCTACAATCCGACAAATTTACCTGCATAATCGCAGTGTGATTGCCCGCTCATTTCTGCCGTGCCGCTGCGCTTTTTCTCGCCGTCCAAACGGGGCCGAGGCGCAAGCGCCGCCTGCCGACTTGCACTTCTGCGCGATCGCTTTATGATTCGTCTATTATTTTTTTATGAACATCGGATGCACCTAACACCATGGCCTACATTGTTGCGTTGACCGGGGGCATAGGCAGCGGCAAAACGACCGTTGCGAACGCCTTTGCGCGCCACGGCGCAGCCATTGTCGATGCCGACGTGATCGCCCGTCAGGTCGTTGAGCCGGGCACCCCTGCTCTGGCCGCGATCGCCGAGCGATTTGGTAATGAAATGTTGCTGCCGGACGGCGCGCTCAACCGCGCTGCTCTGCGTCAGCGAATCTTCAGCCACCCCGATGATAAAACCTGGCTGAACCAACTGCTGCATCCGCTGATACACCGCGAGACCCAACGCCAACTGGCGCAGGCGGCCAGCCCGTACGCGCTGTGGGTGGTGCCGCTGCTGGTGGAAAACGGCCTGCAGGATCGCGCCGATCGGGTGCTGGTGATCGACGTCGACACCGAAACCCAGTTGGCTCGCACCATCGCGCGCGACGGCATCAGCCGCGAGCAAGCGCAGAGCATTCTCGCCGCCCAGGCCACGCGCCAGCAGCGCCTCGCCGTGGCGGATGACATTATTGACAACAGCGGCGCCGCTCAGGGGATAGAGCCACAGGTCGCCGCACTGCATCGTCGCTACCTTGAACTGGCGGCAACAGCGCCCCAACAGGATTAAACTGCATGAGTGATGTTTCCCCAACCGTTCTCTTTGAACATCCGCTGAACGAAAAAATGCGCACCTGGCTGCGCATCGAATTCCTGCTGCAACAGCTGCACGGCCAACGCGCCCTGAGTGAAACCGCCATCGCCCTCACCTTCTTTCGCACCGTCTCCGACCTGCTGGACGTGCTGGAGCGCGGCGAAGTGCGCACCGAACTGCTCAAAGAGCTGGAGCGCCAGCAGCAGAAACTGTTGGCCTGGGCCGATGTGCCGGGCGTGGATATGGCGCTGATCGATCAGCTGCGCGGCCAATTGAAGTCGCGCTCATCGGCGCTGATGGCGGCGCCGCGCCTCGGCCAGGCGCTGCGTGAAGACCGGCTGATCGGTCTGGTCCGTCAGCGGCTGAACATTCCCGGCGGCTGCTGCAGCTTCGATCTGCCAACCCTGCACATGTGGATGCACGCGCCGCAGCAGGATCGCGATGCCGACGTCGCCGCCTGGCTACAGTCGCTGGATCCGCTGAACCAGGCGCTGATCATGGTGTTGGATCTGATCCGCCAATCCGGGCCATTCCGCAATCAAATCAGCCTGAACGGCTTTTTCCAGGACAACGCCGAAGGGGCGGATCTCCTGCGCCTGCGCCTCCATCTGGCGCCGCAGCTTTATCCGCAGATTTCCGGCCACAAGACGCGTTATGCCATTCGTTTCCTGCCGCTGGACAGTGAAAATGGCGTGGTGCCTGAACGCCTGACGTTCGAACTGGCCTGTTGTTGAACTCATGAAAGCAAGCCTTCTCAGCACTGACAGAAGGCGTAAGGAACCGTTATGACGACCGTAGTAAAATGCCCAACCTGTGGCACCGGCGTGGTTTGGGGTGAAGTCAGCCCGTTCCGGCCGTTTTGCAGCAAACGCTGCCAGTTGATTGACCTTGGCGAATGGGCCGATGAAGAGAAGCGCATTCCGAGCAACAGCGATCTGTCGGAAAGCGAAGACTGGAGTGAACTCGACGACCGCTAATCGCCGGTTGAAGGCCTGGCGGGCGCCAGGCCAATCTTGTTATTGCGCGGCGTTCGCCTGCGCTACCAGCAGTTGAATAATGCCGACGTTGGCTTCCGGGAACTCGTCTTCACGCAGATCGGCCTGTTTTACCCAGCGCATCGGCTGCCCCTCACGGCCAAACGGCTCGCCCGCCCAACGCTCCACCAGATAAAAATTCAGTGTCACGATGCGATCGCTGAAACGATGTTCCACCACCTCCAACAGTTCGGCCCGCTCGGCTTCGATACCGGTCTCTTCGTGCAACTCGCGGCTCAGGGCCTGTTCCGGCGTCTCACCCGGTTCGATCTTGCCGCCGGGAAACTCCCAAAATCCGGCCATGTGCGTGTCAGCGGCGCGGCGGGTAATAAAGATCTCCCGTTGAGCATTGCGGATGATGCCCACGGCGATATTCAGATGTTTCATCTCACCCTCCTGATGGGTGCCAAAAAACAGGGGCTCAGCAAGCTGAACCCCTGGGTGTTATCGGTTAACCGCAGCCGGCATTACTGCAGGCGGCCGTGGCACTGCTTGTATTTCTTGCCGGAACCGCATGGGCAAGGATCGTTGCGGCCCACTTTGCGCTCGGCGGTGGCCGGCGCGTTCGGATCTTCGGTCACCAGCGCGTTCTCGTCGTGGTGGCTCAGCTGTTGCTGCTGCGCCAGGCGCTCAGCCTCTTCACGACGCTGCTGTTCCAGCGCTTCCACCTCTTCCGGCATCCGCACCTGTACCTTGCTCAGCACGCTGATCACTTCATATTTCAGCGATTCCAGCATGGTGGCGAACATGTTGAAGGATTCGCGCTTGTACTCCTGCTTCGGATCCTTCTGCGCATAGCCGCGCAGGTGGATGCCCTGACGCAGGTAGTCCATCGCCGCCAGGTGCTCTTTCCACAGGGAATCCAGCGTCTGCAGCATCACGCCCTTCTCGAAGTTGCGCATCATTTCGCTGCCGACCACGTCTTCCTTACGCAGGTACTGCTCTTTGGCGTTCTCCAGAATGCGTTCGCGCAGCGTCTCTTCGTGCAGCTCCGGCTCTTTGTCCAGCCACTGGGCAATCGGCATCTCCAGATCGAAGTCGTTCTTCAGGCGCTCTTCCAGCCCCTGAATGTCCCACTCTTCTTCCAGCGACTGCGGCGTGATGTAGTTGTCGATGGTGCTCTTGAACACGTCCTCGCGGATGCTGGCGATGGTTTCGCTCACGTCGGACACGTCCAGCAATTCGTTACGCTGGCTGTAGATAGCGCGGCGCTGATCGTTGGCGACATCGTCGTATTCCAGCAGTTGCTTACGGATATCGAAGTTACGGCTCTCCACCTTGCGCTGAGCGTTGGCAATCGCCTTGGTCACCCACGGGTGCTCAATCGCCTCGCCTTCTTTCATACCCAGTTTACGCATCATGCCAGACACGCGATCCGAGGCGAAGATACGCATCAGGGCATCTTCCATCGACAGGTAGAAGCGGGATGAACCGGCGTCGCCCTGACGACCGGAACGGCCGCGCAGCTGGTTATCGATACGGCGCGATTCATGGCGCTCGGTGCCGATGATATGCAGGCCGCCCGCAGCCAGCACCGCATCGTGGCGCACTTTCCAGGCGGCTTTGATGGCTTCAATTTGCTCTTCGGTCGGTTCTTCCAGCAGCGCCACTTCGGCCTGCCAGCTGCCGCCCAGCACGATATCGGTACCACGGCCCGCCATGTTGGTGGCGATGGTCACCGCACCGCTCTGACCCGCCTGGGCAACGATGTCCGCCTCCATGGCGTGGAATTTGGCGTTCAGCACCTTGTGCTCGATACCCGCTTTGGTCAGCTCATGGGAAACCACTTCGGATTTCTCGATTGAGATGGTACCCACCAGCACCGGCTGGCCTTTGGCGGTACGCTCGCGGATGTCTTCGATGATGGCACCGATCTTCTCTTTCTCGGTCATGTACACCAGATCCGGCATATCCTTACGGATCATCGGACGGTTGGTTGGCACCACGATGGTGTCCAGCTTGTAGATCGAGCTGAATTCGAAGGCTTCGGTATCGGCGGTACCGGTCATCCCGGCCAGCTTCTCGTACAGACGGAAGTAGTTCTGGAAGGTAATCGAAGCCAGCGTCTGGTTCTCGTTCTGGATCTCCACGCCTTCTTTGGCTTCCACCGCCTGGTGCAAACCGTCGGACCAGCGGCGGCCCTGCATGGTACGGCCGGTGTGCTCATCGACGATGATCACTTCGCCGTCTTTCACGATGTAGTCCACGTCGCGGGTAAACAGCACGTGGGCGCGCAGCGCGGCGGTAACGTGGTGCATCAGCATGATGTTGGTCGGCGAGTACAGCGATTCGCCTTCATCCATGATGCCGGCTTCTACCAGCATCTCTTCGATCAGGATCAGGCCGCGTTCGGTCAGGTGAACCTGACGCGCCTTCTCATCCACCGAGAAGTGCCCTTCACCCTTGAAGGTGTCGGAGTCTTCTTTTTCCTGGCGGATCAGTTTAGGGATCAGCTTGTTAACCTTGATGTACATCTCGGAGCTGTCTTCTGCCGGGCCGGAGATGATCAGCGGCGTACGCGCTTCATCGATCAGGATGGAGTCCACCTCATCCACCAACGCATAGTGCAATTTACGCTGCACGCGCTCTTCTGGGCTGAACGCCATGTTGTCGCGCAGGTAGTCGAAGCCGTATTCGTTGTTGGTGCCGTAGGTGATGTCGGCGGCGTAAGCTTCACGCTTGGCCGGCGCCGGCATGCCCGGCAGGTTGATACCGATGCTCAGGCCGAGGAACTCGAACAACGGACGGTTGTTTTCGGCGTCACGCTGCGCCAGATAGTCGTTGACGGTCACGACGTGCACGCCGCGGCCGCTCAGGGCGTTCAGATAAGCCGGCAGCGTCGCGGTCAGGGTTTTACCTTCACCGGTGCGCATCTCGGCGATGCAGCGATCGTTCAGCACCATGCCGCCCAGCAGCTGCACGTCGAAGTGACGCATGCCGAACACGCGCTTGCTCGCCTCACGCACCACGGCGAAGGCTTCCGGGATCAGGCTGTCCAACGACTCGCCTTTCTCCAGGCGCGCGCGGAACTCGTTGGTTTTCGCTTTCAGCTCGTCATCGGACAGTTTTTCCATGTCCGGTTCCATGCGGTTGATCTGCTCAACCACTTTGCGCATGCGGCGCAGGGTACGATCGTTACGGCTGCCAAAAACTTTGGTTAATAATTTCACTAACATGATGTTTGATATCTCTGTCATGACGGCCGAGCACGGCAGTCAACTTGCTATTATTTATGGTTTTTGTGCCCGAAGGGCGAAGTCAGACGAGTGCGGCGGGCCCGGCACGAATGCCTTGCACCTGCGCCACCCACAGGCCGGTCTGATGCCGTGCCAGCGTTGGCAACACCTCAAGGTGGGTGTGACGAATGATGGTCGGCGGCTTCGGCTCGTGCGTCAGCAGCGCGTTGAGAGTAGAAAGCAGCGCCAGTTGCGCCACTTGCAAAGGGGGTTCCGCTTCGGCTTCGCTCTCCTGCACCCGCGCATAAACCGCCTGCGGCGCCAGCGCGAAAGAGAGGTGACGAATGACGGTGCGCAGCGCATGTTGCTGCCAATAATCTACGCTGAAGGTAGGACGGCGATGTGCGTCCTGCAGCAGGGCCAGGCTGTTGAAGGTGCCGTTGGCCGAATTTTGCCGGTTAAGGCTGGACGATGTGCTCGGCAGTGCGGCCTGATCGGGGGCGCCGGACAAATTGGAAGGTGCGCCAAGCGTGGCCGCGACCATCCCTAACAGGAGATGGGGCCAGAAATAACGTCTGCCAAATTGTCGCCAACGATTTAGAATACCGATCACGAGTTTATAATCCGCCGGAGCCCATTATGCGCGATAGCCGTCCACAATTATTAGATGTCCTGTTCGACGACGCGTCTGCCGGCAGCAAAGGGACGCTGCAAAACGTCCAGCAACGCGCGGTGGCGCTGCTCAAGCTTAACCGTGCAGTGAAGGGCCTGTTGCCCGCTCCCCTGCATCCCTGGTGCCGCGTCGCGAATTTCCGACAGGGTATTTTAGTGCTCGAAACGGCAAATGCCAGTTGGATGATGCGCTTGCGCTACGAACAACCCGCTTTGCTGTCTGCACTACGAGCGCAAATTCTACCATCATTGTCGTCGATCGACATCAGGATTAATCCGGCCTTGATGGCGAAAGGCAGCAACCAGGTGCAAAACGCCGAAAAAGCGCCTGAAAAACCCGTGCCAATGCGGCATTTGAGTCTGGAAAGTGCGGAGGAACTGAGAGGATTAGCAAGCCGTAGCCCGGAGAAACTGCGCAAGATTTTGGAACGGCTGGCTGCATTGGCCGGAGAGGGTACCAACACAACCAGTCGTGATAAGTAATCAGCGACACGAACTGCAAAACACCCGACAGCCGGCATCACACCATCGCGAGCCTGAATGCTCAGGCTCTCAGGGGATGCGCCTGCCGTTATTCGCAGGCGAGGAATTCAGACCTTACGCCAATACGGTAGACGGTGCCTTGAATGCCAATGGCATTTCGGCTTCGTCCTGGAAGGTCACGTATTCCCACGCTTCCTGCTTGGCCAGCACGGCCTGCAGCAGTTTGTTGTTCAGCGCGTGGCCAGACTTGAACGCGGTGAACGCGCCAATGATGTTGTGGCCGCACATGAACAGGTCGCCGATGGCGTCCAGCATTTTGTGACGTACGAATTCGTCTTCGAAACGCAGACCGTCTTCGTTCAGCACGCGGTAGTCGTCTACCACGATGGCGCAATCGAAACTGCCGCCCAAGGCCAGGCCACGGGACTGCAGGTATTCGATGTCACGCATAAACCCGAAGGTGCGCGCGCGGCTGATTTGACGCACGAACGACTCAGCCGAGAAATCAAGGCGATAGCGCTGAGAGCTGGCGTCGATAGCCGGGTGGTTGAAATCGATGGTGAAGTCCAAGCGGAACCCGTTATGCGGGGACAGCTCGGCCCATTTATCGCCATCTTCAACACGCACAGTCTCTTTCAGACGCAGGAATTTCTTCGCCGAGTTCAGTTCTTCGATGCCGGCATCCAGCAGCAAGAACACGAACGGACTGGCGCTGCCGTCCATGATTGGGATTTCAGCGGCGTCGACTTCAATGACGATGTTGTCGATGCCCAGCCCAGCCAGCGCGGCGTTGAGGTGCTCAACGGTCGAAATACGCACGTCATGCTCATTCACCAGGCAAGTACAGAGCATGGTATCACGCACGGATTTTGCATCAGCCGGAAAATCAACCGGTGGATTCAAGTCAGTGCGACGATAGATGACCCCGGTATTAGCCGGCGCTGGGCGCATTGTCAGCGTGACTTTCTTGCCGGTATGCAAACCGACGCCAGTCGCCTGAACAATACGTTTTAATGTCCTTTGTTTGATCATCGTTTTATCTCGCAATGTTATCCATCCTACCAGCCAAGCATACAGCATGGCTGGCGGGACAGTTTAGCACAAAGAGCGGAGATTCCAAATTCTCAGGATATTCTTAGTCTGCCTGCTTACGCAGGAAGGCTGGAATATCAAGATAGTCGGGCTCTTTATTCGGCTGCGCAGCTTGGTCGTTGACCACCTTCGCGGCAGGTTTCACTTCCTGCGGCAGAGGCGACATGCCGTGCTGCTGATAACGGTGATCCATCACCGGCTGGCTGGCCTGCTTATTGGTCACCAGGGTGATTTCAGGACGCTTGTCCATACCGATACCGGTTGCAACCACGGTTACGCGCAGTTCGTCGTTCATTTCTGGATCCAGCGAGGTACCGATAACCACGGTAGCGTTGTCGGAAGCGAACGCGCGGATGGTGTTACCCACGGTTTCGAACTCATCCAGACGCAGGTCGAAGCCAGCGGTAATGTTGACCAACACGCCGCGCGCGCCGGACAGGTCGATGTCTTCCAGCAGTGGGCTGGAGATCGCCATTTCGGCCGCTTCTTCGGCGCGGTCTTCACCGCAAGCCACGCCGGAACCCATCATCGCGTAGCCCATTTCGGACATCACGGTGCGCACGTCGGCGAAGTCGACGTTCATCAGGCCCGGACGGGTGATCAGCTCGGCGATACCCTGCACCGCGCCTTTCAGCACGTCGTTGGCCGCGCCGAACGCGTCCAGCAGGGAAATGCCGCGACCCAGAACTTTCAACAGCTTGTCGTTCGGGATAGTGATCAGCGAGTCCACGTGTTTGGACAGCTCAGCGATACCCTGCTCCGCGAATGCCATGCGCTTCTTGCCTTCGAAGTTGAAAGGCTTGGTCACCACGGCCACGGTCAGAATACCCAAATCTTTAGCCACTTCAGCCACCACTGGCGCTGCACCGGTACCGGTACCGCCGCCCATGCCGGCTGCGATGAAGACCATGTCTGCGCCGTCCAGCGCTGCGCGCAGGGCTTCGCGGTCTTCTTCCGCTGAATTGCGACCCACTTCAGGGTTCGCGCCCGCACCCAGACCTTTGGTAATACCGCTACCAATCTGGATGGTTTGGCCAACCGCCGTTTTGCGGAGCGCCTGGGCGTCCGTGTTCACAGCGAAGAATTCAACACCTTCGATGCGCTCGCGCACCATGTGTTCAACGGCGTTGCCACCGCCGCCGCCGACGCCGATGACTTTAATCACCGCGTCATTGGTTAGTTCCATTGGTTCAAACATAGTTTCTCTCCGTTTTGTGCCTGTCGCTGCGAGATCATAAAAAGATTACTCAGCATGATCTCTTTGTTGAAACATTAAAACTCTTTTCTCAGCCAGCTATTGATGCGTTTAAACCAATTGCCCACCGAGGCGCGTTTTTCTACTTCTGTCTCACCGCTCAGGTGAGACTCTTTTCCATAGTGCAGCAGACCTACCGCCGTCGAGTAGTAAGGCTCCTGCGCATAATCCGTCAGACCCGTGATGTTCAAGGGTTGGCCGATGCGTACCTGGGTGTGGAACACCCGTTGCGCACAGGCTGCCAGGCCATCAATCTGGGCGGCGCCACCGGTCAGCACGATACCTGCCGCCAGATGATGCTTCACCCCTTGCTGACGCAGTTGCTCCTGCAATTGCAAAATTTCATCGTTAACCAGATTCAACAGTTCGGTGTAGCGTGGCTCAATGACTTCAGCCAGCGTCTGTCTTTGCAGACTGCGCGGAGGACGTCCCCCGACGCTAGGCACCTCTACATTCTCATCCTTGCTAACAATCGACCCAAGCGCACAACCGTGTCGAACTTTAATCGCTTCCGCGTCGGTCGGCGGCGTGCCGAAGGCGTAAGCGATATCGCTGGTGACCACGTTCCCGGCGTAAGGGATCACTTTGGTGTGGCGCAGCGCACCGCCGGTGTACACCGCCATATCCATGGTGCCGCCGCCGATATCCACCACGCAAACGCCGAGTTCGCGTTCATCTTCGGTCAGCACCGCGTAGCTCGCGGCCAGACCGGCGAAAATAAGTTGGTCAACTTTCAAGCCGCAACGTTCCACGGCCTTGACGATGTTCTTCGCCATATCGTTATGGCAGGTAATCAGATGCACCTTGGCCTGCATGCGCACGCCGGACAGCCCAACCGGGTTTTTGATGCCTTCCTGATAATCGATGGCGTATTCCTGAGGAATCACGTGCAGAATGCGGTGTTCGTCGCGCACGCGCACCGATTTGGCGGTGTGCACCACGTTCTCCACGTCGTCCTGCGTCACTTCCTCTTCCGAGATCGGCACCATGCCGATTTCGTTCTGGCAGCTGATGTGCTTGCCCGACAGCGCCAGATACACCGACGAGATCTGGCAGTCCGCCATCAGCTCGGCCTGATCGATGGCGCGTTGTACGCACTTCACCACCGACTCCAGGTCGTTTACGCCACCCTTATCCATGCCGCGAGACGGGCAGCTGCCCACCCCGATAATGTTGACCATGCCATCGGGCAGAACTTCCCCTACCAACGCGGAGACTTTTGCAGTACCGATCTCCAGTCCAACTACCAGTTTTCTGTCCGTCGACTTGATCATTGTTGTTTTGCCTGTGCCTGATTCTGTTGCTGATTACTGTTTTGCTGACCGCCAAGCGCCTGCGGATCGACCAACACCGGAGCCCACCCTACCGAAGCGCCGGACTCGTAGCGCAGATCGACATAGCTGACACGCTTGCTCTCCGCCTGGCCCTGCTGCTGCAATACCGGGTAAAGCTCGATAAACCGCTGCAAACGCCCATTGCGGTCATCGCGCCCCAGCTCAAGCCGGACATCGTTGTCCAGCGCCAGCTGCCAGGAATGGCGCGCGGTCATCGCCGCCATTTTCAGCGTATATTTGCTGGCCGCCAACGTGGCGCTCATCGCCCGATAGCCCTCCAGCACATCCTGCTCGCTTCCTTCCGGCCCGTAGAGCAGCGGCAACTTCTGCTTGCCCGCCCGCTCCGCCGGCACGCTGAACGCTTTGCCCTCGGCGTCCACCATGTGCAAATCGTTCCAGCGCGCCACCGGGACGTACTCCACCAGATGGATCTTCAGCTCATCCGGCCATTGTTTGCGCACGCTGGCCTGCTTGATCCACGGCAGACGTTCGATCTGCTGCTGGATGACGTCCACATCCTGCGTCATAAAGGTGCCGGGGGCGCCCAGCGCCAGGATCGCCTGACGAATATCATCGTTGGTGGTGTAGTGGCGTTCGCCGGTCACCACCAGCCTTGAGAGCGGCAGGCGACTGGCGTCTTTCATCCAGCCAAGCACCGCCCAACCGCTCCACACGACCGTTCCCAACACCATCAGCAGGAAAATCATTCCCGCCAACTGGGTTCCATTGCTGCGGCGCGGGCCGTTATCCACCTCGCGATCGCGCGCATTTAGGGCAGCTTGCGACATATCAGTCGGCCAACTCCAAAATTCTCGCCACTAGCTGCGAGAAGCTTAATCCAAACTGGCGCGCCGCCATCGGCACCAGGCTATGACTGGTCATGCCCGGAGAGGTGTTCACCTCAAGCAGATAGAAGCTGCCATCGCTGTCTTGCATCACGTCGACGCGGCCCCAGCCGCTGCAGTCCAGACCGCGGTAGGCGCGCAGCGCCAATGCCGCCATCTCGGCTTCCTGCTCGGCGCTCAAACCGCTCGGGCAGAAGTACTGCGTATCGTCCGAAATGTACTTGGCCTGGTAGTCGTAAAACACGCCGGCCGGCTGGATACGGATAGACGGCAGCACCTGGTCGCCCAGCATTGCCACCGTGTATTCCGGGCCGCTCAGCCACTTCTCCACCAGCACATCGTCGTCATGGCGGAAGGCTTCTTCCAGCGCGGCTTCCAACGCAGCGCTTTCGGTGACCTTGCTCATGCCGACGCTGGAGCCTTCACGGCTCGGCTTGACGATCAGCGGCAGGCCGAGATCCGCCACGCGCGCCAGCAGCGCCGCTTTTTCGGCGCCGAGATACAGCTGGCGATTCAGCGCCACGTAAGGCGCCACCGGCAAGCCCATCGACTGCCACACCATCTTGGTGCGCCATTTGTCCATGGTCAGCGCCGAGGCCATCACGCCGCTGCCGGTATAAGGCAGCTCGAGGAACTCCAGCAGCCCCTGCAGGGTGCCGTCCTCGCCGCCGCGGCCGTGCAGCGCGATAAACACTTTGGTGAACCCTTGATCTTTCAGCTGGGTCACCGGGAAATCGCGGGTATCGACGCCGTGCGCATCGATGCCGGCTTCGCGCAACCCGGCCAGCACCGCGGCGCCGGACTGCAGAGAAACGTCACGTTCAGCGGAGGTGCCGCCCAGCAGAACTGCAACTTTATCAGCCATGGTGCTCCTCCTCTTTCTTCGGCGGCTGCAGCTTCAGCTCGGCCAGTTTACGGGCGATTTTGCCCACGTTGCCGGCGCCTTGCACCAGCACCAAGTCTTCATCCTGCAGCAGCTGCGCCAGCGTTTCCGGCACGGTATCGGCATCGGAAACCAGGATCGGATCCAGCTTGCCGCGGCTGCGGATGGTGCGGCACAGCGAGCGGCTGTCCGCGCCCGGGATCGGCGCTTCACCGGCGGCGTACACGTCAAGCATCAGCAGCACATCCACCTGCGACAGCACGTTGGCGAAATCGTCGTACAGATCGCGAGTACGCGTGTAGCGGTGCGGCTGGAAGATCATCACCAGACGCTTGTCCGGCCAGCCGGCGCGCGCCGCTTTCAGCGTGGCGTCCACTTCGGTCGGATGGTGGCCATAATCGTCCACCAGCATCGCGCTGCCCGCTTTGCCGTTGACCGGCTCCAGCGGAAACTCGCCGAGGAAATCGAAGCGGCGCCCAGTGCCCTGGAAGCCCGCCAGCGCGCGCAGGATATCTTCGTCGTCGATGCCTTCTTCGGTCGCTACCGCCACCGCCGCCGCTGCGTTCAACGCATTGTGGCGGCCCGGCGCGTTCAGCGTCACCGTCAGCAACGGTTTGTCCTGACGGCTCAGGGTAAAGTGCCCCTGCGGCCCAATCTGCCGGTAGTCTTCGATGCGCACGTCGGCATCTTCACTGAAGCCGTAGGTGGTGATGTGGCGACCCACGCGCGGCAGCAGCTCACGCACCACCGGATCGTCGATGCACATTACCGCGCGGCCGTAGAACGGCAGGTTGTGCAAGAAATTGATAAACGTCTGCTTCAGGTTCTCGAAGTCGCCCTGGTAGGTGTCCATGTGGTCGGCTTCGATGTTGGTGACCACGGCCACCATCGGCTGCAGATGCAGGAACGACGCATCGCTCTCATCCGCTTCCGCGATCAGATAACGGCTGGACCCCAGTCGTGCGTGGGTCCCCGCCGCCTTCACCAGCCCGCCATTGACGAAGGTCGGGTCCAGGCGGGCTTCGGCGTAAATGCTCGAGACCATCGCCGTGGTGGTGGTTTTGCCGTGCGTGCCGGCGATAGCGATACCGTGGCGAAAACGCATCAGCTCCGCCAGCATTTCAGCGCGGCGGATCACCGGGATGCGCGCTTCACGAGCGGCGACGATCTCCGGGTTGTCGGCGGAGATGGCGGTAGACACCACCACCACGCTCGCATCCAGCACGTTTTCCGGACGGTGATTGAAATAAATCGTCGCCCCGAGCGCGCTTAACTGTTGGGTGACCGGATTCGGCGCCAGGTCGGAGCCGCTGATCTGATACCCTTCGTTTGCCAACACTTCGGCGATACCACCCATGCCGGCACCACCGATGCCGACAAAGTGAATGTGCCGGACGCGACGCATCTCGGGCACGATAGTACGTAGTTTCGCCAGTTGTTGTGTATTCATCACTCTCTCTAATCCGGATCCGGTACCCCGGCCCTACATCACATTGCTTTTATTCAGGTTCGGCGCACCGAACCCCTGCACTCGTTACTTGGCGAGCCGCACCAGCTCCGCCGCCACGCGCTCGGTGGCATCCGGAATGGCGACCGCACGCGCTTTCTCGGCCATGGCCAGCAGCGTCTTGCGATCCCAACTCGCCAGCAGTTCGGCCACCACATCGGCGTTAAACTGCGGCTGTTCGATAATCTTCGCCGCGCCGGCTTCTTCCAGCGGACGCGCGTTCCAGTACTGCTGACGATCCTTGTGCATAAACGGCACGAAGATCGCCGGCAGCCCTGCCGCCGCGATTTCACTGACGGTCAACGCGCCGGAGCGGCAGACCACCACGTCGGCCCAGGCATAGGCGGCGGCCATGTCGTCGATGAACTCGGTCACTTTGTGCTGCGTCTGCCCTACCCTTTCGTAGTCGCGCAGCACCGTTTCCAGCGCGCCCTTGCCAACCTGATGCCAGAGCGTAATTCTATCGCCCAAACGCGCCGCGACTTCAGGAACTGTCTGATTCAGCACGCGGGCGCCCTGACTTCCGCCAATCACCAGCACGCGGATCGGGCCTTCGCGCCCTTGCAACCGCTCTGCCGGCAGTGGCAGCGCCAACACGTCGGTACGCACCGGGTTGCCCACCACCTCGGCGTTCGGGAACGCGCCGGGGAAGGCCTGCATCACTTTGGCGGCGATGCGCGCCAGCCAGCGGTTGGTCAAACCGGCGATGCCGTTCTGCTCGTGCAGCACCACCGGGATGCCGCACTGCCAGGCTGCCAGGCCGCCGGGACCGGAGACGTAACCGCCCATTCCCAGCACCACATCCGGCTGATAGCTGCGCATAATGGCTTTTGCCTGACGCACCGCCTGCCAGATCCGCAGCGGTGCGGTCAATTGAGCCTTCAGGCCCTTGCCGCGCAGGCCGGAGATGCGGATAAAATCGATCTCGATCCCGTGCTTCGGCACCAGATCGGCTTCCATTCGGTCTGCGGTTCCGAGCCAGCGCACCTGCCAGCCCTGCGCCATCAGATGATGCGCGACCGCCAGCCCCGGGAACACGTGCCCGCCGGTACCGCCTGCCATCACCATTAAACGCTTAGGTTTCCCGCTCATCCCTTACCTCTTCACAAACGCCTGAGCCTTGGTCAGGCGCGTTTCATAATCAATTCGCAGCAACAGCACGATCGCCGTCGACATAATCAGCAAGCTCGAACCGCCGTAACTGATCAGCGGCAGCGTCAGACCTTTGGTCGGCAGCATGCCCGCGGCGGCGCCGACGTTAACCAGCGCCTGGAAGCTGAACCACACGCCGATCGCGCAGGCCAGGAAGCCGGAGAAGCGTTGGTCGATCTCCAGCGCGCGGCGCCCGATGGACATCGCGCGAAAAGCGACGAAGAATACCATTAACAGGGCTAAAACCACACCGATATAGCCCAGTTCTTCCCCCAAAATGGAGAAGATGAAGTCGGTGTGTGCCTCTGGCAAATACTCCAGTTTCTGCACCGAGTTGCCGAGCCCCTGCCCCCAGAACTCGCCGCGGCCGAACGCCATCAGCGACTGGGTCAGCTGGTAGCCGCTGCCGAACGGGTCGGCCCACGGGTTCCAGAACGACGTCACGCGGCGCATACGGTACGGTTCCGCGATGATCAGCAGCACCACGGCGAACACGCCGGAGCCGATGATCGCCAGGAACTGCCACATTTTCGCACCGGCCAGGAACAGCATTGCTAGCGTGGTGATGAACAGCACCACCACGGTACCGAGGTCCGGCTGCGCCAGCAGCAGCACCGCCAGCACCACCATCACGCCCATCGGCTTGCAGAAGCCCCAGAAGTTGCTGCGCACCTCTTCCACCTTGCGCACCAGATAGCTCGCCAGGTAGCAGAACAGCGACAGCTTGGACAGCTCCGCGGGCTGAATACGCAACGGGCCGAGTGCGATCCAACGCGAGGCCCCGTTTACCGAGCTCCCCACCACCAGGACGATCAGCAGCATCACGATCGACATCAGCAGCATCACGTTGCTGTAGCGCTGCCAAATTTCCATCGGGATGCGCAGCGTCACCAGCGACAGGCCGAACGCCAGGCCGAGGTACAGCGCGTCACGTTTGGCGAACAGGAACGGATCGTCCGCCAGGCGTTGGCCGATCGGCATCGAGGCCGAGGTCACCATCACGAAGCCGATGATCGCCAAGCCGAAGGTCAACCACAGCAGGGTGCGATCGTACAGCACCATGTTGACCGCGTCGTTGTCGCGCGCGCCGGTCACCCAGTCTTTCAGCCGTTCTGTCAGCCCGAAGTTCGGCAAGCGTAGTTTCATCCGCCAAGCTCCTGCGCCAGGCGGGCGAACTCATCGCCGCGCACTTCAAAATTACGGAACTGATCGAGGCTGGCGCAGGCCGGCGACAACAGCACCATATCGCCGGGCATTACGCGGCCGGCGATGGTGCGCATCGCCTGCTCCATGGTCTCGGTCAACGTCGCCACTTCCGGCCGCAGCTGTGCCAGCTGAGCGCCGTCACGGCCAAAACAATACAGACGCACGTTGTCGCCCTGCAGATAGCGCGCCAGCGGCGAGAAATCGGCGGACTTGCCGTCGCCGCCCAGCAGCAGATGCAGCGTGCCGTCCACCTGCAGGCCGTTCAGCGCCGCTTCGGTGCTGCCGACGTTGGTGGCTTTGGAATCGTTGATCCAACGCACGCCGTTGTGCTCCCAGGCCAGCTGGAAGCGGTGTGCCAGGCCGGTGAAGGTGGTCAGCGCCTTCAGGCTGGACGCACGCGGGATATTGACCGCATCCGCCAACGCCAGCGCCGCCAGGGCGTTGGTGTAATTGTGGCGGCCGGTCAGCTTCATTTCGCGCGTATTCAGCACCTTCTCACCGCGCACCCGCAGCCAGGTTTCCCCCTGCTGGCGGTTCAAGTGATAGTCGCCTACGTCCGCGCCGAAGCTGACACAGCGTTCGTCGGCGCCGCGCACCGGCATGGTCAGCGCGTCGTCCGCGTTCACCACGCACACCGCGGCGTTTTCATACACGCGCAGCTTGGCACCGCGATACTGCTGCAGACCGAACGGATAGCGATCCATATGATCTTCGGTCACGTTCAGGATGGTCGCCGCCGCCGCCCGCAGGCTATACGTCGTTTCCAGCTGGAAGCTGGACAGCTCCAGCACGTAAAGCTGACATTCCTGACGCAACAGGCTCAGCGCCGGCAGGCCGATATTGCCGCCCACGCCCACCGCCCAACCGGCGGCTTTCGCCATCTCACCCACCAGGGTGGTGACGGTGCTCTTGCCGTTGGAGCCGGTAATCGCCACGATCGGCGCCTGCGCCTCGCGGCAGAACAGTTCGACGTCGCCGACGATTTCGACGCCGGCGTCAGCCGCGGCGCTCAATGCCGGGGTCGCCAGCGCGACGCCCGGGCTGGCGACGATCAGATCCGCCGCCAGCAGCCAGTCTTGATTCAGATCGCCCAGATGGCGCTCCACGCTTTCAGGCAGTTTGTCCAACCCTGGCGGCGCGATACGGGTATCCATCACGCGCGGCGTCACGCCGCGCGCCATGAAGAAATCGACACAGGACAGGCCGGTGAGGCCCAACCCGATGATGACGACTTTTCTACCCTGATAGTCTGCCATGATTAACGCACCTTCAGCGTTGCCAGGCCAATCAGCACCAGCATCAGCGAAATGATCCAGAAGCGCACGATCACGCGCGGTTCCGGCCAGCCTTTCAATTCATAGTGGTGGTGAATCGGCGCCATGCGGAAAATGCGTTGTCCGCGCAGCTTGAACGACCCCACCTGCAGGATCACCGACAGCGTCTCTACCACGAACACGCCGCCCATGATCACCAGCAAGAACTCCTGGCGCAGCAGCACCGCAATGGTGCCCAGCGCGCCGCCTAGCGCCAGCGAACCGACGTCGCCCATAAACACCTGAGCCGGGTAGGTGTTGAACCACAGGAACCCGAGGCCGGCACCGACGATGGCGGTACACACGATCACCAACTCACCGGCATGACGCAGATACGGAATGTGCAGGTAGTTGGCGAAGTTCATATTACCGGTCGCCCAGGCCACCAGCGCGAAGCCGGCCGCCACGAATACCGTCGGCATGATCGCCAGGCCGTCCAGGCCGTCGGTCAGGTTGACCGCGTTGCTGGTGCCGACGATGACGAAATAGGCCAGCAGGATGTACAGCAGGCCCAGCTGCGGCATCACGTCCTTAAAGAACGGCACAACCAGCTCGGTGGCTGGCGTGTCTTTTCCTACGGCGTACATGGCGAATGCGACAATCAGCGCAATCACCGATTGCCAGAAATACTTCCAGCGGGCGATCAGCCCTTTGGTGTCCTTACGCACCACCTTGCGGTAGTCGTCGACGAAGCCGACGATGCCGTAACCCACCAGCACAAACAGCACGCACCAGACATACGGGTTGGACGGGTAGGCCCACATCAGCACCGAAATGGTGATGGAGGTCAGGATCATGATGCCGCCCATGGTCGGCGTGCCGCGCTTGCTGAAGTGCGACTCGGGGCCGTCGTTGCGCACCACCTGACCGAAGGACATTTCTTGCAGACGCTTGATCACCCGCGGGCCCATCCACAGCGACAGGAACAGCGCGGTCAGCAGGCTGACAATGGCTCGGAACGTCAGATAAGAAAAGACGTTGAAGCCTGAGTAATACTTGACCAAATGTTCGGCCAGCCAAACTAACATGGTGCTTTCTCCTGTAACGCGCGTACTACCTGCT
Organism: Serratia sp. CY43202; assembly: GCF_052168755.1. Taxonomy (NCBI): domain Bacteria; kingdom Pseudomonadati; phylum Pseudomonadota; class Gammaproteobacteria; order Enterobacterales; family Yersiniaceae; genus Serratia; species Serratia sp. CY43202. The sequence goes on from NZ_JBJNMB010000003.1 coordinate 119,969, forward strand.
CCATTGCGGCACTACGTGAACCTTTGATTAACACGGTGATGACCGCATGTTCCGACAGTAATTCCGCCACGCGCGCGATCACTGCTGTCTTGTCCTGATAATGTTCGCCGTTGCCGGACGCTTCGCTCAGCACGCGGCTCAACCCGCCGACGCTGATCACTTTATCGACCCCGGCCAGGCGGGCGGCTTCACCCACCTGACGGTGGCACTCTTCCGCTTCTGCGCCCAGCTCGGCCATATCGCCGACCACCATCACGCGGTAGCCCGGCATTTCCGCCAGCACCTGCGCCGCCGCGGTCATCGACCCGACGTTGGCGTTATAGCTGTCGTCCAGCAGCAGCTTGCCTTCGGCCAGCGCCACCGGGAACAAGCGCCCCGGCACCGCCTGCAATTGTTTCAACCCCTGACGCACCGCTTCGAGCGTCGCGCCCACCGACATCGCCAGCGCCGTGGCCGCCAGCGCGTTGGCCACGTTGTGGCGCCCCGGCAGCGGCAGTGCGATCTCGGCGGTGCCGAACGGGCTGTGCAGCGTGAACTGCGTACCTGCGCCATTCACCCGCACGTTGTCCGCGAAGAAGTCCACACCTTCGGCGGCCTGCGGCGAGAAGCGCCAGACGGTTTTGCCGACCAGCATGCTCTGCCAGTGCGGCCAATCGTTGTTATCGGCGTTGATGATCGCCACGCCGTCGGCCGGCAGGCCGGTAAAGATTTCACCTTTCGCCTGAGCGACGCCGGCCAGCGAGCCGAAGCCTTCCAGGTGCGCCGCCGCCAGGTTATTCACCAAAGCGGTCTGCGGACGCGTCAATGCGGTGGTGTAAGCGATTTCGCCAATGTGGTTAGCGCCCAGCTCTATCACGGCAAAATCATGCTGCGGCTCCAGACGCAACAGCGTCAGCGGCACGCCGATGTCGTTATTGAAGTTACCGGCGGTATACAGCACTTCGCCGCATTCACGCAGAATGGCGGCGGTCATTTCTTTCACCGATGTCTTGCCCGAGGAGCCGGTCAGCGCCACCACGCGCGCCGGCACCTGCTGACGCACCCAGGCGCCAAGCTGCCCCAGCGCCAGACGGGTGTCTTTCACCACCAGCTGCGGCGCGTCCACCAATAAGCGCTTACTGACCAGCAACGCCCCGGCGCCTGCGGCTACGGCATCCGCCGCGAAGTCGTGAGCGTCGAAACGCTCACCTTTCAGCGCCACAAACAGGCAACCGGCGGTCACCTTGCGGGTGTCTGTCGTCACCTCGACAATTTGGCAATCGGCGCCGATCGGTTCAGCGCTCAATACCTCAGCCAGTGTCTGAAGAGAGACAGGGATCATGCCAGCACCCCCAGCAGTCGGGCGACCGTCGTGCGGTCGGAGTAATCCAGGCGGCGGTTGCCCACCAGCTGATAATCTTCATGGCCCTTGCCCGCCACCAACACCACATCCTGCGCCTGCGCTTGCATGATGGCGCTGGTTACCGCTTCGGCGCGGCCGTGGATCACCAGCGCCTGCCCGGCGTCCAGCAATCCGGTCAGGATGTCGTTGATAATTGCGCGCGGCTCTTCGGTACGCGGGTTGTCATCGGTGATCACCACGCGATCGGCGAACTGCTCGGCAATACCGCCCATCAGCGGACGCTTGCCCTTGTCGCGATCGCCGCCGCAGCCGAAGACGCACCACAGCTGCCCCTGGCAGTGCAGGCGCGCGGCTTCCAGCGCTTTCTCCAGCGCATCCGGCGTGTGGGCGTAATCCACCACCACCGTCGGTTTGCCCGGCGCGTTAAACACTTCCATGCGGCCGCAGACCGGCTGCAGGCGGCTGCCGGTTTCCACCAGCGCCTCCAGCGGGTAGCCCAGCGACAGCAGCGTGGCCAAGGCCAACAGCAGGTTGCTGACGTTGAAAGCGCCCATCAGGCGGCTTTCGATCTCGCCGTCGCCCCAGCTGGAGCTGAAACGAACGGTGGCGCCGTTGTCGTGATAATCGACCGCCGTGGTTTTCAGCCAGCGGCCGTGGCCGCCCGGCTGCAGGTTGCCCTGCATCGTCACCGCTACCGCATCCGGCAGCTTGCCGAGCCAGCGCTGACCGACTTCATCGTCGGCGTTGATGATCGCCTGCCCCACGCTGTGGGCGGCGAACAGCGACCATTTGGCCGCCTCGTAATTGGCCATGTCACCGTGGTAATCCAGGTGATCGCGGCTCAGGTTGGTAAAGACCGCCGCGGCGAACGGCAGCGCCGCCACCCGGTGTTGCACCAGACCGTGGGAAGAAACTTCCATGGCGGCGAAGGTCGCGCCCTGTTCCGCCAACTCGTTTAATACGTGTTGAACATCCACCGCAGAACCGGTGGTATTCTCGGTCGGACACACCTGGCCCAGCAGGCCGTTGCCGACGGTGCCCATCACCGCGCTGGTTTCGCCCAGCAGTTGGCTCCACTGCGCCAACAGCTGCGTAGTGGTGGTTTTGCCGTTGGTGCCGGTCACGCCGACCAGGCGCAGACGCTCGCCCGGCTGGTGGTAAAAACGCCCGGCCAGCGCGGAAAGGCGCTGGTTCAGTTGGCTCAGGTAGATCACCGGCACGCCGTGCATCTCAACGATGGCGCCGTCTTCGGCCTGACCGTCAGCTTCGGCGATCACGGCGGCGACGCCCTGCGCAATGGCCTGCGGAATATAGCGGCGTCCATCCGTTTGATGGCCGACCACGGCGATAAACAGATCCCCGGCAGCCGCCACACGGCTGTCTAATGTCATTTCCCGCAGCGCGCGCCCGGGTGCCGTCGGCACCCACGGGGCGAGTAAGTCGCGCAAATTACGATCTGCCACCTGAACCCTCTTTCTTGTTAATCACTAATTCGCTTTTGTCACCGGTAGGCAACGCGTCAGGCTCGACGTTCATGGTGCGTAATACGCCGCCCATGATGGCGCCGAACACCGGCGCGGAGATTGCGCCACCATAGTATTTCCCACCCTGTGGGTCGTTGATGACGACCACCAGGGCAAAACGGGGGTTACTTGCCGGCGCGACGCCGGCGGTATAAGCGATATATCGGTTGACGTATTTGCCGTCCGGGCCCACTTTTTTCGCGGTACCGGTTTTGATGGCGATACGGTACCCCTTGATGGCGGCTTTCACGCCGCCGCCACCCGGCAAGGCCACGCTTTCCATCATGTGCACCACGGTGCGCACCAGAGGTTCAGGGAAAACGCGTTCGCCGGCGACCGGAGGGTCAACCTTGGTGATCGACAATGGGCGATACACGCCCAGGCTGCCGATCGTTGCATAGACTCGCGCCAACTGTAACGGAGTTACCATCAGCCCGTAGCCGAAAGAGAAGGTGGCCCTCTCTATGTCAGACCACCGTTGTTTTTTTGGGTATATGCCACTGCTTTCTCCGACCAGCCCCAAATTGGTCGCTTTTCCCAGCCCAAAACGAGAGTAAGTATCTACTAACGCTGAGGACGGCATCGCTAACGCCAGCTTTGAAACACCGACGTTACTCGACTTCTGCAAGATCCCGGTCAATGACAGCTCCGAGTACCGCGCCACGTCTTTGATCTCGTGGCCCTGAATGCGGTACGGGATGGTGTTCAGCACGCTGTTTTCTCTCACCACGCCGTTTTGCAGCGCGGTCATCACCACCATCGGCTTCACGGTTGAACCGGGTTCAAAAATATCGGTGATAGCACGGTTACGCATGGTTTCTTTCGGCGTACCGGCCATATTGTTCGGGTTGTAAGACGGGCTGTTGGCCATCGCCAGCACTTCGCCGGTGTTCACGTCGATCAGCACCGCGGTGCCTGACTCGGCCTTGTTGAACGCCACCGCGTTGTTCAGCTCGCGATACACCAGCGCCTGCAGGCGCTCATCGACGCTCAACACCAGGTTATGCGCCGCCTGGCTGTCGACGGAGGAGATATCTTCGATCACCCGGCCGAAGCGGTCCTTACGCACCGTTCTTTCGCCCGGTTGCCCGGTCAGCCAGCGGTCGAAGCTCTTCTCGACGCCTTCGATGCCTTGCCCGTCGATGTTGGTCACGCCAATGATGTGCGACGTCACCTGCCCAGCCGGGTAGTAACGGCGCGACTCCTGCCGCAGATAGATCCCCGGCAGCTTGAGTTTGTGGATGTAGTCGCCGATCGCCGGGTTAACCTGGCGCGCCAGATAAACGAAGCGCCCTTTCGGGTTGGCGTTGATGCGGTTGGAGAGTTGGTCCAGCGGGATGTTCAGCGCATCGGAAAGCGCTTTCCAGCGGCTGTCCAGCGTGATGCCGCCGCGCTCGTTCAGCTCTTTCGGATCGGCCCACACCGCATTCACCGGCACGCTGACCGCCAACGGACGGCCGGCGCGATCGCTGATCATGCCGCGCGCGGTCGGCACTTCCTGCACGCGCAGCGAACGCATGTCACCTTCTTTCACCAGACGATCGGGGTTGATGACCTGCAGGTACGCGACGCGCAACATCAGGCCAACCATCGCCAGCAAAATGCAGCCGCACAGCAACGCAAAACGCCAGCTGACAAAGCTGGCCTGATCTTCCTGGCGTCTCAACTTACCGGGGCGCGCTGCTTTCATGCGTTTCCTTTCTACTCCGTGTCATTATTCCGGTTAAACCATTCATTGTTTAACGATGATATTTTCCTGCGATGGATCAACGTGTTGCATCTGCAGTTTTTCTGTCGCGATACGTTCAACCCGGCTGTGATCGCCGAGGGCGTTCTCTTCTAAAATCAGGTTGCGCCACTCGATGTCCAGCGCATCGCGCTCCAGAACCAGCTGTTCGCGCTCGGCGGTCAGCAGGCGGGTGCGGTGCGCGGTAGTCACCACGAAAATCGCGGAGACCAGTGACGCAATCAGTAAAATCAGGGGGATCTTGGCGTTGCGCAGCAGATCGCCGCCAATGACCCCAACCAGACCGTGACGTTCGTTGCCGATCACGCGGGCATCCTCTCAGCAATACGCAGCACCGAGCTGCGCGCACGCGGGTTGTCCGCCACTTCCGCTTCCGACGGCATCATTTTGCCCAGCGCTTTCAGCGTTCGTCCGCCCATGCTGCGCAGTTGCTCTTCGGTCAACGGAATGCCCGCCGGCACCTGAGCGCCGCGGCTGTGGTGACGCATAAAGCGTTTGACGATGCGGTCTTCCAGCGAGTGGAAACTTATGATCGACAAACGGCCCTGTGGGGCCAGCACTTCCAGCGCGCCGTCGAGCGCACGCTCGATCTCTTCCAGCTCGCTGTTGATATAGATGCGGATCGCCTGGAAGCTGCGCGTCGCCGGATGCTTGTGCTTTTCACGGAACGGGCTGGCATCGGCAATCAGATCCGCCAACTCTTTGGTGCGCGTCATCGGCTCCACGCGGTTTCTTTCGACGATGGCGCGTGCGATGCGCTTGGCGAAACGCTCTTCGCCAAAGGTTTTCAGCACCCAGGCGATATCGTCCGCCTCGGCCTTCATCAGCCAATCCGCGGCGGACAGGCCGGTGGACGGATCCATGCGCATGTCCAGCGGACCGTCGCGCATGAAGGAGAACCCGCGCTCTGCGTCGTCAAGCTGCGGCGAGGAAACGCCCAGATCGAGCAGAACGCCGTCGATCTTGCCGACCAGTTCGCGCTCCCGCACATAGTGCGACAACTCGGAAAATGGGCCGTGTACGATGGTAAAACGAGGATCTTCAATAGATTTGGCGGCTGCAATCGCCTGAGGGTCACGGTCAATTGCCAGCAAGCGCCCTTCCGGCCCCAGCTGGGACAGAATCAGACGAGAATGGCCACCGCGACCAAAAGTACCGTCGATATATATGCCGTTGCTGCGGATGTTGAGGCCGTTGACGGCTTCGTCCAGCAGGACGGTGGTGTGTTTATAGTTTTCCAACATGCTTATAGCGACAAGTCCTGTAGCCGCTCAGACAACGGTTCCTGAGTCGACTGTTCAGCGTCAATATCATCCTTGACTTGTTGATACCAGGTCTGTTCATCCCACAGTTCAAACTTGTTGAACTGACCGACCAGCATCACTTCTTTTGTGAGCCCGGCGTGTTGCCGCAGCGTATTGGCAAGCAGCAAACGACCGGCACTATCCATCTGACACTCACTGGCATGCCCCAACAGCAGGCGCTGAACGCGGCGCTCGGCGGGATTCATGCTCGACAGACGTGATAATTTTTGTTCAATAATTTCCCATTCGGGCAAAGGATAAAGCAGCAGGCAGGGCTGATGGAGGTCAATGGTACAGACCATTTGGCCTTGCGATTCCTCGTTGAGCAATTCCCGATATCGGGTAGGTACGGCGAGCCGCCCTTTGCTGTCGAGGTTGACCATCGTCGCTCCACGGAACATTCCTGAGCTACCCCTTAGTGACCGTTTTCACCACTTTACCCCACAAATTCCCACACAATGGAGTTTACGGAGGGTATGAAAACCTTGTCAAGCCAGAGCGCCAGCGCTTTGGCAATATTTCTCTGGTCATTTTGGGAGCTGACTCGCGAAAGAAACTCTGATTATTCGACGATTAAAAATTAACACCATGATAAACGGAGAGAATTTTCTAAGCGGAAAGAATCTGATTAAAAACCTGACGAACTGGCGATTAATTAACTCATTACTTCCTTCTGCAAGCCATGTCTCATTTTTCAGCTCGGCAATCTCAGGGCTGTAACCGCTGCCGCCCCGCGCCCGCCAAGGCTCGGCGCCTGGCGAATCGACCGAAGAATAAGGCCATAACCCCTTGAGTTAATAACGCTCAATCGTTATTCACCGTGAAACTGCGCGCTATTTTACTTCAATTTGTCCCGCCATGATGAGAGCACGATAAAAATAAATGGCTCGGATATTACGAGCAGAAGTAATTTCGATTTAAATCAATTTGGTAAGATTATTCCCAAAATACCTGTTTACAATTATGGTTTCATTTTCTTACACCTTTATTTCCACAATTTTTGCCGGAAAAAAACCTCTTCAAACACCAAAAATCGCAACTGCATGTTTTTAATGAATTTATTTAAATTCACCGATTTTAATCTCCCTGTCCCATCCTGTGCCCCTGTTCTGCGGGACAAAAACCGAACAAATGTTAAAAATAAAAATTTAAATCCAGTTAAAAAACACAATACAGATTAGTACACTATATAAATCGCAAAAAACCAGAACTAACAACTACGAATAAATAATTTAACAGAAGATTAACCAAAAAGGAGAGAGTGCATGCTTTCGCCCGCCCCTCACTGGCGTAGCGCCGCTGCCGATACGTTCGCACTGGTGGTGTACTGCTTTATCGCCGGCATGGCGATAGAAGTGTTGATCTCCGGCATGAGCTTCCAGCAATCCCTCTCTTCGCGCCTGCTGTCGATCCCGGTCAACATCCTGATCGCCTGGCCTTACGGCCGCTATCGCGATCTGTTTATCCGCACGGCACGCCGCTGCCCACGCGGCCAATTCCTACTGCGCAACCTCGCCGATCTGCTGGCTTACGTCAGTTTCCAGTCGCCGGTTTATGCCGCCATTCTGTGGAGCGTGGGCGCCGACGGCCAACAAATGCTGGCGGCGGTGACCAGCAATGCGCTGGTCTCCATGGCGATGGGCGTAGTGTATGGCTATTTCCTGGAATATTGCCGACGGCTGTTTCGGGTCGCGGGTTACGTCTAAACCAGGAGCCCGACAACGCGGGCTCCTGTAGAGCGGCCTATTTGCGGCTCAGGCTACCGCGGCGGAACAGATTACGGCGGATCCGCGTCAGTCCCGGTTTGGGTTTACGCGGTTCGTCCAGGCTGGCCAACACCAGCTCCAGTACGCGTTCGGCCACGTCGCGATGGCGCTGCGCTACCGCGAGCACCGGGCACTCCAGAAAATCCAACAGCTCATGGTCGCCGAAGGTGGCAATCGCCAGATCGGTCGGCAAACGGCCGCGTTGCTTCAGCGTCACGTCCATCACGCCCTGCAATAAAGAGAACGACGTGGTGAACAGCGCCTGCGGCATCGGGTGCGTTTTCAGCCATTCGGCAAACAGCGCGCCGGCGGCCTCACGCTCATAGCTGTTGGCGTACAGATAATCGACATGGCGAGGATCCTCTTGCCAGGCCTGACGGAAGCCCTGCTCACGCAGGAAGCTGACCGAAAGCTCCGGCAAGGCGCCCAGGTACAGTACCGACTCCGCCGGGAAGGTGCGCAGCTCCTGCGCCAGCGCAAAGGCATCTTCCTCGTCGGCCCCGACGACGCTGATGAAATGCTCGCGATCCAACGCGCGGTCCAGTGCGATGATCGGCAGCGGATCGTTGGCCCAGCGTTGATAGAAGGGGTGCTCCGGCGGCAAGGCGGTGGAAACGATGATGGCGTCCACCTGACGCTGCAGCAAGTGCTCGATACAGCGCATTTCGTTGTCCGGCTGATCTTCGGAGCAGGCGATCAGCAATTGATAACCACGCTGGCGCGCCTGACGCTCCAGGTAGTTGGCGATACGGGTATAGCTGGTATTTTCCAGATCCGGGATCACCAGACCGATAGAACGGGTGCGCCCAGCGCGCAGCCCTGCCGCGACGGCATTCGGGTGGTAGTTATGCTCCCTGACCACGGCCATCACTTTCTCGACGGTTTTATCGCTGACACGATACTGCTTCGCCTTGCCGTTGATGACATAACTGGCCGTCGTGCGCGAAACGCCCGCGAGACGCGCGATTTCATCCAGTTTCACATTAACCCCTTAATGACGCTGAAAATAGAAGTGAAGGCTGTGCTCGGATTAACCATGACATCCCGTGCGGTTATTCAATCCAGCCTCTGCGATCTAACAGCAGAAAACACTACCTAGCAACCGCTTTTGCCGAAAGGTGCCAGCAATCGGGCAAAAAAATGCCGAAAAACAAAGGGCGCAGCCATGCCGCGCCCCGATTATTCGCCACTAAACCGCGCTCAGCGCATGATTTTGTCGCCGCGCGACACGCCGACCACGCCGGAACGCGCCACTTCCACAATCTCCGCCACTTCACGCACCGCGCTCAGGAAGGCGTCGAGCTTGTCGCTGGTGCCGGCCAGCTGTACCGTGTACAGCGTCGCCGTCACATCGACGATCTGGCCGCGGAAAATGTCGGCGCAGCGTTTCACCTCTTCACGGCCATAACCGCTGGCCTGCAGCTTCACCAGCATGATCTCGCGCTCGACGTGAGCGCCTTGCACCAGCTCGCTGACGCGCAGCACGTCCACCAGCTTGTGCAGCTGTTTCTCAATCTGCTCCAGCACTTTCTCGTCGCCGACGGTCTGGATAGTCATGCGCGACAGCGTCGGATCGTCGGTCGGCGCCACCGTCAGGCTTTCAATGTTATAACCGCGCTGGGAGAACAGCCCGACCACGCGCGACAAGGCGCCGGATTCGTTTTCCAGCAAGACAGATAAAATACGGCGCATGATCAGGTCCTCTCCGTTTTGCTAAGCCACATTTCGTCCATGCTTCCGCCGCGGATCTGCATCGGGTAAACATGTTCGGTTTCGTCGACGGTCACGTCGACGAACACCAGCCGCTCTTTTTCCGCCAGCGCCTGCGCCAGCTTGCTTTCCAGCTCATCCGGCGTGCGGATGGCGATGCCGACATGGCCGTAAGCCTCGGCCAGCTTGACGAAGTCCGGCAGCGAATCCATGTAAGACTGCGAATGGCGGCCGGAATAAATCATGTCCTGCCACTGCTTCACCATGCCCAGATAACGGTTATTGAGGTTCACCACCACCACCGGCAGGTTATATTGCAGCGCAGTGGACAGCTCCTGAATATTCATCTGAATGCTGCCGTCGCCGGTCACGCACACCACGGTTTCTTCCGGCAGCGCCAGCTTGACGCCCAATGCCGCCGGCAGGCCGAAGCCCATGGTGCCGAGGCCGCCGGAGTTGATCCAGCGGCGCGGTTTGTCGAACGGATAATAGAGCGCGGCGAACATCTGGTGCTGGCCCACGTCCGAGGTGACGTAGGCGTCGCCTTTGGTCAGGCGGTGCAGGGTTTCGATCACCGCCTGCGGCTTGATGGTGCCGCTGTGCTTGTCGTAACCCAGGCAGTCGCGGGCACGCCACTGCTCGATAGACTGCCACCAGTCGCGCAGCGCATCGTGATCCTGCGCTTTCTCATCCTGCGCCAGCAACTCCAGCATTTGAACCAACACCTGCTTGGCATCACCGACGATCGGAATATCGGCGTCCACCGTTTTGGAGATCGAAGTCGGATCGATATCAATGTGCAGCACGGTGGCGTCCGGGCAGTATTTAGCCAGATTGTTGGTGGTGCGATCGTCGAAGCGCACGCCTACGGCGAAGATCACGTCGGCATGGTGCATGGTTTTGTTGGCTTCATAGGTTCCGTGCATGCCGAGCATACCGACGCTCTGACGATGGGTGCCGGGGAAAGCGCCCAATCCCATCAGGCTGCTGGTTACCGGCAGGTTCAGCTGCTCCGCCAACGACAGTAATTCAGCTTCACAACCGGCATTGATCGCGCCGCCGCCGACGTACATCACCGGCTTTTTGGCCGCCAGAATGGTTTGTAACGCGCGTTTGATCTGCCCGCGGTGGCCCTGCACCGTCGGGTTATAAGAACGCATGCTCACGTCCTGCGGGTAGGCATAAGGCATCCGCACCGCCGGGCCGACAATGTCTTTCGGCAGATCGATCACTACCGGGCCGGGGCGGCCGCTGGAAGCCAGGTAGAACGCCTTCTTCAACACCGCCGGGATGTCTTCGGTGCGTTTTACCAGGAAGCTGTGCTTCACCACCGGGCGCGAAATCCCCACCATATCGCACTCCTGGAAGGCGTCGTAGCCGATCAGCGAGCTGGGCACCTGCCCCGACAGCACCACCATCGGGATCGAGTCCATATAAGCGGTAGCGATACCGGTAATGGCGTTGGTGGCGCCGGGGCCTGAGGTCACCAACACCACGCCCACTTCACCGGTGGCGCGCGCGTAACCGTCGGCCATGTGCACCGCACCTTGCTCGTGGCGCACCAGAATATGATCGATCCCTCCGACCGTATGCAGGGCGTCGTAGATATCGAGCACCGCCCCGCCGGGATAGCCGAATACATGCTTAACGCCCTGATCGATCAACGATCGGACGACCATCTCGGCTCCTGACAACATCTCCATGGGTTTGCCTCCAGGCTTGCTTATTCTTCTCTGGCGCCGGAACGTAGCGCCTGCTGCGGGGCAATGCCCCTAAATTTTTATGGGTTGTCGCTATCGAATTAACATAACGTCAGAAGATGGGGCAGGCAAACGGCAAAATGGCTTAACAGCGGAGGGGTTATTGCCAAGCGGCTGGAGATCGCGGCTTTATAAAAACAATGCGCTAGCCCCAGAGGCGTCAGGCTAGGCATTGTTTCGAACAGAGGGAAAATTACAGAACTAAATCAGGCGAGGTATATGCCGTTTTTTTCGCCGGACGCGCGATCCGGCGGCGGCGTCAAGCCTGTTCCTGGTACATTGAGTCGATTTCACGCTGATAGCGCTGCAGGATCACTTTGCGGCGCAGCTTCAGCGTTGGCGTCAGCTCTCCCAGCTCCATGGAAAAGGCCGCCGGCAGCAGAGTGAACTTCTTCACCTGTTCGAAGCGCGCCAGCTCCTTTTGCATCTCGCGCAGACGCTTTTCGAACATCTCGAGAATTTCACCGTTGCGCAGCAGTTCCAGACGATCTTGGTACTTCAGGTTGACTGACTTCGCGTACTCTTCCAGCGACTCAAAGCACGGCACGATCAGCGCGGAAACGAACTTGCGCGCATCGGCGATGATCGCCACCTGTTCGATAAAACGGTCCTGCGCCAGCGTACCTTCCAGCATCTGCGGCGCGATGTATTTGCCGCCGGAGGTTTTCATCAAATCCTTCAGGCGCTCGGTGATGAACAGATTGCCCTCTTCATCGATCGCCCCGGCATCGCCGGTTTTCAGCCAGCCGTCTGCGGTAAAGGTCGCGGCGGTTTCCAATGGCTTGTTGAAATAGCCGCGCATCACGATCGGCCCTCGCACCTGGATTTCATTTTCTTCACCGATGCGCACCTCGACCTCCGGCAGCGGTTTGCCGATGGAGCCGAAACGGAAATGCCCCTCTTCCCAACAGGAGACGGTCGCACAGGTTTCGGTCATGCCGTAGCCGTACTTGATGTTGACGCCCATCGCCTGGAAGAACAGGATCACATTGTCATCCAGCTTGGCACCCGCCGCCGGCAGAAAGCGCACCCGGCCGCCGAGGATACCGCGCAACTTGCTCAATACCAGCTTGTCGGCCCAGCGATGAGAGAGTTCGAACAGTTTGCCCAACGGTTTGCCGGCCCGCTCTTGAAGGAACTTGCGCTCCCCGCAGACGATCGCCCAGTGGAACAGCGCGCGGCGCAGCCAAGGGGCGCGCGCCACTTTTTCATGCACCGCGCTGAAAATCTTCTCGTAGAAACGCGGTACCGCGCACATCAGCGTCGGGCGGACCTGCCCCATCGCTTCCCGCACCCAGTCGGTGCTCGGCAGGAAGACGTTCTGCGCGCCGGAATGCATCACAAAGAAGCTCCAGGCACGTTCGAACACGTGCGACAGCGGCAGGAAGCTGAGCGACACATCTTCTTCGCCGACCGTCAGCCTTTCATCATGCAGGTAGAGCTGCGCCGCCAGATTGCAGTAGTCCAGCATCACCCCCTTAGGCTCACCGGTGGTGCCCGAGGTATAGATCAGGGTGAAGAGATCCTGAAGGTCGCACTCTTCAATGCGCTGCCGACGTTGAACGATAAAAGCCGCCGGATCGGCAGCACGCTCGAAGGCGCTCAGATGCTGTGCGATCTCGCAGCCGCGCAGATCGGCATCCTCGTCAAACACGATAATATGGCGCAGCTGTGGGCAAACGCCGCGCAGCGCGATGGCGGCGTCAAGCTGCGCCTGCTCGCCAACGAATAGTATACGGATGTCGGCGTCGTTGGTGACGAACGCCGCCTGTGCCGGCGTATTGGTGGAATACAGCGGTACGCTGACACCGCGCAGATGCAGGATAGCGAGATCGGCCAACGCCCAGGCCATCGTGTTATTGGCGAAAATACCGATGCGTTCTTGCACGTCGACGCCAAGCCCCAGCAGCCCGGCGGCAATGCGATCAATACGAGTGGCGGCCTCTCCCCAGGTCAATTGAAACTCGCCGTTTGGCGACCATTGGCGAAAAGCTGTGCGATCGGCTCGATGGGTGATTTGATGCTGTATACGATGGATCAAATGGTATTGCAGCAGATTAGTGATCATAGTGCTCTAAGCCTGAAATGAATCATACAGTTAAGCCTGAACGACGCCTTGCGGCCCTCATCTCAGCTTACACGTGTTTACTTTTTTCCGCGCAGTCTACCTACTCTCAGGCAGAGGGAAAAGTGATTTCAGCGTAGAAGTGTGAGCCAAAACTCAGGCCGGCTTTCGCGCTTTCATGGGTTGGCCAGAACGGGAAAGAAAAGGTTGGGTGGCGGCAATAAAACGCGGCCCATCCGGGCCGCCGCATCGAATTAGTTTAAAATACCAGCCGAAAAGTAAAAATCAGAATATTAATTTATATTAATTATTTTTGGTAAACGAACCAACCCACCCTGAAAATAAGTTATTTTATCGCCGTAAAACCAAGAAACATCTTAATAAAAACCCAGATAGTTCTTAGCTTTTATCATGAGAAAAAAACGCTCAGTTGAATATTATTTTTGTATGACCCCATTTTTTATCGCGTTACTTTGGGTTACCGGCCTCAATCAGAACGGATTTCATCCACTGGTGGCCTTTATCCCGCTCGGAGGATTCATGCCAGGAGAGATAGCAAGTGGCTTTATTATCGTTGCCACATAAAGGAACCGACTTTATTTTCAACGCTTCCGTCTGTTGCCGCACCAGCCAGGCGGGCGCAATCGCCACCATGTCCGTTTGCGACACCATATTCAACACGCTGTAGAGATCCGTGCACTGTTGTGTCACGGTGCGCAGCATCGGTTCCTCTAAATAAAAAGGTTTACTGAAAGAACCAAAACTTTCCAGAGAAACTGCCGCGTGCTGTTCGGCCAACATTTTCTCCGGCGTCACCTCCTCCCCTATTCGCGGGTGCGCCTGCGCGACCGCCAGCACTAATTCGTCGTCGAACATTGCCAGGCTGCGAAACTCCGCCGACTCGAAACGGCTGTAGCCGATGACAAACTCGACGTCCTGATAACGCAATTGATGTTCGATATTATTGTTAATGTATGACTTTATTTGCAGGTTAAGCTGCGGCGCGATCTGTTTGACGTGATTGATTATTCCAGCGCCCAGACGTAAATCGAGCGGGCTGCACAGCGACAAGGAGAACGCTCGCGTGCTGGTCAGCGGCTCAAACTCAGATCCCGGCAACTCATTTTGCACCAGCTGCAGCGCTTGCCGCACCGGCCCGAACAGCTGCCTGGCGCGCATAGTGGGCTGAATCCCGCGCCCGCAGCGCACAAACAGTTCATCGTTGAACATCACCTTCAGGCGCGCCACCGCGTTACTCACCGCCGGCTGCGACATCCCCAACAAATTAGCGGCTCGCGTAATATTTTGCATTTGCATCACGGCGTCAAACACCGTCAGCAAATTAAGATCGACGCTGCGCAAATGGATGTCCGCCGGCTCTTTGACCATGGCGATTTCTGAATCATATTCAGCCATATTTCACTCCACTAAATCCTGTGTAGATAATCTAATCCTTATGCTCGAAAAACAATGAAACGCCGCATTGTCTTATCTTTGCACGACAAATCCTGCTATTACCGTCATGAGCCGATAAAAAACCTCGTGTTATCGACACGATATAAGTCGTATATGGAATGCATGTCAGTCACTTATCCCGTCAGCAGGAAGAATGCTACCTGGGTGGTACCAACAATTAGGTATTAACAATGATTAATACAATTAAACAACGTAACCGCACTGTATGAGACAAACTATAAAAACACATCATAAGCAATCAAACCATCTAAAAACACCGCTCACTTTGTGTAAAATCGCATTATTTTGTTATATTATGACTAAAACAATCAATTAATCATATGAATCCAATTTCAATCATTTGAATTAAAAATGTTATTTTGTTGCCTCCCGTGATTAATCTCTCTTAATTTTCATCACAAATCTTAACCCAACAAAATCCAGAAGCAATTAGCGCAGTCTCTATTCGATTCGTTTATGCTAAGCAACACGCAAACTGCGCCCCACTTTTTCTCTAGAGCACCGCATTTTTACCGAATGTTCCTCTGTTTGGCCACTTAGCCGGTGCATTGTCCCCGCATTCAATCAGGTGTTGACATCGCCAGGCCAATCACGTATCAAATTAGGCAGACACCCAATTTAAGAGAAGCTGAACCCTTATGATCCGTACCCACCGTCTACTAGGCCTACTACTCAACGCATCTTGTTTGCGCGGTATGCCTGTGGATGAAGTTCGGAGCTGACTCAGCCGATCACCCATAAGAAACCCGCGCTACTGCGCGGGTTTTTTTTTGCCCGCTTAGCGTGAAATCAACACGATAAGGAATGCACCGATGAGCCAACAAGTCATTATTTTCGATACCACGCTGCGTGACGGCGAACAGGCATTGCAGGCCAGCCTGAGCGTAAAAGAGAAGATTCAGATTGCGCTGGCGCTGGAAAGAATGGGCGTTGACGTGATGGAAGTCGGCTTCCCGGTCTCTTCGCCGGGCGACTTCGAATCGGTGCAAACCATCGCGCGCCAGATCAAGAACAGTCGCGTCTGCGGCCTGGCCCGCTGCGTGGACAAAGACATCGACGTGGCCGCCGAAGCGCTGCGCGTCGCTGAAGCGTTCCGCATCCACGTGTTCCTGGCCACCTCCACCCTGCATATCGAATCGAAGCTGAAGCGCTCGTTCGACGAAGTGTTGGAGATGGCGGTGCGCTCGGTCAAACGCGCCCGCAACTACACCGACGACGTAGAGTTCTCCTGTGAAGACGCCGGCCGCACGCCGATCGACAATCTGTGCCGCGTGGTCGAAGCCGCCATCAACGCCGGCGCCACCACCATCAATATTCCGGACACCGTCGGCTACACCACGCCGAACCAGTTCGGCGGCATCATCACCACCTTGTATGACCGCGTGCCGAACATCGACAAAGCCATCATTTCCGTACACTGCCACGACGATTTGGGCATGGCGGTCGGCAACTCCATTGCCGCGGTCCAGGCCGGCGCCCGTCAGGTGGAAGGCACCCTGAACGGCATCGGTGAGCGCGCCGGCAACTGTTCACTGGAAGAGGTGATCATGGCGATTAAAGTGCGCCAGGACATCATGAACGTGCACACCAACATCAATCATCAGGAAATCTTCCGCACCAGCCAGATCGTCAGTCAGCTGTGCAACATGCCGATTCCGGCCAACAAGGCGATCGTCGGCTCCAACGCCTTCGCCCACTCCTCCGGCATTCACCAGGACGGCGTGCTGAAGAACCGCGAAAACTACGAAATCATGACCCCGCAGTCGATCGGCCTGAAGGACGTGCAGTTGAACCTGACCTCCCGCTCCGGCCGCGCGGCGGTGAAACACCGCATGGAAGAGATGGGCTACCAGGAGCAGGACTACAACCTGGATACCCTGTATGCCGCCTTCCTGAAGCTGGCCGACAAAAAAGGCCAGGTGTTCGACTATGACCTGGAGGCGTTGGCCTTCATCAATAAACAGCAGGAAGAGCCGGAGCACTTCAGCCTGGGCTACTTCAGCGTGCAGTCCGGCAGCAGCATCATGGCCACCGCCTCGGTGAAACTGATCTGCGGCGGCGAAGAGAAAGCCGAAGCCGCCACCGGCAACGGCCCGGTCGATGCGGTCTATCAGGCGATCAATCGCATCACCGATTACCCGATCGAGCTGGTGAAGTACCAGTTGACCGCCAAGGGCCATGGCCGCGACGCGCTGGGCCAGGTGGATATCGTCGTCTCTTACAACGGCCGCCGCTTCCACGGCGTAGGCCTGGCGACCGACATCGTCGAATCCTCTGCCAAGGCAATGGTGCACGTGTTGAACAATATTTGGCGCTCACAGCAGGTAGAAAAAGAAAAGCAGCGCCTGCAGCAAAACAAACATCAAAATAATCAGGAAACGGTGTGAACATGACGAAGACTTATCACATTGCCGTCTTGCCCGGAGACGGCATCGGCCCGGAAGTAATGGCTCAGGCGCGCAAAGTATTGGACGCGGTGCGTCAACGCTTTGATATTCGCATCACCACCGCCGAGTACGACGTCGGCGGCATCGCCATCGATCGCCACGGCAGCCCGTTGCCGGCGGCGACCGTCGCCGGCTGCGAGCAGGCCGACGCCATCCTGTTCGGCTCGGTGGGCGGCCCGAAATGGGAACACCTGCCGCCGGCCGAGCAGCCGGAACGCGGCGCGCTGTTGCCGCTGCGCAAGCACTTCAAACTGTTCAGCAACCTGCGCCCGGCCCGCCTGTATCAAGGGCTGGAGGCATTCTGCCCGCTGCGCGCCGACATCGCCGCCCGCGGCTTCGACATTCTGTGCGTGCGCGAACTGACCGGTGGCATTTACTTCGGCCAACCGAAGGGCCGCGAAGGCCAGGGCATGCAGGAGCGCGCTTTCGATACCGAGGTGTATCACCGTTTCGAGATTGAACGCATCGCACGCATCGCCTTCGAATCCGCCCGCAAGCGCCGCCACAAGGTGACGTCGATCGACAAGGCCAACGTACTGCAAAGCTCCATCCTGTGGCGTGAAGTGGTCAATCAGGTTGCCAAGGATTACCCGGACGTGTCGCTGTCGCACATGTATATCGACAACGCCACCATGCAGCTGATCAAGGATCCGTCCCAATTCGACGTGCTGCTGTGCTCCAACCTGTTCGGCGACATCCTGTCCGACGAATGCGCGATGATCACCGGCTCGATGGGCATGTTGCCATCCGCCAGCCTGAACGAGCAAGGCTTCGGCCTGTATGAGCCGGCGGGCGGTTCCGCGCCGGATATTGCAGGCAAAGGCATCGCCAACCCAATTGCGCAGATCCTGTCCGCCACCCTGCTGCTGCGTTACAGCCTGGGCGCCGATGAAGCGGCCGACGCCGTGGAGCGCGCCATCAACCAGGCGTTGGAACAGGGCTACCGCACCGCCGATCTGGCCGGTGACGGCAAAGCCGTCAGCACCGATGAAATGGGCGACATCATCGCTCGCTTTGTAGCTCAGGGGGCATAACATGGCCAAGACCTTATATCAGAAGCTGTACGACGCCCACGTGGTATACGAAGCGCCGAACGAAACGCCGTTGCTGTATATCGACCGTCACCTGGTGCACGAAGTCACCTCGCCGCAGGCGTTCGACGGCCTGCGCGCCATGGGCCGCAAGGTACGCCAGCCCGGCAAAACCTTCGCCACCATGGATCACAACGTGTCGACCCAGACCAAAGACATCAACGCCAGCGGCGAGATGGCACGTATCCAGATGCAGGAGTTGATCAAGAACTGCGCGGAATTCGGCGTTTCGTTGTATGACCTGAATCACCCCTTCCAGGGCATCGTGCACGTGATCGGGCCTGAGCAAGGCATGACGCTGCCGGGCATGACCATCGTCTGTGGCGACTCGCACACCGCCACCCACGGCGCTTTCGGCTCGCTGGCGTTCGGCATCGGCACCTCCGAAGTGGAACACGTGCTGGCGACCCAGACTCTGAAGCAGGGCCGGGCCAAAACCATGAAGATTGAAGTCACCGGCGACGCCGCCGAGGGCATCACCGCCAAAGACATCGTGCTGGCGGTGATCGGCAAAACCGGCAGCGCCGGCGGCACCGGCCACGTGGTGGAGTTCTGCGGCAAAGCGATCGAAGCGTTGAGCATGGAAGGCCGCATGACCCTGTGCAACATGGCGATCGAAATGGGCGCCAAAGCCGGGCTGGTCGCGCCGGATGACACCACCTTCGCCTACCTGAAGGGGCGCCAGTTCGCGCCAACCGGCGAAAACTGGGAGCAGGCGGTCGCTTACTGGCGCACGTTGAAGTCCGACGCCGACGCCCAGTTCGATACCGTGGTGACGCTGCGCGCCGAAGAGATCGCACCGCAGGTCACCTGGGGCACCAACCCCGGCCAGGTGATCGCCGTCAATCAGGCGATCCCGGCGCCGGAATCGTTCAACGATCCGGTCGAGCGCGCCTCCGCCGAGAAAGCGCTGGCCTACATGGATTTGAAGCCGGGCATCAAATTGACCGACGTGCCGATCGACAAAGTGTTCATCGGCTCCTGCACCAACTCCCGCATCGAAGATCTGCGCGCGGCAGCGGCGATCGCCAAAGGGCGCAAGGTCGCCAGCGGCGTGCAGGCCATCGTGGTGCCGGGATCCGGCCCGGTGAAGGCCCAGGCGGAAGCCGAAGGGTTGGACAAAATCTTTATCGAAGCCGGTTTCGAATGGCGTTTGCCGGGTTGCTCAATGTGTCTGGCGATGAACAACGACCGTCTGAATCCGGGCGAGCGCTGCGCATCCACCAGCAACCGTAATTTCGAAGGGCGTCAGGGCCGCGGTGGGCGCACCCACCTGGTCAGCCCGGCGATGGCCGCCGCGGCCGCCGTCGCCGGTCACTTCGCCGACATCCGTGATATTCACTAAGGGGCTAACGTGGCTAAATTTACTCAACATACCGGCTTAGTGGTGCCTTTGGATGCGGCCAACGTCGACACCGACGCCATTATTCCCAAGCAGTTCTTACAGAAGGTCACCCGCACTGGTTTCGGCCAGCATCTGTTCAACGACTGGCGCTTCCTCGACGATGCCGGCCAGCAACCGAACCCGGCGTTCGTGCTGAACAAGCCACGCTATAAAGGCGCCAGCATCCTGTTGGCGCGGGAGAACTTCGGCTGCGGCTCCTCGCGCGAACACGCCCCTTGGGCGCTGACCGACTACGGGTTCAAAGTGGTGATCGCGCCGAGCTTCGCCGATATCTTCTACGGCAACTCATTTAACAACCAGCTGTTGCCGGTAACGCTGAGCGAGCAGCAGGTGGATGAGCTGTTCAAACTGGTCGGCGCCAACGAAGGGACGGAGTTCGTGGTGGATCTGGAGAACCAGACGGTCAACGCCGGCGGCAAAAGCTATCCGTTCGAAATCGACAGCTTCCGCCGCCACTGCATGATCAACGGGCTGGACAGCATCGGCCTGACGCTGCAGCACGAAGCGGACATCTCCCGCTACGAAGCGCAGCAGCCGGCGTTTCTGAATTAATCCCCTTCACCCGCCGCCCGGCGGGTGAATTTTTTCCTCACCAGTAGCCCAGCAGCTTCCACCACGCCCCGCCGATCAGCATCCAGATCAGCAGGTTAACCACACTCATCACCCATCCCGCTTTCCACCATTCTCCCAGCGTCACATAGCCGGAGCCAAAGATGATCGGCGCGGTGCCGGTGCCGTAATGCGTCAGCGACATCATCAGCGAAGAAGAAAACGCCAGGATCAGGCCCAGCAGCGCCGGTGGCGCGCCAAGCGCGATGCCGGCGGCGAAGAAAGCGGCGAACATCGCCGTCACGTGCGCGGTGGTGCTGGCGAAGAAATAGTGCGAATACAAGTAGATGAGAGTCAGCAAGATCGTACCGCCCACCCAGCTCATACCCATATGGTCAATGCCGTTGCCCACGGTCTGCGACAGCCAGCCGATCAGCCCCAGCTTGCCGAGGAAACTGGCCATCATCACCAGCGCCGAGAACCACACCACGGTGTCCCAGGCCCCTTTATGCTTCAGCACATCCTCCCAGCTCAGCACGCCGGTGGCCAGCAGCACCGCCAAGCCGATCAGCGCCGCGGTGGTGGGATTGACCGCCAGCGCCGGGCCGAAGATCATCGCCGGAATGCCGGCCCACAGTATCAGCAACAGCGCGAACACCCCGAGGGTAATTTTTTCCGGCAGCGTCACCGGCCCCAACGCCTGCAGTTTTTCGCGCGCGAAGCGCGGCGCGTCCGGGGTGCTTTTCACCTCCGGCGGATACAGCAGGTAGATGACCAGCGGCATCACGAGCAGCGAACACAGCCCAGGTACCAGGGCGGCAATCGCCCACATCGACCAGGACAGCTCGAAGCTGCCATGGGTGCCTTTGGCGATCAGGCTGACGATCAACGGGTTAGGCGCAGTGGCGGTGATAAACATCGCCGAGGTGACCGGGTTGATGTTGTAGTTCACCAGCGACAGGTAGCGGCCGATCTTGCCGGAGGTATTGAGCTCCGGTTTGGAGCCGAAACTGTCGGCGATCGATTTCATGATCGGGTGAATGATGCCGCCGCCGCGCGCGGTGTTGCTCGGCGTCACCGGCGCCAGCGTGGTTTCCGCCAGCGTCAGCGCATAGGCGATGCCCAGCGTTTTTTTGCCGAACAGCGAAATAAAATAGTAGCCGATGCGCGCGCCCAGCCCGGTTTTGTTCAGGCTGAGGGAGATCATGATCGAAAAGCCGATCAGCCAGATCAGTTGGTTGGAAAAACCGCTGAGTGCATCGTCCAGCGCGGCGCCCGGCTTGCCGGGATTGGTGACGCCGGTCACCGCCACCAGGGCGATGGCGATCACTGAGACCGCGCCAATCGGCATCGCTTTGCCGATAATGGCGATGATGGTGCCGATAAACAGCGCCAGCAGCTGCCAGGCGTTGGGCGCAACGCCCTCCGGTACGGGAATGAGGAACCAGATAATCAGCGTGGCGGCCAGGGCGCACAAGGAAGGAAGCGGTTTGAGCGGTGTGAGTTTATCCATAACGTTCCCACTGTTCTAAACAACAAGGCGGCATCTCAATAGCGAGACGGGCGTGGGCGCAACGATCGCGCTCCATATGCCTCCAGCTTGGGCGTCCGCTTCAGCCTTCTCAATGACTTGCATCAAGAATGCCGTCGTTTAACCTCACACTTCACGCACTTTGGCGCTCATCCCGAGCGCCGCCAGCGCCAACAGCGCCGCCATCCAATACACTGAGCCATGACCGAGGTTCTCCACCAGTGCGCCCTGCAGCACCCCGGCCAGGATCACCCCGGTCGAGATACTGTTGGTGAACAGCGTGGTGGCGGCGCCCGGTCGGCCCGGCATCAAATCCTGAAAATAGAGCATGCCGATACCGGCGACGATACCGATAAACACCGCGTTGAGCAGCTGCAGCGCGATCAGGGCCGGCTTGCTCTCCAGTACCGTCAGCCCGAGGTAAAACAGCACGCCTGCCACCACCGCCAGCAGCATCATGTTGCGCTTGCCGAAACGTTTGACGTAGTAACCGGCCAGCAGCATCGCCGGGATCTCCAGCCCGGCGGCGGTGCCCATCAACACCCCGGCCAATCCTTCCGGCAGGCCGAGATCGGCGGTGATATACAGCGGCATATCGATGATATACAAGGTGTTGCAGGTCCACATCAGCATTGAGGCGATGAACAGCAGCCGTACGTCGCGATTGCGCCAGGCACTGGCGGGCGCGATCGGCGCAGACACCCCACCCTGCAGCCCCTCATTTTCCGCCGCGCGCGGCACCGAAGGCAGCATAAACCCCACCAGCAGCACGCAAACCGTGAAGGTGGCGGCGGCGATCAGGAACATCACGGTGAATCCGTAGTTCAGCGCCAACGCAAACGACAGCGGCGGGCCGATCACCCACGCCAGCGAAAGCTGGGCGCGCATCACCGAGCTGAACATCACCACTTCACGCGCCTCGCTATCGGCATATTCCCGCGCCAGCGCGAAGATCTGCGGCATGGCGGTGTTGGCAACGGCGGACATCAGCACCCCGGCGGTGATCAGCGTCAGGTAGTCGCGGTTAAAGGCGAACAACAGGCAGTTACCGACCGCCATCAGGCAGCACAGCAGGATCAGCCTGCGGCGATCGCCGCGGGTGTCGGAACGTTTGGCCAGCAGGAAGCTGACGACGATGCCGGCCACCGCGTTGGCGGTGTAAAACAGCCCGACCCACAGCGGCCGCACCTTAACTTCGGTGGTCAGAAACAGGCTGAGCGTCGGCGTCAGCAATGCGCCGGCGATGCCGGAGAGAAAAGCGATCAGTAGGAATGCGGCAAAGATGGGGTTAATGCGCAGTGACAACCGGCTCAGGCGTTGCATATCGTCTTCCCTGACCTCAAAGCAGAAGAAAGAACCTTAGGCCACGGCAAGAAAAATGCAAGCGCATCGCCATGTCCATGCATAAAAAAACCAGTGGGTTGCCCCACTGGCTGGTGAAACAGCACCATTACTCAGAAACTTGTTGCCGCAGCCCCTACAGGTGCTCGCGATATTGCTTATCGGTCATCTCTTTGATGTCCCATTGCGTCAGGTGTGCCAGCATCGCCAGCCGCGCCTGTTCGGGCACCACGCTCAGCCAGTCGGCGCGTTGACGGCGCACCGCGCTGAAATAGCGCTGATAGAACTGTTTGGATAAGAAAGCTTTCATGATTACGCCCTCCCCTTTCATTGATGAAAATTATCGGCGTAATATAGGGAAAGAAAAATTGACGAGTTGAGGCAGGAGCGTTCCTCTTTTATGTCCACGTCCAGATTGCAGCAACAGTTCATCCGCCTGTGGCAGCGCTGCCACGGTGAAACCACCGACACCACCCTGCAGGATCTGGCGGAGGTGCTCAGCTGCTCGCGGCGCCACGTGCGCTCCCTGCTGAGCGCCATGCAGCGGGAAGGCTGGCTCACCTGGCAGGCGGAGTCGGGGCGCGGCAAGCGTTCACGGTTAACCTTCCACTACACCGGCCTAGCGCTGCAGCAACAGCGGGCCGAGGAGCTGTTGGAACAGGATCGCATCGATCAGTTGGTGCAGCTGGTGGGCGACAAAAACGTGGTGCGCCAAATGCTGCTGTCGCAGCTGGGGCGCAGCTTCCGCCAGGGTAAACACATCCTGCGGGTGCTCTACTACCGGCAGTTGTACAACCTGCTGCCCGGCTCGGCGCTGCGGCGTTCGGAAACCCATTTGGCGCGCCAGATCTTCAACGGCCTGACGCGCATAAATGAGGAAAACGGGGAACTGGAGTCCGATCTGTCCCACCATTGGCAGGCGTTGACGCCCTTGCACTGGCGGTTTTACCTGCGCCCGGCGATCCATTTTCATCACGGCCGCGAGCTGGAGATGGCAGACGTCATCACTTCCCTCTCGCGTCTCACCTCGCAACCGCTGTTCTCACATATCGAAAGCGTCACCTCGCCGACGCCGTTCGTTATCGACGTGCATCTGCGCAGCCCCGACCACTGGCTACCCTGGCTGCTGGGCAGCGTGCAGGCCATGATCCTGCCGCGCGAATGGCGCGAACTGCCGGACTTCGCCCGCCATCCGGTCGGCACCGGCCCCTACCGCGTGGTGCGCAATCTTCCCAGCCAGATGAAGATCCACGCCTTCGACGACTATTTCGGCTACCGGGCGCTGATCGACGAGGTGAACATCTGGGTGCTGCCGGAGTTCTCCGAAGAGCTGGTGCACTCCGGCGTGCAGCTGCAGGGCGATGAAACCGGCAAAAACGAACTGGAAAGCCGACTGGAAGAGGGCTGTTATTTCTTGCTGTTCGATCAGCGTTCCCCGCTGGCCGCCGACCCCGCCATTCGCAGCTGGCTGTGCGAATTGATCAACCCCATTTCATTGCTGAGCCACGCCGGGCCGCTCTACCAGCGCTATTGGTCGCCGGCATACGGCCTGCTGCCGCGCTGGCACCACAACCGCACGCTGGCGCAGCAACCCAAACCGGCGGGGCTGACTGAACTGACGATGACCCACTTCAATGAGCATTCGGAGTTTCACGCCATTCGCCAGGCGATCGAACCGCTGCTGGCGCAGCACGGCATCCGCCTGATCGTACAAAGCGTGGATTACGCCACCTGGCACCAGGGCGACGCGCGCAGCGATCTGTGGCTCGGCAGCGCCAACTTCTATCTGCCGCTGGAGTTTTCGCTGTTCGCCACGCTGTACGAACTGCCGCTGATGCAGCACTGCATGAACGAGGATCTGGCGCAGGACGCGGAGTTATGGCGCGCCAACCGCTTGCCGCTGGCGGAGTTTTGCCAGCGGCTAGTCAGCAACCACCAGCTACATCCGCTGTTCCACCACTGGCTGCAGCTGCACGGCCAGCGCAGCATGCGCGGCGTGCGAATGAACACCCTCGGCTGGTTCGACTTCAAGTCAGCCTGGTTTGCCCCGCCGGAGGCATAAGCGCCTTTCGCCCGGGTCGGTTAATCTTTACAATAGCGCCGTCTCAACGGGGTGCGGTGAGTCGGGCCGTGTGCATAAGCCCGATTTTCCGCTGAGAGCACACCCGTCGAACCTGATCCGGTCAATACCGGCGGAGGGATTTGAGCCCAGCGAACCGGCGACGCCGCCTCGCCCCCTCAGATACCCTTGCCCCCTTATTTTTCAGGAGTGCAACGTGGTCAAAAAATATCTGCCCTGCTTATTGCTGCTATGCGCCGCGCCGGTGTTCGCCAAGCCGACGCTGACGGTTTACACCTACGATTCCTTTGCCGCCGACTGGGGCCCTGGCCCGGCGGTAAAAAAAGCCTTCGAAGCCGAGTGCGACTGTGAGCTGAAGTTCGTGGCGCTGGAAGACGGCGTCTCACTGCTCAACCGCCTGCGCATGGAAGGCAAGAACAGCGCCGCCGACGTGGTGCTGGGGCTGGACAACAACCTGTTGCAGGCGGCGCAGCAAACCGGCCTGTTCGCGCCGAGCGGCGTCGACACCGCCAAACTGACGGTGCCGGGCGGCTGGCAGGATACGACCTTCGTGCCTTACGACTACGGGTACTTCGCCTTCGTCTACAACAAAGAAAAACTGAAGAATCCACCGAAGAGCCTGCAGGAGCTGATCAGCAGCGATCGCGACTGGAAGGTGATTTACGAAGATCCGCGCACCAGCACGCCGGGCCTCGGCCTGCTGCTGTGGATGCAAAAAGTGTATGGCGACAAGGCGCCGGCCGCCTGGCAGCAATTGGCGAAGAAGACCGTCACCGTCACCAAAGGTTGGAGCGAGGCCTACGGCCTGTTCCTGAAAGGCGAAGGCGATCTGGTGCTCAGCTACACCACCTCTCCCGCCTACCACCTGATCGAAGAGAAAAAAGACCTTTACGCCGCCGCCACGTTCAGCGAAGGCCACTACCTGCAGGTGGAAGTGGCCGGCAAGCTGAAAGCCGCCAAACAGCCTGGGCTGGCCGAGCGTTTCATGCGGTTCATGGTGACGCCGGCATTCCAGAACACCATCCCGACCGGCAACTGGATGTACCCGGTGATCAACACCCCGCTGCCCGTCGGTTTTGAGCAGATGAACGTGCCGCATACCGCGCTGCAATACAGCGCCGAAGAGGTGGCCACACAACGCGGCGGCTGGATCCGGGCATGGCAAACCGCCGTCAGCCGCTGATCCCCCGCTGGCTCTGGCCGGGGCTGCTGGCCGCCGGCGTGATCCTGCTGGTCGCAGCACTGGCGATGGGCTCGCTGTGGCGCCATGCGCCGGACAGCGACTGGCGCGGCCTGTGGCAGGACAGCTACCTGTGGCACGTGGTGCGCTTCACCTTCTGGCAGGCGCTGCTGTCAGCGCTGATTTCGGTGCTGCCCGCCGTTCTGCTGGCGCGCGCGCTCTATCGCCGCCGTTTCCCCGGCCGGCAGCTGTTGCTGCGGCTGTGCGCCATGACGCTGGTACTGCCGGTGCTGGTGGCGGTGTTCGGCCTGCTCAGCGTCTATGGGCGCCAGGGCTGGCTGGCGACGCTGTGCGGCTGGCTGGGCGTCGAATATGGCTTCTCGCCCTACGGGCTGCAGGGCATTCTGCTGGCGCACCTGTTCTTTAACCTGCCACTGGCCGCCCGCCTGTTGCTGCAGGCGCTGGAGAACATTCCGGTGGAGCAGCGCCAACTGGCCGCCCAACTGGGTATGAGCGGCTGGCAGCAGTTTCGCTTCGTCGAATGGCCGGCGCTGCGCCGCCAGATCCTGCCGAGCGGCGCGTTGATCTTCATGCTGTGTTTCGCCAGCTTCGCCACCGTGCTGTCGCTGGGCGGCGGACCGCAGGCCACCACCATCGAACTGGCGATCTACCAGGCGCTGAGTTACGACTACGATCTGGGCCGCGCCGCTATGCTGGCGCTGATCCAGTTAAGCTGTTGTCTGGGGCTGGTGTTGATCAGCCAGCGCCTGAGCCAGGTGCTGCCGGTGGGCCATACCCACGCCCAGCGCTGGCGCAACCCGGAAGACAGCCGGTGGCGGCGCATCAGCGATTTTCTGCTGATCGCCGCCGCGCTGCTGCTGCTGCTGCCGCCCCTGCTGGCGGTGATTGCCGACGGCGCCAATCAGGCCGTCGTCAGCGTGCTGCGCCAGCCGGTGCTGTGGCAGGCGCTGTTCACGTCGCTGCGCATCGCCCTCGGCGCCGGGCTATTGTGCGTGGCGCTCACGATGATGCTGCTGTGGAGCAGCCGCGAGCTGAAGCTGCGACAGCAACTGCGCGGCGGCCAGGCGCTGGAGCTGAGCGGCATGGTGATCCTGGCGATGCCGGGCATCGTGCTGGCCACTGGCTTCTTCCTGCTGCTGAGCGATACGATCGGGCTGCCGCAGTCGCCCTATGCGCTGGTGATCCTCACCAATGCGCTGATGGCGGTGCCCTATGCGCTGAAGGTGTTGGAGAACCCGATGCGCGACCTCGCCGAACGTTACAACCCGCTGTGCCTGTCGCTGGATATCCGCGGCTGGCAGCGGCTGCGGCTGATCGAACTACGCGCCCTGCGCCGCCCGCTGGCGCAGGCGCTGGCCTTCGCCTGCGTGCTGTCGATCGGCGATTTCGGCGTGGTCGCCTTGTTTGGCAATGAGCATTTCCGTACCCTGCCTTTTTACCTGTATCAGCAGATTGGCGCCTACCGCAGCAACGACGGGGCGGTGACCGCGCTGCTGCTGCTGCTGCTGTGCTTCCTGCTGTTTACCCTGATCGAACGCTTACCGGGGCGCCATGCTGACGCTTGAAAAACTGACCTACCTGTATGAACACCTGCCGATGCGCTTTGATCTGCGCATCCAGCCGGGCGAGCGCGTCGCGGTGCTCGGCCCCAGCGGCGCCGGTAAAAGCACCCTGCTGAGCCTGATCGCCGGTTTTCTGCCGGCGGCCAGCGGCCGGCTGCTGCTGAACGGCGAAGATCATACCGCCACGCCGCCGGCCAAACGGCCGGTGTCGATGCTGTTTCAGGAGAACAACCTGTTCGCGCACCTGACGGTGGCGCAGAACATCGGGCTGGGATTGGATCCCGGCCTACGCCTGACTGAACAACAGCGCCAACAGCGGGCGCATATCGCCCGTCAGGTCGGCCTGGAGGAGCACCTGGAGCGCCTGCCGTCGCAGCTTTCCGGCGGCCAGCGTCAGCGCGCCGCGCTGGCGCGCTGTTTGATTCGCCAACGGCCGATCCTGCTGCTCGACGAGCCCTTCTCGGCGCTCGATCCGGCGCTGCGCAACGAGATGTTGCAGCTGCTGCAGACGGTGTGCGAACAGCGTAATCTGACGCTGCTGATGGTGTCGCACAATCTCGACGACGCCGCACGCATCGCACCGCGCACGCTGCTGGTGGTCGACGGCCGCATCTACTACGACGGCCCGACGCAGGCCCTGCTGGACGGCAGCGCACCGGAAGCGCGCGTGCTGGGCATTTCGGGTAAAGCGTGATCTGACGCGCGTTTTTTATGCTGCGCCAATAAACCTGTTGTGCGAATTTTGCGCCTGTGTTTTTATAAAAACCTGACTTTTTTTACTGATGATAAGGTTCCCTGTGATCGCATCCTCGCTGACTTCGACCCTACTAGTTACCGCGCTACCAGCCGCGGTGGTCGTCGTGCGTGTGGTGGTGGTCGTCGGCAATGCGCCGTAGGGTCCGAATCAACGCATCGATTCCCAAACCCCGCCGGCGCAAACCGGGCGGGGTTTCTTGTTTTAGCACCCTGCCCAGCAAAGCTCACCGGCCTTGAGAAAGGACAGGAACATGGCAACTTCGGGCACGCCTCAATCGAGTACCCGCTTCACCGGCGCACAATTGATCGTTCATTTGCTGGAACGTCAGGGCATCACCACCGTCGCCGGCATCCCCGGCGGTGCGGCGCTGCCGCTGTATGACGCGCTGAGCCAAAGCACCCGCATTCACCACGTGCTGGCGCGCCACGAACAGGGCGCGGGCTTTATGGCGCAAGGCATGGCGCGCGCCAACGGCAAGGCGGCGGTGTGCATCGCCTCCAGCGGGCCGGGCGCCACCAACCTGGTCACCGCTATCGCCGACGCCAAGCTCGACTCCATTCCGCTGGTGTGCATCACCGGTCAGGTGCCCTCCTCGATGATCGGCACTGACGCCTTCCAGGAAGTGGATACCTACGGCATTTCCATTCCGATCACCAAGCACAACCATCTGGTACGCGATATCCGCGAGCTGCCGCAGGTGATTGGCGACGCGTTCCGCATCGCCGAGTCCGGCCGCCCCGGCCCGGTCTGGATCGATGTGCCGAAAGACGTGCAAACCGCCACCATTACCCTGGAAGAACTGCCGCCGATCGCCGTGCCGGACGCCGCTCCGAGCTTCGATCCGGCGCTGGTTTCTCAGGCCGCCACGATGATCAACCAGGCGAAACGCCCGATCCTCTACCTGGGCGGCGGCATCATCTGCGCCGACGCTCACCGCCAGGCGGTGGAACTGGCCGAGCGCGCCGGTCTGCCTACCACCATGACGCTGATGGCGCTGGGCGCGATGCCGGTGGAACACCCGCTGTCGCTGGGCATGCTGGGCATGCACGCGGCGCGCAGCACCAACTTCATTCTGCAGGAGGCCGATCTGCTGATCGTGCTGGGCGCACGCTTCGACGATCGGGCAATCGGCAAAACCGAGCAGTTCTGCCCTAACGCCGCCATCATTCACGTGGATATCGACCGCGCCGAGCTGGGCAAGGTCAAACAGGCCAACGTGGCAATCCATGCCGACGTCGGCCAGGTGCTGGAACAGTTGCTGCCGCAGATCGACACGCAGCCACGCAGCGCATGGCTGAACACCGTCAACGACCTGAAACGCGAATTCCCGTTCAACATGCCGAACGCCGACGATCCGCTGAGCCATTACGGCCTGGTGCTGGCCGCCGCGCGCTGCGTGGACGACAGCGCCATTATCACCACCGACGTGGGCCAGCATCAGATGTGGGTTGCGCAGGCCTATCCGCTGAGCCGGCCGCGCCAGTGGCTGACGTCGGGCGGCCTGGGCACCATGGGCTTCGGTCTGCCGGCGGCGATCGGCGCGGCGTTGGCAAAGCCCGAGCGCAAAGTACTGTGCTTCTCCGGCGACGGCAGCCTGATGATGAACATTCAGGAAATGGCCACCGCGGTCGAGCACGATCTGGACGTGAAAATCATTTTGATGAACAACCAGGCATTGGGGCTGGTGCACCAGCAGCAAACCCTGTTCTACCAACAGCGCATCTTCGCCGCCGCCTATCCGAAGCGTACCGACTTTCTGAAAATCGCCGCCGGATTCGGGCTGGATACCTGCGATCTGAATGCTGCGGAAGATCCGCAGGCGGCGCTGGCCGAGGCGATCCAGCGCCCAGGCCCTTGCCTGATCCACGCGCTGATCGATATCAACGAAAAAGTATTCCCGATGGTGCCGCCGGGCGCCGCCAACATCGACATGATTGGAGAATAAGCCATGCTGCAACCACAAGATAAACCCCAGGTGATCCTGGAGCTGGCCGTGCGCAACCATCCCGGCGTCATGTCGCACGTTTGTGGGTTGTTCGCCCGCCGCGCGTTCAACGTCGAAGGCATTCTGTGTCTGCCGCTGAAGGACGGCCAGCAGAGCCGCATTTGGCTATTGGTCGCCGACGATCAGCGGCTGGAGCAAATGATAAGCCAGGTAGAAAAGCTGGAAGACGTGCTGCAGGTGAAGCGCCACAGCGAAGACGTGCGGGTATTTGAACAGCTGGAAGCCTTCTTCCAGTGATACGAAGGGGGCTTACGCCCCCGCAATCATTGCCCGGCCAGCACTTTCCACAGCAGGTGCCGGTACACCGGCATCAGCGGCTGTTGGCTCAGCAGATAGCCGACCGCCAACGCCGCCAGCCAACTCAATCCGCACACCACGCGCAGCCGCAGCGGCGTCAGCCAACGGCTCAGCCGATCGGCGTTGCGCTTGCCCTCACGCCACCAGCGCCAGCTCAGCCACACCGCCAGCCAGAGGGTAAGCGCCGCAGCGAGCAGCAACCACTTGAACATCGCGCTGTTGGCGCCGGCGGGAATGTCGATCGCCACGCCCGCCAGGATGCCGGGGAAGAAATAGACCGGCGGCCAGGTCAGGCAACCAATGATGTTCGGCAACGCGAACTTGTACGGCGGCAAATCGAGCATGCCGGCCACCATCGGCACCAGCGGGCGCGTCGGGCCAACGAAGCGGCCGATCAGAATGGTCGCCATGCTGTGCTGGTGCAAGGCATGTTCGGTTTTGTCGAGCAATGCTTTGTTCTTTTTCAGGAACGACCAGCGGTGCAAGGGCCCCTTAAAAGCGCGGCCGACGAAATAGGAGATCCAGTCGCCGAGCAGGCAGCCGATGATGCCCGCCGCCCAGGCGTAGTAAAAATCCACCTTGCCGCTGCCGATCAGCGCGCCGATGCTGGCCATCATCACCGTGCCGGGCAGCAGCAGCCCCACCAGCGCTAGCGACTCGAAAAAAGCGACCAGCAGAACGACCATCAGGGTGAAAGCCAGTGACTGGGTGATCAAATCTTGTAAATAGGCTTCCATTACACCTCTGCGGATTATTCGGGCCAAACGGGGCCGAGGATTTTCCAGCGCCGCCGCTGGCGAGTCAATCGATGAATTGTATGCGTATTTGGCAACGCGCGCGGCGATGGACAATCACTGTATAAAAACCCATACTATAATATATCTATATTAGCGCCAAAACCGACATCACGCTGAACGTCGCGCACGCCGCCCGGTGGAAAACGAAGGGGTTATGACAGCACTGCAACAGGGGTTCCTGCTCACTCGCCACTGGCGCGACACGCCCGCCGGCACCGAGGTCGAATTTTGGCTGGCGACCGACGCAGGCCCGCGCCAACTGCGCTTGCCGCCGCAGACCTCGGTGGCGTTTATCCCCGCCGAACAAAGGCAGCGCGCGGAACTGCTGCTGCGTGAAGAGCGGCAGGTGGAACTGAAACCGCTGGCGCTGACGGATTTTCATCACCGCCCGATGCTGGGGCTGTACTGCCGCCAGCACCGTCAGCTCATCAAGCTGGAAAAGCTGCTGCGGGAAGGCGGCGTTGCGGTCTATGAAGCCGACATTCGCCCGCCCGAGCGCTACCTGATGGAACGCTTCATTACCGCGCCGGTGTGGTTCAACGGCCAGGGCAACGGCGATGGACCGTTGCTCAGCGGCCAGATGAAGCCGGCGCCGGACTACCGCCCGGCGCTCAGGCTGGTGTCGCTGGATATCGAAACTACCGCCCACGGCGAGCTTTACTCCATCGCGCTGGAAGGCTGTGGCCAGCGGCAGGTCTACATGCTGGGGCCGGCCAACGGCGGCGATGAGCCCCTGGATTTCGATCTGGAATACTGCGCCAGCCGTCCTCAGTTGCTGGAACGGCTGAACGCGTGGCTGGAGCGTCACGATCCCGACGCCATCATCGGCTGGAACCTGGTACAGTTCGATCTGCGGGTGCTGCAAAAGCACGCCGAACGCTACCAAATCCCGCTGCGGCTGGGGCGCGGCGGCAACCTGCTGGAGTGGCGCGAGCATGGCTTCAAGCAGAATCACTTTTTCGCCGCCGCCGCCGGCCGCCTGATCATCGACGGCATCGAGGCGCTGAAATCCGCCACCTGGAATTTTCCCTCCTTCAGCCTGGAATACGTTTCGCAGGAACTGCTGGGCGAAGGCAAGGCTATCGACAACCCTTATCAGCGCATGGCGGAGATCGACCGACGCTTCGCCGAAGACAAGCCGGCGCTGGCCCGTTACAACCTGAAGGACTGCGAGCTGGTGACGCGCATCTTCGCCAAGGCCGATCTGCTCAACTTCCTGCTGGAGCGCGCCACCGTCACCGGGTTGGCGGCCGATCGCAGCGGCGGATCGGTGGCGGCCTTCAGCCACCTCTATATGCCGCGCATGCATCGCCTGGGCTTTGTTGCCCCCAACCTCGGCGAACAGCCGGAGGAGCACAGCCCCGGCGGCTTTGTGATGGACTCCCAGCCCGGCCTGTACGATTCGGTGCTGGTACTGGACTATAAAAGCCTGTACCCGTCGATCATCCGCACCTTCCTGATCGATCCGGTAGGATTGGTGGAAGGCATGCGCCACCCCAGCGACGCCGACTCGGTGCCCGGCTTTCGCAACGCCCGCTTCTCGCGCAGCAAACACTGCCTGCCGGCGATCGTCGAGCAGATCTGGCAGGGGCGCGAGGCCGCCAAGCGCCAACACAACAAGCCCCTGTCGCAGGCGTTGAAGATCATCATGAACGCGCTGTACGGCGTGCTGGGATCGAGCGGCTGCCGCTTCTTCGATCCGCGGCTGGCGTCGTCGATCACCCTGCGCGGCCACGAGATCATGCGCCAAACCCGTGAGCTGATCGAAGCCGAAGGCTATCAGGTGATTTACGGCGACACCGACTCCACCTTCGTCTGGCTGAAACAGCCGCATGACGAGCAGCAGGCCGCGCAGATCGGCCGGGCGCTGGTGCAACGGGTCAACGCCTGGTGGCAACAGCATCTGCAGCAGCAGTTCGGGCTGGAGAACGCGCTGGAGCTGGAGTTCGAAACCCACTATTCCCGCTTCCTGATGCCGACCATTCGCGGCGCCGAGCAGGGCAGCAAGAAACGCTACGCCGGCCTGATCGCGCGCGCCGACGGCCAGGAAGAAATGGTGTACAAAGGCCTGGAAACGGTGCGCACCGACTGGACGCCGCTGGCGCAGGAGTTCCAGCAGCAGCTCTATCAGCGCATCTTCAAACGGCAACCCTACCAGGACTACGTGCGCGACTACGTCGGCAAAACCCTGAACGGCGACTTCGACGATCAATTGGTGTACCGCAAACGGCTGCGCAGGAAGCTCGACGACTATCAGCGCAACGTGCCGCCGCACGCCCGCGCCGCACGCATCGCCGACGACTACAACCGCAGCCAGGGGCGGCCGCTGCAGTATCAGAACGGCGGCTGGATCAGCTACGTGATGACCGTCGCCGGGCCGGAACCGCTGGAAACCCGCCATTCGCCCATCGACTATCAGCATTACCTCGAACGCCAGCTGCAACCGGTGGCAGACGCTATACTCCCTTTCTTGCACGACGATTTCACTACGCTGGTCACCGGGCAGATGGGGCTGTTTTGAGATTGCGCCAGGTTAAGAAAAATCATCCGGTTTTGCAGGTGACGAACGCGCCGCCTTCCATTACCATAGCGCCCTTCCCAAAACTGAACCACGCTTAGCCCTGCCGTCTCGCGACGTCTGCATGGCGTGAACGGCTATTGCCCGTCAAATTTAAAACAAACCGGGATTAACCGATGTTCAGTACAGGTGCCGCGGCCCTTCCCGCCCGGTAACAAGACTTACTTACAAAGAATCGAGCCGACAATATATGCCTTTTACTCTTGGTCAACGCTGGATCAGCGATACGGAAAGCGAATTAGGACTGGGCACCGTCGTGGCGCTGGACGCGCGCATGGTTACCCTGCTTTTCCCCGCCACCGGTGAAAACCGCCTCTATGCCAGAAATGATTCGCCGATCACCCGCGTGATGTTCAACCCGGGCGATACCGTCAGCAGCCACGAGGGATGGCAGCTGCAGGTGGAAGAGGTGAAAGAGGAAAACGGTCTGTTGACCTATATCGGCACCCGCCAGGACACCCAGGAAGGCGGCGTGGCGATGCGCGAAGTGCTGCTGGACAGCAAGCTGACCTTCAGCAAACCGCAGGATCGTCTGTTCGCCGGCCAGATCGACCGCATGGACCGTTTCGCGCTGCGTTTCCGCGCGCGCAAATACCAGAGCGAGCAGTATCGGCTGCCGTTCGCCGGCCTGCGCGGCATGCGCGCCAGCCTGATCCCGCACCAGCTGCACATCGCTCATGAAGTCGGCCAGCGCCATGCGCCGCGCGTTCTGCTGGCGGACGAAGTCGGCCTCGGCAAAACCATCGAAGCCGGCATGATCATCCACCAGCAACTGCTGGCGGGCCGCGCCGAACGCGTGCTGATCGTGGTGCCGGAAACGCTGCAGCACCAGTGGCTGGTGGAGATGATGCGCCGCTTCAACCTCTACTTCTCGCTGTTCGACGACAGCCGCTACGCCGAAGCCAAGCTCGACAGCAGCAACCCGTTCGAGACCGAACAGCTGGTGATCTGCTCGCTGGACTTCGTGCGCCGCAACAAGCAGCGCCTGGAAGAGCTGGCGGACGCCCAGTGGGATCTGTTGGTGGTCGATGAAGCGCACCACCTGGCCTGGAGTGAAGAAGCGCCGAGCCGCGAATATCAGGTGATCGAACAGCTGGCCGAGCATATCCCCGGCGTGCTGCTGCTGACCGCCACCCCGGAGCAGCTGGGCCAACAGAGCCACTTTGCGCGCCTGCGCCTGCTCGATCCGAACCGTTTCCACGACTACGGCGAGTTCGTCGCCGAACAGCAGAAATACCGTCCGGTGGCCGACGCCGTCACCCTGCTGCTGAGCGGTGAACGCCTGGCCGACGACAAGCTGAACCTGCTGGGCGAGCTGATCGACGAGCAGGACATCGAACCGCTGCTCAAAGCGGCCAACAGCGAAGGCGACAACGCCGAGCAGGCGCGCCAGGAGCTGGTTTCCATGCTGATGGATCGCCACGGCACCAGCCGCGTGCTGTTCCGCAACACCCGTAACGGCGTGAAGGGCTTCCCGCACCGCAACCTGCACCAGATCAAGCTGCCATTACCGACCCAGTATCAGACCGCGATCAAAGTCTCCGGCATCATGGGTGCCAAGAAGTCCGTCGAAGCGCGCGCGCGCGACATGCTGTACCCGGAGCAGATCTACCAGGAATTCGAAGGCGAAAACGCCACCTGGTGGAACTTCGACCCGCGCGTCGAGTGGTTGCTGGACTACCTGCTGGCCAACCGTAACGAAAAAGTGCTGGTGATCTGCGCCAAAGCCGACACCGCGCTGCAGCTGGAGCAGGTGCTGCGCGAGCGTGAAGCGATCCGCGCCGCGGTGTTCCACGAAGGGCTGTCGATCATCGAGCGCGACCGCGCCGCCGCCTACTTCGCCTCCGAAGAGGAGGGCGCGCAGGTGCTGCTGTGTTCCGAGATCGGCTCCGAAGGCCGCAACTTCCAGTTCGCCAGCCAGCTGGTGATGTTCGATCTGCCGTTCAACCCGGATCTGCTGGAACAGCGTATCGGCCGTCTGGACCGTATCGGCCAAATGCACGATATCCAGATCATGGTGCCTTACCTGGAGCACACCG
The DNA here is from genome assembly GCF_052168755.1 of Serratia sp. CY43202. Taxonomy (NCBI): domain Bacteria; kingdom Pseudomonadati; phylum Pseudomonadota; class Gammaproteobacteria; order Enterobacterales; family Yersiniaceae; genus Serratia; species Serratia sp. CY43202. Next base: position 156,342 of record NZ_JBJNMB010000003.1, read on the forward strand.
CGCAGGCGGTGCTGGGCCGTTGGTTCCACGAGGGGCTGGACGCCTTCGAACACACCTGCCCGACCGGCCGCACCATCTACGACAGCTGCTACGAGCAGTTGATCGGCTATCTGGCCGCGCCGACCGAGCAGGAAGGCTTCGACGAATTCATCCACGCCTGCCGCCAGCAGCACGATCAGTTGAAAGCGCAGCTGGAACAGGGCCGCGACCGGCTGCTGGAGATGCACTCCAACGGCGGCGACAAGGCCCAGGCGCTGGCCGCCGCCATCGCCGAGCAGGATAACGACGTCAACCTGGTAGGCTTCGCGCTCAACCTGTTCGACATTGTCGGCATCAATCAGGAAGACCGCAGCGACAGCCTGATCGTGCTGACGCCGTCCGACCATATGCTGGTGCCGGACTTCCCGGGCCTGCCGCAGGACGGCTGCACCGTGACCTTCGACCGCGATCAGGCGCTGTCGCGCGAAGACGCGCAGTTCGTCAGCTGGGAGCACCCGATCATCCGCAATGGCCTGGATCTGATCCTGTCCGGCGATACCGGCAGCTGCGCGGTGTCCCTGTTGAAAAACAAAGCGCTGCCGGTTGGCACCCTGCTGGTTGAACTGGTCTATGTGGTGGAGGCCCAGGCGCCGAAACACCTGCAGCTGACCCGCTTCCTGCCACCGACGCCGATCCGCATGCTGATGGATCGCAAGGGCACCAACCTGGCGGCGCAGGTCGAGTTCGAAAGCTTCAACCGTCAGTTGAACGCGGTCAACCGCCACACCTCCAGCAAGCTGGTCAATGCCGTGCAACAAGACGTGCACGCCATGCTGCAGCAGGCGGAAAGCCTGGTGGAAGCGCAGGCACGCCAGCTTATCGAACAGGCGAAGCAAGAGGCGGACGACAAGCTGAGCGCAGAGCTGGCGCGTCTGGAAGCGCTGAAGGCGGTCAACCCGAACATCCGCGACGACGAAGTCGAGACGCTGGAGTTCAACCGCCGTCAGGTGCTGGCCAACCTCAATGAAGCCGGCTGGCGTCTCGACGCCATTCGACTGGTGGTGGTCACCCACCAATAACCGGCGCGATGCGGGGAGGCCACCGTCTCCCCGTTCGGCCCTTTTCGCGGAGCCAAGATGGAACCCTACAATCCCCCGCAGGACCCGCTGCACATCCTGTATCAGGATGAACACATCATGGTGGTCAACAAGCCCAGCGGCTTGCTGTCGGTACCCGGCCGCGCCCCGGAAAACAAAGACAGCCTGATGACCCGCATTCAGGCCGATCATCCGGCCGCCGAATCGGTGCACCGGCTGGATATGGCCACGAGCGGGGTGATCGTGGTGGCGCTCAACAAGGCCGCCGAGCGTGAGCTAAAGCGTCAATTTCGCGAACGCGAACCGAAGAAATCCTATATCGCCCGCGTTTGGGGACATATGGCGCATGATGAAGGGTTAGTGGATTTGCCGCTGATCTGCGACTGGCCGAACCGGCCGCTGCAAAAAGTGTGTTTTGATACCGGCAAAGCGGCGCAGACGGAATATCGGGTGCTGTCGCGCGACGCCGACGGCAGCACCCGCGTGAAGCTGACGCCGATCACCGGCCGCTCGCACCAACTGCGGGTGCACATGCTGGCGCTGGGACACCCGATCCTCGGCGACGGTTTCTATGCCCCGCCGGAAGCCAAAGCGATGGCGCCGCGGCTGCAGCTGCACGCGCAGGAGTTGCGCATCACCCACCCCGCCTTCCAGACGCCGATGCACTTTCGCGCCGAGCCGGATTTCTGAACCCCATGTTAAACGGGCCCGGCATGCCGGGCCCGCTTTCATCGCTTATTTAAAACCTTTCTCGCGTTTGATCAGGTCGTACGCCGCCTGGATCTCCTGCGCTTTCTGCTTGGCCATTTCCATCATCTCCGGCGGCAAGCCTTTCGCCACCAGCTTATCCGGATGGTGTTCGCTCATCAGCTTGCGGTAGGCGCGTTTGATGGTGGCGGCATCGTCGCTGCTGCGCACGCCAAGCACCTTGCACGCATCGTCGAGCGTCGGGCCGCGCTGAGCCTGCTGATAGCCGCCCTGCGAATACCCGCCCTGCTGACCGCCGCCGAACTGACGCCCGCCCTCCATCATGCTGAGGAACTGATCGAACTGCGCGCGCGAAATGCCCAGCTCTTCGGCGATGACATACAGCACCTGACGTTCGTTCGGGTGCAGCGAGCCGTCGGCGAACGCCGCCTGAATCTGAATTTCCAGAAACATCCGAATCAGATCGAAGCGGCCGAAACAGATACTGCGGAACTGCTGCAGCGTCTCACGCAGCGGGAACTGGCTCTGTTTGCCCTCGCGGAACGCCTGCTGCGCCGCGGTGCGCGCTTCGCCGTGCAGCTGAAGGCGATCCATAAACAGGCTGGCGATCTGAATATCCGCCTCGGTGACGCGTCCTTTGGATTTGGTCAGGTGGCCCATCACCTGAAAAGTGGTGCGGAAAAACAGCGTTTGCCGCGTTTGCTGGTCGGTGAAAAAGCCCCGACTGCGCTTGTTGCTGCGCGCCGTATCGATCATATGACCGATAATCAGCCCCAGAACTACACCCCAGAATCCCGCGCCAGACCAGATGGCGACGATGACGCCGAGCAGTTTTCCCCAATACTGCATATACTCCTCAATTATCATGCCGAAAGCCGCCCGCTCTCCTCCGTTTCAGGAAAGGGCGCAGGCGATTTTTCCTAGAATTTGGATTATCATACCTGTCATTTATCTTTGCGCCTAACGACGACGCAAGTAAACGGCTGGATTTAGCACTAGCGCAACGCAGATGAGTAATATAGTCTCTGACCGTTTGCCGGACACGACGCCTCTGATGACGGAACACCAAAACCGCGTATGAAAAAAAGTTTCCCAACACTGCTGGCCACGATGATTTGGACGGCACTCTACAGTCAGCATGCGCTGGCTGATCTGGCCGAGCAATGCATGCTTGGCGTTCCCGTTTACGACAAGCCTTTGGTCAGCGGCGATCCGAACAGCCAGCCGGTGACCATCAATGCCGATGACTCGCGCGCCGACTACCCGAAAAGCGCCCTGTTCAGCGGCAACGTGCATATCGAGCAGGGTAACAGCACCCTGACCGCCAAAGAAGTTGAGCTGAACCAGACGGAAAACCCCGGCCAGACGGATCCGGTGCGCACCGTCACCGCTACCGGCGACGTGCACTACAGCGACAATCAGATCAAACTGAAAGGCCCGAAGGCCTGGTCGAACCTGAATACCAAAGATACCGACGTCTATGAAGGCGACTACCAGATGGTAGGCCGTCAGGGTCGCGGCGACGCCGACAAGATGAAAATGCGCGGCGCCAACCGTTACACCATCCTGGAAAACGGCACCTTTACCTCCTGCCTGCCGGGCGACGACAGCTGGAGCGTGGTCGGTTCCGAAGTGATCCACGATCGCGAAGAGCAGGTGGCGGAAATCTGGAACGCCCGCTTCCGCATCGGCGGCGTGCCGGTGTTCTACAGCCCGTACCTGCAATTGCCGGTCGGCGACAAGCGCCGTTCCGGCTTCCTGATCCCGAACGCCAAGTACGGCAGCAACAATGGCTTCGAGTTCATGTTGCCGTACTATTGGAACATCGCGCCGAACTACGACGCCACCATCACGCCGCACTATATGTCCAAGCGCGGCCTGCAGTGGCAGACCGAGTTCCGTTATCTGGTGCAGCCGGGCCTCGGCCTGATGGAGTTCGACTGGCTGCCGGACGACAAGGAATACGGCAAAGATCATGACGACAACAAACGCTGGCTGTTCTACTGGAACCATAACGGCGTCATGGATCAGGTATGGCGCTTCAACGTCGACTACACCAAGGTCAGCGATTCCAAATACTTCACCGATCTGGACTCCAAATACGGTTCCACCACCGACGGCTACGCCACGCAGAAATTCAGCCTCGGCTACGCCAACGAAAACTGGAACGCCACGCTGAGCTCCAAGCAGTTCCAGATCTACGACGACACCGATCGTTCACAGTCGGACTCGTATAAAGTTCAGCCGCAGCTGGACCTGAACTACTACAAGAACGACATCGGCCCGTTCGACTTCCATATTTACGGCCAGGCGGCCAAGTTCACCAGCGTCAACCCATATAGCCCTGACGCCACCCGTCTGCATATGGAGCCGACGCTGAGTCTGCCGCTCACCAACGGCTGGGCCAGCCTGAACACCGAAGCCAAGGTGATGGCGACCCACTACCAGCAGGATATTCCTGACGGTTTCGCTGCCAACTACCAGAGCCGCAAAAACGCTGCCGCGCCGGAGCTCGATGATTCGGTCAACCGCGTACTGCCGCAGTTCAAAGTCGACGGCAAGCTGGTGTTCGAGAGGCCGATGATCTGGGCCGAGGGCGCTACCCAGACGCTGGAGCCGCGCGTGCAGTACCTGTATGTGCCGTACCGCGACCAGAGCAACATCTACACCTACGACACCACGCTGCTGCAGACCGACTACTCCGGCCTGTTCCGCGATCGCACCTACAGCGGCTTGGATCGCATCGCTTCGCAGAACCGCGTCTCTACCGGTTTGACCACCCGCATTTATGATGACGCCCTGGTTGAACGTTTTAACGCTTCCGTGGGTCAAATCTACTACTTCAGCCGTTCGCGTACCGGTGACCAGATGACCGGTTACGACAACAACGACGATACCGGCAGCGTAGCCTGGGCCGGCGATACCTATTGGAAAATCGACGATCGTTGGGGCCTGCGCGGCGGCCTGCAGTACGACACCCGCCTGAACAGCGTCTCGCTGGGCAACGGCGTGGTGGAATACCGCCAGGACGCCGAGCGCGTGGTGCAGTTGAACTACCGTTACGCCACGCCGGAATATATCCAGACGGCGTTGAACACCAAAACGGTTCCGGCCTTCCAGGACGGCATCTCGCAGGTGGGCATCACCGGCAGTTGGCCGATCGCCGATCGTTGGGCGGTGGTCGGGGCGTACTACTACGACACCCGCGCCAAACAATCCGCCGATCAGTTGGTGGGGCTGAAGTACAACACCTGCTGCTGGGCGGTGACGCTGGGCTATGAGCGCAAGATCACCGACTGGAACAACAGCAACAATACCAGCGTTTACGACAACAGAGTTTCGTTCAACGTCGAACTGCGCGGCCTGAGCAGCGATCATAGTCTCGGCTCCGCAGAAATGCTGCGCTCCGGCATTCTGCCGTATCAGCGCGCATTCTGACGCTTTGCAACACTTTGAAAACGAGAACTTTCACCCGCATTTGCGGATTACATAATGGGAAATGTATGAAGAACTGGAGAACGCTTATTCTCGGATTGGTGGTTTGCGCCAATGCCGCGTTCGCAGCACCCCAAGAAGTGGATAAAGTCGCCGCCGTCGTGGATAACGGCGTGGTACTCGAAAGCGACGTCAACGGTCTGTTGCAGTCAGTCAAGCTCAACGCCCAGCAGGCCGGCCAACAGCTGCCGGACGACAAGACGCTGCGCCATCAGATCATCGAACGCCTGATCATGGATAACATCCAGCTGCAGATGGCCAAGAAAATGGGCATCACCGTGTCCGATGCCGATCTGGACAAAGCGATCGCCAACATCGCCGCGCAAAACAAGATGAGCGTCGATCAGCTGCGCAGCCGCCTGTCGTACGAAGGGTTGAACTACAACACCTACCGCGCGCAGATCCGCAAAGAGATGCTGATCTCCGAAGTGCGTAACAACGAAGTGCGCCGCCGCGTCACCATCCTGCCACAGGAAGTGGACGCACTGGCCAAACAGGTGGGCGCACAGAACGGCAGCGACACCGAAATGAACATCAGCCACATCCTGATCCCGCTGCCGGAAAACCCGTCGCAGCAGCAGGTCGACAAAGCCGAAGAGCTGGCCAAACGTCTGGTGGGTGAGATCAACAGCGGCGCCGACTTCGGCAAGCTGGCGATCACCTACTCCGCCGACTCTCAGGCGCTGAAAGGTGGCAACATGGGCTGGGGCAAACTGCAAGAAATCCCGACCCTGTTCGCGGAACGTCTGGTGAGCGCCAAGAAAGGCGACGTCGTCGGCCCAATCCGTTCCGGCGTCGGCTTCCACATCCTGAAAGTGAACGACATTCGCGGCGCCAGCCAGTCGGTGTCGGTCACCGAAGTGCACGCCCGTCACATCCTGCTGAAACCTTCAGTGGTGCTGACCGACGACCAGGCTCGCGCCAAACTGCAATCCGTGGCGGAAGCGATCAAGAGCGGCCGCGCCAAGTTTGCCGACGAAGCCAAACAGCTGTCGCAAGATCCGGGTTCTGCGATGCAGGGCGGCGATCTGGGCTGGGCTTCCCCGGACATCTACGATCCGGCCTTCCGCGATGCGTTGCTGAAGCTGAGCAAGGGTGAAATCAGCGCGCCGGTCCACTCCTCCTTCGGTTGGCACCTGATCCAGTTGCTGGATACCCGCCAGGTGGATAAGACCGACGCTGCGCAGAAAGATCGCGCTTACCGTATGCTGTTCAACCGTAAGTTCGCCGAAGAAGCGCAGACCTGGATGCAGGAACAGCGCGCCCAGGCTTACGTGAAGATCCTCGATGGCAGCGATGCACAGCAATAAACGCGTCGTCATTACCCCCGGCGAACCTGCCGGGGTTGGGCCGGATTTGGTGGCAGCGCTGGCGCAACAGGATTGGCCTGTTGAGCTGGTGGTGTGCGCCGATCCGGCCCTGCTGCTTGAACGCGCCAAGCGTATGGGCCTGCCGCTGACGCTGCGCGACTACCAGCCGCAGCAACCGGCCGAAGCGCAACGCGCCGGCACGCTGACCGTGCTACCGGTCCCGCTCGCTCACCCGGTTACCGCCGGTGAGTTGAACGTCGGCAACAGCGCCTACGTGGTGGAAACCCTGGCGCGCGCCTGCGACGGCTGCCTGAACGGCGAGTTCGCGGCGCTGATCACCGGCCCGGTGAACAAGGGCGTGATCAACGACGCCGGCGTGCCGTTTATCGGCCATACCGAATTCTTTGCCGATCGCAGCCGCTGCGATCGCGTGGTGATGATGCTCGCGACCGAAGAGCTGCGCGTGGCGCTGGCGACCACCCACCTGCCGCTGCTGGCGGTGCCGGGCGCCATCACGCAGCAGAGCCTGTTCGAAGTCATCCGCATCCTCGACCACGATCTGAAAACCAAATTTGGCATCGCCCAGCCGCACATTTACGTTTGCGGTCTGAATCCCCACGCCGGGGAAGGCGGCCATATGGGGCGCGAAGAGATAGACACCATCATCCCGGCGCTCGACGCGCTGCGCGCTGACGGCATCCATCTTGTCGGCCCGCTGCCGGCGGACACCCTGTTCCAGCCCAAATATCTGCAAGATGCCGATGCGGTGCTGGCGATGTATCACGATCAGGGGCTGCCGGTGCTAAAATACCAAGGGTTCGGCCGCGCGGTGAATATCACCCTCGGTTTGCCTTTCATACGCACCTCGGTCGACCACGGTACCGCTCTGGAACTGGCCGGCACCGGCACCGCCGATGTCGGCAGTTTCCAAACGGCCCTGAATCTCGCCATTAAAATGATAATTAATTGTAATGAATAACAGAGTCCACCAAGGGCACTTTGCCCGCAAACGCTTTGGACAAAACTTTTTAACCGATCAGTTTGTCATCGATAGCATTGTCTCCGCCATTCACCCGCAGCCGGGCGAAGCGGTGGTCGAGATCGGCCCCGGCCTCGGCGCCTTGACCGAGCCGGTCGGCGCGCGCATGGACCGCATGACGGTGATCGAACTGGACCGCGATCTGGCCACCCGGCTGGAGAACCACCCGCGGCTGAAAGACAAGCTGACCATCCACCAGCAGGACGCCATGACGGTGAATTTCGCCGAACTGGCCGAGGAAGCTGGCCAACCGCTGCGCGTATTTGGTAACCTGCCGTACAATATTTCGACGCCGCTGATGTTCCACCTTTTCAGCTATACTCAGGCAATCCGCGACATGCACTTTATGTTGCAAAAAGAGGTGGTCAACCGTCTGGTGGCCGGCCCGAACAGCAAGGCCTACGGGCGTTTGACCGTGATGGCGCAGTACTACTGCAACGTCATTCCGGTGCTGGAAGTGCCGCCGACCGCGTTCGCGCCGCCGCCGAAGGTCGATTCCGCCGTGGTGCGCCTGGTGCCGCACAGCGTGCTGCCGAACCCGGTGGGCGACGTGCGCATGCTGAGCCGCATCACCACGCAGGCGTTCAACCAGCGGCGGAAAACCATCCGCAATAGCCTGGGCGACCTGTTCACGCCGGAGCAGCTGACGGAGCTGGGCGTCGATCCTTCGCTCAGAGCAGAAAATATTTCTGTGGCGCAGTACTGCAAGCTGGCGAACTGGCTGTCAGCCAATCCGACGCCGCAGCAATAAGGAGTTGTTGTCATGATTGATTCGCCCCGCGTGTGTATTCAGGTTCAGAGCATCTATGTGGAATCACAGTCGATCCCTGAAGAAGAGCGTTACGTCTTCGCCTATACCATCACTATCCGCAATCTGGGGCGGACCGACGTGCAACTGCTGGGCCGTTACTGGCTGATCACCAACAGCAACGGCCGCCAAACCGAAGTTCAGGGCGAAGGCGTGATCGGCGAACAGCCTGTCATTCCGCCCGGCGGAGAGTTTCAGTATACCAGCGGCGCGATTCTGGAAACGCCGCTGGGCACCATGGAAGGCCATTACGAAATGGTGGACCATCAGGGTCAACCGTTCCGCACCGCTATTCCCGTGTTTCGCTTAGCCATTCCAACGCTGATCCATTAATTATGTCGACATACCTTATCGGCGACGTTCACGGCTGTTACGATGAACTGAAGTCGCTGCTGGCTCAGGCTGCTTTCGATCCCGAGCGCGATCGGCTGTGGCTGACCGGCGATCTGGTGGCGCGCGGCCCCGCCTCGCTGGACGTGCTGCGCTTCGTGCGCTCGCTCGGCCCGGCGGTGCGCATGGTGCTGGGCAACCACGATCTGCACCTGCTGGCGGTCTACGCCGGCATCAGCCGCAACAAACCCAAGGATCGCATCACCCCGCTGCTGGAAGCGCCGGACGCCGACGAGCTGATCAACTGGCTGCGCCGCCAACCGGTGCTGCAGGTGGACGATGAGCAAAAGCTGGTGATGGCGCACGCCGGCATCACCCCACAGTGGGATATCGACACCGCGAAAATGTGCGCGCGCGAAGTGGAAGCGGTATTGAGCAGCGACAGCTACCCGCTGTTTCTCGACGCCATGTACGGCGACATGCCGAACAACTGGGCGCCGGAACTGAGCGGCCTGGCGCGCCTGCGTTTCAGCACCAATGCGTTCACACGCATGCGCTACTGCTTCCCCAACGGCCAGCTCGACATGATCTGCAAAGATGCGCCGGGCACCGCGCCGGCGCCGCTGAAGCCGTGGTTCGAGCTGCCGCGCCTGGTGGATCCGGAATACACCATCGTCTTCGGTCACTGGGCCTCGCTGGAAGGCAAGGGCACGCCGGAAGGCGTGATCGGGCTGGACACCGGCTGCTGCTGGGGCGGCGATCTGACGATGCTGCGCTGGGAAGACCGCCGTTACTTCACACAGCCCGCCAACCGTGGCGAAGCGCCTGACCACGCCGGCAGACTGGCCGCGTCCTGAAAACATAAAGGCGGCTCCAGGCCGCCTTGTTTCTCTTTACCGCTTACGCCCCAATCACCCCGCCATCTTCACGCGTGATCATCAATACCGATGAACGCGGGCGCGGGCTGTTGTTCGGGAAGTGCGAATCGCCCTCTTCTCCCGGATGCTGCACGTTGACGAACATCGTCTTGTAGTCCGGAGTGAAGGTGATGCCGGTCAGTTCGCAGGACTTCGGCCCCACCATGAAACGGCGAATTTCGCCGCTGACCGGATCGCCCACCAGCATCTGGTTGTTGCCCTGCCCGACGTAATCCCCCTTGTTGCTGTACTTGCCGTCGGTGAGGATCCACAGGCGGCCGGCGCGATCGAAGCCCAGCCCGTCCGGGCTGTTGAACGTGTTGTCCGCCGTGATGTTCGGCGTGCCGCGGTTGACGCCTTCCGGGTGGGCAATCGGGTTGCCACACAGCGCATACATGTCCCAGGCAAAGGTGCCGGCGGTGGCGTCACCGCCTTCGTCCCAGCGAATGATCTGGCCATAGATATTGTTCGGCCGCGGGTTGGCGGCGTTCAGCGGCATCCCTTCCTCACCGCGCTTACTGTTGTTGGTCAGCGTGCAATAAGCGCGGCCGTCATGCGGGTTCACCGCGATCCACTCCGGGCGATCCATCTTGGTGGCGCCGACCTGCTGTGCCGCCTTACGGGCGAAGATCAGCACTTCGGCCTCATCGCGGAAGCCGTTCTCCGGCGTCAGGCCATTCTTGCCGAACTCGAGCGCAATCCAGCGCCCTTTGCCCTTCAGCGGCGTGCCGGCGTCGTCACCGTCGAACTGCGCCACGTACAGCGTTCCCTCATCCAGCAGCGTGCGATTGTTGGCCGGATTGGCGGCGTCGACCACGCCTTTGGAAACGTACTTATAGATATGTTCGCCGCGCTCGTCGTCCCCCATGTACACCACCAGGCGGCCATCTTTGGCCACGGTCACCGCCGCATTTTCATGCTTGAAGCGGCCCAGCGCGGTGTGCTTGATGGGCGTCGAAGTCGGATTCAGCGGATCGATCTCCACGATCCAGCCGTGGCGGTTGAATTCGTTGGGGTTCTTCGCCACGTCGAAGCGCTCGTCATAGTCCGGCCAGTTACGCTCCGGCTCGCTGACCTTCAGCGTATAGCGCTTCTGTTCCGGCGTGGTTGGGTAATCGGCCTGACGGGTGCCGAAGTAGGTATCGAAGTTTTCTTCGCAGGTCAGGTAAGTGCCCCACGGCGTCTTGCCGTTGGCGCAGTTGCCGAAGGTGCCCAGCACCTTGCGTCCGCTCGGATCGGCGGCGGTCTGCAGCAGCGGATGCCCGGCGGCCGGGCCGCTGAACTGCATGTCGGTGTTGGCGGTGATGCGGCGGTTATAGCGCGACGGGCGCTCCACTTCCCAACGCTGGCCGTCGCCGACGCGCTTTACCGCCACGATGGAAACACCGTGCGCCGCCTGGGATTTACGCACCTCTTCCAGGCTGGTGGCCTTGGTGCCGCCGTGGGCGAACAGGTATTGCTCGTTGACGTATTCGTTATTGATGGCCATCACGCCGTGGCGATCGTCGATCGGGAAGAAACTCATGCCGTCGTTATTGTCGCCGAACTGTTTTTCCTGATCGGCGGCGCTGTTGTTGCCCTGCGGCTCGAAAGCCGGTGCGCCATCCACCAGCGGCTCCCCCCAGGAGATCAGCACCTCCGCACGGTAGCCCGGTGCGATGGTCACCTCGTCGGCGGTAGAGGCGGCGATGCCCTGAAAGCCCAGCAGTTTGTTCGGCGGCAGATCCTCGGCCAACGCCTCGGCGGAGACCGACCAGATGCCGCCGCCGAGAAAGCCGGCCAGGCCGACGGCGCCGGCGCTGCCGAGCAGCAGTTTGCGGCGAGTGGGATCGATCAGGCGGTCGGCGTCTAATTGCTCAATTTGCTTGGTCATAGCGTGGTTACCTTTTTAGTTATGGCGCCGCGGTCAAGATTCACCAGAGTTGCCGGGGCGCTCGGAGTTGGGCTTCATACTAATCAGGTAATGTGACGGAAAGGTTACGGACGACGGGCGCAAAAAGGCCGGGGGCGCAATTGCTTGCGCCCCCGGGGAGAGTTGGCTAACGCGCTGAAATCAACGGCGCTGCAGGATCTCGAAGCAGTAGCTGTGCGAGTTCAGATCGTCGGCGTCGTGGAACTCGCTGAACGTGGTTTCCCACTCGTCCGGCTCGTAATCCGGGAAGTGGGTATCGCCGCCGACCTCGGCGTCGATGTGCGTCAGGTACAGGCGATCGGCGCGCGGCAGCAGCTGGGTATAGATACGCCCACCGCCGATCACCATCACTTCTTCCACGTCGCCGGCGGCGGCCAGCGCTTCATCCATCGAGGTCACCCAGGTCACCCCGGCTTCGCTGCCCGGACGGCTGCTCAAAACGATATTGTGGCGGCCCGGCAGCGGGCGGCCGATGGACTCGAAGGTCTTGCGGCCCATAATAACCGGCTTATTCAACGTGTTGCGTTTAAACCACGCAAGGTCCGCCGGCAGGTGCCACGGCATGGCGTTTTCCATGCCAATAACGCGATCCGCCGCCAAGGCAGCGATCAGGCTGATAATCATTGTTTAACCCTGTGTAGGCAGCAAAATTGGTGACACTATACGTAAAGGCCTGAGTGCCGTCGATAGGCTAATCAAGCAAGATGAATATATAAGATAGCTCTTATCAGCATATCTAATAACCAACGATCTCCCGCCGGGAAATTTCACACGCCGGGGCGTTTGCGGTACAGCCACAGACCCGGCAGCGACAGGCCGATCGACAACGCACCGACGATGAAACTGGCCTTGAGGAAGTTGGTGATCATGGTCTCCATCAAGGCTTCGCTGTAGCCCAAATGTGAGATCTCTACCACAGTTATCATCGCGGTATAGGCGGAAATGCCGGGGAACATCGGGATCACCGCCGCCACGGTGAACACCTTCGGGTGCGCCAGCAGCCAGCGCGACCAGTAGATACCGATGATACCGATCAGGATCGCCGCCAGCAGCGAGGCCCACTCGATGTTCATGCCGCCGTGCATCATCAGCATGCGCGAACCGCGCCCGATGGCCCCAAGCAACGCGCAATAACGCAGCGCGCGCAGCGGCACGTTGAACACCATGGCGAAGCCCAGCGCCGGCACCGCCGCCAACAACATCTCCTGCAACAAGGCCCACAGCAGACTCATGACCATCCCCGCAGATCCCACAGCGACATCGCCATCACCACCCCGATGCAGGTCGCCAGCGTCAGCAGGCTGGCCATCGCCCAGCGCGCCAGCCCGGTATTGACGTGCCCCTTGAACATATCGGCCACCGCGTTGATCAGCGGGAAGCCCGGCACCAGCAACAGCACGCTGGCGGCCATCGCCACGCTCGAGGTGTCCTTAAACGCCGGCAGGCGCAGCAGCAGCCCGGAGATCGACGTCGCGACAAACGCCGTCAGGCAAAAATTGATCAGCGGATTCATATGGCGGGCGGTGAGAATTTGGCGCACCAGCATCGCCGTGCCGCTGGCGATAAAGGTCACCAGGAAGGCGTCAGCGCCACCACCGTTAAGCATGCTGAAGCACCCACAGGACAACCCCACCATCAGCACCACCAGCCAGCGCGGGTAGCGCAACGGCCGGATCCTGTCAAAACGGCGCGCCACGTCGTGCGCATCCGCCAGGTGGTGCTCGGCGAGGATCACGATATGCTGCACTTCAGTCACCACCTGCATATTGATGCCGCGATCGACGTTCTTGCGGGTGGTGGTCAGACAGGCGCCGTGGCTGAGGGTGGTCAACACCACCGCATTGGCGGAGATCGAGCTTTCCACGCTGTCCATCCCCAGCGCCAGCCCCAGGCGGGTCGACAGCTGTTCCACCACCGTGCTCTCAGCGCCGTGCTGCAACAGCAGCAGCGCGCATTGAATGCACAGGCGGGTTATTTCACGCTGTTGCCGGTGCGGTTCCGGCATGTCTGTGGCGTTAGTCTGCTGCATAGGGCTCCGTCGCTGGCGGTAGATGAATAATTATCATAGAGCCTAACAATACCTCATTGGGTTGATGCGCATCAGAGGAAGCGGCGTTATTATCGGCAGAACTCTGTCTTTTGCGCGAGACGCTCCCATGCTTGAAACTTCGCTGTTCGTCGCCGGCATTGCCGCCCTCGGCATGCTCTCCCCCGGCCCGGATTTTTTCCTGGTGATCAAAAACGCCGCCCGCTATCCGCGGCTGGCCGCCATGATGACCGCCTTTGGCGTGATCTGCGGCGTCGCTACCCACATGTCCTACTGCGTCGCCGGGCTGGCGGTGGTGATCACCACCACGCCGTGGTTGTTCAACCTGCTGAAATACGCCGGGGCGGTGTATCTGGTGTGGATCGGCATCCAGGCGCTGCTGTCGCGCGGCGGCGGTAAGATGAACGTCAGCAATCTGCCGCAGCAGCAGGTCAGCCTGAAGAGCGCCTTTGCGCAAGGCTACCTGTGCAACCTGCTGAACCCGAAAGCCACCCTGTTCTTCCTGGCGGTATTCACCCAGGTGCTGCAGATCGATTCCGGCCTGGGCGACAAGCTGTGGTACGCGGGGATTATTCTCGGCCTGTCGGTCATCTGGTGGCCGCTGCTGGTGTTCCTGATCCAGAGCGGGCCGGTGCGCCGCGGGTTGGAAAAGACCCAGAAGATCGTCGACAAGCTGCTGGGCGGTATGCTGATCGCCTTGGGCATCAAGGTCGCACTGAGCTAAGCAAAAAAAGGGGCGCCGATCTGGCGCCCCTACTCTTATCCTTTAGCTTCCACCACTTCATCCTCCGGCGCCTTGCCGTCGATACTGCCGCGCCAGCCGGTCTGCTGCACCCGCGCCAGCCGATTCTGATCCTGCTCGATGGCCGCGCTGAGCATCTCCTTGGCCCGCTGCAGGCTGGCGATGCGGAACTCGGTGTCCTGATAATTCTCCAGCGTGTCTTCCAGCATCTTCAGGTTATAGCGGCGGAACGTATCCGCCTTCTCGCGCGCCTCATAGGCGTCCAGCCCCAGCAGCTCAAGCGTTTCACGGCCGATGCGCAGTGAGCTTTCAAAGGTTTCGCGCTCCGGTTTTTCCACCCCCAGCTGCCGCAGCTGATACCAGTGATCGACGTCGCGCGCTCGCGCCACCACCTTCAGATGCGGGAAGTGCTGCCTGGCCAGCTCGGTTAACGCCAGGCTGTCTTCCACGTCGTCGATGGCGTTGATCAGCACCTTGGCGTGGGCGGCGCCGGCGGCCTCCAGCAAATCGGCGCGCGTGGCGTCGCCGTAGAACACCTTGGTGTCGAATTTGCGCAGCGTCTCGATATGGTCCGGATCGTGATCCAGTACCACGGTGTGTACGCCGTTGGCCAACAGCAAACGGCCGGCGATCTGACCGAAACGGCCGAAGCCGGCGATGATCACGCTGGCATTCTCGTCGTCGATAACGTCAGCCGGGCGCTCCTCTTTCGGCGCATTTTTCTCCAGCTGCGCGGCGATCACCAGCAGCAGCGGCGTGGCCGCCATCGACAGCGCCACCGCCAGCGTCAGCGACTTGGCCCATTCGACCGGCAGGACGCCGGCCAGCTGCGCGGCGCTGAAGATCACGAAGGCGAATTCACTGCCCTGCCCCAGCAGAATGGCGAACAGGCCGCGCTGGCGCTTCGGCACGCCGAGCAGCGGCCCAATCAGCCACAGCAGCGCCGCCTTGATCAGCATAAAGCCCAGCAGCAGCGAGGCGATCAGCAGCGGGTGATGGAACAGCGTGCCGAAGTCGATCGACATGCCGACGCCGATAAAGAACAGCCCCAGCAGCAGCCCCTTGAACGGCTGAATATCGCTCTCCAGCGCGTGGCGGTATTCCGAGCTCGCCAACAGCACCCCGGCGAGGAATGCCCCCATCGCCATCGACAGCCCGGCCATCTCCAGCAGGATGCCGAAACCGAACACCAGGAACAGCGCCACGGCGCTGAACACCTCGCGCATGCCCGAACGAGCGACGAAGTGCAGCAGCGGGCGGGTGACGTAGCGGCCGAGCAGTATCACTATCGTCAACGCGCCCACCACCTTGGCCGCCGACAGCACGAAAGCGCCCAGCGTGGTGGTGGCGCCGCTGCTAGCCAGCAGCGGGATCATCGCCACCAGCGGGATCGCCGCGATATCCTGGAACAGCAGCACCGCAAATGCGCTGCGGCCGATCGGCGACGGCGTCAGGTTGCGTTCGCTCATCGCCTGCATGGCGATGGCGGTGGATGAGAGCGCCAGCGTCAGGCCAATCAACAGCGCCACCTTCCAGTTGAGGCCCAGGAAGTAACAGAAGGCGCTCAGTGCCAGGCCGCAGCCCACCATCTGAATGCTGCCGCCGCCGAACACCGAGGCGCGCAGCGTCCACAGCCGCTTGGGATCCAGCTCCAGGCCGATGATAAACAGCATCAGCACCACGCCGATCTCGGCGAAGGTCAGGATCGACTCGGCGTCCGACACCAGTTTCAGCCCCCAGGGGCCAATGATGCAGCCGGCAATCAGGTAGCCGAGCACCGAGCCCAGCCCCAGTCGCACCGCGATCGGCACAAACAGCGCGGCGGAGCCGAGGTAGATCAGCCCCTCGATCATCATGTGGTGGTTATCCATGGCTGGCCTCCCGTGTTTCCGCTTCGGCATGTTCCATCAGGTAGTCAACCAACCGCTGCCGGTAGGCTTCGCCGGCGGCGAGCAGCGCCGGTTCGTTGCAGGTAAAGGTGTTATGCAGAGCGAAAAAAGGCTGCCAGTTCATGCCGCAGTAAATCGCCGTGGCCTGCAGCGGCTGCGCCAGCGCGGCGAAGTTGGGAAAGTCGCCCAACTCGAAGTGGTGCTCGTCGCCGCCGCTGGTCACCGCCCACAGGCAGTCTTTCCCCACCAGCGCGTTGCCGTCGTGGCCGTAGGCCCAGCCGTGCTCCAGCACTTTGTCGATCCACAGCTTCAACAGCGGCGGGAAGCTGTACCACTGCATCGGATGCTGCAGCACCACCAGGTCGGCGCGCTCCAGCGCCCGCTGCTCGGCGTTGATGTCGATATTGAAATCGGGGTACAGCTCATACAGCGAGCGCACCTCTACCTCGGGGAGATCCCTCACCGCCTGCAGCAGGCGCTGGTTGGCATGCGAATGCCGGGGATACGGGTGAGCATAAATTATCAGAATCATTGTTATCGTCGTTCCTTCGTTCCTTGCCAATACACCAAGCATATACCAATCACACAGGGTGACAGTTTGCCCACTGATTGATAGCGGAAATTTTTAACGCCAGCCGACAAATTCGCTGAATAAAAAAGGGCGCTGCATCTGCAGCGCCCCTGGCGTAGCGTTATCGCGCGGTTATTTGCCGATGCGCGCGTGCATTTCCTGCACCGACGTGACCTGCTCGGTCGGATCCGCTTTCAGCGCCATCGCGGTGGCAAAGCCGCCGTTCAGCGTGGTGTCGTAGTGCACCTTGTACTGCAGGGCGCTGCGGCGAATCAGCTTGGAGTCTTCAATCGCCTGACGGCCGGCCGTGGTGTTGACAATGTAGGTGTACTCGCCGTTCTTGATACGGTCCTGAATGTGCGGACGCCCTTCGTGCACCTTGTTGACCAGGCGCGGGTTGATGCCCGCTTCGCCCAGCACCACCGCGGTGCCGTGAGTGGCGTCCAGCTCGAAGCCCTGCTTCAGCAGGCTGGCGGCCAAATCGACCACGCGAGCCTTGTCGCCTTCACGCACCGACAGCAGCGCGCGGCCCTGCTTTTTCATGCCCGAGTTACTGCCCAGCATCGCTTTGGAGAAGGCTTCCGCGAAGGTGCGGCCCACGCCCATCACTTCCCCGGTAGAGCGCATTTCCGGCCCCAGAATCGGGTCGACGCCCGGGAATTTGTTGAACGGCAGCACCACTTCTTTCACCGAGTAGTACGGCGGGATAATTTCTTCGGTCACGCCCTGCTCAACCAGCGTTTTGCCCGCCATCACGCGCGCGGCCACTTTGGCCAGCGGCACGCCGGTCGCTTTGGACACGAACGGCACGGTACGCGCGGCGCGCGGGTTCACTTCAATCAGGTAGACTTCGTTGTCTTTCACCGCGAACTGCACGTTCATCAGGCCGCGTACCTGCAGCTCGAACGCCAGCTTTTCCACCTGACGACGCATTACGTCCTGAATTTCCTGGCTCAGGGTGTACGCCGGCAGCGAACACGCGGAGTCACCGGAGTGCACGCCCGCCTGCTCGATGTGCTCCATGATGCCGCCAATCAGCACGCGCTCGCCGTCGCAGATGGCGTCGACGTCCACTTCCACCGCGTCGTCCAGGAAGCGGTCCAGCAGCACCGGCGCATCGTTGGACACGCTGACCGCGGTCTGGAAGTAGCGGCGCAGGTCGGTTTCGTCATAGACGATTTCCATCGCCCGGCCGCCCAGCACGTAGGAAGGGCGCACCACCAGCGGATAGCCGATGCCCGCCGCCTTCTCCACCGCCTGCTCGATGGCGGTGACGGTGGCGTTGGCCGGCTGCTTCAGGCCCAGACGGTTGACCGCCTGCTGGAAGCGCTCGCGGTCTTCGGCGCGGTCGATGGCGTCCGGGCTGGTGCCGATGATCGGCACGCCCGCAGCTTCCAGCTCGCGCGCCAGCTTCAGCGGGGTCTGGCCGCCGTACTGCACGATCACGCCCTTCGGCTTCTCGATGCGCACGATTTCCAGCACGTCTTCCAGGGTCACCGGCTCGAAGTACAGGCGGTCGGAGGTGTCGTAGTCGGTGGAGACGGTTTCCGGGTTACAGTTGACCATGATGGTCTCGTAGCCGTCTTCGCGCAGCGCCAGCGAGGCGTGCACGCAGCAGTAGTCGAACTCGATGCCCTGGCCGATACGGTTCGGCCCGCCGCCCAGCACCATCACTTTCGGCCGGTCGTTGGTCGGGTTGGACTCGCACTCTTCTTCATAGGTGGAGTACATGTAGGCGGTGTCGGTGGCGAATTCCGCCGCGCAGGTATCCACGCGCTTGTACACCGGATGCAGGCCGTGGCTGTGGCGCAGCTTGCGAATTTCGCTCTCGGCGACGCCGGCCAGCTTGGCCAGACGCGCATCGGCGAAGCCCTTGCGCTTCAGGGTACGCAGGAACGCTTTGTTCAGGCCGTTGATGCCCGCGTCGGCCACCTGCTCTTCCAGGCGCACCAGCTCTTCAATCTGCACCAGGAACCAGCGGTCGACGTTGGTCAGGTTGAAGACGCCGTCAACCGACAGACCGGCGCGGAAGGCGTCGGCGATGTACCAGATGCGGTCAGAGCCGGCGTCTTTCAGCTCGCGGCGGATCTTGGTCAGCGCTTCCGGATCGTCCAGGCTTACTTTCGGGTCGAAGCCGGTAGCGCCCACTTCCAGGCCGCGCAGCGCTTTTTGCAGCGACTCCTGCTGGGTGCGGCCGATGGCCATCACTTCGCCGACCGACTTCATCTGGGTGGTCAGGCGATCGTTGGCGCCGGCGAACTTCTCGAAGTTGAAGCGCGGGATCTTGGTCACGACGTAGTCGATGGACGGTTCGAACGATGCCGGGGTGCGGCCGCCGGTGATGTCGTTCATCAGCTCATCGAGGGTGTAGCCCACCGCCAGCTTGGCGGCGATCTTGGCGATAGGGAAGCCGGTGGCTTTCGACGCCAGCGCCGAAGAGCGCGACACGCGCGGGTTCATTTCGATAACGATCAGGCGGCCGGTTTTCGGGTTGACCGAGAACTGCACGTTGGAGCCGCCGGTTTCGACGCCAATCTCACGCAGCACCGCCATCGAAGCGTTGCGCATGATTTGGTATTCCTTGTCGGTCAAGGTCTGGGCCGGTGCGACGGTGATCGAGTCGCCGGTGTGGATGCCCATCGCGTCGAAGTTTTCGATGGAGCAGACGATGATGCAGTTGTCGTTCTTATCACGCACCACCTCCATCTCGTACTCTTTCCAACCGATCAACGATTCATCGATCAGCAGCTCGTTGGTCGGCGACAGGTCCAGACCGCGTTCGCAGATCTCTTCGAACTCTTCACGGTTGTAGGCGATGCCGCCGCCGGTGCCGCCCATGGTAAAGGAAGGGCGGATGATGCACGGGAAGCCGACGTCAGCGGCTACCGCCAGCGCTTCTTCCATGGTGTGCGCAATGCCGGAACGCGCGGTGTCCAGACCGATTTTCTTCATCGCCACGTCGAAACGGCGACGGTCTTCGGCCTTGTCGATCGCATCGGCCGTCGCGCCGATCATGGTAACGCCGAACTCGGCCAGCACACCCTGACGCTCCAGCTCCAGCGCGCAGTTCAGCGCCGTCTGGCCGCCCATGGTCGGCAGCACCGCATCCGGGCGCTCTTTTTCGATGATCTTGCGCACCACTTCCCAGTGGATCGGCTCGATATAGGTCGCATCGGCCATTTCCGGGTCGGTCATGATGGTCGCCGGGTTGGAGTTAACCAGAATGACGCGGTAACCCTCTTCGCGCAGCGCTTTACACGCCTGGGCACCCGAGTAGTCGAACTCACACGCCTGGCCTATAACGATCGGGCCAGCGCCGAGGATCAGGATGCTTTTTATGTCTGTACGTTTTGGCATTTTTTACTGCTCCTGATTATTTGGCGTTAGAACGGTAAGTCTCAATCAGTTCGATGAAGTGATCGAACAGCGGCGCGGCATCGTGCGGGCCTGGGCTGGCTTCCGGGTGACCCTGGAAGCTGAACGCCGCTTTGTCGGTGCGGTGAATGCCCTGCACCGTATGGTCGAACAGCGATTTGTGCGTGACGCGCAGGTTCGCCGGCAGGTTGTTTTCATCGACGGCGAAGCCGTGGTTCTGCGCGGTGATCATCACGGTGTTGTTGTCCAGATCCTTCACCGGGTGGTTGCCGCCGTGGTGGCCGAGCTTCATCTTCATGGTTTTCGCCCCGCTGGCCAGCGCCAGCAGCTGGTGGCCCAGGCAGATGCCGAACACCGGAATGTCGGTTTCCAGGAACTGTTTGATGGCGGCGATGGCGTAGTCGCATGGCTCCGGGTCGCCCGGACCGTTGGACAGGAAGATGCCGTCCGGATTCATTTTCAGCACCTCGTCGGCCGGGGTCTGCGCCGGCACCACGGTCAGGCGGCAGCCGCGATCCACCAGCATGCGCAGGATGTTGCGCTTGGCGCCGTAGTCGTAAGCCACCACGTGGAACGGCAGTTCCGCGGCGGTTTTGGCTTCAGGCAGGTCGCCTTCAAGCGTCCAGCTGCCTTGCTGCCAGCTGTAGGCTTCTTGGGTGGTGACCTCTTTCGCCAGATCCATGCCTTTCAACCCCGGGAAACCTTGCGCCTTGGCCAGGGCCAGCGCGGCGTCCGGCGAGTCGGCGGCGATGATGCAGCCGTTCTGGGCGCCCTTCTCGCGCAGCAGGCGGGTTAATTTACGGGTATCGATATCGGCGATTGCCACGATGTTGTGACGCTTGAGGTAGTCGGACAGGCTTTCTTCGTTGCGGTAGTTGCTGGCGATCAGCGGGAGGTCACGAATGACGAGGCCTTGGGCGTGTACTGCGGAGGATTCTTCGTCGGAAGCGTTGGTGCCGACATTGCCGATATGAGGATAAGTAAGAGTAACGATCTGGCGGGAATAGGAAGGATCAGTGAGGATTTCTTGATAACCGGTCATCGACGTATTGAAGACCACTTCCCCCACTGCCGTTCCCTCTGCCCCGATGGCCCGACCGTGGAATTGGGTTCCGTCTTCCAGAACCAATAGCGCTGACTTTATCAAAACATCCTCCGAGGAATAATCAATCACAATATTTGCATATTAATTCAGATATCGCGATCTAAATCAATGCAAAAACCGTCCGCGAGGCCAATTTTTGGCAAATTGGGCGCATTTTAATGATGAGTGCCAGGCTTGTCTACCCAAACTGCCGTTTTTTGTTTTATTTTTGCAGTTCTCACCGCTCATGCGGCTTGAGCGGCGATAAAAACACAGAAAACCGGGGCTGGAAAACGGTTGCGAGGCTGAATGACGAAAAATGGTGCCAGAATGGGCTCCAAAAGACGCTGAAATAAGATCTGGTGGATAAAAACGGGATGATTAGCAAGGTAAACATCAATAAATAACAATCAATGAAATAAAAACACACCAACGCTTCTTTTTTCATGCTAAAAAAAAGGACAATAAAATTATTGTCCGATTATCATAGCATTATGATCAATACAACCACATCACGATGGTATGCAAATTAATTATAATTGGTCCAGATTCAGCACATCACGCATATCAAACAGACCTTTATCCCGGTTATGCAACCAGGCAGCCGCACGCACCGCGCCGCTGGCAAAAGTCATCCGGCTGGAGGCCTTATGGGTAATTTCCACCCGTTCACCGATGTCGGCGAACATCGCGGTGTGCTCGCCGACGATATCGCCGGCGCGAATGGTGGCAAAGCCGATGCTTTTCGGATCGCGTTCGCCGGTATGGCCTTCGCGCGCATAGACCGCGCAGCTTTTCAGGTCGCGCCCCAGCGCGCCGGCGATCGCTTCGCCCATGGCCAACGCCGTGCCCGACGGCGCATCCACTTTGTGGCGATGGTGCGCCTCAACGATTTCGATATCGGTATAGTCGCCCATCACCTGCGCGGCCTTCTCAAGCAGTTTCAGCACCAGGTTGACGCCGACGCTGAAGTTGGCGGCGAACACGATGCCGATATGCTGCGCCGCATCGCGGATCGCCTGCTTGCCGGCGTCATCAAAGCCGGTGGTACCAATCACCATCGCCTTATGGTGCGCCATGCAAAATTCCAGGTAGCCCAGGGTGCTTTCAGGGCGGGTGAAGTCGATCAGAATGTCGAACTCGTTCGCCACGTTATCCAGACTGTCGCTCACCTTGACGCCCAGCGCGCCGATGCCCGCCAGCTCGCCGGCGTCGACGCCGATCAGGCTTGAACCCGGGCGCGACAGCGCCGCTCCCAACACCACGCCTTCCGCCTGCTGCACCGCCTGGATCAACTGACGGCCCATCCGGCCGCCGGCGCCCGCAATCGCAATGCGGATTTGTGAATCACTCATGCTTGCTCTCTTCTTGTTTTGACGCCTATCCCATTAGGCTATCGATTCAGGGTAACCGTCCCACTTCAGCGTCGCCAGAGGATTCATTTCATAATTAGAAAATTATGATATTCCCCCGCTTTCATCAGCGGCGCTGTCGTGAGATTAACATTCAACCGATTTGGCGGCCTGCGACGATTGTACATAATCATGCAGTTTCCATGGCAAGAAAATGCAGAAAAAAGGCGCCGAAAACGGCGCCTGGGGAAAGGAACACTGCGAGGTCAGGCGGTAATGGCGGCCACTTCGTTGGCGATCGCCGTGAGCGCATCGTGGCGGGCATAGTCCTCACGCACCAGCGCTGCGCGTTGCCGATAGATCGGCTGCTGCAGAATACGCGACGCCGCCGCCAGGATCTGTTCTGCGCTCGGCGTGCTGGTGTGCAGACTGATGCCGCAGCCGGCGGCCACCACGCGCGCGGCAGCCTCCAGCTTGTCCTCGCCGGTGCCGGCGACAATCAGCGGCACGCCGCTGTCCAGCGCATAGTTGATCGAGCCGTAACCGCCGTTGGTGATCAGCAGCGCCGCCTGCGGTAACCAGTGTTCGAAGGAGATGAACGCCCGCACTCGGGCGTTGTCCGGCAACGCGTCCATCAGCCCTTCGGTCGCTCGCCCGCCGGTGGTGGCCAACACCCGCACCGGCAGATGCGCCAGCGCCTGCAGCGTCGGCACGATCAGCTGATGCAGATCGACATTGGCCAGCGTGCCCTGAGACACGATCACCAGCGGCCGACGATCGTCCTCCTCCCACAGCGCCTCTTCCGCGGCCGGTTGACCACCGCTGCGCAGCGGCCCGACGAAGCGCACACCGCTCGGCAGGTCGTCGCGCTCATATTCCAGCGCCGTGGTGGCCAACTGCAGGAAACGCTCGCAGCCGCCGATCAGCGCATCGGTAAACGGGCGATTCAGCGGCCGCCCGCCCGCTTGCACCAGCGCGGCATCAAAGCTTTGCTGCACCTCATCAAGCAACACCCGCGTCGCTTCATCCACCAATTGCTCGCGGGTCAGCGCCCGCGGCAGCAGCGCCGGCGGGATGCGCGGGCCATAGAAAATGGCGTCGCGCGAAGAATACGACAGCGGCGTGACGCCGATCCCGAAGACCGGCGGCCGTTCGGCGGACTGCAGCAGCGGCAGCACGCCGTAGAAGCAGTTCTCCACCATCAGCAGATCGGTCTTTTCGGCGGCGATGGCCGCACGCAGCTGACGATCCAACAGTGGGATCGGCGCGGCGAAGAAATCTTTCAGCGCCAGCGCCATCTGCGCATTGCCCGGCGGCAGCGCGGCGCGCTCGGGGAAATGCTCCTCCAGGTGGCGATAGTCGAAATCCACCTGCGCGTCGAACGGCACGAAGCTCGCCCCAGCCGCTTCGGCGCGTTCGCGGAACAGCGCGCCGGTCATCACCCGCACCTGATGCCCTTGGGCAACCAGGTGGCGAGCGATGGCCAACATCGGGTAGACGTGCCCCGGAGTGGCGACCGCCGCCATCAGTATCCTTGCCATAATGCTCCTTTACGCTTCTGCGTTGGCCGGCTTCAGCGCCAGATTGGCGCACACCGGGTTGCTCTGAATATGCACGCGCTGCAAATGACGCGCGGAACGGGCGGTAAAGCCCTCACGGCCGTGCAGCAGCGAGAAATTGTCCGCCACCACCACGTCGCCCTGTTGCCACTGATGGGCATAATAGTGACGCGGATCGTACAGGTGCTGCTGCAGAGTGTGATGGAACTGTTCCTGCTGTTGTTCCGGCACGCCGTGATATTCCAGCGCATGCTGGTTGAGGAATTTTTTCCCCTCCGTCGGCGGTTCATTGTAGCGCATGATCAAGCCCCTGCCGTTCGGGTGCTGCACCACCAACGGCGAACAGACTTCTCCGCCGTAATGCACCACCTGCTTGATGCGGTAGGTGATCGACACCGACAGCCACTGATCCAGCAACGTTTCGTCCGCATTGGCCAGCAACCGCGTGGTATCGACGAAGGTAGTGCACCCGCCTTCGTCCTGCGACGGCGCCGCCACGCAGTGGAACAGCTGGAACTCGGGGATGGTCGGCTTATACATGCCATCCCAATGCAGCGGGACGTAGCTGCTGTCGAAAATATGATCCTTGGCGTCAGGATGTTCCTTCACGTCCAGCACCGCGCCGAACGGCCACATCATGATCTCGCCCCACTGCTCGGCGTAGCGCGTCAGAACCTCCCCATCGCTGAAACCGGAGTCGAATCCGCGCAGCACCAGCAAGTGGTGCTCCTGCGCCAGCGCTCGCAGCGCCGCCACCGGTAGCTCGCCGATCTTTTGCCCCGGATGCTGCGGCGTCAGGATCGCGCCGAACGGGGTATTCGGTTGGATATGGCAATTAAGCGGTTGGTTGTTCATCAGTATTCTCCTTGCATCGAATGTGCTGCTCACACGGCAACGTGCCGTCAAAAACGCGCCCGTCAGGATTTCGGGCGCAAAAGCATGCAGCGGCCTCAGGCCATCTGCGGTTGTTCGATCAGGTAATGGCTCGGCGTGCCGCGGATCTCTACCAGCTCGCCGTCCAGGCTCTGCGCGTCTTTACGTTTCATCAGCACGAACTGGCCGTTCACGTTGGCTGCCACGCCGTGCCACGGCGTCAGCCAGTCGTCTTTGGTCGGCATCATGTGGATACCCATTTTCAGACTGTCGACCGGCTGCGGGTGAATCGACAGACGGATCGCCGCCGGGAAGTGCTGCGCCAGCAGATTGCCCCAGGCCCAGCTGCGCTGGATCACGCCGCAAGCGCGCTGTTTGGCGTCTTTCTGCAGCGCGGCGTTGGAACCGCTGTAGCCCGGCAGTTGGCTGTCTTCATACAGGAAGCGCGTGATGGCGCGGTACAGCAAGAGGCCCTGTTCGTCCTGCATCAGTTGCTGTTTGATCGCCTCTTCCGATTCGGCATAGCCCTCCACCAACAATCGGCGCAGCAGATCATAATCATCGGTATGCTCCGCCAGGCCTTTGACATCGCCGAGGTTGAACACGCTCAGGTATGTCGCGCCCACTTCATGCAGCAGGCTTTCAATCTCGCGCTGATAGTGGTTGATCGCGTCGTCGCTGACGCGGATCAGATCGCCGAACACGTGACCGTCGGAGCAGATAACGATATGCGCCCCCGGCGGGTAATAGAGCTGAATGCGCTGGCACAGCGAGTTGAGGAAGATCAGCGACAGCCGCTCCGCCATGTCCGGCACCGCACCGATCACCTTGTTGGTGTTGGGCGACTTGGTCGGGAAGGCCGGTAGCACGAATTCGATACGTTGCTCGTTTTCGATGAATGCCCGAATGCGCGGCAATTGCACCTGAGTGACCCGCCGTTCTTCTTCGGCGATCGAGGTGTCGTCGCCGGGGAAACGGCGGCGGTATTGCAATAATTCACGTAGGATCTTTAACGATATTTCTTCTTTCTGAGCGCTGTCCACAATGAGCTCCTGTTGCGATGTGGCGCGGGTGTATTATTGATAAGCGCAATAAGATTTATCAAAAAGAGAAAAAATCTCTGCAAAATAATAATCAGCCCGGCGTTTATATGCTTCAGGCAATATAGAAGAGATGGTGCTATATTATTAGCCCGTATAATTCACAATCTTGGTTAAGTTGTGCTTAACAAACTATGAGCAATATTTTAAAACGCATGGCCATTTTCTCAAAAGTGGTCGATTGCGGCGCATTCAGCATGGCGGCAAAAGAATTGGGCATGACGACCTCCGCCGTCAGCCAACATATTCGCCAGCTGGAGGAACATCTGGGCATTCAATTACTGTTGCGATCGACGCGTTCATTGAGTCTGACCGAAGCAGGATTGTGTTTTTATGAAGATTGCCTGCTGATGATCCACGCAGCCGAACGTGGCCAACAACGGATCGCCGCGCTGCGCGGCGAGCTGGTCGGCGAACTGCGTGTCGCCACCTCCACTGAATTCGCCACCCACTATCTGGTGCCGGCGCTGCAAAGCTTCCTCGATGAACACCCGCAGCTTACGCTGCGACTGGAAATCCACGATGAGAAGATAGACCTCATCACGCAACGCATCGATCTGGCGATACGTGGCGGCGTGCTGGCCGACTCCAGCTACGTTTCCACGCGGCTGGCGCGCTGCCGTGAAGTGTTATGCGCCTCACCGGCCTACCTGGCACACCACGGCGTGCCGGATTCACCGCAGGCGCTGAGCCATCACCACTGGGTCACCTTTACACCGCTCGGCAACCCGCAGTTTGTCCGTCTTATCCATCGCGACGGCGGCGAACACCGCATGCGTATGACGGGGCGTTTGTTCACCAACAGCGGTATGGCGATGAAGGAGTTGGCGCTGACCGGCAAGGGGATCATTCGCAATTTCTTCGCCAACGTTGAACGTGAATTGCGCAGCGGTGAGCTGATTGAAATATTGCCCGATTGGCGGTTACCGGAAATTAATTGCTATGCCATTATGCCGCGCAGGGAGATCCAGCCATTAAAAGTCAGACGGTTGCTGGAACATATGAAACTCTATTTGCAGGAGAAGGGATTAACGGCCGTAGAACATATTCGACAGGAATAAAATAAGAAACATCTGCAACATCCATTATTGTAATTATTGTAATCACTTTGCCAACACCGGGCCTCATTTAGATTGCAGCCTAATGATATTCTGATTAATGACTTTTCGCCAGCCTTTATAATTAAATACACCGCCGTTATTTCAAATACTCAGAATAAATTTGACTTTAGTTAGCAGAAAATTTGAATATGCATGGCATGTTATTTTTAACGCGGCACGATTCCAAAAAAAACGGGAAGCCTAAGCTCCCCGCTGTCATCCGCCGGCGCATGTCAGTCAATCTGACGAACGTCCACCCGCAGCTCTTTAGGCACTTCAAACACGATGTTCTCTTCACGCCCGCTGATTTCATGCACGTCCAGGCCGCCCAGCGCTTTCAGGCGAGAAATCACCTCCTGCACCAGCACGTCCGGTGCCGAGGCGCCGGCGGTAACGCCGATATTGCGCGCTTCGCTCAGCCAGCTCTCCTGAATATCCGCCGCCGAATCGATCAGATAAGCCGGTTTGCCCACGCGCTGCGCCAGTTCAGCCAGACGGTTAGAGTTGGAAGAGTTCTTTGACCCCACCACCAGCACCACATCCGCATCGCCTGCCAGGTTACGCACCGCTTCCTGACGGTTGGTGGTGGCGTAGCAAATGTCATCCTTACGCGGACCGATAATGCTCGGGAAGCGCTGACGCAGCGCGTCAATCACGTCCGAGGTATCATCAACCGACAGCGTGGTCTGCGTCATGAAGCACAGATTGCTTTCGTCTTTCACCTGCAGCTTCCACACGTCTTCCGGCGATTCGACCAGGTACATGCCGCCCTTCGGGTTGCTGTACTGGCCCATGGTGCCTTCCACCTCCGGATGACCGGCATGGCCAATCAGAATCGCTTCGGTGCCGCGGCGGCTGGCGCGCGCCACTTCCATATGCACCTTGGTCACCAATGGGCAAGTGGCGTCGAACAACATGGTCAGATCGCGCGCCTTGGCTTCGGCGCGTACCGCCTGAGACACGCCGTGCGCCGAGAAGATCAGGATAGAACCGTCCGGCACTTCGGCGATCTCTTCGATAAACACGGCGCCCCGCTCACGCAGGCTGTCAACCACGTAGCGGTTGTGCACCACTTCATGCCGTACGTAGATCGGCGCGCCATACAGCTCCAGCGCACGTTCCACGATGCTGATCGCACGATCAACCCCGGCGCAGAAGCCGCGCGGGTTAGCCAGCAATATTTGCATGCGTCTCCTCCTGCTGCGGATCGATCTCCAGCACTTCGATATCGAAGGTCACCGGATGGCCCGCCAGCGGATGGTTGAAATCGACGGTGATTGAATCCTCCGCCACCGCGCGCACCACGCCCGGCATTTCGCTGCCGTCGATGGCGGTAAACAGCATGATGGTGCCCACGTCCGGCACGCCGGTTTCCGCGAAGTCGCGGCGCGAGAAGAACTGGACCAGATCCGGGTTCTCCGCGCCGAACGCCGCTTCCGGCTGCAGGGTAAAGGCACACTTGTCGCCCGCTCGCAGGCCGAGCAGTTGCGCTTCCAGCGGCGCCGACAGGCTGCCGTCACCCAGACGGAACAGCGCCGGTTTGCCGCTGCTGCGGGTAGATTCGGCGGTCGAACCGTCTTCCAGTTTCAGCGTAAAGTGAACCAGCACCGCGCTGTCACTGATAATCTGAGCCGTCATGTTACTCACCTTTACTCTTTGCGCCTTTGTTCGCCGGCGACAGGAAACCTTCCAGCACGATCATCGCCGCACCCACGCAGATAAAGCTGTCCGCCAGATTGAAGGTCGGGTAGTGCCAGTCACCGACGTAGAAGTCGATGAAATCGACCACAAAACCGTGCCACAGGCGATCGAACAGGTTGCCCAACGCCCCACCGATGATGAAGGCGTAGGCGATGTTGTTCAGCTTCTGCTGCGCCGCGCTGCGGTACATCATCACCAGCAGCACCGCGACGATGGCGATGGCGATGCCGGCGAAGAACCAGCGCTGCCAACCGCCGTGATCGGCCAGGAAGCTGAACGCAGCGCCGTAGTTGCGCGCGTAAAACAGGTTGAACGACGGGATCAACGGCTGGGACTGGCCCAGCGTAAAGTTAGCGAGGATCCACTGCTTGCTGCCGAAATCCAGCGCCAGCACCGCCACTACAACCCACAGCCAACGCAGGCCGGTCGAACAAATTGGTTTACTCATCAGGCGCGAGTTCTCAGGCAAAGTTACGCTTCTCGCCGTCACCGGCGACGTTGCTCACACAGCGGCCGCAGATGTCTGCGTGCTCCGCCACCAGACCGATATCGGTGGTGTAATGCCAGCAGCGCGGGCACTTCTCACCTGGCGCCGTGCTGAAGGCGATCTTCAGCCCTTTCAACAGCTCGGAGGCCTGCGCGTCGGCCGGCGCATCCGCCAATGGCGCAACGCTTGCCGCAGAGGTCAGCAGCACGAAGCGCAGCTCATCCTGCAGGCTGTTCAGGCGAGCCGCTAGCTCGCTGTCGGCATACAGCGTCACCGCCGCTTCCAGCGAACCGCCGAGGCGTTTGTCGGCACGCGCCTGCTCCAGCACCTTGTTCACTTCGCCGCGCACTTTCAGCAGCTCAGCCCAGAAAGCGTCGTTCATCGGCTCGCCTTCCGCCAGCCCGAACAGGCCGTCGTACCACTCTTCGGTGAACACGTACTGCGCGCGTTTGCCCGGCATGAAGCCCCAGATCTCGTCTGCGGTGAACGACATGATCGGCGCCATCCAGCGCACCAGCGCTTCCACGATGTGATACAGCGCGGTCTGGCAGCTGCGGCGGGCGACGCTGTCGCTCTTGGCGGTGTACTGACGATCCTTGATGATATCCAGGTAGAAGGAGCCCATCTCGACCGAACAGAACTGCATCAGGCGCTGCACCACTTCGTGGAAATCGTAGTTGGCATAAGCCTGCTCGATATCCTGCTGCGCCGCCAGCGCGCGGCCGACCGCCCAGCGATCCAGCACCACCATGTCTTCAGGCGCCACGCAGTCGGTGCTCGGCTCGAACCCGTTCAGGTTGGCCAGCAGGAAGCGCGCGGTGTTGCGGATGCGGCGGTAAGAGTCGGCGGAACGCTTGAGGATCTCGTCGGATACCGCGATCTCGCCGGTGTAATCGGTCGACGCCACCCACAGACGCAGAATGTCGCCGCCGAGCTTGTTCATCACGTCCTGCGGGCTGACGGTGTTGCCGATCGACTTGGACATCTTGCGGCCCTGGCCGTCGACGGTGAAGCCGTGGGTCAGCACTTCTTTATAAGGCGCCTTGCCCTTCATCGCGGTGGAGATCATCAGCGAGGACATGAACCAGCCGCGGTGTTGGTCGGAGCCTTCCAGATACATGTCGGCGCTGTGGCCCTGGAACTCAGGGCGCACGTCGACCACCGAAGCGTGGGTGGAACCGGAATCGAACCACACGTCCAGCGTGTCCGGCACTTTCACGTAGTCGGCGGCTTCCGCGCCGAGGATGTCGGCCGCGTCCAGATCCCACCAGGCCTGAATGCCGTCTTGCTCGACGCGCTTGGCCACTTCTTCCATCAGCTCAACGGTGCGCGGGTGCAGCTGCTCGGTTTCTTTGTGCACGAACAGCGACATCGGCACGCCCCAGGTGCGCTGACGCGAGATGCACCAGTCCGGGCGGTTGGCGACCATCATTTCGATGCGCGCCTGGCCCCAATCCGGGATCCACTGCACGCCCTTAATCTCTTCCAGCGACTGCTGACGCAGGCCTTTCTGATCCATGCTGATGAACCATTGCGGCGTGGCGCGGAAGATGATCGGCGTCTTGTGGCGCCAGCAGCACGGGTAGCTGTGCAAGAACTTCTCGACGTGCAGCAGCGCGCCTTTGTCACGCAGCAGATCGACGATCAGATCGTTAGCCTTGAAAACAAACTTGCCGTCCAGTAGCGGGTAGGTGCCGGTCAGGTAGCAGCCGTTCGGCCCTACCGGGTTGGCCACTTCCAGGCCGTATTTCTGGCCGATCACGAAGTCGTCCGGGCCGTGGCCTGGCGCGGTGTGCACCGCACCGGTACCGGCGTCCAGCGTCACGTGCTCGCCGAGGATCGCCGGCACGTCGAAGTCCATGAACGGGTGTTTGAAGCGCAGCAGCTCCAGATCGGCGCCTTTGCAGCTGCCCAGCACCGTCCACTCGGTGATGCCGGCGCGTTTCATCACGCTTTCCACCAGTTCGGCCGCCAGGATCAGGCACTGGCCGTCAACCTGCACCAGTTGATAGGTGAAGTCCGGATGCAGCGAGATCGCGCGGTTGGCTGGCAGGGTCCACGGGGTGGTGGTCCAGATAACCAGCGAGATGGCACCGTTGAAGTGGCTCACGCCAAACTTGGCCGCCACGGCAGCCGCGTCGGCCGCATGGAAGGTCACGTCGATCGACGGCGAAGTCTTGTCGTAGTACTCCACTTCCGCTTCCGCCAGCGATGAGCCGCAGTCGGTGCACCAGTGAACCGGCTTAGCGCCTTTCAGCAGGTGGCCGTTGCTGATGATCTTGCCCAGCGCGCGGATAATGTTGGCTTCGGTTTTGAAATCCATGGTCAGGTAGGGACGATCCCAGTCGCCCAGCACGCCCAGGCGGATGAAGTCCTTCTTCTGACCTTCAACCTGCTCGGCCGCGTATTCGCGGCACTTCTGGCGGAACTCGGCCGCCGTCAGCTTCTCGCCCGGTTTGCCGTACAGCTGCTCAACCTTCAGTTCGATAGGCAGGCCGTGGCAATCCCAACCCGGCACATAAGGCGAGTCGAAGCCGGCCATCCCTTTCGACTTGATGATAATGTCTTTGAGAATCTTGTTAACCGAGTGACCAATGTGAATGCTGCCGTTCGCATACGGAGGGCCGTCATGCAAAATGAAGGTTTTTTTGCCCTTTTTGGCAGTACGAATAATCCCGTACAGATCCTGTTCATACCAACGTTGCAGCATGCCAGGTTCGCGCTTGGCAAGATCGCCGCGCATCGGGAACCCTGTTTCCGGCAAGTTCAGGGTATTCTTGTAGTCACTCATTAGATTCTCGGTTCCGTTTTCGGCTATAGAGATTAAACCGGTGTCTGTAGCCCGAAGAACTTCCGGGCCGTCACCACATCATTGGCGATTTGCTGCTTCAGGGCATCGAGCGAAGCAAACCGTTGTTCATTGCGCAATTTTGCGCGGAGCACCACCTCAATATGGCGCCCGTAAAGATCCATTGTGACATCCAGCAGATGCACTTCCAGCTGCTGGCGCACGCCGGCGACGGTCGGACGCGTGCCGATGTTGGCCACGCCCGGCAGCGGCTGCGGCCCCAGGCCGTACACCTCCACCGCATACACCCCTTTCACCGGCGCCACCAGGCGCTTGAGCGGCAGGTTGGCGGTCGGGAAGCCGATGGTGCGGCCCAGCTCATCGCCGTGCACCACGCGCCCGGAGATGCTGTACGGGTGGCCCAGCAGGGTCTCTGCCAGCGGCAGATCGTCCTCGCTCAGCGCGGTGCGGATCGCGGTGCTGCTGATGCGCCGCTCGCCTTCGCGGAAGGTCGGGGTACTGACCACGTCGAATCCGTACTCTTTTCCGGCCTGCTGCAATAGCGGAAAATCGCCCTGACGCCCGGCGCCAAAGCGAAAATCATCCCCCACCATCAGGAATTTGACGCCCAGTTTTTCCACCAGCAGCTCGGCGACGAACGCCTGCGCGGTGTTGGCGGCAAAACGCGGATCGAACTTGACGCACAGCAGGTAATCAACGCCCGCCTGCGCCAGGTAGTTGGCCTTGTCGCGCAGGCGCGTCAAACGGGCCGGCGCCTTGTCTGCGGCGAACATCTCCAGCGGCTGCGGCTCAAAGATCATGACCATCACCGGCAGCCCGAGGCGTTGCCCTTGTTGCTTCAACTGCTCCAGCAGCGCCTGATGACCGCGGTGTACGCCGTCAAAGTTGCCGATGGTGAGCACGCAACCATGGTGGCGCGCCCGGATATTGTGAATGCCGCGAATTAGCTCCATAGCTGGCTCAAAACAGTGGAAATCGGCGGATTATACCTTGTACAGCCGGTAAGGTTAACCCGCGATTGGTGCCTTTATGTAATAGACATACCATACCGGAGATAATCTGCGCGTGAAACGGCTTCACCGCAGTTTATCCCGCGCCGCCGGGCCGATTCTCGACCGCGGCCAACGGCTTGCGCCCGCCGCGGCAAATCATTGGCGAATTTTCTCGCGAAACACTGTATTCCCAAGAGCGAAGCTGGTAAAATCCTGCGCCATCACAACGTAGCGAGTGCCGCCTGTACAAACGGCGCTTATTTGCACAAATCCATTGACAAACGAAGGCTAAAAGGGCATATTCCTCGGCCTTTGAATTGTCCTCAATAGAATATATTTGGGAGTTGGACCTTGGCTAATATCAAATCAGCTAAGAAACGCGCCGTACAGTCTGAGAAACGCCGCAAGCATAACGCAAGCCGTCGCTCAATGGTGCGTACCTTCATCAAGAAGGTAGACGCAGCTATCGCAGCTGGCGACAAAGAAGCAGCACAAAATGCATTCCTGGTAATGCAGCCACTGGTGGACCGTCAGGCAGCTAAAGGCCTGATCCACAAAAACAAAGCAGCGCGTCATAAGTCAAACCTGACTGCACGCATCAACGCAATGCAGTAAGCATTTCGTTATCTGCTTGATAAAAAAACCGGCTCAGGCCGGTTTTTTTACGCCCTGCGTTCAGTGAACCGCTAGCAGGAAAACAGCGCCGAGAAGTCTTTGTTGCAGACGCGCTGCACCGCCGGATGCTGGATCATGCGCTCGGCGAAGATGATGTAATACTCCTCCTGCACGCTGTCTATACGTCCAATCTCCACCACGTTATCATCGTTGTAGGTATCCTGCGCATACAGCGTCGGCGCCACGAAGATCGCGTTGTGGTACATGCCGAAAGCCTTCATCAGCGCCGCATCGTCGAACTCGCCCAGAATCTCCACCTGGATGCCCTGCGTATTGAACCAGTTGAGCAGTTTGCGCCCCAGCATCGAACGGCGGCCGGGGATCAGCAACTTGCGCTGCTCCAGGCAGGCCGGGAACGGCAACTCCGGCGCCGGCTGGCGACAGAAGAAGCTGATGCCGCACTCGCCCAGCTTCAGCGAGAACAGCCCTTCCTGCTGGCTGGAGTCCACCGGGCAATCCGACAGGATCATATCCAGCTTGTGCTGGCTGAGCTGCTCCAGCAGCATCTCGTGCGTCGATTCAAAACAACGCAGGTGGATCTGTTCGTTGTCCACCACCACCGCCGTTTCCAACACCTGGCTGACCAGGCGCTTCGACAGCGCGTCCGCCACGCCGACGTCGAACAGCAGATTCGACTCTTTGCGATAGTTGACGATATCCAGCATTTCCTGGCTGAGCATAAACATCTTGTCAGCATAGCGGAACACCAACTGCCCCAGCTCCGAAGGCACCAACCCGCGCCCCTGGCGTTTGAACAGCTTGCCGTCCAACCGCTCTTCCAGCGCCTTGATCTGGCCGGTGATGGTCTGCGGCGTCAGAAACAACGCTTCAGCGGCGCCGACCACGGAACCGGCCTTGCAGACCTGCCAGAAATAGTAAAGGTGATTAAAGTTGATATGCGACATCCTCACGAGCGGCTCTCCTTAACAACGTTTCGCAGCGGCAAACGGTGTGCCGTGACGAGCGACAAACTTCCTTTCCCTGCTTCAGACAACGTATAGCCCCATTAGTCCCAACGAAGAACGGCCGAAGCTGCACATATTTTATACCGTACAGCTCCGACCAGCCATTTTATTATGTGCCCTTACCGGGCACATTCAGGATTAACGTACGCGCGGCAACGCCAGACGCAGCAATCCATACCCTACCACCGCCGCAGCCGTCGAGCCCAACAGGATCCCCAGACGGGAATAGGTGCTGAGCGCCATATCCGCCTCGCCGAACG
Organism: Serratia sp. CY43202; assembly: GCF_052168755.1. Lineage (NCBI taxonomy): Bacteria > Pseudomonadati > Pseudomonadota > Gammaproteobacteria > Enterobacterales > Yersiniaceae > Serratia > Serratia sp. CY43202. Next base: position 191,518 of record NZ_JBJNMB010000003.1, read on the forward strand.
CCAGCGAGGCGATAAAAATCGACATGGTGAAACCAATACCGCAAAGCACCGAAACGGCAAATACCTGTTTGAAGCCGATGCCTTCAGGCAAACGGGCGATGCCCATTTTTACCGCCAGCAGGCTGAAGAGGAAAATCCCCAGCGGCTTACCGATAAACAAGCCAGCCGCAATCCCGACCGGCAGCAGCGACGTCAATCCTTCCAGCGATACGCCCTGCAAAGAGACCCCGGCGTTAGCGAAAGCGAACAGCGGCAGGATCATAAACGCGACCCACGGGTGCAGCTCATGCTCCAGCGTTTCCGATGGCGATGGCCCCTTCTTGACGTTCAGCGGGATCATAAAGCCGACGATCACCCCGGCCAACGTCGCGTGCACCCCGGACTTGAGGATCGCCACCCACAACACCAGGCCAACCATCATATACAGCGAGGTTTTTCCCACGCCACGCCAGTTCATCACCGCCAGCAGCACCGTCGCCGCCGCTGCCACGCCCAGCGCCACCATCGACACTTCGTGGGTGTAGAACAGCGCGATGACGATAATCACGCCCAGGTCATCGATGATCGCCAACGCCAACAGGAATACTTTCAGGCTGGTCGGCACGCGGTTGCCCAGCAGCGCCATCACGCCCAGCGCGAAGGCGATATCGGTCGCCGCCGGGATTGCCCACCCCTGGCGAGTGACTTCATCCGCGCCGTTGAATAACAGGTAAATCAGCGCCGGCGCCAGCATGCCGCCCAGTGCGGCGATCGCCGGAAACACCGCCTTGTCACGCCCGGACAGCGAGCCTTGCATCAGCTCGCGCTTGACCTCGAGCCCCACCACCAGGAAGAAGATGGCCATCAGGCCGTCGTTGATCCACAGCAGCAGCGGCTTGGCGATCTCCAGCGAAGCAATTTTCACCATCACTGGCAGGTTAAGGAATGCCTGATAGATCCCCTGCGCCGGGCTGTTGGCCATGATCAGGGCGACGATCGCCGCCGCGATCAGAATGATGCCGCCCGCGGCTTCCTGACGTAAAAATTGACGAATGATGTTGGTCACAGTACGTCTCTCCAAATCTGTGCAGGACGTAGCGCCCTGCGAACCACAGTCATGAAGTGAGTATAGAGGGCGTTTTAGTTCGAAAAAATAAGTTTATAAATGCTAAATAACTCGAAAAAACCGATCAAAAGCACGAATAAGTCACATTATTTATAGGGGATTAGGGGTGCGACATGCAAATAAAAACCCCGGGACAGACGCCCGGGGTTCTAATATAAACCAGCAGAAACAGCAGGTTAGCGAGTCAGGTCGTCAAAGAACTTTTTCACCCCGTCGAAGAAGCTCTTCGAGCGCGGGCTGTTCTTGTCGCCGGATGGGCCGCCCAGGCTCTCTTCCAGCTCACGCAGCAGCTGCTTCTGCTTGTCGTTCAGATTGACCGGGGTTTCCACCACTACGCGACACAGCAGGTCGCCCTGGCTGCCGCCACGCACCGATTTCACGCCCTTGCCGCGCATGCGGAACAGCTTGCCGGTTTGGGTCTCCGAAGGCACCTTCAGTTTCACCCGGCCGTCCAGCGTCGGCACTTCAATCTCGCCGCCCAGCGCCGCCATGGCGAAGTTGATCGGCACTTCACAGTACAGGTTGTTGCCTTCACGCTCGAAGATCGGGTGCGCCTTCACCTGCACCTGAACGTACAGATCGCCCGCCGGTGCGCCGTGCTCGCCGGCTTCGCCTTCACCCGCCAGGCGGATGCGGTCGCCAGTATCGACGCCGGCCGGAATTTTCACCGACAGCGTTTTGGATTTCTCAACCCGGCCGTGGCCGTGGCACTTGTTGCACGGATCTTTGATGATCTGGCCGCGGCCATGGCAGTGTGGACACGCCTGCTGCACGGTGAAGAAGCCCTGACGCATTTGCACCTGGCCTTGACCGTGACAGGTTGGGCAGGTGACCGGTGAACTGCCCGGCTTGGCGCCGCTGCCGTGGCAGACGTCGCACTCTTCCAGCGTCGGGATGCGGATCTCTTTGGTGACGCCACGTACCGCTTCCTCGAGGGTCAGCTCCATGTTATAGCGCAGATCGGAACCGCGGCTGGCGCGCTGACGGCGGCCTCCGCCGAAGATATCGCCAAACACGTCGCCAAAGATATCGCTGAAGTCGGCACCGCCGCCAAAGCCGCCGCCGCCCATGCCGCCCTGTTCAAAGGCCGCGTGGCCATACTGGTCGTAGGCCGCGCGTTTCTGGTCGTCGGTCAGGACTTCGTAAGCTTCTTTAACTTCTTTAAACTTGGTTTCGGCGTCTTGTTCCTGGTTACGGTCAGGATGGTATTTCATCGCCAGGCGTTTATACGCCTTTTTGATCTCACGTTCATCCGCCGTCTTGCTGACGCCGAGAATCTCGTAATAGTCTTTCTTCGCCATTCTTTCGCTTACCCTTAACATGCGTGCACGGGCGCAGAGTTGCCTCGACGCCCGTGCTGGTTTCCGGTAGCGGCATCTCGGCCGCCCCGTGCCCGCTTAAGGGCGATTATTTTTTGTCTTTAACTTCTTCGAACTCAGCGTCAACCACGTCGTCGTCTTTCTGCGCCGCGTTGTCCGCGCCGGCGTCAGCACCCTGCTGAGCCTGCTGCGCCTGAGCCATTTCCAGCAGCTTGCCGGAAACCTGCACCAGCGCCTGAGTCTTCGCTTCGATCTCGGCTTTATCTTCGCCTTTCACCGCTGCTTCCAGATCTTTCAGCGCCGCTTCGATCGCCGTTTTATCTTCCGCCGGCAGTTTGTCACCCGCTTCTTCCAGCTGCTTGCGAGTACCGTGGATCAGGTGATCCGCCTGGTTACGCGTCTGTACCAGCTCTTCGAACTTGCGGTCAGCTTCAGCGTTCAGCTCGGCATCGCGCACCATTTTCTGGATTTCGTCTTCGTTCAGGCCAGAAGATGCCTTGATGGTGATCTTCTGCTCACGACCGGTGTTCTTGTCTTTGGCAGACACGTGCAGGATGCCGTCAGCATCGATATCGAAGGTCACTTCGATCTGCGCCATGCCGCGCGGTGCCGCCTGGATGCCGTCCAGGTTGAACTGGCCCAGAGATTTGTTATCGCTGGCGCGCTTACGCTCACCCTGCAGCACGTGGATGGTTACTGCAGACTGGTTGTCTTCCGCAGTAGAGAACACCTGGCTGTGCTTGGTCGGGATCGTGGTGTTTTTGGTGATCAGCGGCGTCATCACGCTGCCCATGGTTTCGATACCCAGTGACAGCGGGGTCACGTCCAGCAGCAGAACGTCCTTCACATCACCGGCCAACACGCCGCCCTGTACCGCAGCGCCTACGGCAACCGCTTCGTCCGGGTTCACGTCTTTACGCGGTTCTTTGCCGAAGAAGTCTGCGACTTTCTTCTGCACCATTGGCATACGGGTCTGGCCGCCCACCAGGATCACGTCCTGGATGTCGGAAACCGACAGGCCTGCGTCTTTCAGCGCCACTTTCAGCGGTTCGATAGAACGCGCAACCAGATCTTCAACCAGAGACTCGAGTTTGGCGCGAGTCACTTTGATGTTCATGTGTTTTGGACCGGTCGCGTCTGCAGTGATGTACGGCAGGTTAACGTCGGTCTGCTGAGCGGAAGACAGTTCAATCTTCGCTTTCTCAGCGGCTTCTTTCAGGCGCTGCATCGCCAGCGGATCGTTGCGCAGATCGATACCCTGATCTTTCTTGAACTCTTCCACCAGGTAGTTGATCAGACGGCTGTCGAAGTCTTCGCCACCCAGGTGGGTGTCACCGTTGGTCGCCAGCACTTCAAAGGTTTTTTCGCCGTCAACGTCGTCGATTTCGATGATAGAGATATCGAAAGTACCGCCGCCCAGGTCATAAACCGCGATGGTGCGGTTGCCGACTTCTTTGTCCAGGCCGTAGGCCAGGGCCGCAGCGGTCGGTTCGTTGATGATGCGTTTGACTTCCAGACCCGCGATGCGGCCGGCGTCTTTGGTCGCCTGACGCTGGGCGTCGTTGAAGTAAGCCGGTACGGTGATAACCGCTTCAGTTACCGGTTCGCCCAGGTAATCTTCCGCCGTTTTCTTCATTTTTTTCAGCACTTCCGCAGAGATCTGCGGCGGAGCCATTTTCTGGCCTTTCACTTCCAGCCAGGCGTCGCCGTTGTCGGCTTCGACGATTTTGTACGGCATGATCGCTTTGTCGCGCTGCGCTTCTTCATCCTGGAAGCGGCGACCGATCAGGCGCTTGATGGCGAACAGGGTGTTTTCAGGGTTGGTCACTGCCTGACGCTTAGCCGGCTGGCCAACCAGAGTTTCACCGTCCTGGGTATATGCGATAATAGAAGGAGTGGTGCGGTCGCCCTCGGCGTTTTCCAGCACGCGTGCCTTGGCACCATCCATAATTGCTACGCAAGAGTTGGTAGTACCCAGGTCGATACCAATAATTTTGCCCATCTAAACGTCTCCACTAAAAAATTCATAATCAGTCAGGTTGCTAACCTATATGCGGGCGATTTTTTGCTTTTCAACTGCCCGATATCTCAGTGCGACCCGCGGTTAGCAGCTGCGGTTGCAAATAAGATGGGGCCATCCCGTCCGGCATCAAGGGGCAAGGCGAAAAAAATTTCTTTTTTTATCGTCATTCAGATCATTGTTTCCGGCTGCGGGGATCATTATGATGCGCGCGCTCTGGTGGAAAACTTCGATTTTTTGGCCATTCAGACCATTTATGATTTTACTTCGCTGTTTCCGTTAATTTTCTGTTATCGCAGAGGACTTATGCACACCAACAAGTTGGCGAATCCCGGCCCTCTCGGCCTGATGGGCTTCGGGATGACCACCGTCTTGCTGAACCTGCACAACGCGGGCTTTTTCCCACTGAACTCCGCCATCATCAGCATGGGGATTTTCTTCGGTGGCCTGGCCCAGATCTTGGCCGGTCTGCTGGAGTACAAGAAGGGCAACACCTTCGGCATGACGGCGTTCACCGCCTACGGCAGCTTCTGGCTGAGCCTGGTCGGCCTGCTGCTGCTGCCGCGTCTGGGCCTGGCTGAAGCCACCGAGGCGCACGTGCTGGGCATCTACCTGGCGCTGTGGGGCGTCTTCACCCTGTTCATGTTCTTCGGCACCCTGGGCGCCAACCGCGTGCTGCAGTTCGTGTTCGCCAGCCTCACGCTGCTGTTCGCCTTGCTGGCCGTCGGCAACATCACCGGCAACCACGCACTGCTGACCTTCGCCGGTTATGAGGGTATCATCTGCGGTGCCAGCGCCATTTACCTGGCGATGGCCGAAGTGCTCAACGAGCAATACGGCCGCACCGTGCTGCCAATTGGCGAGCCGGCTCCGGCCCGCGTCGCGGCCTCGCCGGTCACGGCGTAATCGCCCTTCCCTGACGAAAAAGCCCTGCAGTGCAGGGCTTTTTTTTAGCTGTAGGAACCGGCTCGCCGCTCGCCGGCTTCGCTGTTCAGGTCGCGATGCAGGTAGACGCCGAGCAGCAGCCCGATGAGCGACAGCGCCAGCACATAGTAAGCGGGCGCTAACGGGGTCAATTTCATGATCAGCGTCACAAAAATAGGGGTTAAACCGCCAAAAATAGCGTACGAGACGTTATATGAGAACGAGATGCCGGTAAACCGCACTTCCGCCGGGAAGGCCCGCACCATCACATACGGCACGGCCCCCACCACGCCTACGCTGAAGCCCACCAGCGCATAGCAGGCGAACAACATTTCCGGGCGCACGCCCACCGTTTGATAGAACAGCCAGCTGCAGCCGGCCAGCAGCACACTGCCGACCACCAGCGTTTTGCTGGCGCCGAAGCGATCGGCCGACAAACCGGCGACAATGCAGCCGGCGATCAGCATGATGGTGGCGATACTGTTGGCCTGCAGCGTCAAAGCCGGCGCAATGGCGAACTGTTTTTGCAGATAGGTTGGGGTCATCAGGATCACCACCACGATACCCGCAGAGAGCAGCCAGGTCAGCAGCATCGACACCACCACTTCCCGTTTGTGATTGAGCACCACCGATTTCAGCGGCAGCTCTTCGGCCAGCGCTTTACGCGCCTGCATCTCGATAAAGATTGGCGTTTCCTGCAGCCAGCGGCGCAGGTACATCGCCACCAAGCCGAACATGCCACCCAACAGGAAAGGAATACGCCAGCCGCCGCCGGCGATGCTCTGCGGGCTAAGCGTGGTATTGATCACCGTCGCCACCACCGAACCCAGCAAGATGCCTACCGTCAACCCGGCGGTCAGCGTGCCGCAGGCGAAGCCGATGCGCCGGCGCGGCACGTGTTCGGCGACGAAGACCCAGGCGCCCGGCACCTCACCGCCGATCGCCGCGCCTTGCAGCACGCGCATCAACAGCAGCAGCAGCGGCGCGGCGATGCCGATGCTGGCGTAGGTCGGCAGCAGACCCATCGCCAGCGTCGGCAACGCCATCAGCAGAATGCTCAGGGTAAACATCTTTTTGCGGCCGACCAGATCGCCGAAGTGCGCCATCACGATGCCGCCCAGCGGGCGGGCAAGATAGCCGGCGGCGAAGATGCCGAAGGTTTGCACCAGCCGCAGCCACTCCGGCATGTCCGCCGGGAAGAACAGATCGCCGACCACGGCGGCGAAGAACACGAAGATGATGAAGTCGTAAAACTCCAGCGCGCCGCCCAACGCGGCCAACGTCAGCGTTTTGTAGTCTTGCCGGTTCAGCCGGCGATTATTGTCGTGAGGCATAGGGCACCGTCGGTAAAGGCTGTAAAAATAAAAGCCGCAGGCTTTCTGTAAAAGAATCCTTACTATAACGGCAAATTATTTTCACACCAGGCGGGCTGAAGCCGATCTCGCAGAACGCTGAAATTTAGAGGTTTATCTCGCGACGCGCGCTCTTTGGCCGAAATGCTGCTACCACCGCGGCGTGCGTTTCGACGTAAGGCCCGTCGAGCAGTTGAATGCAATAAGGCACGCTGGCGAAGATGCCGTGCACCACCGCATTGCCCTGCTCATCCTTTACCCCTTCCAGCGTTTCTTTGATCGACTTCGGTTGGCCGGGCAAGTTGATGATCAGCGCCTGCTTGCGGATCGCTCCCACCTGGCGAGAAAGAATTGCCGTTGGCACATAGTGTAGGCTGATCTGACGCATTTGCTCGCCGAAGCCGGGCATCACGCGATCGGCGATCGCCAGCGTGGCGTCGGGGGTGACGTCGCGACGCGCCGGCCCGGTGCCGCCGGTGGTCAGCACCAGATGGCAGCCCATTTCGTCCACCAGCTCACACAGCGTTTGTTCAATTTGCGTCTGCTCATCGGGGATCAGCCGGGTTTCCAGCTTGAACGGCGTCGCCAGCGCGCCGGCCAGCCACTCCTCCAGCGCCGGAATGCCTTTATCCTGGTAAACGCCGCCGGAAGCGCGGTCAGAAACGGAAACCAAACCAATACGTAAAATATCCATGCGTAACCTCTACAGCCTGATGGGGTCCGAACGGGTTCGTCTCCCGTTCTGTTGTCATTGCCGAGAGTATAAGGGCTTCCCCCGCCGGCGGGAGCGTCGGGCATAAAAAAAGGTGGCCTGAGCCACCTTTTTACTGCGCGATCTGCAGGAATTACAGCAGGTCGGCGATCATTTTTTCCAGTTTACCCTGGTCTACGGCGAACTTGCGGATGCCGTCGGTCAGTTTCTCAACCGCCATCGGATCCTGGTTGTGCTGCCAGTAGAACTCAGGTTCGGTCAGTGCGGCAGGACGCGCCTTCACTTCACCGGTGTAAGACAGTTTGCGCTCCAGCGCGCCTTCGCTCTCCGCCAGCTCTTTCAGCAGCGCAGGCGCGATGGTCAGGCGGTCGCAGCCGGCCAGTTCGATGATTTCGCCGACGTTACGGAAGCTGGCGCCCATCACCACGGTGTTGTAACCGTGCTGTTTGTAGTACTGGTAAATTTCGGTCACGGAGATCACGCCCGGATCTTCGTGCGGGGCGAACTCTTTCTTGTCGCCGTTGGCTTTGTACCAGTCGAGGATACGGCCAACGAACGGCGAGATCAGGTAAACGCCGGCTTCGGCACAGGCGCGAGCCTGAGCGAAGGAGAACAGCAGAGTCAGGTTACAGTTGATGCCTTCTTTCTCCAGCTGCTCCGCCGCGCGGATGCCCTGCCAGGTCGAGGCCAGTTTGATCAGAATGCGATCGTTGCTGATGCCGGCTTCGTTGTACAGCTTGATCAGGCGCTTGGCCTTGGCCACGCTGGCAACGGTGTCGTAAGACAGACGCGCGTCAACCTCGGTGGAGATGCGGCCCGGAACCAGTTTGAGGATCTCCAGACCGATGTTGACTGCCAGCTTGTCGGCGGCGTCGGCGATCTGCTGCTCGCGATCGCTGCTCTGGCCGCGCGCCCAGGCGATGGCTTCGTCAATCAGTTTGCGGTATTCAGGAATTTGGGCTGCATTGAGGATCAGCGAAGGGTTGGTTGTGGCGTCCTGCGGTTGATACAGCTTCATTGCCGCGATATCACCCGTATCTGCAACCACTGTAGTCAGCTGGCGCAGGGAAGTTAATTTGTCGGTCATGTTGGCATTATCTCATCGTTTGTGCATGAACTTTTGGCATTGTTCAACCATGCCCTGCCCTGATAATAACATGCGCCAAGCCCGGCGCAAGGCTGGAAAACCGCGGCGCGCAAGCATCTGTTTTATCCTTGGGCGAGCAACCGTTTACGCCGATATCTTTCGCCATAACCGAGCGGATGGAAAGGCAATAACGTGCTATCGCCCGAATAAATTATGTTAAATTCGAAAAAATTGATGCAATTCGTCCGCTAATCTGCGAAAAATCTTAATCGACTGACGCCGGACCGATTCCAGCTAAGCTCTTGTAAAAAATAGGCCAATGTTTTTCACCTGCGGTGGATGCTGCCAGGTGCGCATGACATTTCGATAAGAGGAGGGATCCCTTGACGGACCTGATGAATTTTATAAACAACATTTTGTGGGGGTCAGTGCTGATTTATCTGTTGCTCGGCACCGGCATCTACTTCACGTTGCGTACCCGCTTTATCCAGCTTCGCCACTTCAGCCACATGTTCTCGGTGTTGAAAAACAGCAATAAAAGCGACAGCGCCGGCATCTCCTCTTTTCAGGCGCTCTGTACCACGCTGGCGGCGCGCGTCGGCACCGGTAACCTGACCGGCGTCGCCATTGCCCTGACCGCCGGCGGCCCCGGCGCCATCTTCTGGATGTGGGTGGTGGCGTTTATCGGCATGGCCACCTCCTTTGTGGAAAGCTCGCTGGCTCAGCTCTACAAAACCAAAGACGATAACGGCAACTACCGCGGTGGCCCGGCCTATTACATGGAAAAAGGTCTCGGCATGCGCTGGATGGGCGTGCTGTTCTCCATCTTCCTGATCATCGCGTTCGGTCTGGTGTTCAACGCCGTACAGGCCAACTCCATCGCCCAGGCCTCCGCCGTCGCCTTCCATTTGCAGCCGCTGCACGTCGGCATCGGCCTGGTGTTGCTGAGCGGCGTGGTGATCTTCGGCGGCATCCGTTCCATCGCCAAAGTGGCCGAACTGGTGGTGCCGCTGATGGCTGGCGCCTACCTGCTGTTGGCTCTCTGGGTGATTGGCCATAACATCGAACACATGCCGGCGATCCTGGCGCTGATCTTCAAAAGCGCCTTCGGCCTGCAGGAAGCCGCGGCCGGCGCCGTCGGTTACGGTATTTCCCAGGCGATGACTCAGGGCGTGCAGCGTGGCCTGTTCTCCAACGAAGCCGGCATGGGCTCGGCGCCCAACGCGGCGGCGTCCGCCTCGCCTTATCCGCCGCATCCGGCTTCGCAAGGCTATGTGCAAATGCTCGGGGTGTTTATCGATACCATCGTCATCTGCAGCGCCACCGCGGCGATCATCCTCTCTTCCGGCATACTCGATCAGCCGACCGACAGCATCAGCGGCATCGATCTGACCCAGCGCGCGCTGTCAACCGCCGTCGGCAGTTGGGGGGCACCGTTCGTCGCCATCGCCATCTTCTTCTTCGCCTTCACCTCGATCATCGCCAACTATGCCTATGCCGAGAGCAACCTGGTGTTCCTCGAGCACAACCACCCGGGCGGCCTGCTGATTTTCCGCTGCGTGGCGCTGGGCATGGTGATGTTCGGCGCGCTGGCGGAGCTGCCGCTGGTGTGGAAAATGGCAGATACCTCCATGGCCCTGATGGCGATCACCAACCTGACGGCGATCCTGCTGCTGTCGCGGGTGGCGCTGAAACTGGCCGACGACTACCATCGCCAACGCCGCCTGGGCAAGCTGCCAACCTTCGACGCCACCCGTTATCCGGATCTGAAGTCGCAGCTGGAGCCGGGCGTGTGGGACGACCAAAAGCCGCCGCGCTGAGTTTTCCGGGGCGCCTGCGATACGCGCCCCGGCCTATTGGACCGATTGCCCCTTTTTCCCGCGCTTTTTGCTACAGTATCCGCACTTGGATAAACAGGATCTGGCCATGCTCGTTATTATTTCCCCTGCAAAAACTCTCGATTACGAAAGCCCGCTGGCGACAGAACGCTTCACGCAGCCCGAACTGCTGGACAAGTCGAAACAGCTGATCAACATTTGCCGCGAGCTGACGCCGGCGCAAATCGCCAGCCTGATGAGCATCAGCGACAAGCTGGCCGGGCTGAACGCCGCGCGCTTTAGCGAGTGGCAGCCGAAATTTACCCCGGACAATGCCCGTCAGGCGCTGCTGGCGTTCAAGGGAGACGTTTACACCGGCCTGCAGGCGCAGGATTTCAACGAAGCCGATTTCGACTTCGCCCAGCAGCATCTGCGCATGCTGTCCGGCCTGTATGGCGTGCTGCGCCCGCTCGATCTGATGATGCCGTACCGGCTGGAGATGGGCATCAAGCTGGAAAACCCGAAAGGCAAAGACCTGTACAGCTTCTGGGGCGATAAAATCACCCAGAAGCTCAACGAAGCGCTGGAGCAGCAGGGCGACGACGTGGTGGTCAATCTGGCGTCCGACGAGTATTTCAAGGCGGTGAAGCCGGCCAAACTGCACGGCGCGCTGATCAAACCGGTGTTCCTCGACGAGAAGAACGGCAAGTACAAGGTCATCAGCTTCTACGCCAAGAAAGCGCGCGGGTTGATGAGCCGCTTTATCATCAAAAATCGCCTGACGCGCAGCGAACAGCTGGTGGACTTCAACCTGGAAGGCTACGCCTTCGACGAAGCCGCCTCGCAGGGTAATGAACTGGTGTTCAAACGCCCGGAGCAGGCATAAAAAAAGCCGTCGCAAGACGGCTTTTCGCATTCTAGCCTGCTGAACTTCAGGCCGGCAGTCCCATCAGGAACTTGCGCAGCTCGCCGAAGCCGGCCGGGAGCGTGTGCGACAGCAGCGGCAGATCGGCCCGCAGCGCCAGCGCTTTCGGCAACGGCAGTTCCTGGCCGAGGATCGCTTCTACGCTCTCTTTAAACTTGGCCGGATGCGCGGTACCGAGGAACAGGCCAAACTCTCCGTCCTGCAGCTGATCGCGCAGCGCGCGATAGGCAATGGCCGCGTGCGGTTCTGAGATATAGCCCAGCTCGGCCAGTTCACGCATCGTTTCCCTGGTGGTCTCATCGCTGACCGCCGCGTGACCCAGCTCTTTCAGCTGCCAGACCTTACGACGGAACAGCTCTTCCACGCGCGGCCAGTTGTTTGGCTGGCTGACGTCCATGGCGTTGGACAGCGTCGCGACCGTGGCGTGCGGCTGCCACTGGCCGCTGGTCAGGAAGCGCGGCACGGTGTCGTTGGCGTTGGTGGCGGCGATGAAGCGCTTCACCGGCAGACCCAGCGACTTGGCCAGCAGCCCGGCGGTCAGATCGCCGAAGTTGCCGCTCGGCACCGAAATGACCAGCTGATTGCGCGCTTCCTGCGGCAGCTGCGCCACCGCTTCGAAGTAGTAACAGATCTGCGCCAGCAAGCGGCTGATGTTGATCGAGTTGGCCGAGTTCAGGTGCAGCGCATCTTTCAACTCCTGATCGTCGAACGCCTGCTTCACCAGCGCCTGACAGGCGTCGAAGTCGCCGTCGATCGCCACGGTATGAATGTTGCCGCCCAGGGTGCAGAACAGCTTTTCCTGCAGCGGGCTGATTTTGCCCTGCGGATAGAGGATCACCACCCGGACGTTTTTCAGGCCGTAGAAGGCGTGTGCCACGGCGGCGCCGGTGTCGCCGGAGGTGGCGGTCAAAATGGTCACCGGCTGATCGCCGGCCACTTCCGCCAGCATCTGCGCCATAAAGCGGCCGCCAAAGTCTTTGAACGCCAGCGTCGGGCCGTGGAACAGCTCCAGGCAGGAGACGTCTTCCGTCACTTTCGCCACCGGCGCCGGGAACTCAAAGGCGGCCTGTACGCGTTTCTTCAGCGCCGCTTCCGGCACCTCTTCGCCGATAAAGGCCGACAGAATGCGGCTGCTGCGGGTGACAAAATCCTGCTCCAGCAGCTGGTCAATCTCGGTCAGTTCGAACGCCGGCAGCTCCAGCGGGAAGAACAGCCCCTGCTGCTTGCCCAGACCTTGTTTGATCGCCTGCGCGAAGCTGACCTGCTCGTTGTGATCCTTAAGGTTGTACAGTTTCATGCGTTATCCCAGTAGTCGAGCGCCTGCGGTATCCAGACGGCAAATATGAACAAAACCTTCGTCGTTTTGCAGATAGTGTTGTTGCAGCCAGGCGGCCATGCGCTGCGCGGTAGCGCCGTCGTTGCAGACGGCGAACAGCGTCGGGCCGGAGCCGGAGATGCCGCAGGCCAGCGCGCCGATGTCCTGCGCCGCCTTGCGCGCTTCGGCAAAGCCCGGCAACAGCCGGGTGCGGTACGGTTCAGCGATCACGTCCTGCATCAATTTGGCGGCCAGCTGCGGCTGCCGGGTATGGCAGGCGTGAATAAAGCCGGCCAGGTAGCGGCCGTGGCTGATGCAATCCTGACGACGGTATTGCGCGGGTAAAATGGCGCGCGCTTCGGCGGTGGACACTTTGATGCCCGGATAGGCCATAACCCACAGCCAATCGTCAAAGCACGGCACCTCCTGGCTGATAATGCCTTCTTCTTCCAGCATCAGCTGCAGGCCGCCCAGATAGCAAGGCGCCACGTTGTCGTAATGCACGCTGCCGGAAATGCGCCCTTCCAGCTCGCCCATCAGGCCGAGCAGCGTCGTCTTATCCAACGGACGATCGCAGAATTCGTTCATCGCCATCAGCCCGGCGACCACCGAACAGGCGCTGGAACCCAGCCCCGATCCGATCGGCATGTTCTTTTCCAACCGCATCGCCACCGGCACTTCGCGGCCGATCTCCTGGCAGAAGCGCTCCCAGCATTGATAAACGATGTTCTCTTTCGGCTCGGCCGGCAGCTTGCTGACGAAGCGCCCGGCATTCTGCAAACTGAACGTCTCGGCGGCTTCGACGCTGACGCAGTCGCCCAGCAGCGTGCCGTCGATCGGCGAAACCGCCGCGCCCAGCACGTCGAAACCGACGCTGACGTTGCCGATCGAGGCCGGTGCATACACCTTAACCATATTAAACTCCCAACTTCCATGACAGTGTGCGCAGCAGATCGGCGAATACGCCCGCTGCGGTCACATCGTTACCGGCGCCGTAGCCGCGCAGCACCAGCGGCAACGGCTGATAGTAGCGGCTGTAGAAGGCCAGCGCGTTCTCGCCATTCTTCACTTTATACAACGGATCGTTGCCGTCCACCGCCTCAATGCGCACCTTGCAGCGCCCTTCGTCGATCAGGCCGACATAGCGCAGCACCTTGCCTTGCTCGGCGGCGTTGGCCACGTTGCGCACGAATTCTTTATCCAGCTCCGGCAGCCGCGCCAGGAACTGATCCACATCGCCCGACGCGTCGAAGGACGGCGGCAGCACCGCCTCAACCTCGATATCGCTCAGTTCCAGTTTGTAACCGGCCTCGCGCGCCAGGATCAGCAGCTTGCGCGCCACGTCCATACCGGACAGGTCGTCGCGCGGATCCGGTTCGGTGTAGCCGTTGGCCCTGGCCTGCAAGGTCGCGGCCGACAGCGACATCCCTTCGTCCAGCTTGCCGAAGATAAAGGACAGCGACCCGGACAGAATGCCGGAGAAGCGCACCAGCTCATCGCCGGCGTTCAGCAGGTTTTGCAGGTTCTCAATCACCGGCAGACCGGCGCCGACGTTGGTGTCATAGAGGAACTTGCGGTGCGAACCGGCAGCGGCCGCGCGCAGTTGCTGATAATAGTTCATCGACGAGGTGTTGGCCTTTTTGTTCGGCGTCACCACGTGGAAACCGTCCGCCAGGAAGTCCACGTATTGATCGGCCACCGCCTGGCTGGAGGTACAGTCGACGATCACCGGGTTCAGCAGATGATACTCCTTCACCAGCCGGATCAGGCGGCCGAGATTGAACGGCTCCTGCGCGCCGGCCAGCTCGTCGCGCCAGCTGTCCAGCGCGATGCCGTGCACGTTGGTCAGCATCACGCGCGAGTTGGCGATGCCGCACACCCGCAGGTCGATATGTTTTTGCTTCAGCCACGGCTGCTGGCGGTAGACTTGCTCGATCAGCGCCCCGCCGACGCCGCCGACGCCGATGACGAACACTTCGATCACCTGATCGGTGTTGAACAGCATCTGGTGGCTGACGCGCACGCCGGTGGTGGCGGAATCATTGCTGACCACCACCGAAATTGAACGCTCGGAAGAGCCCTGGGCGATAGCGACGATATTGATGTTGGCGCGCGCCAGCGCGGAGAAGAAGCGCGCGGAGATGCCACGCAGGGTGCGCATGCCGTCACCGACCACCGAGATGATCGCCAGGCGTTCCATGACGTCCAGCGGATCCAGCACGCCGTCTTTCAACTCCAGATAGAACTCCTCTTCCAGCGCCCGGCGGGCGCGCTGCAGTTCACCCTGCGGCACGCAGAAGCTGATGCTGTATTCGGAAGAGGATTGGGTGATCAGCACCACCGAAATGCCGGCGCGCGACATCACGGCGAACACCCGTGCGGCCATGCCGACCATGCCTTTCATGCCCGGGCCGGAGACGTTGATCATCGCCATGTTGTTCAGGTTGGTGATGCCTTTGACCGGCATCGCGTCATCGGTGCTGTCTTTACCGATCAGCGTGCCGGGGGCTTGCGGGTTAGAGGTGTTTTTAATCAGGCAAGGGATTTGGAACTGGGCAATCGGCGTGATGGTGCGAGGATGCAGCACTTTGGCGCCGAAGTAGGAGAGCTCCATCGCCTCCTGGTACGACATCGATTTCAGCAGCCTGGCGTCCGGTACGGTGCGCGGATCGCAGGTATACACGCCGTCGACGTCGGTCCAGATTTCGCAACAGTCGGCGCGCAGGCAGGCGGCCAGCACCGCGGCGGAATAGTCGGAGCCGTTGCGGCCCAACACCACCAGCTCGCCCTTGTCGTTACCGGCGGTGAAACCGGCCATCAGCACGATGTGGTCGGCCGGGATCGCCGCTGCGGCGATGCGCAGCGTGGACTCGGCGATGTCCACGGTAGACTCCAGGTAGTGGCCCTGCGCCAGCAGCTTCTCCACCGGGTTGATCACCGTGACCGGATAGCCCTTGGCGCGGAACACCCCTTCCATGATGGCGATGGAGAGTTTTTCGCCGCGGCAGATGATCGCCGCGTTCACGCTGTCCGGGCACTGCCCCAACAGCGAGACGCCGTGCAGCACCTGCTTGAGTTGCGCGAACTCCTGATCGACCACGCCTTTCAGGCGATCGTATTCAAAGCCCGGCAGCGCCTGCGCCAGGCCGCTCAGCAGATCGGCAAAGATCCGCTCGGCGTCGCTGATATTCGGCAGAATGTCCTGACCCGCCACCGTCTTGTCGATCATCGCCACCAGATGGTTGGTGATCTTTGCGGGGGCGGACAAGACCGTGGCTACCTGTCCCTGACGCGCGTTACTCTCCATGATGTCGGCGACGCGCAGAAAACGTTCCGCATTCGCTACCGAGGTTCCGCCAAATTTCAGCACTCGCATGTGTCATCTCTCCGAATTTAAGCCGAAAAAAAAGCCCGCACTGATTAGGTGCGGGCTTTTTTCTGTGTTTCCTGTGCGCGTCAGCCCGCCCCGTTACCTGTGGTATCGGTGGTGGTAATAATTGTGGTTTTCAGGCTGATGTTGCGCATGTTGTCTGTCTGTCTCATGAAATACTCTGTCCCCTCTATTGGTTAAAGCAATCGCTATCCCAAGTCAAACTATTTCTTTTTTTTGCTTATTTTCCGTTCAGCGGCGACATTGCGCGATATCGGAGGTGAAAAGCAAAACGACAGAACAAAAAAACAACTTAAAGCCGATTTACTAGTGGATCACGCTGGGTAACCGTCTGATGGAGCCGCTATCACTTGGCGAGTTTTTTTTCGATGTCGTGCAGCAGCGTATGCAACATCGCCGTGTCTCGCTGTTGCAACGCCCCGAGGCGCTGATGCAGCCAATCGCGCAATTTTTGGTCATCGCCGACATCCAAAGCGTTCAACAAGGCATCGGCGCGGTGGCGCAGCGCTTTGAGTTGCCCTTCCGACGCCACCTTTTCCTGCGGCGTGCTGACGCCCATCAGGCTCGCCAACTGGTAGCAGTACACCATCACCGCCTGGCCCAGGTTAAGCGACGGGTAGTCCGCCTGCATCGGCACGCCGGTCAGCAAATCCGCCAGCGCCAGCTCTTCGTTGGTCAGGCCGGAATCTTCGCGGCCGAACACCAGCGCGGCCTGGCCGACCCACTGCTTACGCTCACTCAGCTGTTCCAGCAGCTCAGGCGGCGTGCAGTAGTAGTGAAAACGCGCGCGGCTGCGGGCGGTGGTGGCGACCGTGAAGTCTACATCCGCCAGCGCCTGTTCCAACGTGGCGAACGTTTGCACGCCGTCGAGGATCTCGCCGGCCCCGTGTGCCACCCAGCGTGCAGCCGGCTGCAGGTGCGCCTCGCTGTCGACGATGCGCAACGAAGCGAAGCCCATGGTTTTCATCGCGCGCGCCGCAGCGCCGACGTTTTCCGGCCGCGCCGGAGCCACTAAAACAATATGAAGCTGCATCACTCTTCCACCGAAGGCGGGCCAGCGCTTTTGACGGTATCGCAGCGCCCGCTTATATTTACAATTGCGTAACAATAAACGCGTTAATAGCAACAAACAAGATTAAACGGCTCGTTGAGCTAATAAATCCGCCGTAATAGTCATTATTCATGCTTATGTTTTACTGTATTTATTTATCAATGAGTTAAAACAAGACGATGATCAATAAGCGAATAATTGTATCCTATCGGGCCCGATAATGCTGAATCGTTCACAGAATTTGAGGTTCTGTGACTTAAACTGGCATTTCTGTAAGTGTTTTTCACAAATCTGTTAACGTGCTACAATTGAATTTGATATATGTCAACAAAGCGTAGTTTTGTTGGGTGATGAATTCGGCACGCGCTGTTATATTGCTGTTAATGGGGTTAGGATATGCGCCGATTTGGCACCCCAGGGGTTGTAGGGAACAGCATCCCCACCAGGCTAGCGATCTTGTTGACATGAGATGGAAAGTGCATCAAGAACGAGTTTACGTACTTTAGTCATTTGCTGAGAGGGAACGTGGCGCTATCTCTGCCCTCCTCTAAGAAAACAGAGACTTCTGTACTTCCTATTTTCTATTTTGTTGGCAATTTTAGGTAGCAAATATGCAGACCCCGCACATTCTGATTGTCGAAGACGAGTTAGTCACTCGTAACACCCTGAAGAGCATTTTCGAGGCGGAAGGCTACATTGTTCATGAAGCCAATGATGGTGCAGAGATGCACAATATCCTGTCTGAAAATGATATCAATCTGGTCATCATGGACATCAACCTGCCAGGCAAAAACGGCCTGCTGTTGGCGCGCGAACTGCGTGAACAGGCCAGCGTCGCCTTGATGTTCCTGACCGGCCGCGATAACGAAGTGGATAAGATCCTCGGCCTGGAAATCGGCGCCGACGATTACATCACCAAGCCGTTCAACCCGCGTGAGCTGACTATCCGCGCACGTAACCTGCTGTCGCGCACCATGAATCTGGGCAGCCTGGGCGAAGAGCGCCGCCTGGTCGAGAGCTACAAGTTCAACGGGTGGGAACTGGACATCAACAGCCGCTCGCTGATCAGCCCGGCCGGCGAACAGTACAAACTGCCGCGCAGTGAATTCCGCGCCATGCTGCACTTCTGCGAAAACCCGGGCAAGATCCAATCCCGTGGCGAACTGCTGAAGAAGATGACCGGTCGCGAACTGAAGCCACATGACCGCACCGTGGACGTCACCATCCGTCGCATTCGCAAGCACTTCGAATCGACGCCGGACACGCCGGAAATCATCGCCACCATTCACGGCGAAGGCTACCGCTTCTGCGGCGAGCTGGAAGAGTAACTCCCGCCTGCCGTCATGAAAACGGGGTTCAGCATGCTGAACCCCGTTTTTTTATTTCGTCTCAGCCCACGGCATGATCGGCACCGCGCTCAGCGCATTTTTCGGCGAGCCATCGATCACCTTGTCGGAATAGCTCAGGTAGATCAGTGAATTGCGCTTGGCGTCGTAGAAGCGCACCACCTGCAGCTTCTTGAACACCAGCGAAGTGCGTTTCTGGAACACCACATCGCCTTCCGCCTTGCCGTTTTTGATCTTGTCGCTCAGCTCTATAGGCCCGACCTGCTGGCAGGAAATGGCCGCGTCGGCGGTGTCTTCCGCCAGCCCCAGGCCGCCTTTGATGCCGCCGGTTTTGGCGCGGCTGATATAACAAGTTACATTTTTAACATCCGGATCGTCGAACGCTTCGACCACGATTTTGTGGTCCGGCCCCAACAATTTAAACACCGTATCAACGGAACCCACTTGCTCCGCCTGTGCGCTTCCCACGGTTGCGCAAACCAAACCGAATAAAAATATCCAGTTTTTTTTCATTTACTTAACTCCGATATAACCTTGCCGCAAAAATAGGTTCGGCGATCGCCATTATTTATGTCTAAGCTCACGGAATCGGTTTTATACGGGTCCGCACCGTCCGTTTTAGCACAGAGCGTGACAAAAATCTTTGAGAGTCGCGGAGTAAAAAAGTTGCTATGATGCGGCGTCGTTATTTCTTTGCGCCCACTACGGTGTACCCCAATCCAACTCTGGCGCGGCATGCGCAGCAGAGGCAAAGAGTGCAACGCATAATGGCTCATGGATCGGTCTGATAGCGCAGCACCAGCGTGACGAATCAACAGTTCGGGTTCCTACCCCCAAGCTTTACGAGGAAGATCTATGGATCAAGCCGGTATCATTCGTGATCTGCTTAGCTGGCTGGAAAGCCATTTGGACCAACCCTTGTCGCTGGATAACGTGGCGGCCAAGGCCGGCTACTCCAAATGGCATCTGCAACGGATGTTCAAAGATATTACCGGTAATGCCATCGGTGCTTACATCCGGGCAAGGAGACTGTCCAAAGCCGCCGTCGCGCTGCGTCTGACCAGCCGGCCGATTTTGGATATCGCCCTGCAATATCGTTTCGACTCGCAGCAGACCTTCACCCGCGCCTTCAAAAAACAGTTTGCGCAAACGCCGGCGCTGTACCGCCGCGCCGAGGACTGGAATGCGTTCGGCATCTGTCCGCCGATCCGTCTGGGGGCCTTCACTCTGCCGCAGCCGGAATTCGTCTCGCTGCCAGACAAACACCTGGTCGGCCTGACCCAAAGCTACTCCTGTACGCTGGAACAGATCACCACCGTGCGCACTGAACTGCGCTCGCAGTTCTGGCGTCAGTTCCTCGGTGACGTCGAAACCCTGCCGCCGGTGCTGTACGGGCTGCACCACTCGCGCCCAAGCCAGGAGAAGGACGACGAACAGGAAGTGCTGTATACCACGGCGCTGGAGCCGGATCAGGTGCCTGACAAGGTACAGGAAGGCCAGCCACTGGTGTTGCCGGGCGGCGAATTTGCGATGTTCAGCTACGAAGGGCCCACCGAGGGGCTGCAAGACTTCATCCTGACGGTGTATGGCACCTGCCTGCCGGCGCTCCAGCTGACGCGCCGCAAAGGGCACGACATCGAGCGTTTCTACCCGAAAGGCGAGCGCCGTCCGCATCAGGCGCCTATCGAGATCAAGTGCGATTACCTGATCCCGATTCGGCGTTAACGCTGCAGTTCGTCCAACGCGGGCATGTCCAGGTGCGTGACATCGCCCGCCGTTTCCACGATCCAGCCGGAAGCCAGCCACGGGCTCTGCTGGTGATCGACGCGCGACAATGAGCAGTTGCGCAAGCGCAGGCGGCGTTCCGCATAGGCCGGTAGCCCAAGCACCGTACTGATCAAACACCCCAACGCGATGCCATGGCTGACGAGCAGCGGTTTACTGCCTTCAGGCAGCATCAGGCAGCTCTCCAGCGCGGCGCGCATGCGCTCGCCCAGCTCCTCCATGGATTCGCCTTGAGGGATACGGCCGTCAGGAGTACCATCGACCATCTGTTTGCGCCACTGCTCTTCCTGCGGCGTCAAACTGTCGATCAGGCGTTCTTCCAGAACCCCCATGTGCAGCTCACGCAAACGCGGATCGCCAATCACTTCGCAGCCACAGGCTTCGGCGATGATTTGCGCGGTGCGGCGCGTGCGCCCCAGATCGCTGGTAATGATGTGCGTAATGCCTTCTTTGCTGACCCGCCTGGCGACCAGACGGGCCTGGTGTTCACCCATGGCGGTTAACGGGCTGTCGGACTGACCCTGGATGCGGCGAGCCGCGTTCCATTCCGTTTCGCCATGGCGAACGAGGTATACCTGTAACATTTTTGTTTTCCGTTATACTGCGTGAAATTTGCGTTTATCCCCGGCCCGGCGGCGCTTTTGCCGCTGCCCGGCGTATCGGCCAGAAGGATATCAAACCCGTTATGTACCATGTTGTCGCTGCAACTACCAACCCGGCAAAGATCAAGGCTATTCAACTCGCCTTCGATGACGTCTTTGGCGCGAGCCAATACCGCATTGAATCCGTTGACGTCGCCAGCGGCGTCTCGCTGCAGCCGATAGGCAACCACGAAACCCGCACCGGTTCGCGTCAACGCGTGATGGAAGCGCGCCAGGTCAGGCCCGAGGCCGATTTTTGGGTCGGCGTGGAAGCCGGGATTGAAGAGAATATGACCTTCGCCTGGATGACCATCGAGAACCCGCACATCCGTGGCGAATCCCGCTCGGCGAGCCTGATGCTGCCGGAAGTCATCTTACAAGGTATTCGCGCCGGTCGCGAATTGGGCAGCGAAATGGCGGCGATCACCGGCAACGCCGAGGTGAAACGTCAGGGCGGCGCCATCGGCGTCTTCACTGACGGCCGGCTGAGCCGCACCAGCGTTTACCACCAGGCGCTGCTGCTGGCGCTGGTGCCGTTCCACAACGCCATCTATCAGCAATAACGCTGAGTCTGCTAGGGCGCGTCGTGCAGCAACTGCTGCTCAAGCCACTGTTTCAGCGCGGGTGAAGCCGCTTTCAGGCTGTTAGAACCGCGGGTGATGGTGGCGATCCCCGCGCCCAGTTCATTTTTCAGCTCGCGCTGGCTCATCTCGCCGCGCATCAATTCCTGAATGATCCGCACCCGGGTGCCCAGCGCAGTGCGCTCGTCCGGCGTCAACATCAGCTGCAACAGCGGTTGATGAAGTTCTTGCGCAAACGAATTCTGCAGCAGCGCGACGAAGCGCAGCCAATCCTCATTGCCTTGTTCTGAAAGAGCGGGGTCGTTTAACGATAATTGCGTCATGGCAGCCACCATACTATTTAACTAGTACAGCAGCATACCATAGGGCCGTCAAAATCAATAACGTCTCTGCCACTCGGCGTCGGTCAGCACCTTGGCCGGCCGGTGCGTCAGATAACGGTAAAACGCATCATAAGCCAGCACGTTCTTGACGTAGCCGCGGGTTTCAGAGAACGGAATGCTTTCGATGAACGCCACCGGATCGATCCGCCCCGCGCTGTTGCCCAGCCAGGTATTCACCCGCGACGGGCCGGCATTATAGGCGGCGCTCGACAGAATGCGGTTGCGGCCGAACTGCTGATAGACCGACTCCAGATAGCTGGTGCCGATGGTGATATTGGTCTGCGGATCGAACAGTTGGCTCGGGCCGACATAGCCGGGAATATTGAACATCTGCACCGTATGCTGCGCGGTGCGCGGCATCACCTGCATCAGGCCGGCGGCACCGACCGGCGACTGCGCCTTCGGATTCCAGGCGCTCTCCTGGCGCGCGATCGCCATCGCATAGCTGCTGGTGATCCCCTTGTCATCGGTGGCGCGGCGGAACTCCTGTGGCCAAGCGACCGGGAACCGTTCCTCCAGATGATCCCACAGCTTGCCGACGATGGTCGCCTGCACGCTCAGATCGGCCCATTTTTGCTCAAAGGCGTAGCGCGCCAGTGCCTCTTGTTCCGGCCGGCTGCGGCTGGCGACGTAGGAGCCCCATTCGCTGCGGGCCAGGTTGTCCATATTCCAGTACATCAGCTCGCGTACCCGGGCGACCTCCGGCCCGTCGACCAGCGACGTGCGCGGCTTGGCCGCCACCGCCACCATCACCGGATAAGTGGCGTTCAGCTTCTGCGCCGCCACCATCGGATAGAAACCGCGTTCGGTCATCAGGTTGCGCAACATCTCCTCGCCTTCGGCGCGTTTGCCTTCGTCCATCAGCTGACTGGCGCGCCAGTAGCGCCACTCATCCTTGTTGCGCGACGCTTCCGGCAGACGGGCCAGCCAGGTCGCGACGCCCTGCCGATCGCCGTTACCCAGCGCCATGCGCACCCGGCGCTCCAGCAGCGAAGGCGAACGGCTGCGCAGAATCACCTGATCGCGCCACTGCGCCTGTTCATAGGTAGCGTCGCTGCCCATCAGGCGCCAGGCCACCGACTCTTCCAGCCCCAGCCGCTCGTCGTCGCTCATTTTCTGCAGCCGCGCGAGCGTCGGGATCATCGCCCGCGCGTTTTCCACATCCTGCCGCGCCAGGCGTTCAAAGGCGATGCCGGTGGCGGCGCGGGTAAAGTCGGTCGGCCCCACGCTGCGGGCGAAGGCTTCCACGGTGGTCGGATCGTTTTGCAAACGCACCAGTGCGTTGCCCATGGTCTGGTAGTCGGCCGGCAGCTGACTGTAAAGGTTGCTGACCAACGGGCTGTTGCCCTCTTTCAGCGCCAGCTTCATGCGCGCCAGAATATCCAGCGGCCTCTGCTTGCCTGCGCCGCGCCAGACGCTGAACAGCCGATCGCAGGCACCCGGCAGCGTTTTGCCGTTCAGCCACAGCTCGTCAGCGCCGCTCCAGGCCGCCTGCTGATCGCCGGTGGCCCACTTGGCATAGTAATAGTTGCAGCGCGCCGCCACCGGTTTGGGCGGCTGCGGGCTGAAGGCCAACAGGGTGCGCCAGTCCTCGCGACGCGCCAACTCATTGACGAAGCGCGGCGCCAGCGATTTCGCCGGCGGCAGCGTCGGGTTGCGCTTGATAAAGTCGTTCACCTCGGAGAACCCCGCCTGGCTAAGATCCTGTGTCAGCTCGCGGTATTCCAGGTAAGGATAAAGCGGATAATCACGCAGCGTCGGCATCAGCTGCGCCACCACGTCCATCTGATTGCCGTCCCACGCCTGTTTGATCTGCTGGTAGCGCTGACGTTGCGCATCCAGAGAATCCGCCAGCGCCGCGCCTGAAAACGCCGTCAGGCACAGCCCCATTGCCAACAGCCGTCGCTTGTCCACCTTGACCATCCTCGCTCTTTCCTCACTGGTTGTACCGAGGGAGCCGCCCAGCCCCCCCGGTGACCGCCGCGCACGGCGCCGCGGGACAAAATAAAGCCGGGCGCACGGCCCGGACGCAGATATCTACCATAGACAGCGCAATCGCTTATCCATTCAATACTGTAGAAGAAGAAGTGTATCGCCATGACGGGAGCCAGGTAAAAAACGTTTACTTTGACTGACAAATCAGGTCGCCGGGATATTTCCAGTCACCGGATTTTTATTAACCGGCCCGGTGTTTATGAAAGAAGTAAAATTCTTTTTAATTATTAGCTATCACATTATTTCATTTGAGATATGAGCCCGCCGTTGCGCAAATCGCCTGACAGCTGGCCAAACGCGCCAACTTTGCAGAAAAGCGGTGGCAAACCCGGGTAGGCATTTTTATACTATCAAAAATAAGTAGGATAATTCCGAGAAAACAGCACATAAAGCGCCCAACGAAGACATCTTATAATACAATCCGCGCCAATTATGGGTTAGATAGTGTTCATTAGGCAGTGCGACTGACAGCTTTCAGCAAAACGATAGTCCCTTCAAGCGGGCCGGATTTTTCCTTGTCAGGCCACGGCCTGCGGGCGGTGGATCAGGCCGGAATGGCGGGTGAAGATGGCGAATAAGACCGCGATAGCAATGCGTTGCGCAAAAAGCCCCGAGCCGGGCTTCCTTGGCGCACGCCTGAATATCGGTCGCCTGCTGCTGATCGTTTTGTTAGCGCTGCTGACGTTGTCCGGGCCTGCGCACGCCGCCGATGATCCCTATCAAAAGCGCACGCACGCCGTGACGACCGTGGTGGTAGGCATCATCAGCTACGCCCGCTGGTCGCGTGAACCCAATCCGATCCGCTTGTGCGTGACCGCGCCCACCCAGTATGCCGAAGGGCTGTTCGATCCGATCCTGCTGAGCGCGCCGCGCCCGATTAAAGCCGAGCGCGTGCCGTTCGACAGCCCAACGCTGAGTACCGGCTGCGATGTCATCTACTTAGGGAACATCACCGCCGCGCAGAGACAAAATTTCATGCAGCGCATTTCCGGCAACTCCATTCTCAGCATCAGCGAAAACGATAGCGAATGCTCCGCCGGCAGCGCTTTTTGCCTGCAGATCGATGGGGACCAGGCCAGTTTCAAGGTCAACCTGGACGCTCTGGCGCGCAGCGGCGTGCGCGTTCACCCCAACGTGCTGCAGCTGGCACGCAAACAGGCGCCGCCGCTATGAGGCTGTTGCGTAGAAACCGCTCCGGCAATGCGCGCCCGACGCTGGGCCGAGTGCTGCAGCGGGTGCATCTTGGGCTGGCGCTGATCGCCGTCGGCACCGCCGGCATCTTTTTGACGCTGGTGGCGCTGTTTGCGCTGCGCGCCTATGCCAATCACAACCTGCACCTGATCGCGCGCTCCATCAGCTATACCGTCGAAGCCGCCGTAGTGTTTGAAGATCGCACTGCCGCGCGCGAGGCGCTGATGCTGATCGCCTCCAACGAAGAGGTATCGGACGTGCGGATCCTCGACAACAACGGCAAGATGCTAGCCAACTGGCGCCATCCCACCGATGGGCCGCTGCATGGCCTTGAGCAGATCGTCGCGCACTGGGCGCTGCCCGAGCCGGTCATTCTGCCTATCACCCACGAGGGCAAGCAGGTCGGTCAGGTCTGGCTGAGCGGTAACGGCGGCAGCCTGCTGCGTTTCCTGTTGCGCGGCATGGTCGGTATGATCGCCTGCCTGGTGCTCAGCACCCTGTGCGCCCTGGTGTTGTCGCGCCGTATGCTGGTCGGCATCGTCAGTTCGCTGGACGACATCGCCAATGTGGCGCATGCGGTGCGCCGCGATCGCACCTTCGGCCTGCGGGTGCCGTCGGCGCCTATCGCCGAGTTGCATGAGCTCAGCAACGATTTCAACGGCTTGCTCGACGAGCTGGAGGCCTGGCAGGCCCATCTGAAGCAGGAGAACGACTCGCTGGCGCACCGGGCAACGCACGACAGCCTGACCGGTTTGCCGAACCGCGCCTTCTTCGAAGGGCGACTGAGCCGGGCGCTGGGCGATATCGAATCGCCGGCGAAATTGGCGGTGCTGTTTATCGACGGCGATCGTTTCAAGGAGGTGAACGACAGTTACGGCCACGCCGCAGGCGATGCGGTGCTGACCACCATTGCCGGGCGCATTCGCGCGCAGCTGCGCGAAACCGATCTGGTCGCACGCCTGGGAGGGGATGAATTCGCCGTGCTGCTGGCGCCGGTACACGGCACGGAAGATGTCTTGCAGATCGCTGACAACATCATCGACTGCATGACGCAACCGGTCATTTTGCCGAACGACGAGACGGTCATTACCTCTCTGAGTATCGGTATTGCGCTGTACCCTGATCACGCGTCAACGCCTCAGGGTCTTTTGCACGAAGCTGACGATGCGATGTATCAGGCAAAGCATCGTTATAACGGAGGCTGGCGGCTGGCTATACATAAATAAGAGCCCCGGCTATAACACTTGAACTAGGGATTTTGACTATGATACAGCAACTGTTTAAAGGTCGTTTTTCACTGCTGACGATGGTGTTCGTCGCCCTGCTGGCGCTCGCCGGCTGCCAGAGCAAACCGCAGGGCCTGACGCCCGAGCAGGTTGCGCTGCTGCAATCGCAGGGCTTCAAACTGACCGATAACGGCTGGGAGTTCGGCCTGTCGGATAAAGTGCTGTTCGGCAACAATATCGGCAAGCTGAACCCGGAAAGCACCGAGACGGTGCAGAAGATGGGCCGTGCGCTGCTGAGCGTCGGCATCACCAAGTTCCGCCTGGACGGCCATACCGACAACTACGGTGAAGACAGCTACAACGACCAGCTCTCCCTGCGCCGCGCCGATGCGGTGGCCGATCTGCTGGCCAGCGTCGGCATTCCGCGCGCCAATATCGAAACTCGCGGCATGGGCAAACGCGACCCCGTTGCCGATAACCGCACCTCCAGCGGCCGCGCGGAAAACCGCCGCGTCGCGATCGTCGTCACGCCATAAGCCGCCAATATGCGCCTTTATCGGCGCATAAACGGTTATACTTAGCGATCGCTGAGCGATGTCTGGGATCCGAGATCGAAACGGGCTACACTCATGCCGCCAGACATCCTATAAATACTGATATAGAGAGGCTTAGAGCAACGTGGCTCAATACGTCTATACCATGCACCGCGTCGGCAAGGTAGTACCGCCGAAGCGTCATATTTTGAAAAACATCTCCCTGAGCTTCTTCCCTGGGGCAAAAATCGGCGTACTGGGCCTGAACGGCGCCGGTAAGTCCACCCTGCTGCGCATCATGGCCGGCATCGATACCGATATCGAAGGGGAAGCGCGCCCGCAGCCGGGCATCAAGATCGGTTATCTGCCGCAGGAGCCGCAGCTTAACCTCGAACACACCGTGCGTGAATCGGTGGAAGAAGCGCTGGCGGAAGTGGTCGGCGCGCTGAAACGCCTGGACGAAGTGTACGCACTATACGCGGAAGAAGGCGCAGACTTCGACAAGCTGGCCGCCGAACAGGGCCGCCTGGAAGAGATCATTCAGGCGCACGACGGTCACAACCTCAACGCTCAACTGGAACGCGCCGCCGATGCGCTGCGCCTGCCGGACTGGGACGCCAAAATCGCCCACCTGTCCGGGGGTGAACGCCGCCGCGTCGCGCTGTGCCGCCTGCTGCTGGAAAAACCGGACATGCTGCTGCTGGACGAACCGACCAACCACCTGGACGCCGAGTCCGTGGCCTGGCTGGAACGCTTCCTGCACGACTTCGAAGGCACCGTGGTGGCGATCACCCACGACCGTTACTTCCTGGATAACGTGGCCGGCTGGATCCTCGAACTCGACCGCGGCGAAGGCATTCCGTGGGAAGGCAACTACTCGTCCTGGCTGGAGCAGAAAGACGCGCGTCTGGCGCAGGAAGCGTCCGCCGAAGCCGCTCGTCGCAAGTCGATCGAGAAAGAGCTGGAGTGGGTGCGTCAGGGTGCCAAAGGCCGTCAGTCCAAAGGCAAGGCCCGTTTGGCCCGCTTCGAAGAGCTGAACAACACCGAATACCAGAAACGTAACGAAACCAACGAACTGTTCATCCCACCTGGCGCACGCCTGGGCGATAAAGTGGTCGAAGTCAGCAACCTGCGCAAGTCCTACGGCGACCGCCTGCTGATCGATGACCTGTCGTTCTCGGTGCCGAAAGGGGCAATCGTCGGCATCATCGGCCCGAACGGCGCGGGTAAATCCACGCTGTTCCGCATGATGTCCGGTCAGGAGCAGCCTGATTCCGGCAGCATCGTGTTGGGCGATACCGTCAAGCTGGCGTCCGTCGATCAGTTCCGCGACAGCATGGACGGTTCGAAAACCGTGTGGGAAGAAGTCTCCGGCGGGCAGGACATCATGCGCATCGGCAACACCGAGATGCCGAGCCGTGCCTATGTCGGCCGCTTCAACTTCAAGGGCGTCGATCAGGGCAAACGCGTGGGCGAGCTGTCCGGCGGTGAGCGTGGCCGTCTGCACCTGGCCAAGCTGCTGCAGGTTGGCGGCAACGTGCTGCTGCTCGATGAACCGACCAACGACCTGGATATCGAAACCTTGCGCGCACTGGAAAACGCCCTGCTGGAATTCCCTGGCTGCGCCATGGTGATCTCGCACGACCGTTGGTTCCTCGACCGTATCGCCACCCACATCCTGGACTACCAGGACGAGGGCAAGGTGGAATTCTTCGAAGGCAACTTCACCGAGTACGAAGAGTACAAGAAGCGTACGCTGGGCGCCGACGCGCTCGAGCCGCACCGCATCAAGTACAAGAAGATCGCCAAGTAATACGAAAGGCGCCGCATGCGGTGCCTTTTTTTATGCCCGCGCCCGCCGATAGTCGCGCGGCGAGCATGCCATCATGCGCTTAAAGGCGTGGCTGAACGCGCTGTCTGAGTCGTATCCCAAACGCTGCGCGATGACGGACACCGGTTCGCTGCCGGTACGCAAAGCCCGCGCCGCCAGCAACATGCGCCAGCGCGACACGTATTCAAGCGGTGCCATGCCGGCCTTCTGCTTGAAGCGCAGCGCCAACGTCGAACGGGAAACGCTCGCCGCGTCGGCCAACGCCGCCACCGTCCAGCGCCGGGCGGGATCGGCGTGCACCGCCAGCATCGCGGCGCCGATGCGCGGATCGAACAAGGCGGGCAGCCAACCCGACGCCGCACTCTCCTCCCCCATCAGGTAAATCCGCAGTGCCTGGGTCAACATGATTTGCCCCAGATGATGCGTCATCAACGTACTGCCCGGCGAAGGCCTAACCAGCTCATCCGCCAGCCGTTGCAACGCCCATTGCAGCACGGCAGCCTCTTCCGTGCCTCCGCGGATCACCATCAGCGCGGGCAGGCTGCCAAACAGCCGTTCCACTTCCTGGCCGAAGCTAAAGCGGCCACCGATAAACAGGCACGTTTCCCCCTCGCCGCAGCTCGCCATGCCGTTTTTCGCCTGCAGATAGAGCACGTCGGCGTCGAGCGCCGGCAGTGACAAGTCGCTGCCAACGGTCAGCGGCAGGCTGCGAGTCAGCAATAAACAGTCGCCGGCCGCCAGCCACAGCGGCTCGGCCTGCCCTTCCGCCGCCAGCCAACAGCCGCCGCGCACCACCGCGTTGAACTTCCCGCCTTGCGGAGCGGGAAAATGAACGGCCCAGTCGCCGCCGGCCTTCAGGCCGCCGAAAAACGCATTCTGGCTGTTCAGTGGCGCCAGCACTTCCGATAAAGGATCCATACCCTCTCCCCCCAAGGCCCTTTCAAGAGCATAGCCCGTGCGATGCTCCAGCCAAAGGCCTTAGGACGATGGCGACAGAAATTAGGTTTTTGTTGCATTCAGCCGCTGATAGAGCCGACTTACACTCCCAGTGTCACAGCCAACCGCAGCGAGGAACGCCCAATGAACCGACAAATGCCCCTCAACACCAGCTTTAACGCCACCACCACCGCCGCCGACGTGCTCAAAGATCGGCAACTGGCCGGCATGACGGCGCTGATAACCGGCGGTCATTCCGGCCTGGGATTGGAAACGACTCGCGCATTGACGCAAGCGGGAGCACAGGTGATCGTCGCCGCCCGCAATCCCGTCATCGCCCGTACCCGTCTGGCCATCGCCGGTATCAGCAACATCGACATTTATGAGCTTGATTTGGCCGACCTGAGCAACATCAGAAAGTTCACGCAACAACTTCTGGCGACCGGCGTCCACCTCGATATGTTGATCTGCGGTGCCGGCATTATGGCCTGTCCTGAAACCCGTATCGGCCCAGGCTGGGAGGCACAATTCGCGATCAACCACCTGGGGCATTACGCACTGGTGAGCCACCTCTGGCCGGCATTGGCGGGCGGCGCCCGCGTTGTCGTCATCTCCTCTTCCGGTCACCATGCCAGCGCCATACGCTGGAATGACGTTCAGTTTCACAGCGGCTATGACAAGTGGCTGGCCTATGGCCAATCGAAAACCGCTAACGCGCTCTTCGCCCTCCAGCTTGACAAGCTGGGGAAAAACGCCGGCGTGCGCGCCTTCTCGCTGCATCCCGGCATGATCCCAACGCCGCTACAGCGCTATCTCTCGCAGGAAGAGATGCTCGCATTGGACTGGATCGACGCCAACGGCAAACCCGCCCACCCGGAAATGCTGAAGACCCCGCAACAAGGAGCGGCAACCCAGGTCTGGGCGGCGACATCGCCCCAACTCAATGGCCTTGGCGGACTGTATTGCGAAGATTGCGATGTCGCCCGGCGCAACGATGACACCGGCTTTTCCTTCAGCGGCGTAAAAAGCTACGCCGTCGATCCTGAACAGGCCCAACGCCTGTGGAAACTCTCGGCGCAACTCACCGGCGTCGATGCCTTCGGCAAGATTTAATCAGGAGCCCACCGATGCAGAATCGCCAAATCATCCTCGTCAAACTCCCGCAAGGAAAACTGACCGTCGATTGTTTTCAGACTCGGGAGGCCCCCATGCCGATCCCCGGCCCTGAAGAGGTTTTGTTGCGCACGCTTTACGTGCCTCTGGATGCGGCCAGCCGAGCCTGGATGCAGGGCGTCACCTATCGTTCCGGACTGCAGGCGGGAGACGTCATGGCTGCGACCGTGCTGGCCGAAGTCGTCGAGTCGCGCTCTCCCCTGCTGGCCGCCGGAGATTTAGTGCTGGCAGAAACCGGCTGGCAAACCTTCGCAGTCGTACCGGCGGCAGGCGCGCTCAAGCAGTCGGATATCGTTCCGCATACGCACTTGCTCAG
This sequence comes from Serratia sp. CY43202, assembly GCF_052168755.1. Lineage (NCBI taxonomy): Bacteria > Pseudomonadati > Pseudomonadota > Gammaproteobacteria > Enterobacterales > Yersiniaceae > Serratia > Serratia sp. CY43202. The sequence continues at coordinate 222,473 of NZ_JBJNMB010000003.1, forward strand.
CGTTTACGGCGTGCCTGGACTCACCGCTTACTTCGGCCTGCTGGAATGCGGACGCCCCAAGGCCGGTGAAACCGTCGTCGTATCCGCCGCCGCGGGGGCGGTAGGCATGTTCGCCGGACAAATCGCCCGGCTTCACGGCTGCCGCACGGTGGGCATTGCCGGCGGCGGCGCCAAAACGGCTCTGCTGACGGACAGGCTGGGGTTCGACGCGGCGATAGATTATAAAGCGGAAAATCTGCATGACGCCCTGCGCCGCTCGTGCCCCAACGGCATCGATGTGCTGTTCGACAACGTCGGCGGCAATATTTTGGCGACCAGTCTGCAGCACATGGCAAAACAGGGGCGCATCGTTTGCTGCGGCGCGGTATCGCAGTACGATACGGCCTCTCCGCCGGCAGCACCTGCCGGGATCCCCGGTGTGTTGATCGTCAACAGCTTGACGATGCGTGGGTTCCTGTTGGCCGATTTCCTTCACCGCCAAGAACAGGCGCTGGCGGCGCTCACGGTCTGGATCGCTGAAGGAAAACTTGCGGTCATCGAAGACCTGATCACCGGTTTCGAACTGCTGCCCGCTGCGCTGGTCGGCCTGCTGGCGGGCAAAAATAGAGGGAAGCGCATCGTTCAGGTGGCGCGGCCCTCCGTCTGAAGAGAAGGCTCTGCGCGCCCCGGCCATCATTCCCGCGCCAGCTCGCGCGCGTAGTCGTCGAACGCCGGATGCTGCAGCACCACATCGATGAAACAGGCCAGCGCCGGGGAATTCAGCTTGCGGCTCGGGTAGACCAGATACAGCTCGTTCCCTTCCGCACGCCACGCCGGCAACACCTCCACCAACAGCTTCTGCGCCACCACCTCGCGGCTGAGAAACGCCGGCAGCAGCGTGATGCCGGCACCGGCAATGGCACATTCGCGTGCATACAGCAGGTTGTCGGTGGTGTGCGCCAGCGGCAGCTGCCAGCGGTAATAATCGTCGCCGCAGCGCAGGTTCCAGGCCGTCCAAGCCCGATGGGCGATGCAACGATGCTGCTGCAGTTGCTGCGGGTGTTCGATCGGCGGATGCTGCGCCAGATAGGACGGCGCAGCCAACAGATAGCGCGGCGCGTACCCGAGGCGGCGGCCGATCAGTGAAGAATCCTGCGGCTTGCCGGTACGCAGTGCGGCGTCGTAACCTTCCTGCACCAGATCCACCATGGCGTCGGACACCGACACCTCCAGCGAAACGTCCGGGTACTGGCGCTGAAAATCCGCCGCCAGCCGCGCCACCAGGGTTGCCCCTAGCCCGGCAGGCGTCGAGATGCGCAGGCGGCCGCTCGGGTTATCGCGCAGCCGCTGCAGCGCCAGATCGGCGCGTTCGGCGGCGGACATCATCGCCTGACAATGCTCCAGATAACGCTCACCGGCGAAGGTCAGGTTCAGCTGGCGCGTAGTGCGATTGAGCAAGCGCAGCCCCAGCGTCTGTTCAAGCTGGCTGATGCGCTGGCTGACGCTGGACTTCGGCAGCCCGACGCGCTGCGCGGCGGCGGTGAAGCTGCCGCACTCCGCCACCAGCGCGAACAGCGCCATGTCCTGCAGCTGTTTGAATTCCATTGTTCACCTTAAACGAACACTCAGTTAGATATTGTCCATCTTATCACCCTACTGCCGCGGGTCTACACTGGGAGCATCATTTGAAAGGAGTACAATCATGTCGATAAAAGCCATTGCCGTAGACCCGCAGAACCCCGCCGGTTTCATCGAAATCTCACCGGAGATGCCGGTTCCCGGCCAGTACGATCTGCTGGTGGAAGTGAAAGCGGCGTCGGTCAATCCGGTGGACACCAAAGTGCACGCCGGTCTGCAGAAAAGCGGCCTGCAGCAGCCGCGCGTCCTCGGCTGGGACGCCAGCGGCATCGTGGTGAGCGTGGGCAGCGGCGTCAGCGGCTTCAAGCCCGGCGATGAGGTGTGGTACGCCGGCGACATCACCCGTCCGGGCAGCAACAGCAGCCATCAGCTGATCGACTCACGCATCGCCGCGCACAAACCGCGCAGCCTGAACTGGGCCGAGTCCGCCGCCCTGCCGCTCACCGCCCTCACCGCCTGGGAGGCGCTGTTCGAACACCTGAACATTCAGGATGCGCCTGAGCACAAGACGCTGCTGATCATCGGCGGCGCCGGCGGGGTCGGCTCGCTGGCCATTCCGCTGGCCGCATTGCGCAGCAAGGTGAAAGTGATCGCCACCGCCTCAAGGCCGGAATCCGCCGCCTGGTGCCGTGAACGCGGCGCCGACCTGGTGGTGGACTACCGCGATCTGAAAGGCAACCTGGCGCAGCACGGCATCGAGCAGGTGGATTACATCCTATGCCTGAACGATACCGACGGCCACTGGCCGGCGATGGCCGAGCTGGTCGCGCCGCTGGGCCATATCTGCACCATCGTCGAGAACGCGCAGCCGTTGGATCAAAACGCGCTGAAGCTGAAAAGCGCCGCGCTGCACTGGGAATTCATGTTCACCCGCAGCATGTTCACCACCTCGGACATCGCGCAACAGGGCAAGATCCTGCAGCAGATGGCGCAGTTGCTGGACGAGGGCAAGCTGAGCACCACACTGAGCGAAACCCTGTACGGGCTGTCGGTAGACACGCTGACCGCCGCGCATCGACAGCTGCTCGGCGGCCATATGCAAGGCAAGCTGGTTATCGCTTACTAAGCCTGAATCGCGGCGGCGCCCTGCGCCGCCGTTACTGCGGACGAACGAAGCCGACGCACAGCGTCTGCTCGTCGGAATGCGGATCGGCGCGGAAGGTCAGCGTCTGCTGCCAATCGAGGCGCATCTTCGGCCAGTGGGCCAACTCACCGCCGAAGTCGCTGTGCGCGCAGTCTTCACCCAACCGCCCAAACAGGGCGACGCCGTGCTGGGCAATCTGCGGATAGCTGATGTTGACGTTGTAGATATTCGGCCGCGTATGATTGGACCAGCGCGTAATGGTCTGCGGCCGTGAATCGGCGTACACCGTCATCCACTGCGACAGGTATTCGCCGCCGACGTAGCGTAGGTCGACGCCATACCGCTCCTGCCACAGCCGCTCCACCCCTGCGCTGAACGCCTTGATACCCACCATCTTCTGGCCGGCGTTGCGCACGTTGCCCAGCATCACCGCGGCATACCCCAGATAGACCGCCAGCGCTGCGCACATCAGCCCGAGGGTCGCCGCGCGCAGTGAACGCACCGGCGGCTGACGCACGCAGCCAACCAGCAGCGCGGGCGCCAGCATGAAGAACGGCTGCAGCCATTCGGTCAACCGGCCGCCGACGTTGAAGGAGAACCAGAAAGTGATAATGCCAAGCGGCAACAGATAGATCCACAGCAGCACCCGCATCGGCAAGGCCGATGGCCAGGCCAGCACCGCCCCGCTGCGCCGCAGGATCGCCCACAACACCAGCGACGGATAGAACACCAGCAGCAGCGACTGCAGCATGTCGAGGTTGAGCTGCATCTTGATCTGCGAATCCACCCATTTGAAGGCGGCAAAGTCGTGATTCCACAGCCAGAACACGTTCGGCAGCACCAGCGCCAGCCAGATCGCTACCGCCAGATAGAACTGCGGCTGCCGATAGCAGCGCCGAACCTGCGGCACGAACAGCGTCGACAGCGCCACGAAATAGACGAAGGCGAAGGTCGAGTATTTCGCCATCATCGCCAGACCGGCCACCAACGCGAAGGCCGGCCACCAGTTGGCCGAACGCGAGATAGCCATGTGGAAGAACAGCGCCATCCACGGCCACAGCATCACCAACAGGTAGTTGTCGTTGTAGGGAATAATGTCGAAATTGATGATGCCGGACAGGTTGAGCGTCAGCAGCGCCATCCAGGCCAGCGAGGTGCTGCCGCTCAGGCGCCGCGCCAACAGCCAGACGCCCAACATGCCGATGGCGATGGCGATGAAGTGCCCGCCATACCAGTAAACGTTCAGCGGCAGCCACGAGAGCCAGATCGCCGGATGCATCGCCGCACCGACCAGCCACGGATTTTTCGGTGAGCCCCATTCGCCGTTGAGGCCCCAGTTGAGCGCCTCGACGGCGTCGTAAGGCAGGGTAGGATCGAGATGAACAGTCAGCAGCGTCCAGGCTGCGGCATAGCAGACCAACCAGAGAGCGAGTAAGCGATAAGACATGTCTTCTTCTGAGCGTTATTGTAAAGAAAACCTTAACGTAGTCGCTCTCGAATGAACCATGTTTAAACAAGCCGTTAAATGTGCGCCAGGGCGGCCGTTTCTGCCGCCGCGATCGCACATTACGCTAATTTCCCTCAGCCTGCGGCGTGGCGATGGGCGGGCGCGCTCAACCTGCCGGCATCCGCCGCCAGCAGCTGTTGCACCAGCTCGACGCAGCGCAGGAAACGCTCTTCGTAATCGCTGGATTCAACGTGCACGTACTCGATGTTGTTGGCGCGCAGCATCTCCTCCAGCAGGCGCTGGAACGCCAGGCGATCGGCGCTGCTGCCGAGGCTGCGCAGGCCGTCCGCCACCCACGGCGTGTTGTTTTCCAGCAGGATCACCAGATCGAAACGGTATTCGTCGATCAGCGCCTGCACGAAGGGGTGTTCACGCCCTTCGTACTTTTTGCAAAACGCCTGCGTAGTCACGAAATCGGTATCGATAAACGCCACCTTGTTGGCGTACTTGACCGCGAAATCCACGTATTGCGCCTGCCCGAGGGCAATTTTGTCGTAATCGGAATACTGCAGCGCCATCTCATCGCCGCCCAGGTGCGAGAACACGTAATCGCGGCCATATTCCCAGGCGCTGGTGGTGTTGAAGATGTTGGCCAGCTTGTTGACCAGCGTCGACTTGCCGCTCGACTCACCGCCGAGGATCGCCACAGTACGCACGAAGAACGGCTTCACCTCGGTCGGGATGTAGTCCCAATAACGGAACGGATCCTGACGGATCTGATTGCCGCTGATGTTCATGAACGAACGCTCGGGGTCGACCAAAATGGTTTCGATGCCCAGATGCTCGCGATAGCGCGGCGCGTCCTGCGCTTCGCTGGAATAGATGAAGCTCGGCACGATGCCCTTCTGCTCCATAAAGGCCTTCATGCCATCGCTCCACACGTTCCAGCCGTGCGGATAGGGCTCGATGCCCTGCTCGTCGAACGAGTGGATATGGATGTTTTTCTGGTACTTGAAGGTCTGCAGCAGCCAGCGCAGGCGATCGCTGACCGTCGGCTGTTGCGACATCGAACTGTTCTCGAACAGCTCGCGATCGCGCGGCTCGTCATGGCACAAGATAACGTGCAGCTCGTCCACCTGGCTGCAGGCGCGCTGGATCAGGTAGATGTGGCCGGTGTGCAGCGGGTAAAATTTACCAAACACCACGCCGACTTTAACCTCTTTACGCGGGAACTCCAGCCCGAGAAAACGGTGCAGCGCCTCGAGCTTTTGCGCGCTCGGGCTTTTGATCTTGTCGTTCAACAGCTGGCTGAGATAGCCTTTTGTCATGCCGCTGGCATCCGCCACCTGCTGCAAAGTACAGCCCTTTTGCTTGATGGACGTCTTCAGATAATCAAATTGCGGCATGGCCACCTCCGTTTAGTATGCTAAACAAAATAGCATATCTTTCTCGCCGTCGGCGACATTAATAAAACTCTTCCAGCACGTCCAGCGCGTCCGCCAGCTTCTTGACCCCGAACACCTGCATGTTGGCCGGCGGCTTCTTCGGCATATTGCCGTGCGGCACGATGGCGCGCTTGAAGCCGTGCTTGGCCGCTTCGGAGATGCGCTCCTGGCCGCTCGGCACCGGGCGAATCTCCCCCGCCAACCCCACTTCGCCGAACACCACCAGATCGTTCGGCAGCGGGCGATCGCGCAGGCTCGAGACCAGCGACATCAGCAGCGCCAGATCGGCGCTGGTCTCGCTGACCTTTACCCCGCCGACCACGTTGACGAACACGTCCTGATCCGACATCTGCAGCCCGCCATGCCGGTGCAGCACCGCCAGCAGGATTGCCAACCGATTCTGCTCCAGGCCCACCGCCACGCGGCGCGGGTTGGACATCATCGAGTGATCCACCAGCGCCTGGATCTCCACCAGCAGCGGCCGGGTACCTTCCCACACCACCATCACCGAGCTGCCGGAAGTGACTTCATCACCGCGGCTAAGGAAGATTGCCGAAGGGTTGCTGACTTCGCGCAGCCCCTGTTCGGTCATGGCAAACACGCCCAGCTCGTTGACCGCGCCGAAGCGGTTCTTGTGGCTGCGCAGGGTACGGAAGCGGGAATCGGCGTCACCGTCCAACAGCACCGAACAGTCAATGCAGTGTTCCAGCACTTTTGGCCCGGCCAGCGAGCCGTCTTTGGTAACGTGGCCGACCATGACGATCGCCACGCCGCGCGTCTTGGCGAAGCGCGTAAGGTAGGCGGCGGTTTCCCGCACCTGCGCCACGCTGCCCGGCGAAGACTGAATGTCCGCCATGTGCATCACCTGAATCGAGTCGATCACCATCAGCTTCGGCTGCTCCTGCTCGGCGATCAGGCAGATCTGCTCGATGCTGGTTTCCGACAGCATGTTCAGGCCGCCGGTCGGCAGCCCCAAACGGTGAGCGCGCATCGCCACCTGCTGCAGCGACTCCTCGCCGGTGACGTACAGGGTTTTCATCTGTTCAGACAGTTTGCACAGCACCTGCAGCAACAGGGTGCTCTTGCCGGCGCCGGGGTTGCCGCCGATCAGAATGGCGCTGCCGGGCACCACGCCACCGCCCAACACGCGGTCGAACTCGAGAAAGCCGGTGGTAAAGCGCGGCAGCGCCTCAAGGCTGATTTCCGACAGCTTCTGTACTTTGCTGACGCCGGCGTCGCCGGCATAGCCGCTGAGGCGATCGTTGCGCGCCGCGGCCGGCGACGCGGCCAAACGCACTTCCGTGATGGTGTTCCAGGCATGACAGGCGCTGCACTGCCCCTGCCAACGCGGATAGTCCGCCCCGCACTCATTGCACACAAATGCCCGTTTTGCCGCTTTTGCCACGTCTTACCTCAATCTTTCGTTATCGCACTTCGTGTTTCAGGCTGCCGGTGAGAATACACAGCACGCCCATCAGATCCGCATGCCGGATCGCCACCTGCGCTTTTTCATACACTTTCGGCTTGGCGTGGTAGGCGATGCCCAACCCCGCCGCCTGCATCATTTTCAAATCATTGGCGCCGTCGCCGATGGCCACGGTTTGCGCCAGCGGGATCTCCAGCTTCTCCGCCAGCCGCAGCAGCGTATCGGCTTTGAACTGTGCGTCCACCACCGGCCCCAGCACTTCGCCGGTCAGCTTGCCGTCGCGGATCTCCAGCTCGTTGGCCGCCGCCGCCACCAGCCGCAGCCGGTTGCGCAGGTATTCGGCGTAGTAGGTGAAACCGCCGGAGGCGATCGCCACATGCCAGCCCATCGCCTGCAGCTTGCCCACCAGGCTGGTCAGCCCCGGCATCAACGGCAGTTCGTCGCGCACCTGCTTGAGGATATTGGCGTCAGCCCCTTTCAGCGTGCCGACGCGCTGGCGCAGGCTGGCGGTAAAGTCCAGTTCGCCGCGCATCGCGCGTTCGGTGACTTCCGCCACCTGCTCGCCGACGCCCGCCAGCTTGGCGATCTCATCGATGCACTCGATCTCGATCGCCGTCGAATCCATATCCATCACCAGCAGCCCCGGCGTGCGCAGGTGCGGGATTTTGCCGAGCGGCGCCACATCCAGCCCGCTCTCCGCCGCCAGCAGCTTGGCGCGCGGCGTCAAGGTTCCCGCCAGCCGCACCACCTGATAATCGTCCACGCCCCAGGCGGTGACGATCACCATCGCCGCGCCCAGCTTGCGTTGGAATTGGGTAATGCGCGCCTTGTCCAGCTTTCTGCCATATAACAGCCACCCGGTATTACCCGCCCGGTAGTCCAGCGGCATCACTTCGTCGCCGCTGAGCGAAAGGGGAAGACCCGGCCATTGAGAGATCTCCGCCGGAAGATCGCAATAGGTCAGACTGTTTGACATCATTGACTCCTGAATGGACAAAAACGCTGCATGATAAAACGACGCATCAAGCTATCCTATCGCCAGCGGTTCTGGCAACATAAAGTGTCCCCGATGCCCAAGGAACCTGCATGGCTCGCGCTAAACTGAAATTTCGCCTGCACCGCACCGCTATTATCCTGATTTGCCTGGCTTTGCTGGTGCTGCTGATGCAGGGCGCCTCTTATTTTAGCCTGAGTCACCAAATGGCGCGATCCGAGCAGGTTGAAGAGCTGGCGCAGACGCTGACCAAACAGGTCGCCTACAGCCTGGCGCCGCTGCTGGACGACGACGGCAACACCCCGCGCATCGACGCCATCCTCAAGCAGCTCACCGATCACAGCCGCATTCTCGACGTCAGCGTGTATCAGCAGGATGGCACGCTGGTCTCCCACGCCGGGGAACAGATAAGTATACGCGATCGCCTGTCGCTCGACGGCAAGCGCGCCGGCAGCTATTTCAACCACCAGTTGGTCGAATCCATTCAGGGCAAAGACGGCCCGATCGGCTTTATCCGCATCACCCTCGACACCCACGTGCTGGCAACCGAATCCAAGCAGGTGGACAACACCACCAACCTGCTGCGCCTGATGATCCTGCTGGCGCTGGCGATCGGCATCATTCTGGCGCGCACCCTGCTGCAACACCGCCGCAGCCGCTGGCAGCAGTCGCCGTACCTGTTGACCGCCAACACGCCGTTGGCAGAAGGCAATACGGTGGAAGATGACGAAGAGGATGCGCCGGAGAAAAAACAGGAAGCGCCGAAGAAGGAGTAACTCAGGCCAGGCGCTGAATGCGCTCGTGCAGCTTCTGCAGTTGCACCAACATTTGCTCGGCAATCGCCCGGAACGCCTCGCTGATGTCGTCATGTTGCGCCGTTTGCCGCCAGAACTCGAGAGCCAATCGCTCCGCTTGCCGCCAGACGGCGCCGCTCACCTCGTTGCTCAAACGGATCTCCACCGCGTCGTGGCGCAGATTACCGCTGCTTGCCGGGGCAAAAGCCATCGGCAACATATCATACAAAGGCGCCAACATGACCGGCCGCTGGGTTATCCGCAAGAACGACAGGTTGCCTTGGTGCATATCGCTATTGGCGATCAACCGGCCAAAGGCCCAATACAGGGCAATCCGTTGGTAGGCAGAGTGATTGATCACCCCTTGCTGTAATAGCCTCTCGGCGGCCACGACCCAGTTGGCATGGCCGCTGCCGCTGAACTCGGCATCCAACGCCTCCAGCGACACCATCGCTACCCGCCCTTCTTCAGCGATGCGATCAAAGCGCTCAATCTCTAAAAAGCATTGCCGGTCGGCACCGAACAGGATTTGCGCCGATGCGGCAGGCAATCCCGCAGCGGCGACCGTCTGCAACGCCAGCGACTCGGCGATCAGCAAATCGCTCCAGCGCTGTGCAATGACATGCGTCGGCGCCAGGCTGAACTTCACCAAAACATGCGCGCGGCGCCCAGACGCCAGCTCAGCATAGGCGGCAAATTTGGGCTGCTCGCCACCGGCGGAAGAGCCCACCAGTTCCCCGGCCAGCGCCTGGACAGACAATGCGGCGTAACGCTCGGCTTTATCTTCCACCGTGATGGCGAGGGCAGTATCCCGCATTAACCAGCGCTGATAGCTATCGGCACCAGGCAGCAGATCGCCGGTCATGTCTTCGCCATAACGGCAGAGCGCCAACAAGCGTTGGCCTTCATCCCATCGCCGCACATCCTCCGGCAAATTCAACTCGCGCGCCGCTGCTTTTCCCCAGGCTCGCCCGAGAAAGCCAATCGGCCGCAGGTCGTTCAAATACCATGGCATACCATCATAGAGCTGCCACTCTCCGCTGCGCTCATCGCACACCGCACAGTTATCGGCAGGATACAGCGGGCAAAGCGTGGCAAACAGGTGCGCCTTACCCCGTTCATCAACCCGATACATCGGAAACTGCCTCTCACCGCCGATCCCGCGCCGCAATACATAGCGCGTCGCCTTACCTTTACCAAGGATCAATACCGCGCCCGCCAGTTCGCGGATACGGCGCGATAGCGTCGGCTGGCTGATGCCTAACGCTTCTGTCAGTTGACGAGCCGTAGCCGGCCCATGGCGCAAAACTTGTTCAACGGTGATCATCAGATGAATAGATTGGCGAATAGATTGATAGAGGAAGTAATAGCGTTAAACGGCAGAAAGGTAAAGCGTTAGCCAAAACTGGCCAAGCGGAATGAATAGATTGACGGGCGGGCGCCATGATGACGCCCGCCGGGGTATTACGCTTTGTCGCCCAGCAGCACGGATTCCAGCGCGATAACGATCATTTCGTTAAAGGTGGTCTGGCGTTCCGCCGCCGTGGTCGCTTCGTGACGCAGGATGTGGTCGGACACGGTGCAGATGGTCAGCGCCTTGCAGCCGAACTCTTCGTACAGCTCCGCCGCCACGCCGTAGATGCCGGCCGCTTCCATTTCCACGCCCAGGATGCCGTACTTCTTCATCACCTGGAACATGTCCGGATCCGGGGTGTAGAACAGGTCGGCGGAGAAGATGTTGCCCACGCGCGCCGGGATGCCCTGCGCCGCCGCCGCGTCGACCGCGTTGCGCACCATGTCGAAGTCGGCGATCGCCGCGTAGTCGTTGTCCTTGAAGCGCAGACGGTTCACCTTGGAGTCGGTGCACGCGCCCATGCCGATCACCACGTCGCGCAGTTTGATATCGTCACGCACCGCGCCGCAGGAACCGACGCGAATGATCTTCTTCACGCCGAATTCGGCAATCAGCTCGCGCGCATAGATGGAGCAGGACGGGATGCCCATACCGTGGCCCATTACGGAGATGCGGCGGCCTTTGTAGGTGCCGGTGAAGCCCAACATGCCGCGCACGTTGTTCACTTCCACCGCGCCTTCCAGGAAGGTTTCGGCGATGTATTTTGCGCGCAGCGGGTCGCCCGGCATCAGTACTACGTCAGCGAAATCACCCATCTCAGCATTAATGTGCGGCGTAGCCATAATTTTCTTCCTTTAGAAATCTTATTTAATAAAAACGTCAAACATCTAAGCCTTGAATGTCGAGTTGCAGCCAGGCAGCTAGCGGGTGAATCCCCAGTCGCTTACTTGAGTAAGCGACTGGGGTTCACGCGTGAAGCTAACAACGCTACGGCTTGAAAGACAGAGCTTAGAACAGGGTCTTACCGTAATCCATCGGCGACAGGCCAAAGTAATTGGCGACGGTCTGGCCGATGTCGGCGAAGGTCTCGCGGTGGCCCAGCGAGCCCGGTTTCACTTTCGGGCCGTAAACCAGCACCGGGATGTGCTCGCGGGTGTGGTCGGTGCCCGGCCAGGTTGGGTCGCAGCCGTGGTCGGCGGTGAAGATGATGATGTCTTCGTCTTTCACCAGCTTCAGCAGCTCCGGCAGGCGGCGGTCGAACAGCTCCAGCGCGGCGGCGTAGCCCGCCACGTCGCGGCGGTGGCCGTAAGAGGAGTCGAAGTCCACGAAGTTGGTGAACACAATGGTGTTATCGCCGGCCTTTTCCATTTCAATCAGGGTCGCGTCAAACAGCGCATCGATGCCGGTCGCCTTCACCTTCTTGGTGATGCCAACGTTGGCGTAGATGTCGGCGATTTTACCGATCGACACCACTTCGCCGCCCTTCTCGTCCACCAGCTTTTTCAGCACGGTCGGCGCCGGCGGCTCTACCGCCAGATCGTGACGGTTGCCGGTGCGCTGGAAGTGGCCCGGCTTATCGCCGACGAACGGACGCGCGATCACGCGACCGATGTTGTAACCGCCTTCGGTCAGCTCTTCACGCGCAATTTCGCACAGCTCATACAGACGATCCAGGCCGAAGGTTTCTTCATGGCAGGCGATCTGGAACACCGAGTCAGCGGAGGTGTAGAAAATCGGCTTGCCGGTTTTCATGTGCTCTTCGCCCAGCTGATCGAGGATCACGGTGCCGGATGAGTGGCAGTTGCCCAGGTAGCCCGGCAGCTTGGCGCGTTCGACCAGTTTGTCCAGCAGCGCCTGCGGGAAGCTGTTGTGCTCGTCCTTGAAGTAACCCCAGTCGAACAGCACCGGCACGCCGGCGATTTCCCAGTGGCCCGACGGCGTGTCTTTACCGGAAGAGAGTTCGCTGGCGTAAGCGTAAGCACCGATGATATCGGCGTTGCGATCCAGCCCCTGCGGGAAGTTGCCGGTGGACTCTTCCGCCGCTTTGCCAAGGCCCAGACGGCTCAGGTTAGGCAGCGTCAGAGGGCCCTGGCGGCCCACGTTGGCCTCACCACGCGCGCAAACTTCGGCAATATGGCCCAGGGTGTCAGAACCCCGATCGCCAAAACGTTCGGCGTCTTCGCTGGCACCGATACCGAAGGAGTCCAATACCATAATAAATGTACGTTTCATCTGTGCTCTCCTGCGTGTTCTCACGCTTTGGACGGCCGCGAAAAAGCCGCGGTCGTTCCTGATTCTTGGGTTATTCCGTGATGCGCTTATACACCACCGGCGTCGCTTCCGGCGCCTTGTCGCTCAACGTCATTGCGCTGCGCACCGCATCGGCCGCCAGCTGCCAGCTCTCTTCATCGTTGGCGTGGATCATCGCCAGCGGTTGCTGGGTATCCACCTTATCGCCCAGGCGCGCCACCTCGGTCAGGCCAACGCTGTAGTCGATGGCGTCGCTTGCCCGGCGACGGCCGCCGCCCAGCGACACCACCGCCATACCCAGCGCACGGGTATCCATGGCGCTGATGATGCCCGGCTTTTCAGCATACACCGGCTTGCTCAGCGTTGCCGCCGGCAGATAGCTATCATAACGTTCGACGAAGTCTATCGGCCCTTGCTGCGCCGCCACCATGCGGCCAAACACCTCAGCCGCTTTGCCGTTGTCCAGCACCGCCTGCAGTTTGGCGCGCGCATCGGCCTCGTCTTGCGCCAGGCCGCCGGACAGCAGCATCTCCACGCACAGCGCCAGCGTCACTTCCAGCAGGCGCGGGTTGCGGTATTCGCCGGTCAGGAAGCGCACCGCTTCGCGCACTTCCACCGCGTTACCGGCGCTGGAAGCCAGCACCTGATTCATGTCGGTCAGCAGCGCGGTGGTCTTGCAGCCCGCGCCGTTGGCCACGCCGACGATCGCCTGCGCCAAATCTTGCGACAGGGCATAGGTCGGCATAAAGGCGCCCGAGCCCACCTTCACGTCCATCACCAGCGCATCCAGCCCTTCCGCCAGCTTCTTGGCCAGAATGGAGGCGGTGATCAGCGGGATCGAATCCACGGTGGCGGTGATATCGCGGGTGGCGTAGAAACGTTTGTCCGCCGGCGCCAGCGAGCTGGTCTGGCCGATGATCGCCACGCCGACGTCCTGAATAATTTTGCGGAAGGCGTTATCGTCCGGGAAAATATTGAAGCCCGGAATGGCTTCCAGCTTGTCCAGCGTGCCGCCGGTATGCCCCAGGCCGCGGCCGGAGATCATCGGCACATAGCCGCCGCAGGCCGCCACCATCGGGCCGAGCATCAGCGAGGTCACGTCGCCCACGCCGCCGGTCGAATGCTTGTCGACGATAGGGCCGTTCAGCGCCAGGCTCTTCCAGTCCAGCACGGTGCCGGAATCGCGCATCGCCATGGTGAGCGCCACGCGCTCCGGCATGCTCATGTCATGGAAATAAATGGTCATCGCCAGCGCGGCGATCTGCCCTTCCGACACCACGTTGTCGCGAATGCCGTTGATGAAGAAGCGGATTTCCGCTTCGCTTAACGGCTGGCCGTCGCGTTTCTTACGAATAATTTCTTGAGCCAGGAACAAGGCATCCCCCTGTGTCGCCGAGAGTCGGTGCAGACGGGCGCGCCAGGCGCCCGCCAACGAAATCGATCAGTAACCGCCGCCGGTGGTCTGGGTCTGGTGGCCCAGCGCGGTCAGCAAGCTGGCCAGCAGGCTGGAAGCGCCAAAGCGGAAATGCCGCGCGTCGGCCCACCCCTCGCCCAGAATACGATCGGCAAGTTGCAGATAATGCAGCGCGTCTTCCGCGGTGCGCACGCCGCCGGCCGGCTTGAAGCCCACGGTCTTCGCCACGCCCATATCTCGGATCACCGACATCATCAGCTCGGCGCTCTCCAGGGTGGCGTTGACCGGCACCTTGCCGGTGGAGGTCTTGATAAAGTCCGCCCCGGCCTTGATGGCGATCTCGGACGCTTTGCGGATCAGATCGGCCTGCTTCAGCTCACCGGTTTCGACGATCACTTTCAGCAGCACGTTGGCCGCCTGGCATGCCTGCTTGCACTGTTTCACCAGCTCGAAGCCGACCTGTTCGTTGCCGGCGATCAGCGCGCGGTAAGGGAACACCACGTCCACTTCATCCGCGCCATAGGCGATGGCCGCGCGGGTTTCCGCCAGCGCGATGTCGATATCGTCGTTGCCATGCGGGAAGTTGGTCACGGTGGCGATACGGATGTCCGGCGTGCCTTGCTCGCGCAGCGCCTTACGCGCCACCGGGATAAAACGCGGGTAGATGCAGATGGCCGCCGTGTGGCCGGCCGGGCTGTTGGCCTGACGACAGAGGGCGATCACTTTCTCGTCGGTGTCATCATCGTTCAGCGTGGTTAAATCCATCAAGTTCAGCGCACGTTGCGCTGCTGCGGTTAATTCGGTCATAAAACTCTCCAACTGAGTACCTGGGTGTTGGCGAGCGGACTTGGTTCCATGAAGATAGCGCAGGGGAACAGCGTTCCCGCGGCGGCAACTGAGATCCTTCTCACCGCACATGGCCACCCGCCTTGCGGCCGGCCAGTAATAGCTATTTGAACACGAATGCCGGGGGCGATTCGCGTTCATCGTCACACTATATGAAATAGCACTGTAACAGACCGGAATTATATGTGAAGAACATCACAAAATAACGCGATATCGTTCACAAATTCGCTAAAGAAGCGGCTGAAGATCGCGGGGGCGACAAACACCCACGTTGCTTAGAGTATAGGCGGAGTCCCGCGATCGGTCGCGCCGTCGCGGGCTCCGTGAAGGCTTACAGCGCCAGGAAGAAACCGGCGATGGTGGCGCTCATCAGGTTGGACAGCGTGCCCGCCGCCACGGCTTTCAGACCGAAGCGCGCGATGTCATGGCGACGGTTGGGCGCCATGCTGCCCAAACCGCCCAGCAGGATCGCCACCGAGGAGAGGTTGGCGAAACCGCACAGCGCAAAGGAGATGATCGCCTTGGTGTGCGTTGACAGCACCTGCAGGCCTTCTGCCGCCACCACATCGTCCGGGCGCAGATAGGCGCCGAAGTTCATGTAGGCGACAAACTCGTTGACGATGATCTTCTGGCCGATAAACGAGCCGGCGGTCATCGCTTCACTCCACGGCACGCCGATCAGGAAGGCGATCGGTGAGAACACCCAACCGAGGATCAGTTCGAGCGACAGCTGCGGGTAATCGAACCAGCCGCCGATGCCGCCGAGAATGCCGTTGAGCAAGGCGATCAGCGCGATAAACGCCAGCAGCATCGCACCGACGTTCAGCGCCAGCTGCATGCCGGAGGCCGCGCCGGAAGCCGCCGCGTCGATCACGTTGGCCGGACGCTCTTCTTCGGCGATCAGCTTCATCGCATCGTCTTTATCGTGGGTCTGCTCGGTTTCCGGCACCATCAGCTTGGCGAACAGCAGCCCGCCCGGCGCGGCCATGAAGGACGCGGCGATCAGGTATTCCAACGGTACGCCCATCTGCGCGTACCCCGCCAACACCGAACCGGCTACCGAGGCCAGGCCGCCGCACATCACGGCGAACAGTTCTGACTGGCTCATGGTGGCGATATACGGGCGCACCACCAGCGGCGCTTCGGTCTGGCCGACGAAAATGTTGGCGGTCGCCGACAGCGATTCGGTGCGCGAGGTGCCCAGCAGCTTGTGCAGGCCGCCGCCCAGCACACGGATCACCAACTGCATGATGCCGAGGTAGTACAGCACCGCAATCAGCGAGGAGAAGAACACGATCACCGGTAGAACGCGCAGCGCGAACACGAAGCCGCCGCCGCCGAACACTTCGAACATCTTGTCGGACACCAGCCCGCCGAAGATGAACGAAATGCCCTGATTGCCGTAGGCGATAACGTTTGCCACGCCGTTAGACATACTGCCGAGGATGCTGCGGCCCAGCGGCACGTAGAGCACCAGCGCGCCGATGCCGATCTGAATGATGAACGCCCACACGACGGTGCGCAATTTGATGGCCCGGCGGTTGCTGGAGAGCAGCACCGCAATGGCGATCAGCACCGCCATGCCAACCAGACTCATGATGAGTTGCATGCAAAGTTTCCCTGTTGCAAAAAATAAAATACATCCCTGCTCATGAAGAGAGGTCTGCTATTGGAGAGTTTCGGGGGGATTATACTGAGCGAGGTCACCCTCGCACCGATTTATGTCACAAATGTATACAACGAGACGCAAATGAAAATCTTATAACGTGATACAAGTCACGTTATGTTGACTTCAATTTGGCATGGCGAACAGCGTTTGGGTATTGCGTTGCAGGTGGGCGGCGATCTCGTCGGCCGACTCCGGCCGCAGTTCACACAGCGTCTGAAACACCTCGGCGGCGCGTTCGGGGCGATTCGGTTGCCCCTGATAGCCGGCCAGCGGCATGTCCGGCGCATCGGTCTCCAGCAGCAGCGCCTCTAGCGGCAGCTGCGCCATCACGGCGCGCGTTTTCTGCGCCCGCTCATAGGTGATGGTGCCGCCCACGCCGATGTAATAGCCGAGGCGAATAAACGCCTGCGCCTGCGACAGGCTACCAGCAAAGCCGTGCACCACACCGCGACGCGGCAGCTGCATGCGCCGCAGCGCGGCGGCCAACTGATCGTGGGTGCGGCGCGAATGCAGGATCACCGGCAGGTCATACTGTTTCGCCAGCTTCAACTGGGCCAGCAGCAGGCTTTGCTGCCGCTCGAACTGTGGGTTGTCCATATACAGATCGAGCCCGATCTCCCCCACCGCCACCAGCTTGTGCGGCCGTTCGGCCAACAGCATCGCCAGCTGTTCCAGCTGCGGCTCATGATGCTGCGCGATATATAGCGGGTGCAGACCCAGCGCGGCGAACAGCGGCGCATGCTCCTGCGCCAGCCGCAACACCCGCGCGAAGCGATCGGCAGTGACCGTCGGGACGATGATGCGCTGCACGCCGGCGCTTGCCGCCCGCGCCAGGCTCTCGACTTCATGCCCGGTAAAGGGCGGGAAATCGAAATGGCAGTGGGTATCGGTAAAGGCGTAACTCACAGCGCCCCCCCTTCACCCGGCGGCAGATCGCCCGGCAGGATGATTTTCGGTGCCGCTACTGCCGCCTCCGGCTGCGCCGCCCGCTCGGTGGGCATGGCGATGTCGGTCACGATCGGCGAAGGCATTCTGACGTTCTCCGGCTGGATCAGGCGGCGCGACAACGCTTTTCGCACCTTGATGCCGTCGGGCTCCGGCTGTGCCATCCACTGGCCGACGGTGGCCAGAAAGTAGCGGCCACAGCGGCGCCCCAGGTGATAATCCTGATTGAGCGCTCCCAATCGGCTGCCCAGCGCATTGCTGGCCAGCGGCTTCGGCGGGAAGATCTCGAAGATGCGCAGCTTGCCCGGCGGCTTTTCGATAAAGCGCTGGATGCGGTGATAGCTTTGCTCGTGATGCTGCAGGATGCGCACCATCTGCTGCAGGCTGCTGTCGCTCAGCCAATGCTCCATGCGCTTCATCCACTGCGGGGTGTAGTACATCTGCGAAGGCACGGTGCGGATCACCACGATAGTGTCAGCGCCGCGGCGATAGGCCTCTTCCACCGGGATCGCATCACTGATGCCGCCGTCCTGATAGCTGACGCCGTCCAGCTCCACTCCCTGGCGATAGAAGCCGGGAATGGCGCTGGATGCCTTGATGGCCGGCAGCCAGCGTTCGCGCTGCGCAGGCAGATAGGTCGGCTCGAAATCGTCGCTGCGGCAGGCGCACAGTAAGAATTCGCGCCCGTCGGTAAAATGCTGTTCCGCCACGTCCATCGCCAGCGGCATCTGCGCCGCCGCCGTATCAACCAGCCAATCGAGATCGATCAGATGCCCGCCGCGCACGAAGCGCAGCGGATTGAAGAACTGTGCCGAAGTGGTGTAACGGGTGATCACCCGGCGCGCGTAGCCCATCTGCCCGCAGATATAGGCAGACAGATTCTGAGCGCCGGCCGATGTGCCGATCAACAGATCGAAAGGGTTAAAGCCCGCGCGCTGAAACTCGTCCAGCACGCCGGCGGTGAAAATGCCGCGCTGGCCGCCGCCTTCGCAGACCAGCGCCATTTTGCCTGGCCGAAAGGGTTTAGACGCCAGCGGTTCTATATTGCCGAGCGTGATGGGTATTCTGTATCCCAACTTGGCATCCTCAGTGAGACGTTTTCTCCGAGGATACCGCGTCTCGCTCTCTTCCGTAATCCTCTTGCAGTACGCCGGCGAGGAAATCGTTGCTGCCGGCCAGCCAGGCGCAATCGCTGCCGGACCATTCGGCCCACGCCTGCCATACCTGGCCTTTCAGCTGTTTCCAGCGCCCGACGATGATGTCGCTGTTCATGTCCGGCCCTCCCCGACGTGAGAAAAGGAGTTAAGCTTTGTTACAGTTTACGGGAAAATGCCGGCCGGCTAAGGGCGCCGGCGGCCGGTGAACAGGCTGACCAGGAACAGGATGATGCCGACGACGAACACGATTTTAGCCGCCCAGGCGGCGGTGCCCGCCAGCGAACCGAACCCCAGTGCCGCAGCGATAAGCGCGATAACTAAAAAGATAATGCCCCAACGAAACATAAGCTTCTCCTTACCATTGTGAAAAAATTCGCTGCCGTCTACCGCCCCGACAACGGGACATCGACGGCAAATCAGTTTCTTTTTTTGGTGGTACACGTCGGGCCGCCTTGACGGCCCGACAGATGCGGCTTGTTGTTACTTGTTACGGGCGCCTGGCGGGATTACTGCTTAACCACCAGGTCGTTTTTCACGCTTTTCACGCCATCGATAGCCTTGGCGATGCTTTCGGCACGCTCAGACTGCGCCTGCGTTTTCACTTCACCGGAAAGCTGCACCACGCCATCGGTGGTTTCCACTTTCACATTGCGCGACGGCACGATGTCATCGGCCAGCAGCTTGGCTTTCAGCTCACTGGTGGTGGCGGTGTCGCCGGCATACGATTTGATCGATTGATTGGCTTCATCTTTCACGTGCAGCTTGTCGCTAACGGTTTTGACGCCTTCCACCTTGCCGGCAACCGCAACTGCATGCTCCGCCTGCGCCTGGCTGCCGACAAACCCGCTCAGGATCACGGTGCCTTTTTCGGTTTTCACCGAAATGTCAGTGCTTTTGATGGTCTTATCGTCCACCAACGCACTTTTAACTTTAGCCGTTATCGCGCTGTCATCCATGTAACCGTCAACTTTTTTCATGGAGCTATCGATTTTGGCACCGGCACTGTCCGCGGCGTTAGACGCCTTGTTGAGCAGACTGTCTTCGGCTAGCGCAGTGCCGCTCACCAAAGCAGAACCCAAAACAACAGCCATCAGCGAGTGTGCAAATTTGGTCTTTTTCATCGATCTCTTCCTTTTGTTGGGGGCCCGCAGCGCCAGAGTGCCGGAACCCTTCAGCCACCTTCACGCGGCCTCTCGGTAAATACTTCATCATCGCTATACGATTAAGCGTTCACGATAGGAATATTGCAACAGCCGTGCCAACTCAATAAACACCTTTAAAATCAAGCAAAAGAAGCGTTGAGTCGGATTTTTAATCAAAAAACTGTCGCCTATTGACGACAGACTAAGTGACACGAAACGGTAAAATAGTCATCTCATTGATATTTAAGGAAACAGACTGTCTCCTATCGGCAACACATCAGAATAACTCACCAAACAATCAGCGTATTGCAGTGATTTACTCTCAAGCAATGTGCGGACATCTCGTTAAAGATAGACCATGCGGCGGAAAACGCAGGCCAATCGCGTCTCGCCTTGGCGATGTCGATTCGCAGGATAAAATATGAGGAAGTTTTATTAATTAGCGAAGTGAGAATACGGGGAGCTGGCAGGGCGCACCGGGCGCCCTGCAGAGTTATCAGTGTTCGCGGGTTTTGCGGAAGGTCACGTCAGGATAGCGTTCCTGCGTCAGGTTGAGGTTCACCATGGTCGGCGCGATGTAGGACAGGTTGTCCCCACCGTCCAGCGCCAGGTTGATCTCGTTCTTGCGCTTGAACTCTTCGAACTTCTTCACGTCGTCGCACTCGACCCAGCGTGCCGTCGACACGTTGACCGACTCATACAGCGCTTCCACGTTGTACTCGCTCTTCAAACGCGCCACGACCACGTCGAACTGCAGCACGCCGACCGCACCGACGATCAGATCGTTGTTGGCGATCGGGCGGAACACCTGCACCGCGCCCTCTTCGGACAGCTGCACCAACCCCTTCAACAGCTGTTTCTGCTTCAGCGGATCGCGCAGGCGAATGCGGCGGAACAGTTCCGGCGCGAAGTTCGGGATGCCGGTGAACTTCATGTCTTCGCCCTGGGTGAAGGTATCGCCGATCTGAATGGTACCGTGGTTGTGCAGACCGATGATGTCGCCCGGGTAGGCTTCTTCCACGTGCGAACGGTCACCGGCCATAAAGGTCAGCGCGTCGGAGATCACCACGTCTTTGCCGGTGCGCACCTGGCGCAGCTTCATGCCTTTCTCGTAACGGCCGGACACCACGCGCATAAAGGCCACGCGGTCGCGGTGCTTCGGATCCATGTTGGCCTGGATCTTGAACACGAAACCGGTGAATTTCTCTTCCGCCGCCGTTACTTCACGGGTGTCGGTTTTACGCGGCATCGGCGCCGGCGCCCAGGCCACCAGGCCGTCCAGCATGTGATCCACGCCGAAGTTGCCGAGTGCGGTACCGAAGAACACCGGCGTCAGCTCGCCGCTCAGGAAGGCCTCCTGATCGAACTCGTGGGAAGCGCCCTGCACCAGTTCCAACTCATCGCGCAGCTGCGCCGCCAGATCTTCGCCCACGGCGATATCCAGTTCCGGGTTGTTCAGGCCTTTGACGATGCGCACTTCCTGAATGGTGTGGCCTTTACCGGTCTGGTACAGGTAGGTTTCATCCTTGTACAGGTGGTAAACGCCTTTGAACAGCTTGCCGCAGCCGATCGGCCAGGTGATAGGCGAACAGGCGATTTTCAGTTCGCGCTCGACTTCGTCCATCACTTCCATCGGATCGCGGATGTCGCGGTCCAGCTTGTTCATGAAGGTCAGGATCGGCGTGTCGCGCAGACGGGTGACTTCCATCAGCTTGCGGGTACGATCCTCAACGCCCTTGGCGGCGTCGATCACCATCAGACAGCAGTCGACGGCGGTCAGGGTGCGATACGTATCTTCGGAGAAGTCTTCGTGCCCCGGGGTATCCAGCAGGTTGACCAGGCTGTCGCGATACGGGAACTGCATCACCGAGGTGGTGATCGAGATCCCACGCTGCTTTTCCATTTCCATCCAGTCGGATTTGGCGTGCTGGCTGGAGCCGCGGCCTTTTACCGTACCGGCGGTCTGGATCGCCTGTCCGAACAGCAGCACTTTTTCGGTAATGGTGGTTTTACCGGCATCGGGGTGCGAGATGATGGCGAAAGTTCTTCTTTTGGAGACTTCGCGGGCAAATTCACTAGGAGACATGGTTTTCAGGTTCTACGGTTAGTCCGCCCTGCGACATCATCAGAACGCGCCGATCGCGGCGCCGGGCAAAGCGGTGAATAAAAGATAACAGCCGGGCATTTTCGCCGATTTGCCAACCGGTGACAATCAATGGATCCGATTTCCCGCTAACGCAGGCGGAAATCGGGAGACAAAGCGGCCCAATGCCGGCGCAATACCGATTTGTGATCGTCCGCCATCGGCAGCTCTTCCAATAAGGCCGGCCACAAATTTCGCGCCTTGTCGATGGCATCCACCAGGTGCACCCGTATCGCAGACCAGGGCATATCGACCCGCTCAGCCCAGCGTTCGAAGGTTTGCATTGAGATCCTATCCCAGCGCTTTTCCTTCGCCATATTGAGCGCAGCCTCAGACTCACCAGGAATATAAGCCAACGTAGTGACGATGTCATAAGCGGGAGAAAGCCGAATATCAGTCTGGTTTGGATAGAACATGGACCAATTTTTTACGTGCGCATCGCCATTGGCGAGCAAAATATTCGCCAACAGACGGCGCGCCATTTGCTGCACATCCGCTAAAGATTCACTGCCATACTCATAGAGATAAGCCGCTATTTGATCGTAATTTTTGCCGCGGTATTTATCGTGCGCGTAAATCTCGAATATCTGGGCAAAATCTTCTGCATGCACTCGCCCGCTTTCGCTGCGGTCAAAACGACGGGTGGCATAAGCATAGGGTTCATCCGCCAAGCGAATATCAGGCAAGTGTTCAAGTCGTGTCAGTTCAACCAGCTCAATATCAGGAATATCCACGCCGATGGCTTGCGCCAAACGCATTGCCGTATATTCATTTTCAGGGAGATGACGATGAACCGTTGAAGGCGTTTTAATGATCCAGCTATCAGCGCCCACCTGAGAAGAAATGTTGAAGCGGCCCTCTTTGCGCACAGAGGAAAATTTCATTTGTACCCCTGCCAGAGAAAACTTTTGCGCCTCCATCCCAACATCAATTTGCACGGCTTCCAACTCGCCGCGCGACCTTAACGCCCAGGCGGGTATGTCACTGGCAGCCAACGGCCGTGCTTCAAGCGCTCCCGGCAAGTTTCCACCGGCCCAGGCAATTAAAGGAAACTCCTCATTCACATGGGCTTTCAACGACTGTGCCACCCAAGCGCGCAGTGCGCCTTCGGGTAACAAGTTGGATAAAACGGGCGGCAGACGCTGCGATGACTGTAAAACTTGCTCAAGATACCCCGCGTGCGCCTTCTGCCTGAGCGTAAACAAAGGACGAACACGCTCCGGCAAAGCGAGGTAGTGTGGATCAAACGTCAGGATGTTTCTGCCGCCGCTGTAATGCGCCAGCACGCCAACACGCACGCCATGCAATATCAAGGCTAATGCCTGTACCGATTCAACCTGTCGCAGCCCTTTCATCAGCTAGTCCTCGAGATCTTTCAGTTTTTTTTCAAAATCCTGCGGCTTACCGACTTCCGGTGCGCTACTCACTTCCTGTTGCAGCAGGCACTCCACATCACGGGCAGACTTTTTTGGCACGATGACATATTCCAAATTCATCGCCGCCAATATTCGTAGCAACGTGCTTACCCGCATATCGCTCCCCGCTTCAATACGCTGATATTGCTGTTGGGTCATGCCAATCTTCATTAAAAAGTCTTTTTGACTCCAACCCAACTCACTGCGTTTTTCTTTCAGCAACGCTGATATTTCGGATAGTTTTCTCATCCGCGCCTCCAAACAACGCATTGATTGTCTCACCAGCAATAAACAACAAACTAGTTGTCGAGACAGTGAAAAACAACTTTTTTGATGTAAATTAATGAAGAAACAACTTTTTAGTTGTAAAAGGGAATGCAAACAATAAACAGGATGTTTTAGATTACCCCAGCGGCAGCGCCATCACGATCGCGTCTTCGCGGCCGTGGGCGCTCGGGTAATAATTGCGGCGCACGGTGACCTCGTTGAAACCGAGATCTTCATACAGCGCGATCGCCGCCTGGTTGGAAGCACGCACCTCCAGCCACAGCGTAACCACGCCGCGGCTCTCCAGCTGTTCGATCACCGCGTTGAGCAGCAGGCGGCCAAAGCCCCGGCGCTGGTACTGCGGATGGATGGCGATGTTGAACAGCGTGGCTTCGTCCAGCACGATCTGCGTGATGGCGAACCCCGCCATCGCCCCGTCGGCGCTCAGCTTCAGGTTAAGGTAGCGATCGCCCTGATTGCTGGCGAAGGTGGTTTCCGTCCAGGGAAAAGCGTGGCTGGCTTGCTCAATGGTGAAGGCCGTGGCCAGATCGGCCGCCGTCAGGGTAGAAATCGTGTTCATGATGACAAATCTGCTGCCAGAGGGCGCGTTTGGCCCCCGCGTCTTGGGAAAGCTCGGCCAGCGCCGGGCTGTGTAGCTGCGCGCCGGCGACCGCAAGCGGTTCCGCCACGCCCAGCCGCCAACTGTTGCATGCGGTCTCTTCAGACAGCATCGCCGCCTGTTCCGGTGTCAGGCTGTAAGTTTGCGCCGGCGTCAGCCCCAGGCTGCGCAGCACGTCGCAAAACAGCGGATCGTCGGGTGCGGGCAGCGTCTGCGCCACCACCAGCAGGCGCGCCTCGGGCGGCAGACTGACCGCCACTTCGCCCTGCAACACGCTCGGGCGGCGCAATGTCCACTGCGTAATACCCAGTTGTTGTAACAGCCAGTCGCGTTTTGATGCCATGCCGATTCCTACCCGTTGTGGTGCGCCATGCCTGCCATGCGCCGCGCTATGCTAACAAACCCGCGCAGCCCGCGCCAACAAACCCGTCGAACATATCGCCACAAAGCTCTATAATCCCCGGTCTCATTTCCAGGAGCCAATATCTGATGTCTGCATTAACCCCCGCCAGTGAAGTCATGCTGCGCCACAGTGATGAATTTATCGAACGCCGCGTGCTGTTTGCCGGCGACCTGCAGGACAGCCTGCCGGCCCAATTCGAGGCCGCGGACGTGCGCGTCCACACTCAGCATTACCATCACTGGCAGTTACTGAACCGGACGATGGGCGATAACGTGCAGTTCGGTTTGACCGTCGATCCCGCTTTCGTCGCCGACTGCGACACGCTGGTTTACTACTGGCCGAAGAGCAAGCAGGAAGCGCAATTCCAGCTGTGCAACATCCTGGCGCTATTGCCGGTAGGCGTGGACGTGTTCGTGGTCGGTGAAAACCGCAGCGGCGTGCGCAGCGCCGAGCCAACGCTGGAAGGCCACGTTGCGCTGGTGAAAATCGACAGCGCGCGCCGCTGTGGCCTGTATCACGGCCGCCTGGACGCGCAGACCGAATTCGACCTGAACGACTGGTGGGACAGCTATCAGCTGCACGATCTGGAAGTGAAAACGCTGCCGGGCGTGTTCAGCCGCGACGGCCTGGACGTCGGCAGCTCACTGCTGCTGTCGACGCTGGAAAAACACATGAAAGGCAAGGTGCTGGACATCGGCTGCGGCGCCGGCGTGATGGCCTCGGTGATGGCCAAGCTGTCGCCGAAGGTGAAACTGACCCTCAGCGACGTCAACGCCGCCGCGGTGGAGTCCAGCCGCGCGACGCTGGCCGCCAACGGCATCGAAGGCGAAGTGATCGTCAGCAACGTTTACTCCGACATCACCGGCCGTTTCGACATGATCATCTCCAACCCGCCGTTCCACGACGGGCTGCAGACCAGCCTGACCGCCGCCGAGACCCTGATCCGCGGCGCGGTGAAGCACCTGCCGATCGGCGGCCGGCTGCGCATCGTCGCCAACGCCTTCCTGCCGTACCCGGACATTCTGGACGCCACCTTCGGCAGCCACGAAGTGCTGGCGCAGAACGGCCGCTTCAAGGTGTATCAGGCCACCGTCGGCCGCCCGCCGCGCGCGCCGAAGAGGAAATAATTCGCCGTTGGCGGAAAACGACAGAGCGCGGCCTGAGGCCGCGCTTTTTTTTTAGCCGTTGATATAGGTCATCGACTCGGCGCCGTAGCGTTCGCCGGCCGCCGCACTCAGTGGGAACACCGCGTCGATCGCCGCCAGCTCAGCCGCGCTCAGCGTTATCTCCGCCGCCGCGACGTTCTCTTCCAGGTAGCGACGGCGTTTGGTGCCGGGGATCGGCACGATGTGCTCGCCCTGCGCCAACACCCAGGCCAGCGCCAGCTGCGAAGGTTTGACGCCCTTCTGCGCCGCCAGCTCGCCCACCTTCTCCACCAGCGCCAGGTTGCGGGCGAAGTTTTCCCCCTGGAAACGCGGGTTGCCTCGGCGGAAATCGTCCTCGGCCAGATCCTCCGGCCGCCGGATAGCGCCGGTGAGGAAACCGCGCCCTAACGGGCTGTAAGGCACAAAGCCGATGCCCAGGCGCTCACAGGCCGCCAGCACGCCCTGCTCGGCGTCGCGCGTCCACAGTGAATACTCGGTCTGCAGCGCCGTGATCGGATGTACCTTGTGCGCCCGCTCCAGCGTGGCCACCGACGCCTCACTCAGGCCGATATGGCGGATCTTGCCTTCGCGGATCAGATCCGCCATCGTGCCGACGACGTCTTCGATCGGCACCTGCGGATCGACCCGGTGCTGATAATAAAGATCGATCTCCTCCACGCCCAAGCGCCGCAGGCTGCCCTCGACGGAGCGCCGGATATACTCGGGGCGGCTGCTGACGCCGCGCGCCGAAGGATCCGCCGGATCGCGCAGGATGCCGAACTTGGTGGCCAGGAACACCTGTTGCCGTTTGCCTTTGATCGCTTCCCCCACCAGCGCTTCGTTGGTGTGCGGGCCATACATGTCGGCGGTGTCGAGCAGCGTGACGCCCAGCTCCAGCGCCCGGTGCAGCGTGGCGATGGCTTCCTGCCGATCGGCGCCGGTGGAGTAGAAGTCGCTCATGCCCATGCATCCCAGCCCCAGGGCGGAGACGACGGGACCGTGGGAACCCAGTTTACGTTGTTGCATTGTGCTGCCCTCATGCGGTGAATGGATAACGCAGCAAAGTCTGGTTGTTTACGCTACAAAGATAAATAATGCAGATTGCACATCACTGTTCAAAAATCACCAACAATCCGGAGTGGACATGGATCAGGTTCAAGCCATGCGCATTTTTACCCGCATCGTCGAACTGGGCAGCTTCAGTCGGGCGGCCGAACGCCTGCAGCTGCCGCGCGCCACGGTCAGCAACGCGTTAAAACGGCTGGAGCAGCGGCTTGGCGTGCGCCTGCTGATCCGCACCACCCGCCAGGTGCAGGTGACCAGCGAAGGCAGCCTCTACTATCAACGCTGCGTGCAGCTGCTGGGGGCGCTGGAGGAGGCGGACACGCTGTTCAGCCACCATAAGCTGCAACCGTCCGGCAAGGTGCGCATCGACATGCCCCATTCGCTGGCGCGCCAGATCGTCATTCCGGCGTTGGGCGACTTTTACCGGCGTTACCCCGACATCACCCTGGCGCTGGGCGCCAACGACACCCACGTCGATCTGTTGCGAGAAGGCGTTGACTGCGTGCTGCGCGCCTGGGAAACCGAAGACGACAGCCTGGTGGCGCGGCGCATCGCCCAGTTGCCGCAGGTCACCTGCGCTTCCCCCGCTTACCTGCAGGCCTGCGGCACGCCGCTCGACATCGATAGCCTGCAGCCGCATCGCGCGGTGGGGTATTTCTCCCTGGCCAGCAACCGCGATTATCCGCTGGAATTCTGCCGCGGCGGCAAGGTGGAACGGCGCGAACTCCCCGCCCGGCTGAGCGTCAGCGGCGCCGACGCCTACATCGCCGGCGCGCGGGCTGGCATGGGATTGATTCAGGCGGCGCGCTATTCGCTTGCCCCTTGGCTGGAACGGGGCGAACTGGTGGAAGTGTTGGCGGACACGCCGCCCCCGCCGATGCCGATTTACATCATGTATCCGCCCGGCCGTTTCCTGGCGCCACGGGTCAGGGTGTTGATTGATTGGCTGATTTGGCTGTTTGACCAGCAGAAAAGCGGCGATATGGCTGTTTTTCCAGCAAACGCCCGCAAAGCGGGGAAATAACTGTTGACGTGCCCGCCAAAATCTCTAGAATTCGCCTCCGTGGTAACGTTACTCCGGTAATGTTTCTGGTACGCGAAGGTGGCGGAATTGGTAGACGCGCTAGCTTCAGGTGTTAGTGTCCTTACGGACGTGAGGGTTCAAGTCCCTCTCTTCGCACCAAATAACCACATGATTTATATTGCACTCAGCATCGATGCGAAGGTGGCGGAATTGGTAGACGCGCTAGCTTCAGGTGTTAGTGTTCTTACGGACGTGAGGGTTCAAGTCCCTCTCTTCGCACCAAGCTGGCGACGTAATATAAATCAAAGCAACAACATCGACTGTGCGAAGGTGGCGGAATTGGTAGACGCGCTAGCTTCAGGTGTTAGTGTCCTTACGGACGTGAGGGTTCAAGTCCCTCTCTTCGCACCAATTGATGATCTCTCCGGTAGTGTCCTCGAAAAAATCCCAACGCATTGATGAACAACACGCCTAAGCGTGGTTTTGCCGTTTCCGGCGTTTACGTGAAGCTGAAGTTGAGGCTGATTGCCGCCAGGCCGCCCGCCAGCGCCATGCAGGAAGGCAGCAGCAGATAGTGGCGCAGCCGGCTGTTGAACAGCATCACCAGCGTGGCCAACATCGCTATCACAATCAGGGTGCGTAACTGCAGCATATCCAGGTTGATCAAGGCCAACAGCGGCATCAGCGCGCACGGCAGCAAAACGCCCCAGGCGCTGGCCAAGCGATCGCCGAGGCACCAGCTGACGCCCCACAGTCCACACGCGGCAATCATGGCAGTAAGCATGACAACCCCCTTTAAGTGATAATGATAACCAATATCATATAACACTTTTTTGGCCGCCGCATCATTTTCACTGCGGTGACCAAACCCAGATGACACCAGCATGAAAAAATGATAATTTGACATAAGAAAATTCCTATTCCTGTTTGCATGATAATAATCACAATCCTCAACCATGCAATTCAAGTGGATATTCGCGCCAAAGGAATGCTTCTCAACCTTAATTATTCGACAGAACGACTTTGCAAAGAGTGACCTCCGTATGAACGCCCGTTCTTATCAGGAATTACTGAACAGCAAGCAGCGCCTGGCATTATTTCTTTTTCTGGTGATGAATGCCGCCTCTTCCGTATTTACGTTATTGTTCCCTTTTAGGGATACGCCCGCATTTACCCTACCTTTATTATGTATACCGCTATTTTGTCTGGCGGCGGCGCTATTTTCCCTGCAAACGCCGCGGAAATACTTGTGCAAACTCAACCTGTTTTCCAGCGTGCTTGGCCTGCTGTGGGCCGCACATATTTACGTTAAAAGTCAATATTGCTTGCCGAATAACCAAGATTTTTTATTAATTAGTTTGTTCAGCATCTTTTTTATCAGCGCTATTTCTCTGACGGATAACTTTACCGCCTTTTGTTTACACGCCGTGCCTTCCGCAATGGTGATCCTGGCTTTAGACGGCATGCATAATACCCTGCGGATATTATTCACCACGCTATTGCCTATTATCGCTTTCTCCATTCATCACCTGATGTTGAAACGCAGTGAAATCTTTACCCACGCGCTGGTGGCCAACCTGTATAACGAGCGGGACAAATTCAATAATTTGAGCATGCTCGATCCCCTGACCGGCCTTTATAACCGCCGCGGGCTGGAAAATAAGATCACTATGCTGCTCGAACCGCAAACCGGCCGCCACTATGTGCTGCTGCTGGATATCGACCACTTCAAGGTCTACAACGACAGCTACGGCCACGCCATGGGCGACCGGGCGCTGGTGCAGGTAGCGGTCGCCATTCGCGATGCGGTGCGTTCGCGCGACATCGTGGTGCGTTACGGCGGGGAAGAGTTTTTGGTGCTGCTGACCAACGTGCACGAAGGCTACGCGGCGCAACTGGCCGAACGGGTGCGCCAGCGGGTGGCGGAGCTGAACATCCCGCACGGCGCCAGTCCGCAGCACAGCGGCACGCTGACGCTCAGCGCCGGCATCTCCGCGCTGGAAAAACTGGACATCGAATCGGCGATAGGCGCAGCCGACGCCGCGCTCTATCTGGCGAAGCACAGCGGCCGCAACAATATTCAGCTGGCGCAAAACGTCGAGCCCGCCGCCGTTCACCCTTAAGCCGCCGCCGTAACGGCGCGGCGGCTGACATCAACACTTATACGGCTATACGGCGGTGGAACGCAGCCCGTTCAGCAACAGGTTCAAACTGACCAAGGCTTGTTCCAGCCCCACGTCTTTTTCCGGATGATGGGCGACCCACAGCGCGGCATCCATCAGTCCGCCGTTGATTAAATGCGCCAGCGATTCCGGCTCGGCGACGGCGATGCGCCGCTGCGCCATCAAGGCCTGCAATGCGCCCGTCATCCAGCTGATGCACGCCAGCTTGCTGGCCCGCAGATATTCAGCTCCCAGCACCGAAGGTGAATCACGCAACAGAATGCGTTGCGCTTGCGGCTCCGTCATCATGATCAGATAACCGCGGCAACGCGCCGCAAACGCCTCCCAGTCATCCGCAGTACTCGCGGTTATGTCAGCCAGATGCGCATCCATCTCCGCGTCTATCGCCTGCACCACCGCCAGGAACAGCCCCTTTTTATCGCCAAAATGGTGATAGAGCGCGCCGCGCGTCAGGCCGGCCTGGGCGGTGAGATCATCCATCACCGTCTCGGCATACCCCACGCTGCCAAACTGCCGGCGGGCCGCCGCCACCAGCTTTTGTCGGGTTTCTTCAATCATTTCGGTGCGCGCTTTACGTGCCATGGGTCCACTCCGCCTCATTATTGATGACGTTATAATTGACATACGCCATGTATGTCAATTAACGTAACATACGTGGCGTATGTCAATGATGGACATTGAGCGAATACCGAGCCGCCAACATCCCGGAGCCCTTTCCATGGCAAATCCTTATTTCAAACTGTTCAACGCCCCGGGCAGCAAGGCGTTTTCCTCTGCCGGGCTAATCGCGCGCCTGCCGGTCTCGATGACCGGTATCGGCATCATCACCATGCTCTCGCAGGTACGCGGGTCCTATTGGTTGGCGGGCGCGGTGGCAGCGACGTTCGCCTTTTCCATGGCGCTGCTTGCGCCGCAAATCGCGCGCGCGGCGGATCGTCACGGCCAAAGCCGCGTGTTGCCGTATGCCACCGGGATCAGCGCGATCGCCCTGCTGCTGCTGTTGTTCTGCACCCACTATCGGGCACCGGACTGGACTCTGTTTGTCTTCGCCGCGCTCGCGGGCGGCATGCCCAGCATCTCCGCGATGGTCAGGGCCCGCTGGAGCGAAATTTATCGCGGCACGCCACAGCTGCACACGGCATTTTCATTCGAGTCCGTATTGGACGAGGTGGCCTTTATCGTCGGCCCACCGATCGCCGTGGGGCTTAGCGTTTCACTCTTCCCAGAGGCCGGCCCTCTGGTGGCCGCGCTGCTTCTGGTGGCGGGCGTTGCGGCATTCGCCGCGCAAAAAAGCACCCAGCCCCCGGTTTACGCCCACAATAACCAGCGGCAGCGCGCCATCCTGACCATGCCGTCGATGCAGATCCTGGTGCTGGCGCTGATCGCCCTCGGCACCATCGTCGGCACCGTGGACGTCATCAGCGTGGCCTTCGCCGAGCAGCAAGGGCAGCCGGCCGCCGCCAGCATCGTACTGTCGGTTTACGCGTTCGGCTCCTGCCTGGCCGGGCTGATTTTCGGCGCAATGAAGATCCCCGTCCCCTTGCCTCGTCTGTTCTTATACGCGGCGTTCGCCACCGCTTTCACCACCTTGCCGCTGCTGTGGGTGCACAATGTCTTAACGCTGGCGGCGGCGATGTTTGTCGCCGGATTGTTTTTTGCGCCGACCATGATCGTTGCCATGGGGCTGGTTGAAAACATCGTGCCGCCCTCCCGGCTGACGGAAGGATTGACCTGGATGGTCACCGGCCTGGGGATAGGCGTAGCGTTCGGCGCAGCCCTGGCAGGCCTGGCGATCGACGCTGCGGGGATAACGGCCGGCTTTGGCGTCACGCTCACGGCCGGCCTGGTCGTACTGCTGGTGGCGGCCGGCGGCTACCGCTTAATGCAGCGAACGCTGGCCTTGAAAGCGGCGTGAATCGCCCGCGCTAAGCGGTTTCCCAAATCGCCTTGCCCTGCCAGCGCCGTTCGATCGCCGTCAGAAACAGTTTCACCTTGGGGGAGAGATGGCGCCGGCTGGGATAGACGGCGCAGATCGGCGGCCCCGGGCGACAATAGCGCTCCAGCACCGGCACCAGCGTGCCGGCCGCAATCTGCTCGCCGACCAGAAACGCCCCCACTTGGCACAGGCCGGCCCCGGCGACGGCCGCATCCCGCAAAGCCTCGACGTTGTTGAAACGCATCCGGCCGCGCACCGGCTGTTCGTGCAGTTGGCCGTTGACCAAATAGCGCCAGGGCGCCGGCAGCCCCTGATGGCTGAAAACCAGCGTCTCGTGATCGCCCAACGCCTCCGGTTTTGCAGGCGTACCGTGCCGCGCCAGATAGTCCGGCGCCGCGCAGGTGATTAGGCGATGCGGCGCGAGCACTCGCCGCACCAGCCGGCTGTCGTCGCTGCCGCCGACCCGGATAGCTACGTCGATGCCGTCGCGCACCAGATCGCTGTACTCATCGGAGAAGCTGACGTCGGCGTCCACCTCCGGCCACTGTGCCAAAAACTCCCGTAAAATCGGCAGGATATGCAACCGCCCCAGCGAGACCGGCAGATCCAACCGCAGCCGCCCGCGCGGGGTTTGCCGCCGCGTATTGAGCGCCGTTTCCGCCTCTTCGGCCTGCGACAGGATGCGCTGCGCATACTCGTAAAACACCGCGCCGTCTTCGGTCAGGCTGACGCTGCGCGTGGTGCGCTGCAGCAGCCGGGTCGCCAATCGCTCCTCCAATCGGTTCACGCATTTGCCCGCCGCCGATCGGGAGATGCCCAGCCTCTCGGCCGCCAGCGTGAAGCTGCAAGCGTCGGCGACGCGGATGAACACCAGCAGGTCTGTCAGGTTATCCAACGGCATAGACGGTAAATTAGCCACGATTTGTCCCCAATGTTGCGCAATCAGGCCAGTTTATCAGCCATTTTGGCGCGGATACACTGAGGCTCTTCATCTGTTGGGAGGATCCTTATGAATGCCTTACACGCCGACGGCGGCGCAAAACCCTGGCTGGCGACCTTCGCGGTCGGCCTGTCCACCTTTACCGTCGTCACCGCAGAAATGCTGCCCGTCGGCCTGCTGACCCCGATCGTCAGCACCCTGAACGCGACGATCGGCCGCGCCGGATTGCTGATTTCCCTGCCGGCCCTGTTCGCCGCGCTGTTCGCCCCGCTGGTGGTGCTGGGCGCCCGGCGTACGGATCGCCGCAGCCTGTTGGTGGGCTTTCTGCTGCTGCTGATCGCCGCCAACCTGCTGGCCGCCGCTGCCACCTCCCTGGCCCTGCTGTTCGCCGCGCGCATCCTGCTGGGTTTTTGCATCGGCGGTATCTGGGCCATCGCCGGCGGGTTGGCGGAACGCCTGGTGCCGCCGGCCTCCGTCGGATTGGCGCTGTCCGTCATCTTCGGTGGCGTAGCGGCGGCCTCGGTGTTCGGCGTGCCGCTCGGGGTGTTCCTCGGCGAAGCGCTGGGTTGGCGCATGGCGTTTCTGGCGGTCGCCGTCCTGGCGGCGCTGGCACTGCTGTTGCTGGTGTGCGTGCTGCCGCCGCTGCCGGTCACGCAGGCGATAAGCTGGCGGTCGTTCACCGCGCAGCGCGCGAATCGCCGACTGTTGACCGGGCTGCTGCTGACGTTTCTGCTGGTCGCCGGCCACTTTATGGCTTACACCTTTGTTCGCCCGCTGTTGCAGACGGTCGCCGGCATCGAGGGCCGCTGGGTGGGGCCGCTGCTGTTCGCCTACGGCGTCGCCGGTATCGCCGGGAATTTCATCGCCGGCCAGGCCGCCGCCAAACGGCTGCGCCGCACCCTGGCGCTGATCGCCCTCGGGCTGGCGCTCGCCGTCCTGCTGCTGCCGCTGCTGGGCCACGCGCCGCTGAGCGGCAGTGCCTTCCTCCTGCTGTGGGGCATCGCCTACGGCGGCGTTTCCGTTTCGCTGATGGCATGGATGCTCAAGGCGGCCCCCGATGCGGTCGAGGTCGCCTCTTCTCTGTATATCGCGCTGTTTAATCTGGCGATTTCCTGCGGTTCGCTGGCGGGTGGGCTGGTGGTGGACACCGGAGGCCTGACGATAAACGGCGTGCTGTCCGGCATGGTGCTGCTGCTGGCGTTGGCGATCCTGATACGAACCCGCCCGCAGGCGCTGGCAACGGCGGCGAAGGCCGATTCGCCGCCGGGTTGAATCAGGCGCGGCGCTGCCGCAGGCCGTAAACCAGCACCACCGCGAAGCACAGCAGCGGCAGCAGATAAGAGAGAGCAGTGCTGTAACGGTCGGCCAGCGCCCCCATAAAGTACGGCATGATGGCGCCGCCGACGATCGCCATGATCATAAAGGAGCTGGCGCGCTTGGTGTGTTTACCCAAATTTTTCACCCCCAGGGCGAAAATGGTCGGGAACATGATCGACATAAAGAAGAACACCGCGATCAGCGCCACCACCGACACGCCGTCGACGCTCAGCATCACCACGCCGCACAGCGCGATGTTGATCAGCGCATAGGCCGCCAGCAGCGTCGCCGGTTTGACTCGCCCCATCAGCCAGGTGCTGAAGAAGCGTCCGACCATAAAGCAGATCATGGCGATCGACAGCAGGTAAGAGGCGCTCTGGTTAGACACCTCGCGCCAGTGCTCGGTGGCGTAGTTGATGAAGAACGCCCCGACGCCCACCTGCGCCGCCACGTAGAAGAACTGTGTGATAACCCCGCCGACGAAATGCGGATGCTGCCACAATCCTTGCGCTATCACGCCGTGCACCGGTTTTTCCTCTTCGCGGATCGCCGGCAGCCGTGTGCGGCTGAACAACAGCGCGATCAGCAGCACCAGCGCGGCGATCGCCACATAGGTCATCTTCACCGCGCTCTGATCGCCGCCGCCGGCGGACTGGCTGGCGGAGAAGAACAGCGTGCCGCCGATCAGCGGGCCGATAAACTGCCCGAGGCCGTTGAACGACTGGGCCATATTCAGCCGCCGTTCGGCGCCCTGCGCATCGCCCAGCACCGTGGCGTACGGGTTGGCCGCCGTTTCCAGGCAGCCCAGGCCGCTGGCGATGACGAACAGCGCGAACAGGAATACGCCGAAGCTGTTGGCCGACGCCGCCGGCACGAACAACAGCGCCCCCAGCGCGTACAGGCACAGCCCGACCAGAATGCCTGCCTTATAGCCCTTGCGATCCATAAAGTACCCGGCGGGCAGCGCCACCAGGAAATAGGCGCCGAAATAGGCCGCCTGCAGCAGCCCCGACTGCGCCTTGGTGACGTGCAACGTCTCCTGAAAATGTTTGTTTAATACGTCCAGCAGGCCATAGGACAGCCCCCACATGAAGAACAGGCTGGTGACCAGGATAAAGGCCCAGCGCAGATTGGCGGTCACGGGGACGCCCGGCTGCGCGGAGGCCGCACTTTTTTCAGCAAGCATGGTGATACCCTCGTATCGTCTGGCGATGATGATGTTGGCGTTATTGCTGTTGCAGAGAGAAAATCCGCGCCATTTCCACCCATTTTTCGCCCTGCGGCGTCCAGGGGGTGGCGGCCTGGTAGTGCCACATCAGCGCTTCCCATCGCTGTACTTCGGGGTTGTTCAGGCTGGCGGCGTCAAAACGCGCGGCGTCAAAATCGGCGCTGACCTCCACGATCATGAACAGCCGGGTGCCCAACCGGTAAATCTCCATGTCCAGAATGCCGTGCTCGCGCAAATGCGCGGCGATGCCCGGCCAGATGCGCTGATGATGCTGCTGGTACTCCGCAATCAGCGCCGGTGAGTCAATCAGATCGAGCGCCTGGCAGAAACGGCGCCGCCCTGCCGCCGCGCCGCTCACGTCAGCGCCCGATCGAGATGCAGGTAGCCGCCGTCCACCGATAGCCACTGCCCGGTGGTATGCGATGACCGCGACGACAGCAGAAACGCCACGGTATCGGCGATCTCCTGCGGCGTGGTCATGCGCTGCCCGAGCGGAATGCGCGCGGTGATTTTCTCCATCTGCCGCTGCGGCTCGGCGAAGGTGTTGAGCCAGCGCTGGTACTGCGGGGTGATCACCTCCGCCGGCACCACCGCGTTCACCCGCACCCCGTCATGGCGCAGCGACACTGCCCATTCGCGCGTCAGCGCCAGCACCGCGCCCTTGGCGGCGGTGTAGCCGCTGGTGCCCCCCTGCCCGCTGAGCGCGGTCTTGGAGGCGATGTTGACGATGGCGCCCCGGCTCTCCTGCAGCGCCGCCTGGCACAGGTGCGCCATCAGGTAGTAGTGCACCAAGTTCTTCTCCAGCGAGCCGACGAACGCTTCACGCCCCGCCTCCAGCCCGACGCCGTCATTGACCCCGGCGTTGTTCACCAGTCCGTCGATGCGGCCGAAGGTCGCCAGCGTCTGGCTGACCGCCCGGCGGCAGGCCGCCTCGTCGCACAATTCGGTGAGGATCACCTCGGTGCGCGGCTGCAGCCGCTGCAAATCGGCCAGCAGCGCCGCCTCCGGCGCGGCGTTGGTGACCAGCACCGGGATCGCCCCCTCCTCGGCCAGCACATGAGCAATCGCCGCGCCGATGCCGGCACCGCCGCCGGTGACCAGCACCACCTTATCTTGCAGATACAGATCCATAACCAGACTCCGTTAAACCGTAAATTCGCCAGGCGGTGCCGCCCCAAATCGCCGCCTGCTCGGCGGCCCCCAGCGTCGACAGCGCCCGTTCGCACAGTTGCACCACCTGGCGGTAGTCGCCGGCCAGCAGGCACACCGGCCAGTCGGAGCCGAACATCAGCCGCTGCGGGCCGAACGCCTCCAGCGCGGCGTCGAAGAACGGCAGCAGTTCTTCCGCCCGCCACCGGCCGCCCGGCGCCTCGGTGATCAGCCCCGACAGCTTGCAGGCCACGTGCGGCAGCGCCGCCAGCGGCCGGATTTGCTGCGCCCAGTGCCGCGCGCCGCGCGCGATGTCCGGCTTGCCGAGGTGATCCAGCACCAGCCAGTGTTCGTCATGGCGGGCGGCGAACGCCGCCGCTGCCGCCAGATGCCGGTGCGTCACCAGGATCTCGTACACATACCCGGCGCGCTGCAGCGTTTGCATGCCGCGTTCCACCTCCGGCCGCGCCAGCCAGGCCGCCGGATCCGCTTCGTCCTGCACCTGATGGCGCACCCCGCGCAGCGCGCTGTAAGGCCGCAAGGCCTCCAGGCGCTGCGCCAGCTGCGGCGCGGCGATATCCAGCCAGCCCACCACGCCGCATACGCCCTCGCTCTGTTCAGCCAGCGCCAGCAGGGCCAGCGTCTCGTCCTCGCTGGGGCGCGCCTGCACCGCCAGCGCGCCGTCGAAACCGTGTTCCTGCAACAGCGGCCGCAGCCGGGGCGGATCGAAATCCTGCCGCAGCACGCGCATCCGCTCGTCGATCCACGGGTAGTGCCGTGGGTGATAGCGCCAGTAGTGCTGATGCGCGTCGATGCGCGGCATGCGATCCTCCCGCCTCACCCGCGGAACCGATACTGCTCGATCGACGACGGATGCATCTCGATCGAATAGCCGGGACGGCTCGGCGGCATGTAGGCCGCGCCGTTGATCACGCAGGGATCGACAAAGTGTTCATGCAAATGATCGACGTACTCGATCACCCGGCCTTCGTGGGTGCCGGCGATGCACAGGTAGTCGATCATCGACAGGTGCTGCACGTACTCGCACAGTCCGACGCCGCCAGCGTGCGGGCAGACCGGCAGCTGGTATTTGGCCGCCATCAGCATCACCGCCAGCACTTCGTTGACGCCGCCGAGACGGCAGGCGTCGATCTGCACCACGTCTACCGCGCCGCGCATGATGAACTGCTTGAACATGATGCGGTTCTGACACATCTCACCGGTGGCCACCTTGACCGGCGCCACCCCTTCGCGGATGCGGCGATGCCCTTCCACGTCGTCCGGGCTGGTCGGCTCTTCGATAAACCAGGGTTTGGCGAACGCCAGATGCTTCACCCACGGAATGGCTTCGTCCACTTCCCACACCTGGTTGGCGTCGATCATCAGCCGGCGATCTGGGCCGATCACCTCGCGGGCGATGCGCACCCGGCGGATGTCGTCTTCCAGATCGCGCCCGACCTTCAGCTTCAGGTAGGAGAAACCGGCGTCGACCGCTTCCTGGCACAGGCGGCGCAGCTTGTCGTCCGGGTAGCCCAGCCAGCCGGCGGAGGTGGTGTAACAGGGATACCCCTCCTGCAGCAGCCGCTCCAGGCGCCGTTCTTTGCCCTCGGCCCGCTGTTTCAGCAGCGCCAGCGCTTCCTGCGGCGTGATGCAGTCGGTGATGTAACGGAAGTCGATGCAGCGTACCAGCTCCTCCGGCGTCATCTCTGCCACCAGCCGCCACACCGGTTTGCCGACCGATTTGGCCCACAGATCCCACACCGCGTTGACCACCGCGCCGGTCGCCAGGTGAATGGCACCTTTGTCCGGCCCGATCCAGCGCAGCTGGCTGTCGCTGGTGAAGCGCCGCCAGAAGGCGCCCATATCGGCGGCGATCGTCTCCAGCCGCTCACCGACGATCTGATGCTCCAGCGCGCGGATCGCCGCGCAGCAGATCTCGTTGCCGCGGCCGATGGTGAACGTCAGTCCGTGGCCGCTGAGATCCGCGCGATCGGTCTCCAGGATCACGTAGGCGGCGGAATAGTCGGGATCCGGATTCATGGCGTCGGATCCGTCCAGCCCCAGCGACGTGGGGAAACGAATGTCTTCAACCCGCAGTGCGGTAATGGTGGTCATGGCGGCGCTCCCGGTTAAGCCTGTACGGTTTGCTGGCGCTGTTCGCCCAGCCCTTCAATGCCCAGACGCATCGTCTGGCCCGCCCGCAGGTAGATGGGCTGCGGTTTCTGCCCCATGCCGACGCCCGGCGGCGTGCCGGTGGAGATCACGTCGCCCGGCTGCAGGCTCATAAAGCGGCTGAGGTAGCTGACGATCTGTGGAATGCGGAAGATCATGGTGCTGGTGTTGCCGTCCTGATAACGCTTGCCGTCCACCTCCAGCCACAGGTTCAGGCTGTGCGGATCGGCGATTTCGTCGGCGGTCACCAGCCAGGGGCCGATCGGCCCAAAGGTGTCGCAGCCTTTGCCCTTGTCCCAGGTGCCGCCGCGCTCAATTTGATACTCGCGTTCTGAGACGTCGTTGATCACGCAATAACCGGCGACGTGGCGCATCGCGTCCGCTTCGCTGATGTAGCGCCCGCCCAGGCCGATCACCACGCCCAGCTCCACTTCCCAGTCGGTTTTCTGCGAGCCGCGCGGGATCTCCACCCGGTCGTAGGGGCCGACCACCGCGCTGGTCCATTTGTTGAACACCACCGGTTCCTCAGGAATGGCCGCACCGGTCTCCGCCGCGTGATCGGCGTAATTCAGGCCGATGCAGATGAACTTGCCGATGCCGCCGACGCAGGCGCCGAGACGCGGCTGCCCCTCGACCAGCGGCAATGCGGCGCTGTCCAGCGCGCGCAGTTTGGCGAGCGACGCCGGCGATAACGCGGCGCCGCCCACGTCGGCGATATGCTGCGACAGATCGCGCAGGCGGCCCTGCTCATCCAACATGCCGGGGCGCTCTTGCCCGGGTTCCCCATAACGTAAAAGTTTCATGCGTTCCTCTCTCAAAAATGGCGGCTCAGTTGCTCCAGCCACCGTCGATGATCTGCACCGTGCCGGTGGTGTACGAGCTGGCGTCGGAGGCCAGATACAGCGCCAATTGGGCGATTTCCTCGGTGGTGCCGATGCGCCCGATCGGCTGACGGGCGACGAACGCCTGATACACCTCTTGCTCGCTGCGCCCCTGTTCGCGCGCCTGCTCGGCGATGCGCTGGCGCAGCGACGGCGATTCCACCGTGCCGGGGCAAATGGCGTTGCAGCGGATGCCCTGGGTGACGTAATCCGCCGCCACCGAGCGCGTTAGGCCGATCACCGCCGCCTTGCTGGCGCTGTAGGCGAAGCGGTTCGGCACCCCTTTCACGCTCGAGGCCACCGAAGACATGTTGATGATCGAGCCTTTGCCGCGCGCCAACATGCCCGGCAGGAAGGCGCGGATCATGCGGAACATCGCGGTGACGTTGAGATCGAGCGCGAACGCCCACTGATCTTCGCTGCAGTCGAGGATCGATCCGCTGTGCACCACGCCAGCGCAGTTGAACAGCACGTCGATCGGGCCGATCGCTTCCGCCGCCGCCGCGATGGCGGCCGGATCGGTGACGTTCAGCGTCAGCGCGCGGATCCCGGCGGAGCCCTGCAGGCGCTCGAGGTTGATGTCGCTGGCGATCACTTCAGCGCCGGCGGCGGCGAACAGCCTGGCGGTGGTGAATCCGATCCCTTGCCCGGCGGCGGTGATCAGTACGCGTTTCCCGGTTAAATCCATCTTGACTCCTCGGCCTAAAGGTCTAATGGTCAGGCCACTAAAGGCGGTTAAAGGTCAGGCCTCTAACATGACAAAAGACGCTTTACGCGTTATCGTTGGGGGAAGAAGTTAATAAAAACAGCCTTGAAACCGCATTTCAATTAACCATTTTTTTACACTTGAATAACGATTACTCAAGCGCCTTATCGCATAATTGTGCGCCAAATCACTGAACGCCGAATCGTCAAAGGTCAAAAATGCCGATTACCCGACTGGAAAACCCAAGAATTTACAGACAGATAGCTGACCAACTCAAACGTCTTATCGAAAATAACGAATTTCCGCCGGGCAGCCGTCTGCCCTCGGAGCGCGATCTCGCCCAGCAATTGCAGGTCAGCCGCGCGTCGGTGCGCGAGGCGCTGATCGCGCTGGAAGTGATCGGCCTGGTAGACGTCAAGGTCGGCAACGGGGTGATCGTGCGCTCGCCAACGCCGCTGGCGCCGTCGCAGGAGCCGGTGATGGCCCAGGCCGGCCGCAACCAGTGGGCGGAGATCGACGACGAGCTGAACATCGAGCTGGATTTCAACGCCGAGTTGCCGCCGTTTTCTCTGCTGCAAACCCGCCTGCTGATCGAACCGGAGACCGCCGCGCTGGCCGCGCGCCACGCCACCGACGAAGAGCTGGCGGGTATCCGCGCCGCCTATGAACAGAACTGCCGCGATAACCGCGCCGGTTCCGCCACCCACCCCGGCGATCGGCTGTTCCACATCCGCATCGCCCAGGCCAGCGGCAACCCGGCCTATGCGTTCATCATCGGCCACCTGCTCGGCCACCGTTACGGCAGCATGTTCCGCGTGCTGCAGCGCCACTATACGCCGGACGACATGCCGCACCGCTCCGAGCTGGAACACCGGGCGATCCTGGCGGCGATCGAAGCGCGCGACGTGCGCGGCGCCCGCAAGGCGATGAAGGCGCACCTGGACGAAGTGATCGCCATTTTCGCCCGCGCGCAGTAGGCCGCCGGCGGTGAAAAAATTTTATCGCCACCGCTCTTTTTTCTACATGCAGCCGGGGCCTG
Source organism: Serratia sp. CY43202 (assembly GCF_052168755.1). Classification (NCBI taxonomy): domain Bacteria; kingdom Pseudomonadati; phylum Pseudomonadota; class Gammaproteobacteria; order Enterobacterales; family Yersiniaceae; genus Serratia; species Serratia sp. CY43202. The sequence continues at coordinate 263,689 of NZ_JBJNMB010000003.1, forward strand.
GGGGCATTACACTGGGCGACGAATAAGCCCTTTCCCCGCTGCATTGTTAAATGGATAACGACCGTTGAAGAACTCTGTCTCCGCTTTATTGCTGGCGCTGGGCCTGTGCGCCGCGCCGCTGGCCGTGCAGGCCGCGCCCCCGCAGCTGGCTTCGCAAATCGTCGACCAGTATGCCGAACATATTTTCTACAACAGCGGCGCCACCGGCATGGCGCTGGTGGTGATCGACGGCAATCAGGTGGTTAACCGCAGCTTCGGCGACACCAAGCCCGGCAACAACCTGCGCCCGCGCCCGGATTCGCTGATCCGCATCGCGTCGATCACCAAGCTGATGACCAGTGAAGTGATGGTAAAAATGGCGGCGGCAGGCCAGGTCAAACTGACCGATCCGCTGCGCAAGTACGCCCCCAAAGGCGCCTATGTGCCGGCTTACAACGCCGGCCAGCCGATCACCTTATTGAACCTGGCCACTCACACCAGCGCGCTGCCGCGCGAGCAGCCGGGCAAGAAGCCGCCGAAAACGCCGGTGTTCACCTGGCCGACCAAGGCCCAGCGCTGGCAGTGGCTGGCGCATGCCAACATCACGACGCCGCCGGGCGTGCACGCCGCGTATTCCAACCTGGCGTACGATCTGCTGGCCGACGCGCTGTCGCGCGCCGCGGGCAAGCCTTACAACGCGCTGCTGAAAGAGAAAATCACCGCGCCGCTCGGCATGGTGGATACCACGCTGACGCCGAGCCCTGAACAGTGTTCGCGCCTGATGGTGGCGGCGGCCGGCCCGAGCGCTTGCCGCGACACCACCGCCGCGGCCGGCAGCGGCGGCGTCTACTCCACCCCGCGCGACATGCAGCGTTGGATGCAGCAGTTCCTCTCCTCCAGCGCCAGCGGCCCGCGCAAAGCCACCGCCGCCAGCGAACAAACCATGTACTTCCAGCGCCACGATCTGGTGTCGCTAAAGGGCATGGACGTGCCGGGGCAAGCGGATGCATTGGGATTGGGCTGGGTGTATATGGCGCCGAAGGACGGGCTGCCGGGCATCATTCAGAAGACCGGCGGCGGCGGCGGGTTCATCACCTACATGGCGATGATCCCGGCGAAAAATGTCGGGGTGTTCGTGGTGGTGACCCGCTCGGAGCTGAGCAAGTTCACCAACATGAGCGATCCGGTCAACCGCCTGGTGAGCGATCTGGCGGCCAACAAGAGTTGATATGCGGGGCGCAGCTGGCTGCGCCCCCACGTCTCAGGCCAGCACCGCCATCTGATGGATCACCGGATGGAAGTTGCGCTTGAAGTAGATCAGGCCGTTGCCGGCTTCGCTCAACGCGATCTGCTTGATCTGCACCAGGTACATCTGGTGGGTACCGATGCTCTGGATCTGCTCGATTTCCCCTTCCAGGCTGGCCAGGGTATTGCGCAGCACCGGCTGCCCCAGTGCGCCGAGCTGCCACTCTTCCAGCCGGAAACGATCTTCCATGCTGACGCCGGTCATGCCGGCGAAGTGGCGCGCCATCAGCTCCTGCTCGTGGTTGAGCACGTTGACGCACAGCCTGCGGTTTTCCTGAAACACCGGGTTCATCGCGCTGTTGCGGTTGATGCACACCAGCAGCGTCGGCGGCGTATCGGTTACCGAGCACACCGCCGTGGCGGTGATGCCGCAGCGCCCCGCCGGGCCGTCGGTGGTGACGATATTCACCGCCGCCGACAGGCTGGCCATGGCGTCGCGAAAGCGCAGGCGCTGTTCATTTTCCTGAGACATACAACCTCCTCCTGAATTACTTCAGCAGATTATCCAACTGATTAATATCGTCATTGTTCCGCAGGTGCGGCACCTTCCAACCGTGCTGATCGTAATCGGCCAGGCACTTGTCGACCATCTGCATCATGCGATCCATGTTGCCGGATCCCTGCGCATGGCGCAGGCATTGCAGGCGGATCTCATCCTGGCTGCCGGCGTAGTTGATCTCATACAGCTCGTGGCGCCCGCCGAACTCACTGCCGATCGCGTCCCACATCAGCTTGAGGATCTTGATGCGCTCGACGTGATCCATGCCGTCCGATCCGCGCACGTAGCGCGCCAGGTACTTGTCGATCTCCGGGTTGTTCATGTCGCGCACGCTGGACGGCAGGTAGATCAGGCCGCTGGTGACGTTCTTTTCGATGATGTGTTTCACCTTGGTGTAGGCCATCGGCGCCATCACGCGGTAGGTTTGCAGCGCGGCGGAATCCGGCAGGTAGGCGCCGTTTTCCCATTGCGTGGCTTCGGCGCACATCGCGTCGCTCAGCGACCAGAACAGGTTGCGCCAGGCCACCACTTCGCCCAGATCGGCCTGCACGCCGCGGAACTCCAGCACGCCGGTGCACGAGAGGCTCTTTTGCAACAGCGCGGTGATGAAATCCATCTTCACCGCCAGGCGCACGCAGGCCTGCAGCGGGAACAGCCGGGCGAAACCGCCCTGGGTGCTCCAGCGGCGGCAGCGGTCGAAATCGCGGTAGATCAGCACGTTTTCCCACGGGATCAGCACATGATCCATGATCAGGATCGCGTCGTTCTCGTCGAAGCGGCTGGTGAGCGGATAGTCAAACGGCGATCCGGTGGCGCCGGCCACCAGCTCGTAGGAGGCGCGCGAAATCAGCTTCACTCCTTCGGCGTCCATCGGCGCCACGAACATCAGCGCGAAGTCCGGGTTATCGCCCATCACCTGCGCCGAACCGAAGCCGATGAAGTTGTAGTGGGTCAACGCCGAGTTGGTAGCCACCACTTTGGCGCCGCTGACCACGATGCCGGCGTCAGTTTCTTTCTCCACCTGAATGTAGACGTCCTTCACCTCATTGACCGGCTTATGACGATCGATCGGCGGGTTGACGATGGCGTGGTTGAAATAGAGCCCGGTTTCCTGAATGCGTTTGTACCAGTGGCGCGCGTTATCGGCGAACTGGCCGTAGAACTCCGGATAAGCGCCCAGCGCGCAGCCGAAGGCCGCCTTATAATCCGGCGTGCGCCCCATCCAGCCGTAGCTTTGGCGTGACCAGTCGGCGATGGCGTCACGCTGCTGGCGCATCTCTTCCGGGCTGCGGGCGTAGCGGAAGAACTTGTGGGTATAGCCGCCGTTGCCGGTGTCGGTATTCCAGCACAGGCGATCCTGGCTGGCCGGATCGTGCAGCGCGTCGTACAGCTGGCCGACCGACGCCGCCGCGTTGCGGAACGCCGGGTGGGTGGTGACGTCTTTTACGCGTTCGCCGTAAATGTAGATTTCGCGGCTATCCTGCAAACTTTTCAGGTATTCGGCGCCGGTGAACGGGCGTTTGCTGTCGGCACGAAAGTCTTCTGGTTTCATCGGGTCTTCCTCGTCATCGGCATTTTTCAGGCCGTGGAGTCGGCCATTTGTTAAAATAATGTTTTCTTTTGGTTGCTTAATTGAAGCTGCCAAAGCCGGTTTCGAGAAGAGACTTTTGCGGCAATCGCCGGTACTTTTCAGGTCAGTTTGCCGCTTTCGCGGCAAACTGTGATCGCGGTTACGAAAGGGCGTGTTGCGCCGCGCGGTAGGTCGAGGGGGAACAGCCTTCCAGCCGATTGAAAAAACGGGCGAAATAGGCCGGATCCTTGAAGCCGAGGCTGTAGGCGGTTTCATGCACCGTACAGGCGCTGAACAGCAGCATGCGCTTGGCCTCGCGCAGCAGCCGATCGAAGATCAGCCGTTTGGGCGGCCGGTTGGCGAAGCGCCGACACAGGTCGTTGAGCCGCGATTCAGTCACCCCCAACGCCTGCGCATACTCCGGCACCGGCAGATGCTCGCGAAAACGCTCGTCCACCATCTTGTTGAACCGCTGAAACAGCTGCAGTTCGCCGCGCACGCCGCTGTTGGCGCTGTCTTCCAGCGCGGTGTTGCGCAGCAGCAGCGTGAACACCGCCTGCGCCAACAGCGCCAGCGTCTGTTCGCGCCCAGCCAGATTCTGCGCGAACTCTCGGCGGATCAGCGCCCAATAGTGGCTGAGCGCCGTCAGCTCCTGCGGCGCATCGGCCAGCGACAGGCAGATGCCCGGCATGTCCAGCGCCAGATTGCTGCCGGGATACAGGCGCTCCAGCAGCGGCCAAATCAGCTCCTGGCGCACCGTCAGCACGTGGCCGTCGCTGTCCGGTTCGGTGAAGAACGCATGCGGCACCGACGGCGGCGTGAGGATGAACAGCGGCGCCTGCACCGAATAGTGCTGATCGTCGAGCTGCAGCTCTATCTTGCCGGTCTCCAGGAAATGCACCTGGAAGAAGCAGTCGTGCCAGTGCACCTGCATGTCGCGGCCGAAGAATGCCGCCAGCCCGGCGAAGGTTTCGTAGTGCACCTCGTCGGCGGCGTAGCGCGCGTCATACTCTTTGCAAATATCGATGTTGGCGATAAAGCCGGTACTTTTCCGCACCTCATGACCTCCTGCAATCATGCCCACTTGCGCATCAAGGCGTCGCTCTCGGGCGCGAATCCTTCATCGGAATGCGCCACACCAGCACGGCGCCGACGATCAACAGCGCCGAAACGAAATACAGCCCGGAGTTGAAGCTGCCGGTCATGTCCTTGAACCAGCCGATCAGCAGCGGGCTGAGCGCCGATCCGATGTTGCCGGTGGCGTTGATCACCGCGATCCCCACCGCCCGCGCTTCCAGGCTGATCGACTGATCCGGCGTGGTCCAGAAGATCGCCATGGCGGTAAAGGAGCCGACCGACGCCATCACGATCCCGAGCAGCTGAATCAGGCTGTGATCGGTGGCGGACGCCAATAGCCAGCCGGCGGCGGCGAACAGGTACGGCAGCGCGGTGTGATGCTTGCGCTCCTGCAGCCTGTCGGATCGTTTGCTCCACCACACCATGCCGGCGATGGTGCAGATCTGCGGGATCGCCGCCAGAATGCCGATCGTCACGTTGCTGCTGCCCTGGTTGAAGCTCTGCAGGATTTGCGGCGTCCAGATGTTGATCGCGCTCAGGGTGTTGGTCAGGCAGAAATAGGCCAGCGTGTACATCAGCACAATCGGCGTGCAGATCTCACGCCACAGGCTGCGCTGCTGCAGCGCGCGGTGGCTGCTCGGCCCGTTGGGCTGCACCAGCTGCAGCTTGTCGGCCTCCATCATCGCCTGCAGGCTGGTTTTTTCCTCGTCGGTCAGCCACTTGGCCTTGGCCGGCGTGTCGTCGAGATAGAACCACACCACCACGCCCAGCAGCACCGACGGAATGCCTTCCAGCAGGAACAGCCACTGCCAACCCTTCAGGTTCATCACCCCGTCCAGCGCCAGGATATAGCCGGAGACCAGCGAGCCGATCGCCATGGTCACCGGCATGGCAATCATGAACAGCGCGTTGGCGCGGGCGCGGTAAAACGCCGGGAACCAGTAGGTGAGGTACACCAGAATGCCCGGCAGGAAGCCGGCCTCGGTGATGCCGACAATCATGCGCAGCACGTACAGACTGGTCGGCCCGGTAGCGAACATGGTGCAGGTGGAGGCAATGCCCCACAGCACCATGATGGTGGCGATCCAGCGCCGCGCACCGACCCGGCTCAGCATCATGTTGCTCGGTATGCCAAAGATCACGTAGGTGACATAGAACAACGTCGCCGCCAGCCCGAACATGGTCGAGCTGAGGCCGAGATCTTTGCCCATCGTCAGCCCGGCGAAGCCGATGTTGATACGATCGAGGAAAGAGAAAACAAACAACACGAACAGGAAAATGATCAGGCGCCGAAACAACTTTTTAATCACCGATTGCTCGGCGGCGGTTAACGCTTTATGTTGCTGCGCCGGGTTGGCCGGCGGCAGCGAATCGACGTGGTTCATGGTTCAGTAGACTCCCGATGAAGGCGCTTGCGCCCCGCCCTGTTTGAACTCGTCCGCCAGGGCTTCCGCCGCCCGCGCCAGCAGGGTGGTATCCACCCCCACCGCAACGAACAGCGCGCCGGCCTCCAGATAGCGCTGCGCCAGTACCTTGTTGGCCATCAAAATGCCCGGCGCCTTGCCGGCGGCGCGGATACGCGCGATGGCGTCGTCGATGGTGCGCTGCACCTCCGGGTGCTGCGGATTACCGGCAAAGCCCATGTCGGCGCTGAGATCCGCCGGGCCGATAAACACGCCGTCCACCCCTTCCACCTGCAAAATGGCGTCGAGGTTTTTCACCGCTTCGCGGGTTTCAATCTGCACCAGCACGCACATCTGCTCATCGGCCTGCTGCAGGTAATCGGGCACCCGATTCCAGCGCGAGGCACGCGCCAGGGCGCTGCCGACGCCGCGCACGCCGTGCGGCGGATAGCGCGTGGCGCGCACCGCGTCGCGCGCCTGTTCGGCATTCTGAATCATCGGGATCAATAAGGTTTGCGCGCCGACGTCCAGCAGTTGCTTGATGATCACCGCGTCGTTCCACGGCGGGCGAACCACCGGCTGGCTCGGGTAAGGCGCGACCGCCTGCAGCTGCCCCAGCACCGTTTGCACGTTGTTGGGCGCATGTTCGCCGTCGATCAGCAGCCAGTCGAAACCGGCGCCGGCCAGCAGCTCGGCGCTGTAGCTGCTGCACAGCCCGAGCCACAGCCCGATCTGCGGGCGTTTTTCCTGCAGCGCACGCTTGAAGTGGTTGGTTAACATCGCATTCTCCCTGACAAGCGGGCGCGGCGCGTGGCCCCCGCCCGGTTATTGCGGCCCGGTTCGCCGGACCTGCTTATTAGACGAAGCGGCAGCTGATGCAGCCCATCGGGCCGTAGTCGACGTGGAAGGTATCACCGCGCCGCGCCGGCACCGGCCGGGTGAAGGAGCCGCCGAGGATCACCTGTCCCGCTTCCAGCTCCACCTCATACGGCGCCAGCTTGTTGGCCAGCCAGGCCACGCCGTTGGCCGGGTGGTTGAGCACCGCGGCCGCTACGCCGGACTCTTCAATCACGCCGTTGCGGTACAGCAGCGCAGAGATCCAGCGCAGATCCAGCGCATCCGGTTTGATCGGCCGCCCGCCCATCACCACCCCGGCATTGGCGGCGTTGTCGGAAATGGTGTCGAACACCTTGCGCGGCCGCTGCGTCTCGGGATCGACGTTGTGGCTGCGCGCATCGATGATCTCCAGCGCCGGAATGACGTAGTCGGTGGCGTTGTAGACGTCGAACAGCGTGCAGTTCGGCCCGCGCAGCGGCTTGGCCAACACGAAAGCCAGCTCCACCTCCACCCGCGGCACGATAAAGCGATCGATCGGAATGTCGCTGCCGTCGTTGAAGAACATGTCGTCCAGCAGCGCGCCATAGTCCGGCTCGGTGATCTGCGAGCTCACCTGCATGGCGCGCGAGGTCAGGCCGATCTTGTGGCCTTTGAGCGTGCGCCCCTCGGCGATCTTCAGCTCCACCCACTGCCGCTGAATGGCGTAGGCGTCTTCAATGGTGATCTCGGGATGATCGAGCGACAGCGCGCGGATCTGCTCACGACTCTTTTCCGCCTGATGCAGGCGCTGCACGGCGCGGTTAATCTGCTCTTTATCCAGCATGTACGACCCCTTATTCACGCCTTGTTGAACAGCGCGTGGACATTGTTCTGTTTGTAATTCAGCACCGGATCCAGCTCTTCCATGGTGAAAGAGAGCGCCAGGTAACGCTGCGCCATCAGCGCGGCAAAGTGTTCCTTGATCAGCGCAAACAGCATCTCGCCCACCTGCTGCCGGCTTTCCAGACTGCGGCCGTGGCCGATCTTCAGCGTCATGTGCACGAAGGCGTAATCCTGCTTGCCGTCGGCCATCTGCCAGGTGTCGAGCCAGATGGCGCGGCTGCGCACGCCGGCCAGCGGAAAGATGCCGGTCGCCGCCAGCGCCTCGTTGACCTTGGCGAACAGGGTGGGCAAATCCGCCTCGCGGCGGATGTTGTCGGTACATTCAGCGTAAAAATGGGGCATAACGTTCTCCAGACGGCGCATAGGCGCGGGCGCGGCCCGCGCAGCGGCATTTACAGCGTATTGCCAAGTTTGAAACCTTTTTCCGTATCGCCCTCGCGGGTATAGGAAAAACCGTCTGCGCCGATGGTGACGGCCATTTCGCTGGGCGCACTGCGCTCGATGACCGGCTGCGGCTGCCCATCGAGATCCAGCACCAGCGATCCTTCGGTGTACCAGCTCGGCACCACCGGATTGCCCCACCAGTCGCGGCGCTGGTTGTCATGTACGTCCCAGGTCACGGTCGGGTTGTCCGGATCGCCGGTGTAGTAATCCTGCGTGTAGATTTCCACCCGGTGGCCATCGGGATCGCGCAGGTAGAGATAGAACGCGTTGGAGACGCCGTGGCGACCAGGGCCGCGTTCGATCAAATCGGATTTGCGCAGCGCGCCGAGCTTGTCGCAGATGGCCAAAATGTTGTGCTTTTCATGGGTGGCGAAGGCGATGTGGTGCATGCGCGGCCCGGCGCCGCCGGTCATCGCGGTATCGTGCACCGTCGCCTTGCGGCGCATCCAGGCGGCGTAAACCACGCCGTCTTCATCGCGGATGTCTTCCGTCACGCGGAAGCCCAGCCCCTGGATGTATTCCACGGCGCGCGGCACGTCAGGGGTGATTTGGTTAAAGTGGTCGAGGCGCACCAGCGCGCCCGGCGTATACAGATCGTAGCGCCAGGCCAGACGCTCGACGTGCTGCACGTCGTAGAAAAACTCATACGGAAAACCGAGCGGATCCTCTACCCGCACCGCATCGCCGATGCCTTTGGCGAACCCGTTCACCCGACGCTCGGTACGGCAGCCAAGCGCCTTGAAATACGCTTCGGCGCGATCGACGTCTTCCGGCGTGCGCACGCGGAAAGCAAACGCCGCCACGGCGGCGACCGGGCCTTCGCGCAGCACCAGGTTATGATGAATAAACTCCTCCATCGAACGCAGGTAGAGGGTTTTATCCTCTTCGGCGGTCACGACCAGGCCGAGGATATCGACGTAAAATTCGCGTGCGGCTTTAAGGTTCGTGACCTGAATTTCCATGTAGGCACAGCGCACGACGTCGGGAGCAGGGACAGCATCAGTGGTAAGTTTTGTCGTCATTGTTCTCATCTCTTTCGTTATTATTGTGGCCTGAGGCTCAAACGCCCCATTTCGGGATCGGGTGGTCGCCCATGGAAATGCACACGTTCTTCATTTCGGCGAACACTTCGAAGCTGTATTCGCCGCCTTCGCGGCCGGTGCCGGAGGCTTTCACGCCGCCGAACGGTTGGCGCAGATCGCGTACGTTTTGGGTGTTGACGAAAACCATGCCGGCTTCGATGCCGCGGGCCAGGCGCAGAACCTTGCTCACATCCTGCGTCCAGATGTACGACGCCAGGCCGTACTCCACGTCGTTGGCCATGCGCAGGCCGTCTTCTTCCGACTTGAACGGCAGCAGGCAGGCCACCGGCCCGAAAATCTCCTCCTGCGCCACGCGCATCCGGTTATCGACATCCGCCAGCACCGTCGGGCGCAGGAAGTTGCCGTGGCTCAAACCGGCCGGTTTGTCCGGGCCGCCGGCCAGCAGGGTTGCCCCTTCCTCCACCCCGAGGCGGATATAGCCGGAGACTTTTTCCCAGTGCTGCGGGCTGATCAGCGCCCCCACCTGGGTGTTGGGATCTTGCGGATCGCCCACGCGCAGACGGTTGGCGCGCTCGGCGAAGCGTTTGACGAATTCCGGGTAGATGCTCTCCTGAATGAAGATGCGCGAACCGGCGGTGCAGCGTTCGCCGTTGATCGAGAAGATGGTGAACAGCGCGGCGTCGAGCGCCCGCTCGATGTCGGCGTCTTCAAAGATCAGCACCGGCGACTTGCCGCCCAGCTCCATGGAGAATTTCTTCAGCCCGGCGCTTTCGATGATGCGGCGGCCGGTGGCGGTGCCGCCGGTGAAGGAAACCGCGCGCACGTCTTTATGGCGCACCAGCGCGTCGCCGGCAGTGGCGCCGTAGCCCTGCACCACATTCAGCACCCCGGCCGGGATGCCGGCCTCCAGCGCCAGCTCGCCCAGGCGGTCGGCGGTCAGCGGCGACAGTTCGGACATCTTCAGCACCGCGGTGTTGCCCAGCGCCAGGCAAGGCGCGGTTTTCCAGGTGGCGGTCATGAACGGCACGTTCCACGGCGACACCAGCGCACACACACCCACCGGCTGCACCAGCGTGTAGTTGAGCATCTTGTCGTCCACCGGGTAGGTCTTGCCGTTCATCTGCTGGCACACCTCGGCGAAGAACTCGAAGTTGTGCGAGGCGCGCGGGATCAGCACGTTTTTGGTCTGGTGGATCGGCAGGCCGGTGTCGGCGGTTTCCAGTTCGGCGATCTGCGGCACGTTCTGGTCAATCAGCTCTCCCAGACGGCGCATCAGGCGTGCGCGCTCTTTCATCGGCGTGTTGGCCCATTTGGGGAACGCCTCTTTCGCTGCCGCCACCGCCTGGTCGATCTCCAACTGACCGCCGGAAGCCACCTCCGCCAGCACCTCGCCGTTCGCCGGGTTGGTGGTGGTGAAGTACTCTTTGCTGGCGACGTTCTTGCCGTTGATCCAGTGGTTGATGGTTTTCATCGCAGGCTCTCCTCGTAATCTTTTTCACTGATAATGTGGTTAACCAAACGGCCGATGCCTTCGATCTCCACCACCACTTCATCGCCCGGCTGCACGTCGGCCAGCCCTTTCGGCGTGCCGGTGGCGATCATGTCGCCCGGCTGCAGCGTCATGAATTCGCTCAGGTAGGCGATCAGGAACGGAATGTCGAAAATCATGTCGGCGGTGCTGCCGCGCTGACGCAGCTCACCGTTGACATAGGTGCTGAGCGCCAGCCGGTGCGGATCGGCGACGTCGTCGCGATCGACGATGTACGGCCCGATCGGCGTTAGGGTATCGCGGCTCTTCACCCGCAGATTCGGCCGGTAGTAGTTCTCCAGGTAATCGCGGATGGCGTAGTCGTTGCACAAGGTGTAACCCGCCACGTACTCCATGGCGTGCTCACGGCTGACGTTGCGCGCGGTCTTGCCAATCACCGCCACCAGCTCGGCTTCGTAATGCATATACTCCACGCCGGCCGGGCGTACCGACACCTGACGGTGGCCGGTCAGGGTGTTCGGCGCCTTGAGGAACACCAGCGGCTCTTCCGGCGCCTTGAATTCCAGCTCGCTGGCGTGGTCGGCATAGTTCAGCCCCAGGGCGAACACCGTGCCCTGCGCCGGCGGCAGCCATTCCACTTCGCGCTCCTGCAGCACCTCGCCGTTCGGTAGCGTGACGCGCAGCTGGTCATCCACCTGCACGTTGAAGACCTGGCCATGATGGCGAATACGGGCATGTTTCATGATGCGGCTCCTGCCTGGGTGACGCGGTTGGTCAGAGTGGGCAGGCCGGCGGCGCGCACCGTCACCTCATCCCCCGGTTTGATCGCCACCCGCTGGTGCGGGGTGCCGATCAGCACCGCATCGCCCGGCTGCAGGGTGATGAAGTCGCTGATGGCAGCGATCAGCTCCGGCACCGAGCGCACCAGATCGGCGGTGGACCAGCGGTCCTGCTCTACGCCGTTGATCTCGGTGACGATCTCCAGCCGATCGGCAGTCGCCAGCTGGCCGATCTCCCCCAGCGGGCAGAACCCGTCGCGGCATTTGGCCTTGATCGCCGGGCGGTAAAAGCTGCTTTCCGGCAGGCTGACGTCGTTGGCCAGCGCGTAACCGGCCAGATAACGGCTCACCTGCGCCGCCGGCACCTTGCGCGCGGTGTCGCCGATGATCACCGCCAGCGTGCCGCCGCTTTGCACGGTTTCACCGGCCGGAAACGGGATCGCCCCGCCGTTGGCGAGGTGGGTGTTGCGCGGTTTGATAAACCACACCGGGGTTTTGGGCGGGGTTTGATACGGTGGCTGGTGAAACGCCTGATCCCAGGCGTCCAGTTGGCTGCGGTGGTTCAGCGCAACGGAAAATACGGTGCCTTTCATGCGAACTCCTCCAATGGCAAAACATGACAACCGGCATTCATTAACATATTAATGATTACTTTTATACGCTGTGCAGCTTTTACGCAACGCGCTTGGAGTGATTTGTGATCGTGATAACAAAATATTCACAAACAACGAACATTAGCGTGATTATTCAGCGCATTAATCATTTTTATCGCCATTTTTCGCTGCGCCGCGCATTTTTGCTTTATCCCTGCAGGTAACTTTGGCTACTATTAAGTTATTAACAAAATCGGGCCTGGCGGGGTAACAGCCCTGCGGTAAGCGCCGTGACAACGAACACCTTGATAGCTAAGGCCAAACTTATGCATGAATCGTTAACCATCGCCCTGCTGCAGGCGCGCGAAACCGCCATGGGGTTCTTTCGCCCGATCCTGAAAAGCCACAACCTGACCGAGCAGCAGTGGCGCATCATCCGCGTGCTGGCCAACAGCCGTTCGATCGAATTCCACGAACTGGCGGCGGAAACCTGCATCCTGCGCCCCAGCCTGACCGGCATACTGTCGCGCATGGAGCGTGATAAGCTGATCTTCCGCCTCAAGCCGGTTAACGATCAGCGCAAGCTGTACGTGTCGCTGACCCAGCAGGGCCAGGATCTGTATGAAGTGGCGCGCCACCAGGTGGAACAGGGCTACGCCGAGATTGAAGCCGCTTTCTCGCGGCAGAAAATGGACCAGCTGATGACGTTGCTGGACGAGCTGATCACCCTGGGTGACAGCCTGCCTGCCAACGTCGCCGCGCATCCCGCCAAGCAGTGATTTAACCAACCGGAATGCTCAAATTAATTGGCGTTGCAGCCAACAACGCTGCAACGTCAAGTAAGCAGAGAATTCGTTTCCGGCAACAGCGCGCCGCCGTCCACCACCAGCGTCTGGCCGGTGATGTAGGCCGCCGCCGGCGAGGCGAGAAACACCATCGCCGCGGCGATGTCTGCCGGTTCCCCCAGCCGCCCGAGCGGCACCGAGGCGGCGATCGCCTGATTCACCTGCGCGTCGCCCAGGTTGGCCATCGCCGGCGTGCGGATCATCCCCGGCTCCACGCCGTTGACGCGAATGTTCTCCGCCGCCAACTCCAGCGCCGCCGCGCGAATAAATCCGTTCACCCCGGCCTTGGAGGCCGCATAGTGCGCCAGCCCCGGGTAGGCCACCCGCGGGCCGGTCACCGACGAGGTCACCAGAATGCAGCCCCCGCCCCGACGGCGCATCCACGGCAGCGCCGCCTGCGCCAGAAAGAACGGCGCCATCAGATTGACGCTCAGCGTGCGTTGCAACAGGGCCGCGTCGATGGCGGCGAACGGCGTCAGCGGAAAATAGGCGGCGTTGTGGATCACCACGTCCAGCCGTTGGTGCCGCTCGCCCACCGCCGCCACCAACTCGGCAATCTGCCCCGGCTCGGCCAGATCGCAGGCCAGCGCCTGTACGCTCAGCCCTTCGTCCCGCAGTGCTTGCGCCGCCGCCTGTGCCTGCGGCAGCTGTACGTCCGCGATCGTCACCTCGGCGCCCAGCCGGGCAAAGGCGCTGACGATCGCCAGCCCAATGCCCTGAGCGCCGCCAGTCACCAGCACCGTCTGCCCCGCGAAGGCATCAGCCGCATAGGTTGCGCTCATCGGCCTATCCTCGCGGGTGGCGCGTGGTGTTCAGCACCTGCGCGTGGGCGCCGACCGCAAAGTTGCTCAGCGCGCTGAAATCGCTGCCCTGATAGCCGAGGATCTTGCCGTCGGTGCGCATGCCCTGCAGATCGATCATCACCACGCCCAGCGTCGGGATGATCTTCTCGCGCCAGACGAACAGATAAAGCTGCTCCGCCACCTTCACGTAGTGGCAGCGATCGACGTCCGCCAGCCCTTTCTCCACCCCGTCCAGACACTGCCAGGCGTAGAAGTTGTCGTTCAGGTAGATGTGCTCGTACCGCTCGGTCGGGCTGTAGGTGTACATATTGCGCATGCCGATCAGCTCGTCGGTAAAGCCCGGCGGTGCCGCGTCGGCGTCGTCCAGCGTGCCGAAGCGGAATTCGGCCTCAACCGCGGTCAGCGGCAGCCCCTGCTCCACCCGGCTGAAGGCATCGAGCCGCGTCTGCGCTTCGTCCGGCAGTTGGCCGTATACCGCAGTGAAGTTGCCTTGATTACGGTCGCATACCAGCGTAATGCTGGCGTTAGCGCGGGCAGGATCGAGAAAATCGATGAACAACACGCCAGGGCGAATGCTGGTAGCGCGATAGGCGACGCCGCGCCGCTCCCCCCACTCCAGCGTCTGCTCGTCGGTAAACCGACAGCGCTGCGTCGCGCCGTCGCTAAAGCGCAGCGTCAGCGTGGTGCCCGCCAGGCCGTGCTGGCGTTCCAGCGTATTGCTGTGCGGCGCAAAGCCTTCCGCCAGCGCGCCAACCTGAATGAATACCGCTTCTGAACTCATGGAAATGCTCCTTACAGGGAAGTGAAAGCCAGGGTCGGCACATCGACGATGGTGGAGCCGCCGTCGGCCACCAGCGCCGCGCCGGTTATGATTGAAGCCTCGCTGGAACAGAGGAAACGGCAGACGCGGGCGATCTCCTCGGCGCTGGCCGGCCGGCGCAGCGGTACGTCGCGACAGACCATTTGGTAGGCCTGCTCCAGCGAAATCTGATGGGCGTCCATCAGCAGTTGCATCTCTTCGTCCGCCATCGGCGTGGTCACCCAGCCCGGGCACACCGCGTTGGCGCGCACGCCCAGCGGGCCATAGTCGCGGGCGATGGAGCGCATCAGCCCGATCAGCGCATGTTTGGCGGTAACGTAGCCGCAGACCTCCGGCCCGGCGGCCAGCGAGGCGATCGAGGCCACGAACAGCAGGTTGCCGCCGCTTTTAATCAGCTCCGGCAGGCAGGCGCGCGCACTGGCGAAAGCGCTGTTGAGGTTGCTGTCCATCGCCCCTTGCCACTGCGCGTCGGTCATCTCGGTGATGCGCTTGAAGCCCATGCCGCCGGCGCTGCCGATCAGGCAGTCGATGCGCCCGGCGTCGCCCAGAATCGCCGGCAGCAGCGTGTGGTTCCAGCTCTCGCCGCTGGCGGCGTCGCCCACCAAAGCCTGCGCGCCGATCTCTTGCGCCAGCGCCGCCAACGGTTCCGGGCGGCGGCCGATGATGAACACCCGATCGCCCTGCGCCGCCAGTAGACGGGCGCAGGCGGCGCCGACGCCGGTGCCGCCGCCGGTAATCACAACCACTCTATTCATGATTCAGCTTCTCCATCAGTTGGCCGATCATCAGCAGGCTGCTCAACAGCAGCCGCCGCTGTTCGGCATCCAGCCGCAGATAGCGGCGGCCGGCCGGCAAACGGCTGACCACCTCCGACGCGGCAAAATGCTCGATATCCACCTGCCAGCGCCCGTCGTTCACCGTCAGCCGCACGCGGCGAAAATCCAGCTGCGCCAGCGTCTCGCCGATCTGCGGGTAGCGCTGCAGCCCTTCCAGCACTCGCTGCGCGGCTGCATGGCGCTGGCGCAGCAGATAACGCACCCCGCGCCGCCGCAGCCAGCCGCCGGTCACCACGTCCAGCGTCAGCGGAAGCTGCATCGCGCACGGGCCCTGCAACCGAAAGCGGTGGCTGACGATATGCGCCATAAACAGCCCCTGCACCTGTTCGCCGATCTCGATCTGCGGCCCCTGCGGCAGCGTCAGCCGCAGCAGGCCCGGCGCCAGGCGTTCGCACGAGTAGGGTTCCAGATTGCGCGCCAGACGATCCAGCGCGGCGCCCGGCCGATAGCCCGACGGCGCGCGCCGCCAGGCGCGATTAAGTGAGGGAAGTAAGCCGATCAAACTGCGCCTCCTCGTTTTCACCCTTGGCAAATGCGTTCTCCAGCACCTGCTCGACCGGCACCGGCTTGAACGGGTTCACTTTCTGCACGCACAGCGTCCAGAACAGCGCATAGGCGGCGGTCAGGCCGATCATCCAGCCGAAGGGAATGTAGATATCGCTCGGGTTCATCCCCGGCGGCGTGATGTAGACGATGGCCAGCACGATGCCGACGCTGGAAACGATTTGCGGCAGCGGGAACCACGGCGATTTATAGGCACGCGGCAGGTCGGGGCGGCGCACGCGCAGGATCACCACCGAGCAGGTCACCAGCAGGTAGGCCACGCCCCAGGCGCACACCGCCGCCAGCACCAGCGGAATGATCCTGTCGAGGTTGCCCTGAATGGCGAAGGCGTGTACGCAGGGGATCAGGACCGCCACCAAAATGCCGACCACCGGCGTTTTAAAGCGCGGGTGCAGATAAGCGAACATGCGCGGCAGCGCGCCGTCCAGCGCCATGCCGTACAGAATGCGCGGCACCGCCGCCATCAGCGTGTTGATGGTCGCCGCGCCCGCCAACAGCAGGCCGACGCCCAGCCAGTATTTGCCGAACTGGCCCATCACCTGGCCGGCGAACGCCGGGATGGCCATCGGCGTTTCCAGCAGGCGCGTGCCGCTGGCGGCGTCGATCACCACGTTTTCCACCTGGTGGCTGAGCGCCGCGCCATACAGCGCCATGCACACCGCCACGCCGCACAGCCCGAGCGCCATCGCGCGCGGGATCACCCGATCGCAGCGTTTGATCTCCGGCGCCATCGGTGTCACCAGCTCACAGCCGACGAACATGAACATCGCCATGCCGATCAGGCTGAACACCGCGAACGGATCGTTCAGGCTCAGCGCGCTGCCGAACCAGCCCTCGAGCGGCACCGCATGCGGCGACAGCAGCCCGACGATGCCGAAAATCACCAGCGTGCTCCACATGGCGAAGGTCAGCACGATCTCCGCCTTGCCGAAGGCCTCGATGCCAAACGCGTTGAGCAGGCCGAACACGACAACCAGCCCAACGCCGACCATCCAGGAGGCATTGTGGCTTTCCATCAGGGTGTTGAGGTGCTCGAAGTTCACCAGCGCCATGATGCCGGAGAGAATGGTCTCGGCGGTGCCGGCGAAGATGTGCACGATCAGGTAGGCCGACAGCGCGCCGGTGATGGCGAAAAAGCGCCCCATGCCGCAGGAGATATAGTCGTAAACCGAACCGGAGGTCGGCAGCAGCGACGCCGCTTCGGAGAAGGTGGTGAGCTGCGCCTGCATCATGATGAAGGCGATCAGCATCGCCAGCGCGAAGGTGTCGCCGCCGATGCCGAAGCCGCTGGTGACCGTCAGGATCACCGGGCTGGCCATGATCACCCCGACCGAACTGGCCAGGGTGGTGGGAAAGCCGACCTTGCCTCGAGCCAGGTGGGCGTGCAACCGCGACGACAGGTTCATGGTTATTTCCTCTTATAGTTTTGGCCTGATGCATGCAGGTGCTTGCAGGTTTTTCACCGCCAGCGGCGGTAATCTCACTATAGAGAGGAAAGGAAAATGCTGACTATCGTCCTTAAGGACGAGACGGTTTCAACCTGCGGTGGCGCTCACGGCGGCGCGCCATTGCATCGCCCCCTGCGGGCTGCGCGGGTAGGTGCGCAGCGGCGCCAGCAGCGCGGAAAAGAAGGCGTAATAGCCGGCGCACAGCCGGTTGTAGCGATCTTCGCCCACATGCGCCGGGCAGCCGCCCTGGCAGACGCTTTTCACGCTACAGCGTTGGCACTCGCGGCGCAGGCTCTTGTTTTTACCGAACGGCATCTCCGCCGCCCTTGCCGCCAGGGTGGCGAGCGGCGTGTGGCGATCGGCATGGCCGAGCAGATGCTGCGCATTGATCAGATGATCGCAGGCGTAAAGCCGCCCGTCCGGCTCCATCACCAGATTGCCGCCGCAGCGTTCGGCGTGCACGCAGCTGGGGCTGACGTGGGTGAAATACTGCGCGTAGACCTGTTCGATGTTCATCACGAAGACCTGGCCAACGTGCCCGCGGCTGCGCCAGCGGCGATATACCGCCAGCATAAAGCGCCCCCAGTTGGCGGCGCTCAGTCCGTAACCGGCGGTGGGCGCATCCCCTTCCAGCATCAGCGGCTGAAACTGCAGATAACGCGCCCCGATCGCCACCGCATGATCGTAGATCGCCTCGGCGCGATCCGCGACGCCGTCGTGCACCACCATCAGCAGGTTGAAGTCGATCTGATGGCGCTGCAACAACGCAATGCCGCGCAGCGCGGCGTCATAGCTGGCGCCGCCGCGCTTGTCCGGCCGGTGGGCGTCCTGTACCTCGCGGTCGCCGTCCAGGCTGACGCCGAGGATAAAGTGATGCTGCCGGAACAGCCGGCACCAGGCGTCGTTCAGCAGGGTACCGTTGGTCTGCAGGCTGTTGCTGATCCGCACGCCCGGCGGCGCGTAGCGGCGTTGCAACGCCAGCGCCCGCTTGTAAAAACCGATCCCCGCCAGCAGCGGTTCACCGCCCTGCCAGACGAAGTTGATCTCGCGGCTGTAACGCGGCTGGGCGGCGATGTAGCCGCGGATAAATTCCGCCAGCAGGTCGTCGTCCATCTTGCGCGTCCGCTCCTGCTGGCGCTGCGGGTAGTAGCAGTAGCGGCAACCCAGGTTGCAGCCGGCGCCGATCGGCTTCACCAGCAAATGAAAAGGCGCCGCCGCGCGCGGTTCGCTCTCTACCGGGATCTGCTGCGCGCGCAGCTGGGCCAGGTTCATGGCGCCGCCTGCGGCAACGGTTTGTGGGTCAGCGGATCCAGGCCGATGTAGTCACCGGTGCTGGCGTCAACGCCGAGGTAGTCGATCGCTGCGCCTTTGGCTTCAATGACCATGCCCTGCTGCGCAAAGCGACGATACGCCTCGCTCAGCCGTTTGACTCGATCCGGGTTGGCGGCGGCCAGATCGCGCGTTTCCAGCGGATCGTCATGCAGGTTGAACAGCCCCCACGGCGCCATCTGCGCCGTCGGCCCGGCCTTCACCAACCGCCGCAGCTTCCAGACGCCATCCACATAGGCGGCCTGGTTATGCAGCTCCACGCCGTAGGTCGCGCGCGGCACGCCGTCGGCCTCGCCGCTGAAATAGCGCTTGAAGCTGACGCCGACCATCGGCAGCGTCGGTTTGGCCTTCAGCGGTTTGTTGGCGTCGATGCCGGCATAGTCATACAGCGTCGGCGCGATGTCATACACCGCCATCGGCGTGCGGTCGATGCCGCCGCGCCCCTTCAGCCGCGGCGCGGAGATGATGAAATCGGTATTGATGCCGCCCTGCGCGCTGGTGGTTTTGTGGTAGTTGGCGTACGGCGCGTTGCTGACGTTGGCCCAGTGCGGCCCGTAGGAAATGAACGATCCCTTGCGGCCGAGGTTGGCGTAGCTGTTGTCGAACTGCCGCCAATACTCCGGCTTCGAGCCGTAGTAGAAGCCGCTGGCGGGGTTGGCGCCGTTGTCGGTGGCGAACACGATCACCGTATTTTGGTCACGGCCGGTCTGCTTCAGGGTGTTCAGCACCGCGCCGATCTGATCGTCCATATAAGCGATCATCGCCGCGTACACCTGCATGGTCTTGGCTTCATATTTTTGCTGCTCGGGCGTCAGCGTGTTCCAGGCCTTATCCAGCGCCAGCGTCGGCATCGGCGTGCGATCGGAAATCAACCCCAGCGCCTTCAGGCGCTGAATGCGCCGCTGATAGGCCTGCTGGTAACCGGCGTCGTATTTGCCGTCGAATTTGGCGATCCAGTCATCCGGCGCCTGCAGCGGATCGTGCGGCGCGGTAAACGCCAGATAGGCGAAGACGGGTTTGCTCTGCGGCGTATCGCGGATCCACTGTTCCAGCTGATCGGCATAGGCCTTGCTGGAATAGAAATCTTTGGGCAACGACACGCGTTTGCCGTTCAGGGTGTAGAAGGTATGGAACGCCTCCACGGTGCCCAGCGGTTTCGCATCGTCGAAATGGCTGGTGCCGCCCCCCATAAAGGCGAAGGCGCGCTCGAAGCCGCGATCGGTCGGTTTGGCGCCGTCGACATAGCCCAGGTGCCATTTGCCCGCCATCATGGTGGCGTAACCTGCATCGCGAAAACGCTCCGGCAATGTGGTCACGCGGTCGGTCAGCCGCATTTCATAGCCCGGCTGCGCGGCGGTGCTCTCATACCACCACATGCCGCCCATGCCGGCCTGCTGATTGGTGTTGCCGGTCATCAGCATCGACCGCGCCGGCGCCGACATCGGCGAAGTGTAGTACTGGCTCATGCGCACGCCCCGTTCGGCCAGCGCCTGCAGGTTGGGCGTCGGTATCTCGCCGCCGAACGGGCTGATGTCGGAGTAGCCCATGTCGTCCACCAGAATGATCAGCACATTGGGGCGATCGGCATCCGCCCCCTGCGCCAGGCCCGATAAGGCGCCACTCAACGCCACCGCCAACGTTTTTTTCTGCATCGTTCGTTCCCCGTATGGTCATGCGGACTGAACAACCCGACGCCTCAGCCCGAGAAAGGTCATCATTTTTTCGTCTTATACGTTTGGCGCCGCCTGGCGCTATCTTCAATTCGCAGTGTAGGAAGCGGCAGAAAAGCCTGGCTATCGTTCTTAAGAACGAGGAACGGCTCCAGTCGTGCCGGTTGTAGCACGCGCAGGGCGGCGAGGGCTTCACCTGGGCAAACATTGAAAAGCGCTGTAAATTCAGCGGGAAAAGCGGTGAATTATTTCATTAACCTATTAATGAAAATCGCGATAAATCCGAACTGAAAAGCCCTGATTAACGCAGTGTCATCTTGTTATTTATGTGTTTTATTGCAATCGGCCTCACGTTGTTAATATGTTTTTATTGTGTTGCCAAATTGCTACAACTATGCTTGTATCGTTCATATATTGACCGCCAACCTTCTCCAGATTGAATGATAAAGGGAGGAACACGAATCATGCACAGCACCGCATCCGATGCCTTTATCAACAGTTGTTTGGCGACCATCACGCACCTGATCCCGGTGTCCGCCGGGGTGTTTTATCTGGTCGATCGCGACCTGCGGCCGGATCACTACATCCTGCACGGCATGCCCGATAAAACGCATCAGCAGTATCTGAACCACTTCCAGCAGATAGATCCGCTGCAGCCGGCCAATTTCCATCGCCAGGACATCACCATGGTCGGCATGAGCCCGGCGGCGATCGCCGGCAACCGCCGCTATTACCACGACTTTATGCTGCCGAACGACATGCGCGACATGACGGAGATCTTCATCCGCCAGCGCAAGCGCATCGTCGCCGGGGTATCGCTGATCCGCGATACGCCGTTTACCGAAGTGGAGCGCGGCCGCCTGCGCGCGGTGCTGCCGCTGATCGAGCTGGCGACGCGCGATCTGTTGCCCGACGGCGAGGCGCAGCTGCTGACCGCCAAAGAGCAAGAGATCGTCAACATGGTGCGCGAAGGCGCCAGCAATAAGCGCATCGCCCTGAAGCTGGGCATTTCGCTGTCCACGGTGAAAACCCATATGCGCAATATTTTCGCCAAAACCGACGTGGTGAACCGCACCGAACTGGTCGCCGGCGGCTTTCTCGCCCACGGTTAACGCCCGATAACGGCCGCCGCTGCCGACGGCCGGAAAATAACGCCAAAACGTATTTGCCATTTATGGCGCGGCCTCCCCCTGCCCGCAATCGGGCCGGGCGGGATATTTCATCGTCACTCAACGCTTGGGGAAAAGGTTTATGTCCAGTGATTCGGTTTCCGCGCCCGCCGTCGGCGCGGCGCTCCCCTGCCCGCCGCGGCTGCTGACCGCCATTATCGTCTTCGCCGCCATCGCGCCGGGCATTCTGATGACCGCCCCCGCCGTGGCCGCCCAGCTCGCCGCACAATGGCAGCTCGGCCCGGCGCAGATCGGCCACCTGTTCTCCACCGAACTCGGCGCCATGAGCCTGGCCACGCTGCCGGCGTGGTGGTGGATCGGGCGCATCAACTGGCGACGGGTCGCTACGCTGTCGGCGCTGGTGTTTATCGTCGGCAACCTGGCTTCGGCGCTGGTGCAGGACTTTACCCTGCTGCTGCCGCTGCGCTTTATCGCCTCGCTGGCGGGCGGCACCCTGATGATCCTGTGCATCACCTGCGCCGCCGGCACCGCCAATCCCAGCCGCGTCTATGCCTTCTGGGTGCTCGGCCAACTGGTGCTGGGCGCGGTCGGGCTGCTGGTGCTGCCGCCGCTGTTCGCGCACTTCGGCCTGATGGCGGTCTACCTGATTTTGGCCGCCATCATGCTGTGCTGCCTGCCGCTCATCCCGGCATTCCCCAACGGTTTCACCGCCGCCCGCGCCGCCCGCAGCGGCCCCGCCGCCTCGCTGGCGCGCAAGCTGTGCGCCGTGCTGGCGGTGCTGACCTTTTACATCAGCCTGAGCGCGGTCTGGACCTTTATCGGCGGCATCGCCGCCGGCGCCGGGCTGTCGCCGGCCCACAGCGGCCAGGTGCTGGCCGTCGCCACCTTGCTCGGCATCGTCGGCGCGGGGGCCGCAGCGCTGATCGGCGCGCGCTTCGGCGGCGGACGCCTAATCATGCTGGGGTACGCCCTGCTGCTGGCCAGCGTGGCGCTGCTGACGGGCCAGCCCCTGCTGCTGCGCTTCGCCCTGGCGGCCCTGCTGTTCAAGTTCACCTGGACCTTCGTGCTGCCGTTCATTCTGGCGCGGGTCGCCGGGCTGGATAACGACGGCAAGCTGATGAACGGCATCAACCTGGTGATCGGCGGCGGTATGGCCATCGGCCCCACGCTGGCCGGCTCTCTGATCGAATCTTTCGGCGGTTTCAACGCTTTGCTGTTCGGCGCGCTGGGCTGCGCGCTGCTGTCGCTGCTGTTGATTTCGCTGGCTTCACCGCGCGCACCGCGCCGTATAACAGGAGGAGAAAGGTGAAAAGAACAACCGGTTTCTTGTTTGATGAACGCTGTTTCTGGCACAGCACCGGCCTGCACGCCACTACCCTGCCGGTCGGCGGCTGGGTGCAACCGCCCTCGGGCGCCGGCCACGCCGAGTCGCCGGAAACCAAACGGCGCATGAAGAACCTGATGGACGTATCCGGCCTGTCGCGCCAGCTCACCCTGCTGAGCGCCGAACCGGCGACGGAAGAAGACCTGCTGCGCATTCACCCCGCCCACTACCTGCAGCGTTTCAAACAGGTGAGCGACAGCGGCGGCGGCCTGCTGGGAGAGGAAGCGCCGCTGGGGCCGGGCAGCTATGAAATCGCCAAGCTCTCCGCCGGGCTGGCCTGCACGGCGGTGGAGGCGGTGCTGCAGGGCGAGCTGGATAACGCCTATGCGCTGTCGCGCCCGCCGGGCCACCACTGCCTGCCGGATCAATCGATGGGCTTCTGCTTCCTGGCCAATATTCCCATCGCCATCGAGCGCGCCAAGGCCCGCCATGGCCTCGGCAAGGTGGCGGTGCTCGACTGGGACGTGCACCACGGTAACGGCACCCAGCACATCTATTGGCAGCGCGGCGACGTGCTGACGCTGTCGCTGCATCAGGACGGCTGCTTCCCGGCGGGCTATTCCGGCGAACGGGATCGCGGCGAAGGCGACGGGGCGGGCTGCAACGTTAACGTGCCGATGCTGGCCGGCGCCGGCGACGACGGCTACCTGCACGCTATGCGGCGCATCATCATCCCGGCGCTGGAAAAATTCGAGCCGGAGCTGATCATCATCGCCTGCGGCTACGACGCCAACGCGCTCGATCCGCTGGCGCGCATGCAGCTGCACAGCGACAGCTTCCGCGCCATGACCGCGCTGGTGCAGGACGCCGCCGACCGGCTGTGCGGCGGCAAGCTGGTGATGGTGCATGAAGGCGGCTACGCCGAGTCCTACGTGCCGTTCTGCGGGCTGGCGGTGATGGAGCAGCTGAGCGGCGTGCGCACTGAAGTGCAGGATCCGCTGTTGGCGTTCATCCAGCAACAGCAGCCGCGCGACGCCTTCAATCGCTTCCAGCGCGAAGCGCTCGACGAACTGGCGCGCCAGTTCGGTCTGTAATGTCCTCTCTGCGGGCGCCGCATCCGGCGCCCCTGACAACCTCGCCGCCAGCCGCTACGCTGAAAGGCAACCCTACCACCATGAGAACAATAACATGTCCGAACAAACCGTCAGCTTTATCAAAGGCCGTCACGGCGACATCGCCGTGCACGACTGGGGAAACGACAAGCCGCGCTATCTGGCGCTGCTGGTGCACGGCTACGGCGAGCACCTCGGCCGCTATCAATACGTGGCGCGCACGCTGCAGGCGCAGGGCGCGCGGGTGTTCGGCCCCGACCATCTCGGCCACGGCCTGTCGCAGGGCGAGCGCGTGCTGATCGAAGATTATGACGCCGTGGTCGACGACGTGCAGCGCGTGGTCAGCCATTTCCGGCAGCAATACCCCACCTTGCCGCTGGTGGTGATCGGCCACTCGATGGGCGGCATGATCGCCACCCGCTACGTGCAGCGCCATGGCGAGGAGGTACGCGCGCTGGTGCTGTCCGGCCCGCTGCTCGGCGACAGAACGGCGATTTCCGATCTGGCTGAACTGCCGACGATCCCCGACGCGCCGCTGGATACCGCGACCCTGGCGCGCGATCCGGCGGTTGGCGCGGCGTATCAGGAAGATCCGCTGGTGTGGCACGGGCCGTTCAAGCGTCCCACCCTGCGCGCCATGCAGCGGATCCTCGCCGCCATCAACGCCGGGCCGGGCTTCGGCGCGCTGCCCACGCTGTGGATCCATGGCGACGACGATCGGCTGGTGCTGATGAGCGAAACGCAAACCGCGCTCGATCGTCTGCGCGGCGACGATTTCGAACGGATGATCAATGCGGGCGGGCGGCACGAGAGCTTTAACGAAACCAATAAGGATCAGATCCTCAAGCGGGTGACTGATTTTATTACGCGGGCGTTAGGCTAAGGCGCTCCCCCTCGGCATTCAGCCTGCTGAGGGGGGCATGACGGCGTCAGCCTTCGACGATGGCGAGGTAGTGTTTGACGAAGCGATCCGAGGTGATGTCCCAGCGCACCGGGGTGCCTTTCTCGACGAACCAGGAATCGCCGGCCTGATACTGCACCGATTCGCCGGTGCGTTCGTTGGTCAGGGTCGCGCTGCCTTCCCACACCGTAGCGTGCTCGGCGAACGGATACTCCATCACGAAGCTGCCGCGGGTGCAGCTGAACACGCCGCAGTTCAGGTTGTCGGTCGGTTCGCCGAAGATGCTGGCCACGCCGACGTTTGGCGTGCCGGCGATCACCGTGGCGCCCAGGTTGCTGACGCTGCCGATCTCCAGCAGTTCTGGCAGCGGTTGTTTAAGCAATAACGGTTTCATGAGATTCTCCTCTGAGGGTTAACGGCGGCCTTTCCAGTAGCCGGATGTCTGGTGCCAAACCTTACCGGCGGTGGTCATCACCCGCCGCAGCTTGTCCTTGCCGAAGATGTTGACGTGCGGGATCGAGCTCATCAGATCGTACCGATCGGATCCTTCGCTCATGCCCTCCGCCAGCACCTTGCACACGATGTGGCTCGGCGTCACGCCGAAGCCGGAGTAGCCCTGCACGTAAAACACGTTGTCGCGATCCGGCAGCGTGCCGATCTGCGGGAACAGGTTGGCGCTACAGCACAGCGGGCCGCCCCAGGCCAGATCGATCTTCACGTCTTTCAGGTACGGGAACACCTTCAGCATCAGGTTGCGGTTCCAGGCCTTGAGATCCGATGGGAAATATTCGATCAGGCGGGTGGCGCTGCCGAACAGCAGCCGGTTCTCGTTGGTCACCCGGTAATAATCGATCACCGGGCGGATGTCGCTGTAGGCGCCGCGGATCGGGCTGATCTGACGGATCAGATCGTCAGACAGCGGCTCGGTGGCCAGCTGGAAGGCGTAGGTATTGATGGTCTTGCGGTAGATCTGCGGCTCCATGCCGTTGAGAAAGCCGTTGCAGGCCCACAGCATCTTGTTGGCGCGCACAGAGCCCATGGCGGTGCGCACCGTAATGCGCGAGCCATACTCCACGTTGAGCACGCTGCTGTTCTCAAAGATTTTCACCCCGTAGCCGCTCAGCGCCTTGGCCTCGCCCAGCAGCAGGTTGAGCGAATGTACGTGGCCGCCGCCCATGTGCTTCAGCGCGCAGGTGTAGGCGTCTGAGCCCACCACCTGCTTCACCTCCGCCCCGGTGTAGAGCTCAATCTCCTCCTGCGGCGCTACCGCCTTGAACTCCTTCAGCCAGCCGCGCAGGGTCTTCTCCTGGCGCGCGTTGCTGCCGAGATAGCCGTAGCCGAAGCAGAAGTCGGCGTCGATGTCATATTTCTTGATGCGCTCGCGGATAATGCCGGCGCCGAGGTTGCTGATTTTGAAGATGGTTTCCAGCCCGGCCGGGCCAACGTGGCGCTTGATCTTCTCCAGATCGTGGCCGATACCGGCCATCACCTGGCCGCCGTTGCGCCCGGTGCCGCCGTAACCCAGATAGCGGCCTTCGAGAATGGCAATGTTGGTGATGCCCTTCTCCGCCAGCTCCAGCGCGGTGTTGATGCCGGAGAAGCCGCCGCCGATGATCACCACGTCAACGTCCAGATCCTCTTCCAGCGTCGGGAAGCGCAGATCGTATTTTTTGGTCGCCGCGTAGTAGGTTAAGGACTCGATTTCGTTGTTCACTGCCGCACTCCCGATTGCCTATGCCATGACATCGGATTATCGGGAGCCGTAGGATCGTTCGCTATGTCCCCTTAGGGACATTTGCTACAAAAAATTAACATTCACGCGCTGCGCCGCTGCGGGGCGGTCAGCAGCAGGCTAAACAACTCGGCCTGCGAGCCGATGTTCAGCTTGCCGTAGATGTTCTTGCGGTGATTTTTTACCGTGCCGAGGCTGATGAACAGCCGGTCGGCAATCTGCTGCGAACCGCAGCCGGCGAGGATCAGATCGACGATCTCGCGCTCGCGCGGCGTCAGCAGATAACGCGCCTGTCCGCCGTCGTTGTTCACCGTCGCGGCCTCGGCCGGCGCCGCCACCACCTCACCGTGCAGCCGCGCCACGCTTTTCACCAGCGTCAGCGCACTGCGCAGATCCGCCCGCTGCGGATAGCGTACCGTCACCGTGCGGCGCGCCGAGCCGAAGAACACCCCCAGCCCGCGCTCCGGCGTCAGCTGCAGCAGCACGCCGGCCTCGTCGTGCCAGCCGGTCTTGCGATAAAAATTACGGTAATAATCGCTGTGATAAAACCCGCAGGGCGCCAGCTGGCGCAGCGTGAGCACCTCGCCTTCGCCGCCGTCGCTCAGCGCGCGGTAAAACGGATCCTGCAGGTAGGCGCCCTGTTGGTAGATCTGGTTGACCGCATCGCTGTTTTCCCGCTCGGTTTTAATCAGGCAGCGCGGCGGCCGGCCGCGTTCGAAGGCATAGACGATGGCGTTGTCGAAGGCGAAAAACCCTTCCAGCCAGCTCAACAGGCTGGGATAAAAGCGTGGGCTGGCCACCGCATCGATCACCGCAGACAAGCGTTCAACCTGAATTTCCATACCCGCCTCGCCATTATTAATACATTAACAATCTACCGATTTCGGATGGTGTTGGCCGCATGAAGGCCGGTACTGTTAAAAAAAGCATCCGCAGCGCCGAAATGCAAGAGCGCGATCGTTTACATGTTAAACAACTCACAGGTTGCCGCGGCGGGGAAAGCGGTGGCCGCTCCGCGCCCGCTGACTTATGCTGTGGCATCGCGCTCTGCAACGTCGTCAAGGAGACCTCATGTCCGTCAGCCACATCATCGCCAACCGCCAGACCTGGTTCGGCCACGGCAGCATCCAGCAACTGCCGCCGCTGCTGCTTGCCGATCCGCAGCCGACGCTGCTGTTCAGCTGCCGATCTTTTCTCAACGGCCCGGTGTACGCCGGCCTGCGCGAATCGCTGACGCCGCTGCTTATCGGCACTGAGATCGTCAGCCACGAGGCGTCGCCGCAGGAAATAGACGCCTGGGTGGCGCGCTGGCGCGGCCAGGCGCGGCGCGTGGTGGCCATCGGCGGCGGCAGCGTCCTGGACGCCGCCAAGGCGTTCTCCGCGCTGGTGGAGCATCCGCTGCCGACGCTGCGCTATATGGAAAAAGTCGGCGACAGCAAAATCAGCGGCGCCACCCTGCCGCTGATCGCCATTCCTACCACCGCCGGCACCGGCAGCGAGGTGACGCAGAACGCGGTGATCACCGACACCCAGGTCAGCAAAGTGAAGGCCTCGCTGCGCCACAATAACTTCGTGCCGCACACCGCCATTCTCGATCCGCAGCTGCTGGCGGGCGCGCCGGACAAAGTGTTGGCCTACTGCGCTATCGACGCCTTCACCCACCTGTTCGAGGCCTATCTGTCGAAAACCGCCGGCGCCATGACGCGCGACATGTCGCTGAACGGCATACGCCACTTCCTCGCCGCCTGGCCGGCGCTCAACCGCAGCGATGCGGCGCGCGAGGCGATCATGCAGGCTTCCTACCTCGGCGGGCTGACGCTGAGCGCCGCCGGGCTGGGGGTCATTCACGGCATCGCCGGCGAGATCGGCGCGCTGCGCGATTACCACCACGGCCAAGTCTGTGGCCGCCTGCTGCTGCCGTTCCTCGCCCTGCTGGAAACAAGCGAACAGCCGCAGCAACGCGCGCTGATGGCCGAGCTGGCCGCGCGCCTGTACCCGCACTGGCAGGGCAGCCCGGAGAGCTACCTGACCGATTTCATCACCCGCCACGCCATTGCGCCGTTCTGGCAGGACGATTTGCCGATTTCCGGCCAGGAATTGGCTGTGGCGCTGGAGAAATCCAACAGCAAGAATTCCTGGATCGACTATGCGCCGGCGCAGCGGCAACGGATGATCGAAGAGGCGTTTCGCGTCGAATGATTATATAATCAGATCAACGCACTAGCAGGGGTTAAGAAAATGGGCATCATCGGCTGGATCTTCGCCGGCATCGCGGTCGGCATCCTGGTCGGCGCGCTGATCAGGATCTTCGGCAAGAAGAAAGAGCAGTAAGCGTCACGCTGTTCCGTGGGCCGCCAGCAGGCACTCATGGAACAGCTTCACCACCCGCTGCGGCACCGGCGAGCGGCGCAGCACGCTGGAGTATTCGCAGTGATAGCGGAACAGCGCCGGTTTAATCGCCCGCATCATATTCTGCGCCACGAAAAACGCCGCGTAGTGATCAGGCAAAAAGCCGACGTATTTGCCGGACAGGATTAGCGTGGCGATCGACTCCTGCGCAAACCCCGTCGCCTTGCGATGCAAATGTTGCTGCAGGCTCAGTTCCATATTCGGCGAATGATAGCCTAATCCGGCGAAGGCATAATTGTGCAGCAGATCCCAATTTAATGTTTCATGGGGGCCGGAAAATAATTCATGCTGCGCGCCGCAATATAAGAACATCCTCTCACTGAATAACGAATGATAAGATAAACTTTCCGCGCTGCGGTGCATGGGAATAACGCCAACCTGAAATTGCCCGTCAATGACGCCGCGTTCAATGGTATTAATCGGCTCCACGTACATTTGCAAAGAAACCTCCGGCGCACGCTCGCTGAATAACGCGATGGCCCGGCCGATCTGCGCCTGCGGATTGCTGACCGTATGGTCGAATATCGCCACGTGCAGCTGCCCGCCCATGCGCTGATGCACCTCGTCCACCCCGCGCCGGAACGCCTCGGTGGCCGCCAGCAGGTTGACCGTTTCCTGGTAGATCAACAGCCCCTCGTCGGTAACCGCAAAACCCTCGCGCCCGCGCTGGCACAGCGTCAGGCCCAGCCGCTGCTCCAGATCCTTGATGTGCTTGCTGATGGTCGACAGGCTGATATTCAGCTCCAGTTCGGCGGCGCTCATGCCGCCGCAGTCGACCACGGCCTTGAATACCCGCAGCAAACGCAGATCCATATCCGACAATTGCCCTAACAGCGCGCGCTTTTTTACTTGCATAAAACCTTAAGTAAGTTTCGACATATGATTATTCACAGTAGAGAACAAGCGGTACATAGTCAATTTCGCACAACAATTCGTTAACAACTCATTTTATTTAATTAATCGCACTTATTTTCCTGCCCGGAGGAAAACATGGCCGCTGAAAATCACCCGCTAAATAGTCTCGATGCCGAAGGGTTAGAGGCCCATTGGATGCCTTTTACCGGTAACCGTAATTTTAAAGCGCAGCCGCGCATCATTACTCAAGCCGCGGGGGCGTATTACACCAGCCATGACGGCAGAAAGATTTTCGACGGCCTGTCCGGATTATGGTGTTGCGGATTGGGGCACGGCCGGCAGGAAATCACCGACGCCGCCCAGCGCCAGCTGGCGACGCTGGATTACTCGCCGGCGTTTCAGTTCGGCCACCCGCTGTCGTTCGAACTGGCCAACAAGATCAAGGCACTGACGCCGGCGGGGCTGGATTACGTGTTCTTCACCGGCTCAGGATCGGAAGCGGCGGACACCTCGCTGAAAATGGCGCGCGCTTACTGGCGCGCCAAAGGCCAGGCAGGCAAAACCTGCTTTATCGGCCGGGAAAAGGGCTATCACGGCGTTAACTTCGGCGGTATCTCGGTCGGCGGCATCGCCGGCAACCGCAAGACGTTCGGCGCCGGCGCCGAGGCGGACCACCTGCCGCACACCCTGCTGGCCGGCAACGCCTTTTCGCGCGGCATGCCGCAACAGGGGGCGGAGCTGGCGGAAGAGCTCAGCCGCATCATCGCGCTGCGCGACGCCTCAACGATCGCCGCGGTGATCGTCGAACCCTTCTCCGGCTCCGCCGGGGTGATCGTGCCGCCGGTCGGCTACCTGCAGCGCCTGCGCGAAATCTGTACCCAGCATGACATCCTGCTGATCTTCGACGAAGTGATCACCGCCTTCGGCCGCTGCGGCGCGATGACCGGCGCCGAGGCGTTCGGCGTCACGCCGGACATCATGAACATCGCCAAACAGGTGACCAACGGCGCGCAGCCGATGGGCGCGGTGGTGGTGCGGCCGGAGATCTACCACACCTTCATGAACGGCGGCGAGCCGGACTACCAGCTCGAATTCCCGCACGGCTACACCTACTCCGCCCACCCGGTCAGCTGCGCGGTCGCGCTGGCGACGCTGGACATCCTGCAGCGCGAACAGATGGTGGAGCGCGTACAGGCGCTGGCGCCCTACTTCGAGCGCGCGGTGCACAGCCTGCAAGGAGCCAAACACGTCGCCGACATTCGCAATATCGGCCTGGCGGCCGGCATCACGCTGGCGGCGCGGCCCGGCGAGCCGGCGCGGCGCCCCTTCGAGGCGGCGATGCGCTGCTGGGAAAGCGGATTTTACGTGCGCTACGGCGGCGACACCCTGCAGTTGGCACCGCCGTTCATCAGCAGCGAAGCGCAGATCGATGCGCTGATCAACGCCGTGGGCGACGCCCTCAACGCCACCGAATAAGGAGAGAACCATGACCATCACCCATTGGATCAACGGCGAGCCCGCCGCCGGCGGCGAACGCAGCCAGCCGGTTTACGACCCGGCCACCGGCCAATCGGCGCAGGAGGTGCAGTTGGCCGACCGCGCCACGGTGGAGCGCGCCATCGCCGCCGCCGAACAGGCTTATCCCGCCTGGCGCGATACCCCTCCGCTGAAGCGCGCGCGCATCATGATGAAGCTCAAGGATCTGCTGGAGCAACACGCCGACGCCATCTGCCAGTTAATCACCGCCGAGCACGGCAAGGTGCTCAGCGACGCCCTGGGCGAACTGCAGCGCGGCATTGAGAATATCGAATACGCCAGCTATGTGCCGGAACTGCTGAAGGGTGAACACAGCAAAGAGGCAGGCCCGGGCATCGACAGCTGGAGCGAGTTTCAGCCGCTGGGGGTGGTGGCGGGCATCACCCCGTTCAACTTCCCGGCGATGGTGCCGCTGTGGATGTGGCCAATGGCGGTCGCCTGCGGCAACACCTTCGTGCTGAAGCCTTCCGAGCGCGTGCCTTCCGCCGCGCTGTATATCGCGCGGCTGGCGGCGGAGGCCGGGCTGCCACCGGGGGTGCTCAACGTGGTCAACGGCGACCGCGAAGCGGTGGAGACGCTGCTGCATGACGGGCGCGTCAAAGCGATAAGCTTCGTCGGTTCGACGCCGGTGGCGGAGCACATCTATCACACCGGCTGCGGCCAGAACAAACGGGTGCAGGCGCTGGGCGGCGCCAAGAACCACGCGGTGGTGCTGCCGGACGCCGACATCTCCGGCGCGGTCGGCGCGCTGATGGGTGCCGCCTTCGGCTCCTGCGGCCAGCGCTGCATGGCCATCCCGCTGGTGGTGGCGGTGGGCGACGGCACCGCCGACGCGCTGATCGCCGGGCTGCGGCAACAGATGGCCGCCATGCGCGTCGGCCCCGGCAGCGACAACCGCAACGACATGGGGCCGCTGGTGACCCAACAGCATTATCAGAAGGTAAAAGGCTATATCGATCAGGGCGTGGCCGAAGGCGCCGAGCTGCTGGTGGACGGCCGCGAACTGAGCGTGATCGGCGCCGACGGCCGCCCCAGCCAGGGGTATTTCCTCGGCCCGACGCTGTTCGATCGCGTGACGCCCGGCATGCGCATCTATCAGGAAGAGATCTTCGGCCCGGTGCTCGGCGTGGTGCGCGCGGCATCGCTGCCGGAGGCGATGGCCATGATCGACGCACACGAATACGGCAACGGCACCTGCCTGTTCACCCGCGACGGCGAAGCGGCGCGCTACTTTTCCAGCCGCATTCAGGTCGGCATGGTGGGGATCAACGTGGCGCTGCCGGTGCCGGTGGCCTACCACTCGTTCGGCGGCTGGAAGCGCTCGCTGTTTGGCGATCTGCACGCCTACGGCCCGGACGCCGTCAGGTTCTACACCAAACGCAAGACCGTGACCCAGCGCTGGCCGGCCTCCGGCGATGCCCGCCGCGCCAGCTTCAGCTTCCCGTCGGGGCAGGGGTAACACATAAGAACAATAAACTTCCGGGGAGCAACGCTCCCCGGCATTTCGCGCGCTCCATTTGATTCCTGCGTACAGCCTGTGCAGCAAAACAATAACTCACTCACACGTTAATGGAGTCGTTATCCCATGAAAGAGTCCGCCCCTGAACACACCTTCAAAGGCAATCTCAGCGTCCTCGACGTGGTGATGATCACCGCGTCCGGCGTGACGCCGGCCAGTTCGATCTTCGTTATCGCGCCGCTGGCGATCGCCAACGCCGGCAGCGGCGCCTTTCTGTCGTTTCTGATCGCCGCCTGCGTCGCCGCCACCATCGCGCTGTGCTATGCCGAGCTCGGCGCCGCGCACCCCAGCGCCGGCGGCGAATACAGCATCATCAAACGCCTGTTCGGCACCCTGTGCGGGTTGCAGACCTATCTGTTTATTCTCAGCGCCGCGCTGTTCGTGCCGGCGGTACTGGCCACCGGCGCGGTGCCTTACCTGAATACCGCGCTGGGCACCTCATTCGACGCCTCCACCGCCGGCATGATCACCGTGCTGATCGGCGGCGCCTGCGCCATTTTCAACATCAAGGCCAACGCCCTGCTGACCGGCGCCTTTCTGGTGGTGGAAGTGGCGGTGCTGGCGCTGATCGCCTGGCTCGGCTTCAGCCATCCGCATCAAAGCGCGGAGATCCTCACCGCGCCGGTGATGCTGGACGCGCAGGGCAGCCTGGCGCCGGTTTCGCTGCCGCTGATCGTCGCCATGGTCGGGGTCGCGCTGTTCTCCTACAACGGCTACGGCGCGGCGGTGTACATGGCGGAAGATATGCGCGAGCAGGGCAAACCGATGGCGGTCGCGATCATGCTGACGCTGGTCATCGTGGTGCTGGTGGAACTGGTGCCGTTCACCGCCCTGCTGATCGGCTCGCCGTCGCTGGCGGAGATGGCCAAACAGGCCGATCCGGTCGGCTACGTGGTCACCCAGCTCGGCGGCCCGACGCTGGCGCGGGTGGTGAGTGGCGCAATCTATCTGTCGGTGTTCAACGCCATTATCGCCATCGTGGCGCAGTTCAGCCGCATGATGTTCGCCAGCGGACGTGATGGCTTCTGGCTGCCGGCGTTCAACCGGGCGCTGAAAATCATCCACCCGCGCTTCGGCACCCCCTGGATCGCCACCCTGCTGTTCGGCGTGCCCTCGGCGCTGCTGGCGTTTTGCTCCGATCTCGAATCGCTGACCTCGTTCACCGTGATCCTGCTGCTGCTGGTGTACATCATCATGGCGGTGGCGGCGCTGATCAGTCGCCGTCGCCGCCACTTCCACCATCCGTACCTGATGCCGCTGTGGCCGTTGCCGGTGGTGGTGGCACTGCTGTGCTGCCTGTACGTGCTGTGGACGATTTTGATCGCCAGCAGCCTGAAAGACTTTATTATCATTGCCGGCATCATCGGCTTCGGGCTGGCGCTAAACCATCTGCGCGGCCGCCAGACGGCGCCCTTGGCCGCCCCCTCAATAGAAGGAGAATAACCATGACGCAGCGCGCTCAGGATCTGGGCATCATCATCGGACAGGGCACGCCCGGCCCGCTGAACGCCATCACCGACGTGCCCGGCGTGCGCGTCGGCCATGCCAGCATTCATGCCGATTTAGCGGACGGGCGCAGCGTGCGCACCGGCGTGACGGTGATCGAACCGCGCCCCGGCTCCGCCCGCCACGCCCCCTGCTTTGCCGGCGTGCACGTGCTGAACGGCAACGGCGACGCCACCGGCCTGGAATGGGTACGCGAAGCGGGCCTGCTGACCAGCCCGATCGCCTTCACCAACACCCACAGCGTGGGCGTGGTGCGCGATGCACTGATCGCGCTGGAGCGTGAAGCGCTGCCCGCGAGCGACAATGCGGTGTACTGGAATATGCCGGTGGTGATGGAAACCTTCGACGGCCTGCTCAACGACATCAACGGCTTTCACGTCAAGGCTGAGCACGTGCGCCAGGCACAGCAGGCGGCTCAAGGCGGCTTGCCGCAGGAAGGCGCGGTCGGCGGCGGCAGCGGCATGATCTGCCATGAGTTCAAAGGCGGCAGCGGCACCGCGTCGCGCCGCTTGCCCGCCGATCAGGGCGGCTGGACGGTGGGCGCCATCGTGCAGGCCAACCACGGCAAGCGCGAGTCGTTGCTGGTCGGCGGTTACCCGGTGGGCCGGCATCTGGGGCATCTCCCCTCGCCGTTCACGCCGCAGTTGCCGCATCCCGGCATGGGCTCCATCGTGGTGGCGCTGGCGACCGACGCGCCGCTGCTGCCGCACCAGTGTACGCGGCTGGCGCAGCGCGCCAGCATCGGCATCGCCCGCACCGGCGGCGGCACCGAGGATTCGAGCGGCGACATTTTCATCGCCTTCGCCACCGGCAACGACGGCCTGCCGCCCGCCGACTACGCCAATAAAGGCGCCTTCACCACGCCGCTGCGCATGGTGAACAACGACTACATTTCGGCGCTGTTCGCCGCGGCGGCGGAAGCGGTGGAAGAAGCGATCGTCAATGCGCTGCTGGCGGCCAATACCGTCAGCGGCAACGGCCACCGGGCGGAAGGATTGGGCGCCGAGCAGCTGGTGACGGCGCTGGAGCAGGCCGGCTGGCGGCGGTAAAAAAACACAGGGCGCGGGGATTAACCGCGCCCTGCTTATCAGGATTCGCCGCCCGGCTTGGGCGTCGGGTAGTCGTAATCCAGCCGCAGCGGTTCGGCGTAGACGCTGTTCCACAGCTGTTGGTACAGCTGGTCCAACCGCCCGCTCATCGCCGCGCTGTGCATCACCAGCTCCAGATTGCGTGAGTTGTCCAGATAGCCGCCGGTCCAGTTGCTGGTACCCACCCAAGCAATCTCATCGTCGATGGTCATCAGCTTGCTGTGGATCACGCGGGCAAACGGAATGAAACCGCTGCTGGCCGGCGGAATGGTCACCACTTTTATCTGCACGTTCGGCACCAGCGCCAGGCTCTTCAGCCAGGCGATATCCGGCTTTTTGGTGTTCCAGTTGGCCACCATCAGCTCGATCTGCACGCCGCGCGCCGCCGCACCGCGCAGCGCGTTGTCGATCACCGCGTAGAAGGGGCGGCTGCGCTCCGGGCCAAACGACAACGGCGCGTAGTCCATCACCTGCACCCGCACCCGCCGTTTGGCGCCGGCCAGCAAGCGCGGCAGCTCGGCCTGCGAGTCAATCACCCCTGCCGGGTTGTAGGCGCGCGGGCTGGCCACCAGATAGTTGCCCTGCGGCTGCGCCGTCGGCGGCGAATCGGGCAACGCCGGCACCGGCTTAGCCTGCGACAACAGCGCCTGCGCCTGCCAGTCCTGTTCGAAGATCGCCTGGATCTGCCCCACCACCTTGGCGTCGCTGATGCGCAGCCCGGTTTCGTGAATGTGCTCCAGCGCGCGCCAGTCGAAATTCTGGCTGCCGACGAACGCCTGTTCGCCGTCCACCAGCAGATATTTGGCGTGCAGAATGCCGCCGCTCAGCTTCTGGTAAGGAATGATGCGCAGCTCCAGATTGGGGATCGCCTTCAGCTGTTCCAGCGTTTCGGCGGTAGAAATGCGAATGCCCTTCTCTTCCACCAAAAAGCGGATTTTCACCCCGCGCTCACCGGCCGCCTTCAGGTGCTGCAGCACACCGTCCAGCAGCGAACCGTCCTGATTCGCCACGTAAAACTGCCCCAGGTCGATGCGGGTTTTCGCCGCGTCGAACATCTCGCGCCACACCTCGGCGGTGTTGCGCAGGTCGTCGGCCTGCAGCGCGGTTTCCACCGGCGCGGTGTACACCAGCTCATAGCCGGGAATCGCAAAACGCGCCGCAGCGCTCTGGCTCAACATCAACAAACAACCGCTCCACAATGCCGCATAAAGGCGGCCGAGCGGCCGCCGTACTGGATGGCCATTAGGCATAGCGCGGCGCTCCGCTGTCAACCCATTGTTCGCCGCTGCCGTTCTCCGGGCGGCTGGTCGGCTGACCGGCGCGGATCAGCAGCACCTTCAGCAGCTCGTTGATGCGCTCCATGCGGCTCTGCAGGAAGTTGTTGGCCACCAGGCACAGCAGCGCGATGGCGATGCCGAGGCCAGTGGCGTACAGCGCGGTGCCCATCCCGGCCGACACCAGGCTCGGCTCGGACACCCCCGAGGCGGCCAGCGCCTTGAAGGTTTCGATGATCCCCATCACCGTGCCGAGCAACCCCAGCAGCGGCGCAGCGGTGACCACGGTTTCCAGCAGCCACAGGCCGCGCGCCATCGGCGGCTTGCTCAGCAGGTACTGGGCGTCGATCAGATCGCCGATCGCCTCGCGGTCGCCGGCGCGGTGCTTCTGCGCCAATACCGGCGCGATCACCGCCATCGGCAGGCTGTTACGCTGGGTCAGCTCGTCCGGCAGATCGGCGGCGCGGCGCACGTCCGGCGTCAGCGCCTGCTCCAGCCGGCGCGCCTGGCGTTGGGTATAGGCGAAGTACAGCGTGCGTTCGATGATGATCACCAGCGCGATCGCCAGCGCGGCGTACATCACGTAGAAAATAATGTCGTGCAACAGATTGGCGTCCATACAGGGCTCCTCTTCCCCGCCGCCGGGCAGGCGGCGGGGTATTCAGTTAAAAGGTGGCTTCCAGCGAGACGCTGAAGGTGCGTTCTTCGCCGACGTTGTAATACGGCGTGCTGGCCTTCACGCCGCCGTACGGCGCCGCGTTGAAGGTGGTGGTGCGCACCGAGGTCAGGTATTCCTTGTCAAACAGGTTGCTGATGCCAAAGCGCAGCGCGGCGCTTTTGACGATTTTCTTGTCCACGGGCAGATGCACCCCCGCCGCCAGATCGAACACCGTGCGGCCGCCGATCTTCTCGTCGTTGGTCAGATCGCCGTAGAACGCACTGACGTACTTGCCGCTGACGCTGCCGTAATACAGCCCGTCGTCATAACCCAACGTCATGTTCAGCAGGTTTTTCGGCACGTTCGGCACCTCTTTGCCGGAGGTCGGCAGCGGCTGCCCGCCGTTGCTGACGATGTCGCTCTTCTGCTTCGATTGGGTATAGGTATATGAGGTGTAGTAGTTGAAGTTATGCGGCAGTTGGCCGCTCCACTCCAGCTCCAGCCCTTTGTTCTCCACATTGCCGATGTTCATCATCTCGTAATCGCCGGCCGAGTTGGTGGTGGAGATCTGGCGATCGCTGTAGCGCATGTAGAACAACGTGGCGCTCAGCAGCATGTCCTCTTGCTGGAAACGCCAGCCCAGTTCGTGGTTCCAGCTGAGTTCCGGCTTGGTGCTGAGCGAGTCGCCGACGTTGTACAGCACGTAGTTTGGCGGCGTGCGCATGTTGCGCGTCAGGTTGTAGAACACCTGGTTTTCCTGGTTCACCTTATAGCTGGCGCTGAAGTTCGGCAGGAATTCATGATAGGTGGCTTTGCGCTTCTCCGGCACGTTGTACAGGCTGCCGCGGTTGTCCCCTTTGCGCTCCACGTACTGATAGGCCAGGCCGCCGACGAAGGTCCAGTCCGGCGTGGCGAACCAGGTGTCCTGCAGCCACACCTTCTGCGCCGGGGTGATGGTGTACTGGTTGCGCCCCTGCACCGTATTGCCGTTGGCGTCCTTCACCTGATCGGATCCGCCCGGTTTGCCCGAGATTTGCGCCGGATTGCCATCATCTTTGATGCTGATGAACGGTTGGGTCTGCAGCTGGCGCGCGCGCTCGTACCAGTAACCGATGTCCAGGCTGTGCTGATCGTTGATGTCCCACTTCAGCTTGGTGGTGATGCCCGGCCGCCAGGTTTGGGTCCACGACGGGCGGTAATAGGTGTTGGACTGCAGGTTGCTGAGGTCATACTGCCCGGCCTTGTCCGACGTGCTGGACAGCACCGAGGCCGTCTGGCCGTTGAAGCTGCCGCCGTTGCCCCAGTAGTAATACGGTTGCAGAGTCAGCGACAGGTTATCGCGCAGCTGCAGCTTCTGGGTGAACGACAGCGTGAAGGTTTCGAACGGGTTGCGTTCAATCTTGTAGTACTTGTTCAACTGCCCTTTGCTGTTGTACTCCGGTGTGGTGACGTAGTCGGTGTCACGGCCGTCGTTTTGGAACTGCGCCTTGCTCAGAGTGTTGTAGTTGGTGTTGTTCTGGCGGTTGTACTTCATCACCAGGTTGCTGCTGTTGCCGTTGCCGTCTTCGTACAGCGAGTTCATCTCGAACTTGTCGGAATACAGTCGCCCCTCGCCGCGCCACTTCTTCGCTTCGGTGTGCGAATAGGAGAGCCAGTTGCTGAAGCCGTTGTACTCGCCGGTCTCCAGGCGGGCAAAGGTTTTGCTCAGGCTGTTGCTGCCCAGCGTTTGCTTGACGAAACCGCCGAAGTCTTTCGCCGGGCGGCGCGTCACCAGGCCGATGTTGCCGCCGCTGGAGCCGATGTGCGGGCCGTCCGCTTCGGAAGACCCTTGGGTGACGAACACCTCCTCCAGGTTTTCCGCATCGCCGAGCAGGTTCGGGTATACCGCGTAGTTGCCGGAGTCGTTGATCGGAATACCGTCCATCGACAGGCCGATCTGATCCGAGTTCATGCCGCGCATGGTGTAGTCCACGCCGCTCAGGCCGCTGGCGTCGTTGCTGTTGACGTTCAGGCCCGGCGTGTATTTCAGCTTATCAATGGCATTGGCCGCCGACGGCATTTTGTCCATCGCCTCTTTGGTGACGGTGGAACGCGCCTTGGCGCTGTCATCCTGCACCATCATGCCGCCGCCGAGCGACTGCCCCTTGACGCTGATGGTGCCGACATCGGTGGCGTCGGCCGCCAGCGCGGCGCCCGGCAGCATCGCCGACATCACCGCCAGATAGATCCCAGAACGATTAAACGATTTCATTGTGTGCATCCCATAAAAATCAAACGATTAACCCTTGCGCTAAGGCGCCTGATAATTGAACGTCGCGGTAAATCTTTTGGTTGTTTGCCCGGCGAATGCCTCGCTCGGGAACGGCTTTACTGAACTGATGCTTTGCAAGCTGCTCATCGCCGCGCGGTTCAGCAGCATGCTGGCGGCTTTGTTGGCGATGCCGGAAGAGAGCACCCGCCCGCTGCGATCGACCTCCAGCCACACTTCGACGTTGCCCTGCGGGCGCTCGAGCGAGGCCTGGCGCCCGCTCGGGTAGCGCTTGCGCTGTTCCAGCTCGCGGCGCAAGGCCAGCAGATAGCCGTTTTCAATCGCCTGCGCGTTCACCTTCGGCGCCGCGGGGGCGGCCGGTGCGGGCTGCGCCGCCGGTTTGCTGACCAGCGCGCGCGGCGCGGCGGGCGCCGGCGTCGGTTTAGGTTTCTCTACCGGTTTGGCTTTCTCTTTTACCGGCTTGGGCTTCGGCTTCGGCTGCGGTTTCGGCACCGGCTTGGCTTCCACGATCGGTTCCGGCGCCGGCACCACCGGTTCGGGGATCGGCTCCGGCTCGGGCGGCGGCGGTTCGGGCTGAGGTTCCGGCGGCGTTTCCGGTTGAGGTTCAGGCGCCGGTTCAGGTTCCACCAGCGCCAGTTCGATGGCAGTTTCGTCGTAGCGCGGCTGGATCTTCAGCGCCGCCTGCTGGCTGGCGAACAGCAGGCAACCGGCGACAATCAGCGCCGGCAGCCAGCTGAAAAGATGACGTGAGCGATAGATCAGATACATGTCACAGCTTCCGTGTCGCGATGGAGACGGAGAAGAAACCGCCCTGGCGCAGGTTGTCCATGACCGCCACCAGCCGCTCGACCGCCACGCCCTTGTCGCTGTTGACGATGATGGTGGTGGTCTGGTTGGCCTGCTGCTGTTGCTTGAGCGTAGTGACCAACGCGCCGAGCGCGATCGGCTGGCCATCCAGCTGCAGCTGTTCGTCGGCCCCCAGCGTGATAATCGCTTTCTTCTGCGGTTTCAGCTGCTGCGCACTGCCGGCGGACGGCAGCTGCGTTTTCAGCCCGAGCGCCGGAATGACGTTCAGGCTAATCAAGACGAAAAACACCAATAAAAACATCATCACGTCGATCATCGGGATCAGTTCGATGTGCGCTTTGTTCTTTTTCGGTTCGTTCCAGTTACGCATGACACTCCCTCCCAAAAGCGAAGCAGCCAATATAGGAGGGGTATGTTTACCTTTTGTTACGCTTGTGTGATCTTATTTTCACAGCGTGGTTTTTTTGCGAGAATTTTTTCAATGGCAGGCGATAAGGGAGAAGATATAACTTATTAATTAGCGATAGTTTTTATTGGAATAATTGCAATGCGGGCATTTCAGAGAGCCAAGGCCAGAGAGGATAATGTGAGAATAGTGACAGCCCAAACGGTCACTACAACAAGACCTCAAGCCCGTGCTTGCGTACGATCGAAAGCAGCTTAAGCGACACGCCGCCCGGCCGCTTCACCCCCGTCTCCCATTTCTGTATGGTCGACACCCTGGTATTCAGATAACGGGCAAAAACCGGTTGGCTTAAACATAGCTGCTCGCGCAACGCTTTGATCTCCTGGGGCTGCAATCCAACGCCCCCTACGATTACGATACAATTCAGCAAATCGAATAAGTAGTTTCCGTATAGAGAAAGGCAGTTCTGTTGAGTAGACTGTCACCGGACGATAAGCAAAAGGGAATTGAGTCATGGCAAAAGGTGCGAAGGAAATCGCCCAAGAGATGGCGAACGCTGTAAATTCAAAAAGTAATTGCTTTGGCGGTTTTATCGAAGGGGCTATCTCCTTTCCCGTCGATATAGGATACCTGGCATATGATTTTATCAATACAGATAACCGCTCTATAAATCGATATGACACAGAAAGAATGCTTCGCCTCATTAAAGCTGGACTTGCTAACCAACACTCACTGACCAAAATCGTTAAACTTGTCGTTGACGAATATCTGAAAAAAGTCGATGTAGATAAAGTCAAAAGATGGGTTGAAAAAGGATCCGGGAAAATTGCAGGTAGGTTTGTGAGCAATCAGGTTCTGATGGTTAACTTAGGGGCGGTGCTTTCCGAACGGGTGGTTATTCGCCTCGCAACAGGTTATGCCCTAACGTCACTGCTGACCCTCGGAGCTATGAACTCAAGAGCAATCCATACCTCACGCCAGTTACGACAGCGAAACCCTGAAATTTACGATAACTTAAGGCGTGCGGGAAATTTGGATCTCTTATATTTTCTGGTAGAACCCAAAACAAAGCCATTTGAACAAGCGATAGAGATTTGGCGAAAAAACAGAGGCGAGTTTGACCGCATTACCGAGCTATTTTTTGAAAAGGTGTCGAAATGAAGGTTTTTTCAGTGCTCATATCAAGAGTCATCATAGGGATTAGCTATGCCGTCATCACCATGACCTTGCTATGCATCGCCTATTTCACGCTGCTCTCCGACTCTTCATATCATATTGTTTATGCGATTTTTTCTTGCATTGGGTTTGTTCTGGCCTACTTCATCTATTATATAGCCATGAAGTTCCATGATGGCGTTTAGAGCAAGCGTAGAGCGTTCTACAAACTGCGCCTACGCTCAATTGAGTCCCTATCAAAACTGCATAAAAAAAGACGCCCGCAGGCGTCTTCTTGGCATTTGTCACTGAGGCCGGAAGGCAATCAGTTCACTTTCACCGGCATACCGGAACGGGCTTTGATCGCCGCGTCCACTTCACTCTGGTTAACACCGGCGTCCATCAGCACTTTGCCGACCGGTGCGGAAATGGTCAGCGGCACCGGATCCTTGGATTGCAGCTGCTCTTCGTTGGCCGACAGCGGGTTGTGCACTTCCACATAGCGCGAGCCGTCCGGTTCGACGGTGGCTTTCATCGGTTCGTTGATGAACTGCACGCGGGTGCCTACCGGCACGTTTTCGAACAGGTACTTGATGTCGTCGGCGCGCAGACGCACGCAGCCGTGGCTCACGCGCAGGCCGATGCCGAAGTTGGCGTTGGTGCCGTGGATGGCATACAGGCGGCCAACATACAGCGCATACAGCCCCATCGGGTTGTCCGGGCCGGCCGGGAACACCGCAGGCAGGATTTCGCCGTCAGCCGCGTATTCGGCGCGCATTTTGGCGGTCGGCGTCCAGGTTGGGCCGTCTTTCTTGCGCTGCACGGTGGTGGTCCAGTTCAGCGGGGTGTCTTTACCCAGCTGGCCGATGCCGATCGGCAGCACCACCACGGTGTTGGAACCTTTCGGGTAGTAGTACAGACGCATTTCGGCGCTGTTGATGATGATGCCTTCACGCGGCGCGTCCGGCAGGATCAGCTGCTGCGGGATGGTCAGGGTGCTGCCGGCCTTCGGCAGGAACGGATCCACGCCCGGGTTGGCCTCCAGCATGTTGCTCAGCCCCATCTGATACTGGGCGGCAAAGCTCTCCAGCGGCAGCTTGCTGTCTTCCGGTACGGTGATTTGGATATTCTCGCCCACCAAACGGCTGTCTTTTGGCGGCAACGGGTAAACGACGGCGAAGGCAGCCTGGCTGAAAGCAACCAGTGCCGTAAACAGGGTTAATAACGCGCGAATGCTCATTTTCATCTTCGTGTTGGTCAAGGCCACTGGCGATTAGGGATATCGGTTTCTACGGCCACTTTACCCCGTTGAATTTCAGCCGACAGCCAACGGCGCTGCGGCCTGAAAAGCCAGGGGGGTTTGACCGGATGCGCATTATATGTGCACATCAATCAAAGTGTGAACCATTACCGATGTAATATCGCAATTTTTTGTAACCTGACGCGCCACGAAGGCGATTTTTTGCGAGAACCGCCGCCTAACTGGCGGCGGCCAACGCTTCCACCCGCCGAATGGGGATCAGATATTCACAGCGGATCGCCGCGCCGCCGAGCGGGCAACAGCCCTCCTGCGCCGGGTAGAAACGCTCGATATCCTGCCCCGGCCGGCGGATGGCGTTCATCTGCGGCATGGCAGTGTCATACAATCGGACAATAAAGTTTTGTAACCCTTCCGCCTGCCCCTGATAGGTGAAACGGGCATACTCTCCCTGTTCGATAGTCACCCGCTCCCCCATCGCCCCTTCGTCCGGCAAAGCGGCGGTATACGCCATACGCGGGCAGCCCCGGCGTTGCCTGTCGACTTCCAGGCTGGTGAGGCCGTACACCACCTCCGGCAGCGCCTGCGGTTGCAGCAGCTGCCGCCAGGCATGGCGGCGCAGCTCGCACTTGGAGTCCGCCAGCTGCCCCAGCGTGAAGCTGCGGCGCTGGGTGTTGCCCACCAGCTGCATGGCGGGCAGCGTCACGATATCGGCCTGCGGCAACGGCGCTTCGGTCAGCCGCAGCGGCGGCTGCAGGCCATAGCTCGACCAATCTTGGCTGCGGCGATAGCTGGCCGGCGGCAGACCGAACTGCTTGCGAAAGCAACGGGTGAAGGTTTGCTGTGAATCGAACTGGTAAGTATCGGCGATGCAGGCCACGCTGGTACCGGTCAGGCG
Source organism: Serratia sp. CY43202 (assembly GCF_052168755.1). Lineage (NCBI taxonomy): Bacteria > Pseudomonadati > Pseudomonadota > Gammaproteobacteria > Enterobacterales > Yersiniaceae > Serratia > Serratia sp. CY43202. The sequence goes on from NZ_JBJNMB010000003.1 coordinate 307,741, forward strand.
CAGTTCGCGCGCGGCGGCGGTCAGCCTTCTGCGGCGCGCGTAAGTGCCGAGAATATGGCCGGTATGCTGCTTGAACATCCGCTGCAAATGCCATTTGGAGTAGCCGGACTTGGCGGCAATGTCGTCCAGCGTCAGCGGCTGATCCAGGCTCTGCTCGATCCAGGCCAGCAGCTGTTCAATCACCTGTTGCTGGTGCATGGTATTCCCCTTATTTTAGCAATAACGTCTGCGCCAATACCCGGCCTGCGGCCTCATCGGTGGCCACCAGCACCGGATAGCCCCAGAACTTGGCGCCGTATTCGGCGAATTCTTCCGCCGCCGCGCGTTTGGCGTCGTCAGGCTCCAGCATGATCATGCCTTTCACCCACAGCTTCAGCGCCTCGCGGTTATCGCGTTTCCACAGCGCCACCAGGGTGCGGGCATCGCGATCGTGCTCTTCACCTTCATCGCCGACGCTGCGGTCGGTCATCAAGACAAAGGGTTCGGCGCGCGCCAACAGCGCGCTGAATTCAGCCAGCTCGGCCTGGGTATCGCGCCCGTTTCGGCGCATCCACACCAGCGGAAAATCAGTGGTATCCAATGACATAATCAGTTTCCTCGCGAAAGGGTTTTAGGACTGGCGCTTACTTTATCGGCACCGGCGCTAGACCACATTGCGCAATCAGGACATAATACTTTTCAATTCCGCCAAATTGAGAATTATTCTCATGAAAGTACAAATTCCCCGCCACTGTCTGGATATCGATCAGGTGCCGCGCCCGCTGTTTGCCCTGCAAGGTTCGACCCTTGAGCAGGATTGGGAAGTCGAGCCGCACCGCCACCAGAAGGCGCAGCTGATCTACACGGTACGCGGCATGATCCGCTGCGAAGTGGAAAACGGGCTGTGGCTAGTGCCGCCGCAGTGTGCGCTGTGGATGCCGGGCAACGTGTTGCACAACGCCCAGGGCGCCGGCTCCACCGAGGCCTACTGCCTGTTCGTCGATCAACATGCCGCCGCCGATCTGCCGCAAAACTGCTGCACGCTGTCGGTCTCGCCGCTGCTGCGCGAGCTGCTGCTGCAGGCCAGCACCTTCGAACCGCTCTACGACGAACAGGGCGCCGAAGGGCGTCTGACGGCGGTACTGCTGGATCAGCTGGCGGCCGCGCCGATCGAGAATCTGCACCTGCCGGTGTCCGACGACGCGCGCATCCGGCAGTTGACCGAGGGCATGCTGAGCAGCCCGGCGGACAAATCCACCCTCGGGCAGTGGGCACAGCGCATCGGCATGAGCGAGCGCTCCCTCAGCCGCACCTTGCAACAGCAGATGGGCATGAGCTTCGGCCACTGGCGGCGCCAGCTGCACGTGATGCTGGCGCTGCAGCGCCTGACGCAGGGCGAGAGCGTACAGACGGTGGCGCTGGATCTGGGCTACGAGAGCGCCAGCGGCTTCGTCACCATGTTCAGAAAGGCGGTAGGCAAACCGCCGGCGCGCTACCTGGCGGAGCGCAACGCCTCTGGAGAGACCCTGGGCGGGGCGATCAGCATGTGAAAAAGCCGGCGCAGGCGCCGGCTTGGAGCAGGTGAAAATCAGAAGTCGTAGAACACCGTAATCCAGGTGGAATCCGGCTCGTTGTCGCTGCTGTTGGCCAGCGTGCGCTCCACATACACCGACAGGCCGTAACCGATGGTGGTGCCCGCGCCGAGATAGACGTGGTTGGCGTGATACGCCTCGTCCCCCTTCAGCCGCAGCGAGTCCGCCGCCACGTAAGGCTGGACGGATTTGAGGAACGGCTTGTCGATATTGAAGGTGTAACCGACAAAGCCTTCCAGCCCGTAGCCGTCACCGGCGAAGAAGTGCGACAGCGTGCGCTGGCGGGTGCTCGGCACATAATCTTTGTAATAGCTGGCGGTGCCGACGATATACCAGTTGTTTGGCTGCCAGGTCAACGCGGTGCCGGACAGCTGCTGGTGATAATCCTTTTCGCTGTACAGATTGTCTTTGATCTTCGCGTCGGTATAACTGTAGGCCGCGCTGAAGGTGAAGTCTTTCGTCACCTTGTAATCGAAGCCCAACCCACCTCCGCCCTTGCGGCGGTAAATCAGGTTATCCGCAGTGTGCAGATCGTCTTCCGGCAATAAATAGTTGGCATACAGCGTCACCGGCCCGAAATCATTGGTGTACTTGATGCTGTTTTTCGGTTTATTGCCGCCGTCGTAGTCGCCGGAAATACCGATACCGGTGCCGCCCGCATGGCCATCGTTATCCCAGACGTCGCTTTTGATGCCGACCACCGAATAATAGATGCCGTATTGATGGCCGTAGGTCAGGGTACCGTAACGATCGTCCTTGAAACCGGCGTACAGCTGGCGCTGATAGTCGCGCTTGCCGTCTTCGTTATAGTGCCCGTCCCAGCTGAGCGCGTGCGCAAGATCCACGCCCCACTCGTAATAGCCGATGATCGAGGTGTCCTGCGTCAGCGCATAGTCGCCGCTGAAGCGAAAACGCGTGCCGCCGTCGTGGCCGTTTTTGTCATAGCCCGGCTCCGGGCCGTTATTGAAGATCCACTCGGGGCGAATGCTGCCGCCCACCTTTAAACTGAGCGGCGCCAGCAACACATTACTCTGCGGGTTTTTATCCAGAATGGTGATCTCGGCCTGTGCGCCGGCGGATAACGCCGACAGCAAGACGCCGCCAATGAATATTGGCGTTGTATTTTTTCTCATTATTACCCCTGCCCGAAAAAATTATTGTTATAAACACGGTGGTCTTAAGCCACGCGGAAATAATTACCCGATGTAAACAGCGCACGCAAGATATAAAAATTCACGTCATAATCTGCCATTATTCCAGGTTGGTTTTATTTTCAGCATAAACGTGTTCATCTGTAACGCGAAGAAAAACAATGTAATAACCGCAGCACGAAATAAACCAATCCGCATCTTTTATCCAAAATAACCCGGCGTGATTATCCGGGAATAAAGATAGCAAATAACAAATAAATATTATTGCCGCAGGTAAACCGTCACGCAGGGGAATTAACTAAAGGCGGGAAATAACGACGGAGCGCGTTGCGCGCTCCGGGAGAGAGAATTCACTACTGCGCCAGCCAGCCGCCGTCCATGTTCCAGGCGGCGCCGCGCACCTGCGCCGCCGCATCACTGCACAGGAACAGCGCCAGCTCGCCGAGCTGCTCAGGCGTGACGAACGCTTGCGAAGGCTGCTTCTCCGCCAACAGCTCATCGCGCGCCTGCTGCGGATCGGCCCCGGCGGCAATGCGTTTGTCGATCTGCTGCTGCACCAGCGGCGTCAGCACCCAGCCGGGGCAGATGGCGTTGCAGGTGACGGGCGTGCGCGCGGTCTCCAGCGCCAGCGTCTTGGTCAGCCCCACCACGCCGTGCTTGGCCGCCACATAGGCCGACTTGTCTTTCGACGCCACCAGCCCGTGCACCGACGCCACGTTGATGATGCGCCCCCAGTTGCGCTCGCGCATCCCCGGCAGCGCCAATCGGCAGGTGTGGAACACCGCCGACAGGTTGATGGCGAGGATGGCGTTCCATTTCTCCACCGGGAACTGATCCAACGGCGCCACGTGCTGAATGCCGGCGTTGTTCACCAGAATGTCCACGCCGCCGAACTCGCGTTCGGCATAGTGCATCATGTCCGCTATCTGGCCCGCATCGCCGAGATCGGCGCCGTGATATCCCGGCACGGCGCCCAGCTGCGCGACCTGCGCTTGCGCCTGCTCCACGTCACCGAAGCCGTTGAGGATCACGCGTGCGCCGGCGGCGGCCAACACGGATGCTATCCCGAGGCCGATGCCGCTGGTCGAGCCGGTCACCAGCGCGGTTTTGCCTTGTACACTCATGGTATCGCTCCTTTAAACAATGCCGGTCAGGTAGAACACGCCGATCACGAACAGCACCGCGGCGCTCTTGATCAGGGTGATGGCGAAGATGCCGCCATAGGCCTGCCGGTGGCTAAGGCCGGTGATCGCCAGCAGGGTGATCACCGCGCCGTTGTGCGGCAAGGTGTCCATGCCGCCGCTGGCCATCGAGGCCACCCGGTGCAGCACCTCCAGCGGAATGTGTGCCGCATGGGCGGCGGCCACGAAGTTATCGGCCATCGCCGCCAGCGCGATGCTCATGCCGCCGGAGGCCGAACCGGTGATGCCGGCCAGCAGGGTGACGCTGATCGCTTCGTTCAGCAGCGGGTTGGGGATCGCCGACAGCGCCTGCGACAGCACCAAAAAGCCCGGCAGCGCGGCGATCACCGCGCCGAAGCCGTATTCGGAGGCGGTGTTCATCGCCGCCAGGATCGCGCCGCCTACCGCCGTCTTGCTGCCTTCCGCCAGCCGGCCGCGAATATTGCGAAAGCCGAACACCACCACCAGCAGAATACCCGACACCAGCGCCGCTTCCACCGCCCAGATGGCGGTGATCTTCGCCACGTCGGTGGTGATCGGCTTGGCCAGCCCCGGCAGCGTCAGCTCGTGGCTGGCGCCGTACCACTGCGGGATCCAATGGGTGAAGCCAAGGTTGAATACCCCGACCAAAATCAACGGCAGGATGGCGATCAGCGGATTCGGCAGGTTGATGTCGTCCGGGGTTTCCGGCTCGTTCAGCAGATCGGTGCCGTACCCTTCTCCCTTCAGCTGCGCCTTGCGCCGCTGGCGTTCAAGATACAGCAGACCGACCGCGATGATGAACAGCGAGCCGATCAACCCCAGCCAGGGCGCGGCCCAGGCATTGGTGCCGAAGAAACTGGTCGGGATGATGTTTTGGATCTGCGGCGTGCCGGGCAAGGCGTCCATGGTGAAGGAGAAGGCGCCGAGCGCTACGGTGGCCGGGATCAGCCGCTTGGGGATACCACTCTGGCGGAACAGCTCGGCGGCGAACGGATAGACCGCGAACGCCACCACGAACAGCGAAACCCCGCCGTAGGTCAGCAGCGCGCACACCAGCACGATCACCGGAATGGCGTGACGCCGGCCGAGAATGCGGATCGCCGCCGCGACGATCGAACGGGAGAAGCCGGACAGCTCGATCAGCTTGCCGAACACCGCCCCCAGCAGGAACACCGGGAAGTAGAGCTTCACGAAGCCGACCATCTTCTCCATAAACAGCCCGGTGAAGGTCGGCGCCACCGCGCCGGGATCGGTCAACAGCACCGCGCCCAGCGCGGCGATCGGGGCGAACAAAATCACGCTGTAGCCGCGATAGGCGGCCAGCATCAGTAATCCCAGTGCTGCCAGGGCAATCAAAACGCTCATCGGACACCTCGCTATCGTTGTTATTGTCAGGTACGGAGTGCGAAATTACGGTTTCAGCGCAAAGCGCAGCTGATGCGCCCGTCGCCGTTGAATGCGTTCCCTGCGGGCTTCATCCCAAAGATAAAATCCCCGGCCGCTGCGCTGACCGGTATCGCCGCGCTGCAGCCGCTGTTCCACCAGCGCCATCATCTCGTCGCCGGTCGCCAGTTCCGGGAACAGGTGGCGAGCGATGTCCGCCACCGTCGCCAACCCGGTCATGTCGGCGGCCTCCAGCGGGCCGACCATGGCGTAGCGCCGCCCCAGCGAGGCGCGCATCACCTGATCCACCACCTCGGCGCTGGCGATGCCGCTGTGGACGATGTGCAGCGCCTCGCGCAGCACCGCAAACTGCAGCCGGTTGCCGACAAACCCCGGCGCGGCGCGCTCCAGCAGCACCGCCTCCAGCGCCATCCCGCCGAGCAGCGCCTGCACCGCCGCCAGATGGCGCGGATCGGTGGCGCGGCCGGGCACGATCTCCACCAGCGGGATCAGGTGCGGCGGGTGCCAGAAGTGGGCGATCAGCAGGCGCTGCGGATGGGTCATGCGCGCCGCCAACTCGTCCGGCGGCAGGCCGCTGGTGTTGCTGGCAATCACCGCGTCGTCGGCGATCAGCCCTTCCAACTGCTCATACAGCGCGTGCTTCAGCTCGAGCCGTTCCGGGATCGCCTCGATAAGCAGCCGGACGCGCGCCACGTCATTCAGATCGCCGGTCACGCGCAGGCGCGCCAGCGCCGCGTCGCGCTCACCGCGATCAAACTGCCCGACGTCGCTCAGCTCGGCCAGAATGCCGCTCGCTACCGCCGGCGCTTCCGCCAGGCGCTGCGGATCCGGGTCATACAGCAGCACCTCATGGCCGTGGCGGATAAAGTGGGTGGCGATACCCACCCCCATCAGCCCGGCGCCCAGTACCGCATAGTCAGATGACTGCATGGTGCCCTCCTCGGTTGTTTACGGGCGCTCTACCGCCAGCGCCACGCCCTGCCCGCCGCCGATGCACAGCATCGCCAGCCCCTTGTTCACCTCGCGGCGCTGCATTTCGTACAGCAGCGACACCAAAATGCGGCAGCCGGACGCGCCGATCGGATGCCCCAGCGCGATCGCCCCACCATTGACGTTGACCCGCTCTGCCTCCCAGCCCAGTTCTTTGCCCACCGCCAGCGCCTGCGCGGCGAAGGCTTCGTTGGCTTCGATCAGATCGACGTCCTCCAGCCGCCAGCCGGCTTTCTCCAGGCAGCGGCGTGCGGCCGGCGCCGGGCCGATGCCCATGATCGCCGGATCGACGCCCGACGAGGCGTAACCGGCGATGCGCGCCAGCACCGGCAAACGCAGCGCTGCGGCTTTTTCCGCGCTCATCAGCAGCACCACGGCGGCGCCGTCGTTGAGCGACGAGGCGTTGCCGGCGGTCACCGTGCCCTCTTTGCGAAACGCCGGGCGCAGCCGCGCCAGCGCCTCCAGGCTGGTGTCGCGCGGCTGTTCGTCGCGCTCTACCCGCAGCGCTTCGCCCTTCGGCTGCGGCACCGTCACCGGCGTGATCTCCTGCGCGAAACGCCCGGCCTGCTGCGCCGCCTGCGCCTTCTGCTGCGAGCGCAGCGCGAACCTGTCTTGTTCTTCTCTGCTGATGGCGTATTTCTCCGCCAGGTTCTCGGCGGTGATGCCCATGTGGTAGTCGTTGAACGCGTCCCACAGGCCATCGTGGATCACGCTGTCCATCATCTGCGCGTGACCGAGGCGCAGGCCGGCGCGCGCGCCAGTCATCAGGTAAGGCGACCGGCTCATGCTCTCCTGGCCGCCGGCGATCACCGCATCGGCGTCACCGCTGCGGATCGCCTGCACCGCCAGATGCACCGCCTTCAAACCGGAGCCGCACACTTTGTTGATGGTCAGCGCCGGCGTCGTAAACGGCAGTCCGGCGTTCAGCGCGGTCTGGCGCGCCGGATTCTGCCCGCAGCCAGCGGTCAGCACCTGGCCGAGGATCACTTCATCGATCTGCTGCGGCGCCACGCCGCTTTGCGCCAGCAGCCCCTGCACCGCCGCCGTGCCCAGTTCCACCGCCGTCAGCGGCGCCAGCGCGCCGTGAAAACTGCCGACCGGCGTGCGCGTCGCCGCCACGATCACCACTTCACGTTGTTGCACATTCACCTCCCGTTTCAGAAACGCATTTCCGGCACTTGCTCCGGCACGATCAGCCGGCCGGCGGTTTTGGCGACAATCTCCGCCACGCTGACGCCGGGCGCGCGTTCGCGCAGCACGAAGGCGCCGTCTTCTATTTCCAGATAGGCCAGATCGGTCAATACTTTGCGGATGCAGTTGGCCCCGGTCAGCGGCAGCGTGCAGCGCGGCAGCAGCTTGGACTCGCCGCCCTTCGAGGCGTGGGTCATCACCACGATGATGTTCTCCGCCCCCGCCACCAGATCCATCGCGCCGCCCATGCCCTTGACCATCTTGCCGGGGATCATCCACGAGGCGATGTTGCCCTCGACGTCCACTTCAAACGCCCCCAGCACGGTCAGATCGACGTGGCCGCCGCGGATCATGGCGAACGACTGCGCCGAATCGAAGATCGACGCGCCGAGGCGCGCGGTGACCGTCTGCTTGCCGGCGTTGATCATGTCGGCGTCCAGCTGCTGCTCGGTCGGGAACTCGCCCATCCCCAGCAGGCCGTTTTCCGACTGCAGCATCACGTCCATGCCCGCCGGCACGTAGTTGGCCACCAGCGTCGGAATGCCGATGCCCAGGTTGACGTAGTAACCGTCCCTCAGCTCTTGCGCCACGCGCTGCGCCATTTGTTCACGGGTAAGCATGCGAATTCTCCTTATGCCCGCAGGGTGCGTTGTTCGATACGCTTCTCGAAGGTGCCCTGGATCAACCGATCGACATAGATGCCGGGGGTGTGGATCGCCGCCGGATCCAGCTCGCCCGGCGCCACGATCTCTTCCACTTCCACCACCGTGATGCGCCCGGCGGTCGCCATCAGCGGATTGAAGTTCTGCGCGGTGTGGCGGTAGATGACGTTGCCGAAGTGATCGGCCTTCCAGCCTTTCACGATGGCGAAATCGCCGGTGATAGCGGTTTCCATGATGTAGGGGCGGCCGTTGAACTCGCGTACCTCTTTGCCTTCGGCGATCGGCGTGCCGTAACCGGTGGCGGTGAAGAACGCCGGGATACCGGCGCCGCCGGCGCGGATCTTCTCCGCCAGCGTGCCCTGCGGCGTGAGATCCACCTCCAGCTCGCCGCTGAGCGCCTGCTGCTCGAACAGCGCGTTTTCACCGACGTAAGATCCCACCACCTTGCGGATCTGATGGGTTTCCAGCAGCCGCCCGAGGCCGAACCCGTCGACGCCGCAGTTGTTGGAAACCACCGTCAACCCGCGCACGCCGCGCCGGCGGATCTCTTCGATCAGATTCTCCGGGATGCCGCACAGGCCAAAGCCGCCCGCCAGCACCGTCATGTTGTCCGTCAGGCCTGCCAGCGCTTCCTGGTAGCTGCCGACGCGTTTGTCGAGCCCTGCCATATCGTTGCCCCTGCATGTTGCGGCGCAGGGCGAAATGCCCTGGCTTACGTGAGGGCATCTTCAGGTCACAAAAATGATTTGTTAATTTTGTTTTTATGCCGCATTCATTTAGAATTTTTATTAATCACTCGTTAACCGACAATTAACAAAGAGTTAACGCCAACCAAAATGAAAATGAGCATCAAACAGTTACGTGCGTTTTTAGCGGTAGCTCACACTCTGAATTTCGCCCAGGCCAGCGAGCGGCTGAATATTTCTCAGCCGGCGCTCAGCCTGGCGATCCGTGGGCTGGAAGACGCGCTGGGCGGGCCGCTGCTGCTGCGCACCACCCGCCGGGTGACGCTGACGCCGGAGGGGGAAACCTTCTTCCCGATGGCGCGCCAGCTGCTGGCGGATTGGGACAACGCGGAAGAGGCGATGCGTCAGCGCTTCACCCTGCAGATGGGCAAGGTGGCGATCGCCGCCATGCCGTCGTTCGCCGGCAACCCGCTGCCGCCGATCCTTAAGGCGTTTCGCGATCGCTATGCCGGCATCAACGTGGCGGTGCATGACGTCATCAACGAGCAGGTGTTTGAAATGATCCGCGAAGGGCGGGTAGAGATGGGCATCGCCTTCGAGCCGGAGCCGAGCGACACCCTGCACTTTACCCCGCTGTGCCGCGATCGCTTTCTGGCGGTGGTGCCGAAGGATTCGGCGCTGGCGCACAAGGCGCAGGTGAGCTGGAAGGAGCTGCTGACGCTGGATTTCATCACCCTGCAGCGGCCATCGGCGGTGCGGCTGCTGCTGGAGCAGGAGCTGGCCCGCAGCGGTCGAACGCTGGAGGTGGCGTTTGAGAGCCACCAGTTGGTGACGGTCGGGCGCATGGTGGCCAACGGCCTCGGCGCCAGCGCGGTGCCTGCGCTGTGCGAGCGACAGATGGATGAGCTGGGGGCGGTCTGCGTGCCGCTGATCGGCCCGATCATCGAACGGCGCGTGGGCCTGATCCGCCTGGCACAGCACCAACTCTCTTCCGCTGCGCAGGCGCTGGCGACGGTGATCGAACGGGAAATGGCGGGGAGTGGCGGGTAAGGCGGCACCAGCATTTTCAGATGATTCTCCGATCGAGAGCGTGAGCCAGAACCTGTTACCACCCTGTAGAAAATGTTAAGTTTCCTAAAAATAAGGAGGCTTTTCGACATGGAACAGAAATCCAGCAGCATCGCACCGGGCTATTGCATCGCCCAACAAACCGGCCCGCTCGCCTTCCACGCCAACTATCTGTTCGGTGGCAAGCCATCCGAAGCGGCACGCTTTTTTATGCAGCTCAATGCCGATACGCCGCTGGTTCAACCGGGGCAAATGCTGATCGTCGCCGATCCGCGCAATCATAACCAATCTACGCAGATCGCCGCCCTGATGCAGGCCAAGAGCCGCACCAGCAAAGCGGTGAAAGCCGGTGACAGCGATTTCTCCACCTTCTTGCACCGCAATTACGCCGCTATCGCCGCCTTCACCAGCTATGGGGAAACGGTCGTCGGGCTGGCTTCGGATGCCGGAGAACGCTACTTCAGCCAGATCAAAAATATCCTGGTCGAGATTGAAAAAACCTACCAAAATCAGTTCCGCACGAGTGGCGCGTTGATTGGCACCCAGTTTCAGGTGGAACGAGCGCGGCTGTTCGGTACATTAAAACCGTTACTGAATCGCCTTACTCGTGCTCAACTCAATATGAAAGAGTATGCGCAAATCAAACACGCGCTAGGGCTCTCCAGTAAATCGCTGGTGCATGAATGGAGCACCGCCGGCGTCGGCGCCATCAAGGGTTATTCGAACTACGTCGACAGCGCCAGCCGGGCGGCCAAGTTTATGAAAGCCGGCGGCTGGATCGGCATCGGATTGAGTGGGCTGAATACCACCAACGACGTCTACAACGCCTGCACCACCGGTCGCGAACAGGAGTGCGCCAAGATCGCGGTGAAGGGATACAGTCATTTTGCGGCAAGTACTGCGGCGGGGATTTGGGGGGGTGAAGGCGGTGCGATGTTAGCAATGACGGCTTGTAGTATCGTCTTAGGCGCCTCCACGTTTGGTACCGGTATTTTAGCTTGTGGTATAGCAGGCGCTGCTCTGGGTGGCGCAGCTGGCAGTTGGGGTGGCGGTGCAGCCGCCGACAGCATTACTGGTTTCATTTTTGGTGAATAATGAAAATCGCTATCGTCCTGTTCTTCACTCTGACATTGATTAGCGCCCTGGTGCAATACCTTTACTATCGGCGCTATAAAGACGAATTTTCTGAATTCTATCAACGTTATGTGCAAAGCGCCCATCCCTTGCCTCCATTCGTCATCTTCGCGGATAACCTTGGTTTGCTCGGTGTATCTATCAAAGCGCAATGGTTCCGTTGGATATTGAATGGCAGAAAAATAAAGATAGGGAAAAACGCTTTTCTGAGCCCAAAAACCTACGAATTCGTGAATGAAAACACATCTCAACGCCTCAAAAACTGGCTCCGAAAAGACTTCATCTTAAGCGTGCTGAAAATGGGGTGTTTGGCGTTGATGTGTATCTTTGCTTTTTTAAGCAAGGCATAACGCCCCTTGAACCTTAGCCGGGGGCTTATGAAAACAGCATCACTTATTGCAGCCGTGCTGCTCTTAGTTTGTTGGCTTGCTCAATATATTTACTCTCGTCGCTATAAACGCGAGTTTGATGTTTTTATCAACGCTATACCCAACAGGGCCACTTTGTCCCTGCTCACGTCGCAATTGCCGATGGCCTTGGCTCTTTAGGTACTTCCATCAAAGTCCAATGGTTCAGATGGATCCTTTGCGGCAAGAAAATCAAGGTGAAGAAAAACCAATATCTTCCCGCCAAGACCTATGAATTTGTTCGTCTTTCATCATCTGAACGCTTGCAGACCTGGATGAAAAACAACGGCACGCTTTTGGCGCTGGAAGGCGAGCTCTTCATCATGGCATTGATCTTTATGATGATAGCGAGAATATCGTGATTCAGGCTACTCAATGAAAACCCTTGTCATATTATGATTAACGCTGCTGGTTTTAAGCGCCTTCATTCAGTTCATTGGCTACCGGCGCCATAAAAAAGAGTTTGACGCGTTCTATCAGCGTTACGCCGGCAGCGGACATTTTATTCCGCCCTACGTCGCCTTTGCCGACGGCCTCGGTATGCTAGGTACCTCATTGAAGGCACAGTGGCTTCTTTGGATCCTGAAGAGGAAAAAAATCAAAATTAGGGATCAGGTTTGGCTCGATGCGAAAACCTACGATTTCGTGCAAAAAACCGCATCTCCTGAGCTACAAAAGTGGCTAGCGATGGATTTTATACTCTTGCTCATAGAGGCCATTATTATCACCGTGGGTTATATTTTTATTTATCTCATCAAACATCAAGGTTGAGCAGACGCGTTGCTCCCCTCCACCGCCTGCACCGCCGCCTTCTGCGTGGCGCGCTGATATAAGCACAGCTCCCTGCCCGGCTGGTTTTTCATAAACGGCTGCGGGTAGCGCCCACCGATAAACAGCGCCGAATAGCCGACGTCATCGCCGTAGTGAATAATCTCCCCTTCCACCCTGGCGTTTTTTAGCCCGCTGGCTTTCAGGCAGGCGGCGCGCATCGCCCGTTCGCTCTCGGCCCACGCCTGTGGGGAAGACGCGGTGGCGTGGAACGCGGCCAGCGCGGCGATAAGCAGCCCTATTCTCTTCATCGTTACCTCTCCTTCTACGGCCCATCTCGCCAGTATAGACCGTACCGACCCGGCCAACCCGCCGCGCTCTTTACGGCATTTTTATTCCGCGCCCCGTTAACGTTACGGCGTTTTTACAGACAGTTTTTGCCGCCGCAGATACCCTTTTCACATCGCCGCTATGGCCTCACAAGAGAGTTGTCTCATGCGTTTATCCCTGCCTCTGGCCGTGACCGGTCTTCGTTCTGGAGCGCGCCATGCATGCTAATATCATCGGCTTCAATCCTCTGCTGGCGGAGCTGCCCGCATCGCCGACGCGCACCTTCCGCAAAGAGCTGGAACACTACCTGCAGCGCTATCCGGATACCGAACAGTTGGATATTTATCTGCACGATCTGAACGGCCAGCTGCGCGGCAAGCGCCTGCCGATCGCCGAAGCCTTTGGGCTGGAAAAAGGCTGCTACTTCCCGCTGTCGATCTACGCCCTGGATCTGCACGGCCGGGTGATTGAAGAAAGCGGGCTGGGGCAACGGGCGGGCGAGCCGGATCGGCTGTGCCTGCCGGTGCCCGGCACGCTGCGCCCCTGCGCGCGCGATCCCGAACGCCACGCCCAGCTGCTGCTGACGATGCAAAACGCCGACGGCGGCGCCTGCGAGCTGGAGCCGCGCGTGGTGCTGCAACGGGTGCTGAAGCGCCTGCACGAGCGCAACTGCTTCCCGGTGGTGGCGGCCGAACTGGAGTTCTACCTGCAGGATCCGCAGCATCCCGCCGAGGCGGAAACCTGCCCAACGCAGAGCTTCGCGGTGGATGCGCCCGAGCGCCACCATGCACTGCTGAGCGACATCGAACGGCACGCGCGGCTGCAGAGCCTGCCGTTGACCGGCGTGGTGGCCGAAGCCGCCTCCGGCCAATACGAGCTGAATCTGCATCACAGCCGGCGCGTGCTGGAAGCCTGCGACCAGATCATGGCGCTGAAACGCCTGACGCGGCAGATTGCCGAGCAGCATCACCAGCACGCCTGCTTTATGGCCAAGCCCTGCGCCCATGCCGCCGGCAGCGGGCTGCATTTCCATATCAGCTTGCAGGACGAGCACGGCGAGAACCTGCTGACCGGCGCGCCGGGCGAACTGAGCGATAACATGCAGCAGGCGATGGCGGGCATGCTGGCGCTGATGCCGGCATCGATGGCGATCCTGGCGCCCAACATCAACGCGTTTCGCCGCTTCCGCCCCGGCATGCACGTGCCGCTGCGCGCCTCCTGGGGCCACAACAACCGCACGGTGGCGCTGCGCCTGCCCTGCGCCGACAGCGCCAACCAGCGTATCGAATACCGCCTGGCCGGCGCCGACGCCAACCCTTATCTGGCGCTGGCGGTGATGCTCGGCGGCCTGTTGCACGGGCTGGAACACCCGCTGCCGCTGCCGCCCGCCGCCAACGGCTGCGAGAGCGATAACGCCGCGCCCTTGCCGCTCGGCCAGCAGGAGGCGCTGGCGCTGTTCCGCCACAGCGATCCGCTGCGTGAGCTGCTCGGCCCGGCGTTCTGTACCCTGTGGCACACCTGCAAAAGCGCCGAGCTGCGCCGCTTCGAGGAACAGGTCACCGCCGCCGAACTCGGCTGGATGCTGTAACCGACCTCCGATTCGTTAACCTAAGGATAATCATGAACATGCAACCGCAACGGGCGTCCGTGCAGCCGCTGCTCTGCTGGCGCAAAGGCGTTTTTCATATCAGCACCGATCGGCAGTTGTTGGATATCGACGCGATCCAGCGTTTCCTCAGCCTGCAGGATCGGGCGGCGGCGGAGCGCCTGGTACACCACGGCCTGTGCTTCGGGCTATACCGCAAGCGCCACCTGCTCGGTTTCGCCCGCATGGTGACCGACTACGCCACCTTCGCCTCGGTGAGCGAACTGTTCGTCAGCGCCGAGTACCGCGGCGTCGGGCTGGGAAGCTGGCTGACGCGCTGCTGCCTGGCGCACCCGGCTTTGCGCGGCCTGCGCGTCACGCTGCCCGCTCTGCAAGCGCCCTGGCGCGCCGATGGTTCGGCGCACGCCCTGCGTGCCCTTCACTGATAAGGAGACCCTCATGTCTCGTTTGGTGCTGATTTCCAACAAGCAGTGCGACGGCAAGGATCTAGCCTGCGCCGGCCAGACGCTGGCGGCCGACGCCGAACCGGGGCTGTGGCTCGGCTGGAACGGCGACGTGCAGAATTTCGCGCAGCGCCCGATCAGTTGCCGCCAACGTGCCGGTTACGATCAGGTGACCTTCCCGCTGTCGATCGAAGAGTTCCTCCGCCACTATCAGGGCTACTACCACGACGGCCTGTGGCCGGTGTTCCACAACCAGCCGGAGAAGGCGCACTTCACGCCGGAAAACTACCGCGCCTACCGGCAGCTGAATCACCGTTTCGCCGATATCGCCTGCGAACACCTGTGCCCGGGCGACATCGTCTGCATCGACGACTACCAGCTGCTGCCCTGCGCGCAGGCGCTGAAGGAACAGGGGCTGCTGAACGCCTGCGCGTTCTTCTTCCACCTGCCGTTTCCGTCGGCGGCGCTGCTGCGGCGCATCCCGGAACATCGCCAGCTGATCGCGTCGCTGCTGTTCTACGATTTGATCGGTTTTACCACCACCGACGATCGCAACGCCTTTCTCAGCTGCCTGGCGGGCGAATTCCCGCTGGAGATGCTGCCCGACGATCAGATCCAGGCCAACGGGCATCTGTTCGCCACCGGCATTTTCCCCGCCGGCATCAACGGCAGGCAGGTTTATTGATTTACGGCGGTGCGCCCCCTTCGGGCGCGCCGTTTTATTTCGCCGTGATTTATTTTCACCGTATTTACCGCCATCAAAATAGGTTATTTTATTTTCTGAATATAGCGATTAAAAAATGAATATTCATCCTGTTACATATCAACCGTAAAAACCCTACGCCGCCAATTGCTTTTTATTAGCAAAACACATTACCCTCTCCGGGCCATATTTAAACCGAGGAGGGCCCTATGGGCGATGAAAGTTTTAGTTTTATGCTAATGCTATTGGGCACCTTTCAGTAATGCCATCCACGTTGCATTCTGAAAGATACGGAATGCGGCAACCGCTCTCCTTCTGACGGCCTTTCCCGCTCTGCCTGCCCGCCCATCGCCCCGCTGCGAAAACAACGTCTGTCTCAACCGCTACAGCGGTATTTATCTGGTGTCGCCGGGCCTATTACCCGAGCGGCGACGGATTTCTTATGGGAAAAATAAGGTATTGCGTTATGCAAAATAACCGGGGTACATCTATTTTCAGAAAGTCTTATTTAAATGACTTTATCGTTATCGCCATCGGCGTTTTCTTCATTGCCTTTTTTATTCGCGCGTGGGGCGACATGCACGGCGACTTCAATGAACAAAACGTCTCTGCCATTAGTCTCGATGCCTGGAACCTGCTTTATTATTCGCTCAGAACCAGCATGCGTTTTCTCCTCGGCATGGCCTGGTCGCTGCTGTTTTCTGTGGTGTTCGCCGTGCTGGCCGCGCGCTATGCGCCGCTGCGCCGGGTGATCCTGCCCTTCGTCAACTTTATGGAGTCGGTGCCGCTGGTGGGGTTCCTGACCTTCACGACCGTGTACTTTCTCAACCTCTACCCGCACAGCGTGATGGGGCTGGAGTGCACCGCCATCTTCGCGGTGTTTACCGGCCAGGCCTGGAACATGATGCTGACGCTGTATCAGACGCTGCGCATCGTGCCCAAGGAGCTGGATGAAGCCGCCCGCAGCTTCAATTACAACCCGTGACAACGCTTCTGGCGGCTGGAATTCATCTATTCGGTGCCGGGCCTGCTGTGGAACGCCATGGTGTCGCAATCCGCCGCCTGGTTCGCCCTGGTGGCCTCCGAAGCCATTCCGGTCGGCGATCGCTCGGTCGAACTGCCCGGCGTCGGCTCCTATATCGCCGAAGCGCTGGCGCAGCAGAACGTGCCGGCGATCCTGTATGCGATCGTCGCGCTGGCCGCCAACATCGTGCTGCTCGATCAGCTGGTTTTCCGCCCGCTGGTGCGTTACACCGCCCGCTTCAAATACGAAGACGTCACCGCCAATCGCCCGCTCGGCAATCCGTGGTTTTACAACAGCCTGGCCTTCTCGCACGTCGGCGCGGCGCTCGGCCGCACGCTGCGCGCGCTGGCTGACCTGTGGCTGTTCAAGCTGCCGCGGCTGTGGTACGCCCTCGGCCTGCACCGCCTGTTCAGGCTCGCCGCCAAGGGGAACTGGCTGTGGCGCAGCCTGTGGTATCTCGGCGTGGTGCTGGCCTGCGTCTGGTTCGGTTACCGGCTGTGGGAATACTTCCCCAAACAGTACTTCGCCATGCTGCCGGAGTGGATGCTGCTTACCACCGCGCGCGTGGCTGCGGCCATGCTGCTCAGCGTGGCGATCTTCACGCCGCTGGGGGTGTGGATCGGCCTGAATCCACGGCTGGTGAAGATCTTCCAGCCGATCATCCAGATCCTGGCGGCCATTCCGCCCAACATTTTCTACCCGCTGATCGCCGCCTTTATCGCCATTTATCATCAGGATCTCGGCTGGTGGGCCATTCCGATGATCATGCTGGGCACCCAGTGGTACGTATTGTTCAACGTGATCGCCGGCGTTTCCGCCATTCCAACGCAGATCACCGAGGTCAGCGAAACCTTCGGCCTGCGCCGTTTGAGCTGGTGGCGCTACTACATGCTGCCGGCAATTTTCCCCTACATCGTGACGGGCATCATCTCCGCCGCCGGCGGCGCCTGGAACAGCGCCATCGCCGCCGAAGTGATCCAGTGGGGCAGCACCACCCTCAGCGCCACCGGGCTGGGCGCGTTCATTTCCGTCGTCACCGACGCCGGCAAGAACCCGGAGTCAGCGCTGGGCTGCGCCGCCATGTGTGCGCTGGTGGCGCTGTGCATCATCTTCGTCTGGCAACCGCTGTATCGCATCGCGGAAACCAAATTCAAATATGACTGATCAAGGGGGAACAACATGCTGACTCAAGAGGTAATTATCAGCGCCCGCCGGCTGAACAAGACGTTTATCGGCGAAAATAAACGCCCCAAACCCGTGCTGCGCGACGTATCGCTGACCGTACACGCCGGTGAGTTCGTCACCATTCTGGGGCAATCCGGTTCGGGTAAGTCCACGCTGCTGCGCATGCTGGCCGGGCTGATCCCGCCGGACAGCGGCACGCTCACCCTGGCGGGCAAACCGATCAATGGCCCGAGCGCGAACGCCGGCATGGTGTTTCAATCCTACGCGCTCTACCCCTGGCTGACGGTGTACGACAACATCGCCTTCGGGCTGCTGGCGCAACGGCTGCCGCCGCAGACGATCGCCGAGCGGCTGGGGGCGCTGCTGCGCCTGGTGGGCCTGACCGGCTATGAGCACGCCTGGCCGCGCGAGCTCTCGGGCGGCATGCGCCAGCGCGTGGGCTTCGCCCGGGCGTTGGCGGTAGAGCCCGATGTCTTGCTGCTGGACGAGCCCTTCTCCGCCCTCGATATCTTTACCGCGCAAAAACTGCGCAGCGATCTGCTGGCGCTGTGGGGAGACAACCGGCTGCGCACGCGCGCCATGGTGATGGTGACGCACGACGTCGAAGAGGCGGTGCTGATGTCCGATCGGGTGCTGATCCTGGACGCGACCAGCAAACGGATCGATGACGAATTCAGCATCAATATTCCCCGCGCGGCGCGCAACCGGGACAGCCTGCGGCACCTCACCGATCGGATCCGCAGCTGCCTGTACAAAAAAATCGCGCAAGCGCAATCGGTCGGTTAACGGCCCTATTTTCATCCACTTGGGGAACTGAAATGAAACATAAAAGCTTACTGATGGCGCTGGTCATCCTGATGCCGGCGGCCGCCGCCGGGGCAGAAATCGTCAACAAAGACGGCAATAAACTGGATCTGTACGGCCAACTGAACGGGGTGCATTACTTCAGCAGCGATGCCGACAATAACGGCGATCGCTCCTACACCCGTTTCGGTTTCAAAGGCGAGACGCAGATCGCCGACGGGCTGACAGGGTATGGTCAATGGGAATATCAGGCGGGGCTCGATCAGGCGGAAAGCGCCGGGCCGGGCGACAGCTATACCCGGCTGGGCTTCGCCGGGCTGACGTTCGGCCGCTGGGGCAGCCTGGACTACGGCCGCAACTACGGCCTGCTGTATGACGTGGCCGGCTGGACGGACGTGCTGCCTGAATTCGGCAACGACAGCTACGAAGCGGCCGACAACTTTATGACCGGCCGCGCCAACGGCCTGCTGACCTACCACAACCGCAGCCTGGGCGGCCTGGTCGACGGCCTGGATCTCGGCCTGCAATATCAGGGGAAGAATCGGGGGGACGACGCTCTGCGGGCGAAGGATATTCAGACGCAAAACGGCGATGGCTACGCCTTTTCCACCACCTACGACACCGGCGTGGGGCTCAACGTGGGCGGCGCCTACGCCAACTCTGCGCGCACGCTGGCACAACAGCGCTTCGGCCTGGCTGACGGCGATCGCGCCCGGGCCTGGACGCTGGGGCTGAAATACGACCAGGACAACCTCTACCTGGCGGCAAGCTACGCGCGCACCGAAAACATGACCTACGTCGACGGCGATCGCTACGCCGGCTTCGCCCCTCGCGCAGACGCCGTCGAGGCGGTCGCGCAGTATCACTTCGATTCCGGCGTCACGCCCTCGCTGGCCTACCTGCAAACGCGCGGCCGCAACCTGCCCGGCATTGGCGACGCCGATCTGGTCAAATACCTGGATCTGGCGCTGAATTACAGCTTCAACGCCAACATGTCGACCTACGTGGAGTACAAACTCAACCTGCTGCAACGGCAGAACGCCGTCGGTGCCGGCGCCGACGACATCGTCGAAACCGGCATCATGTATCAGTTCTGATCCTCATCCCGGCCGGAGGGCGCTCTCCGGCCGGTTTATTCTGTGACTTTCCGCCCGCCCCTTATTCTCTCGTTTAATTCAGGTTTATATTTCCATAAAATGACGCCTATATTCATTATCGCGCTTTCTGTTTACGCCCCGTTTAATGAATAAAGAAAATCTTTCCCGCATTCATATTAAATTACATTTTGCCGCCATAATTCGGTGCAACCACATTGAACAATAGGCTATGGCACGCGTATTATGGCCACACGAAAAATAACGGGAGAATGATATGGACGGCGACAGTTGGTTGTTTATTTTATTGTTGGAATCGCTGAGGTCACAGGAGCAATAGTCATCCCATTGCATCCTGAAAGTGTCAGGATATGAGTCAGTTACAGCATCCCTTCGCTTTACCCTTCAGCCTCTGGCCTGCGCGCACGCCGCACCGGCACGCCCGATGGGCTACCCCCTCCAGCATAAGCGTATTAACAGTCCGATAACGGTCAGGCTTATTTGCACCCGCATTTATTTCACGCCTGCCCGGCGATAAATATCGGCCCTTTTTTCCATGCTCATATTTTAAATTGGGTGGAGACGGATCATGATGGTAAAAAAAACCACGCTGCTGACGGTCAATAACGTCAGCAAAAGCGTTCAGCCTACCGGTAAAGAAAAACGTCTGGTGCTGAATGAAATCAATTTGCGCCTTTACGACAACGAGGTCGTCAGCATTTTGGGGCAGTCCGGCTCGGGTAAATCCACCCTGCTGCGCATGCTTTCCGGCCTGATCGCGCCGGATCTGGGCACCGTGATGCTGGGGGATAAAAAAGTTTCGGGGCCGAATCCGCAGATCAATATGGTGTTCCAGACCTTCGCCATTTTCCCGTGGCTGAACGTCTACCAAAATATCGCCTTTGGGCTGCAGGCGCAGGATCTGCCGCCGCAGGTGGTTGAAGCCCAGACGCTGAAAATGCTCGATCTGGTCGGGCTCACGCCCTACCGCGACGCCTACCCGCGCGAGCTTTCCGGCGGCATGCGCCAGCGGGTCGGCTTTGCGCGCGCGCTGGCGGTAGAACCGATGCTGCTGTTGCTGGATGAGCCGTTTTCCGCGCTGGACGTCTATACCGGCGAACACCTGCGCAGCGATCTGCTGCGCATCTGGAGCTCGCGCCAGATCAAAACCCGCTCCATCGTGCTGGTGACCCACAGCGTAGAGGAAGCGGTGATGATGTCTGATCGCGTCCTCCTGCTGGGCGCCGGCACCCTCGACGGCTGCTATCACATCGCGCAGCGCCGCGAGACGCGCACCCGCGAGGGGATGCAGCCGCTGACGGACAAAATCAGCGAGACGCTCAGCCGGCAGATCGCCGCCGCGCACTGAGCGCCGCCCTGGCCTGGCGGGACGGATCCCGCCAACTTAACTACCTGTTTATCAAGAGTCACCCCACCACGGGTGGCTCATGATAAGCGGATAATACATCGAGTTATTATCATGCATTTCATTCATACACTGCTGACGCTGCTGACCGCGTCCGTCCTGGGCGCCGCCATCGGCTACGAAAGACAATTCCGCCAGCGCACCGCCGGGCTGCGCACCAATACGCTGGTGGCCACCAGCGCGGCGATCTTCGTCCACCTGGCCATGACCATCGACGGCAGCGGCGGCGCGGTGCGCGTCATCTCCTACGTGGTCTCCGGCGTCGGCTTTCTCGGCGCCGGGGCCATCATGAAAGAAGGGATGAACATCCGCGGCCTGAACACCGCCGCCACGCTCTGGGGCTCCGCGGCGGTCGGCGCCTGCGCCGGCTGCGGCCTGTACGGCGATGCGCTAGCCGCCACGCTGTTCGTGCTCGCCGCCAACACCCTGCTGCGCCCGCTGGTCAATATGGTCAACAAACAGCCCTTCAATGACGTTAACGGCGAATCCACCTACCAGATTTGCGTCATTGCCTTCGAGCATGAACAGCGTGAAGCGCTGGCCAAATTCAAACAGGTGCTGCAAGGAGAAAACTGCTTTATCTCACATCTGGATATCGAACCCTTTGGCGACGACGACGTGGAGATCACCGCCACGCTGATGCCGGCCTCCGTCACCACGCCGGTGCTCGACCAGACCATCAATAAACTGCTGAACGACAGCATGATGAAACAGGCCTATTACAGCCGCATCGCCGGCTCCGGCTAATGCCGTTCACTTCCAGGGAGATCCACCATGAAAACCATGCCAAAACTGGCTCATCTGACGATGTTCAAAGACATCGTTCACTGCGGAAGTTTGCACGATGCCGCGAAAAAACTGGCCGTCTCGCAACCGACGCTAAGCCGGGTGCTCAAAGAGCTGGAAATGTCCATCGGCGCGCGGCTGCTGGAGCGCAGCAACCGCGGCGTGCGCCTGACGGCGGTCGGCGAGCTGTTTTACCGGCGGATAGACGCCGCCACCAATCAGTTGCTCAGCGCGTTTGACGAGCTGCGCGGCATGAGCGCCGGCGGCGAGAAGCGCCTGCGGGTGGGGATGAGCGTCGATCCGCTGCTGTGCTACCTGCCCCAGGTGCTCGAAGGCTTCAACCGCCGCTACCCGCATACCCGGGTGACGGTGGTGGAAGACGGCCCGGAAGGCCTGCTCGCCCGGCTGAGAAACTGTGAGCTGGATTTGGCGGTCAGCAGCCTGAACGGCGCGGCGGGCGGCGCCGATCTGGCCATGCAGGCGCTGAAGAGCGAGCGCTTCTCGCTCTATCAAGGAGGCGACCTGACCGGCGCCGGGCAGCCGCCGGCCGAAGCCAAATGGGTGGTGCCGCGCTCCTGCTCGGTGGGGCACTCCGCCATCCGCGAGATCGCCGAGCGCTACACGCCGCACGGCCAGATCGTCGAGACCGACTCCTTTCTGGCGACCTGGTGCCTGGTCAGGCAGCAGGGCTATATCGCGCTGCTGAGCGATCGGGTGGTCGCGCACTACGCCCCGCAGCTGCACCTGCAGAAAATCCCGACGCACGAGATCGACATCAGCGCGCGCTTTTACGTCTTTACCCGCCATGAGCCGGCCACGCCGCCGCTCAGCGCCGCCTTTATCCACCTGCTGCAAACTCTGCAAACGGGTTGAACGCTCAGGCCGCTGCCCGCTGGCGCTCCAGTTCGCGCACCAGCGGGATCACTTCGCGTCCGAAGTACTCCACCTCTTCCTGGAAGTGCAGAAATGCCAGCAACAGCAGATCCACCCCGGCGTCTTTCAACGCGATGATGCGCTCGGCGATCTGCTGCGGCGTGCCGATCAGGTTGGTTTTAAACCCGTCGTTATACTGCACCAAATCTTCGAAGGTGGACTTGGCCCAGTTGCCCTCGCCCTCGGGCGAGGCCGCCCCGGCGTTTTTCACCTCGTGCCCGAAGCCCTGCACCGCCTCCGGGTTGGCGTGATCGATGATCTCCTGCAGCACCGCCTGCGCCGCCTGTTCGCTCTCGCGGGCGATGACGAAACCGTTCACCCCCACCTTCACCCGATGGTGATTGGCCTGCGCCTTGCTCTGGATGTCCTCCACCTGCCGGCGAATGCCCTCCACGCTGTTGCCATTGGTGAAATACCAGTCCGAGACCCGCGCCGCCATGTCGCGCGCCGCGCGTGAGCTGCCGCCCTGGAAAATTTCCGGCAACGGCGCCAGCGGCTTCGGCTTCAGCGAGTAGTCGCGGAAACGGTAGAAATCGCCGGCGAAGGTGAAGCTGGGCTCAGTCCAGATGCCGCGCAGGCAGCGGATAAACTCTTCCGAACGCAGGTAGCGCTCCTCATGATCCAGCCACGGCTCGCCGATGGCCTTGAACTCGCCGCGGAACCAGCCGCTGACAATGTTCACCGCAATGCGCGCGTTGGAAAGATGGCTGATGGTGGCGATCTGTTTGGCCGCCAGCGTGGGGTTCCACGGCCCCGGCAGCAGCGCGGCGATCACTTTCAGTTTCTCGGTAGCGTCCAACAGGGCCTGTGAGAACGACACCGATTCGTGCTGGTTTTCCGCGCCGTAACCGGCGGTGAAGCGGATCTGGGTAAGCGCGTAGTCGAAACCGGCGCGCTCGGCGATCTGCGCCAGCTTGCGGTTATAACCGATGTCCCAACCGGTGCGCTGCGGGATATTGCTGATCACCAGGCCGCCGGAAACGTTCGGCACCCAGTAGGCGAACTGAATCGGCTGCTGCGAGTGGTTTGCTGCTGACATGCTTCTCTCCCTCTGACCGTCGGCGCCGTTATGCGGCGCGCATATAACCATTATTGACTTACAAATATTGAAAACATTGTTTTGGTTATAAAACCGATAGCAGGATGTGTGCCAACCGCCGCATTAAGGCATCTGGCTGAAAAACCGGGCGTTTAAAGCCAGCGAGTTCGGGCGGGTGCTGCATTGGCAACAGCGGCTGACGGGCGGCTGTTGGTTATGCAACAAACCGCTTACCCCGCCAATCCAACCGTTCACCCGGCGGATCTGACCGCTGACCGAAATACGCCTGTCTTCCCCCCTTACCCCCGGCGATGATGAGCTGTTCCTAAACCCGCCTTACCTCGGGAAAGACGCTACGGCTCACCGCGCCACTCTGACATCTCTTACAAGCGGATGAGTTCATTCATATTTTGCAGACTGGAATTAAGGATACCTCATGAAACGAGAGGGGATTTTAAAGCACATTCCGTGGATGCTGCTGGGGATACTCGGCGCAGCCTGCCTCGGCGTGGTGGCGCTGCGCCGCGGCGAACACATCAGCGCGCTGTGGATCGTCGTCGCTTCGGTGGCGGTGTATCTGGTGGCCTACCGCTACTACAGCCTGTACATCGCCACTAAGGTGATGAAGCTGGACGCCGGCCGCGCCACCCCGGCGGTGGTCAACAACGACGGCCTGAACTATGTGCCGACCAACAAGAACGTGCTGTTCGGCCACCACTTCGCCGCCATCGCCGGCGCCGGGCCGCTGGTGGGGCCGGTGCTGGCCGCGCAGGTCGGCTACCTGCCCGGCACGCTGTGGCTGCTGGGCGGCGTGGTGCTGGCGGGGGCGGTGCAGGACTTTATGGTGCTGTTCATCTCCTCGCGCCGCAACGGTGCCTCGCTCGGTGAGATCATCAAAAAAGAGATGGGGCCGATACCGGGCACCATCGCGCTGTTCGGCTGCTTCCTGATCATGATCATCATCCTGGCGGTGCTGGCGCTGATCGTGGTGAAAGCGCTGGCGGAAAGCCCGTGGGGCGTGTTCACCGTCTGCTCCACCGTGCCGATCGCGCTGTTTATGGGCATCTACATGCGCTACCTGCGCCCCGGCCGCGTGGGTGAAGTGTCAATCATCGGCATCGTGCTGCTGGTGGCCGCCATCTGGTTTGGCGGCGTGGTGGCGCACGACCCGTACTGGGGCCCGGCGTTGACCTTTAAAGACACCACCATCACCTTCACGCTGATCGGCTACGCGTTCGTCTCCGCTCTGCTGCCGGTGTGGCTGATCCTGGCGCCACGCGACTACCTGGCCACCTTCCTGAAAATCGGCGTGATCGTCGGGCTGGCGATCGGCATCGTGATCCTCAACCCTGAGCTGAAAATGCCGGCGGTGACCCAGTTCGTCGACGGCACCGGCCCGGTGTGGAAAGGCACGCTGTTCCCGTTCTTGTTCATCACCATCGCCTGCGGCGCGGTCTCCGGCTTCCACGCGCTGATCGCCTCCGGCACCACGCCGAAACTGCTGGCCAATGAGACCGACGCGCGCTTTATCGGCTACGGCGCGATGCTGATGGAATCCTTCGTCGCCATCATGGCGCTGGTGGCGGCTTCCATCATCGAGCCGGGCCTGTACTTCG
Source organism: Serratia sp. CY43202 (assembly GCF_052168755.1). Taxonomy (NCBI): domain Bacteria; kingdom Pseudomonadati; phylum Pseudomonadota; class Gammaproteobacteria; order Enterobacterales; family Yersiniaceae; genus Serratia; species Serratia sp. CY43202. The sequence continues at coordinate 332,925 of NZ_JBJNMB010000003.1, forward strand.
CCATGAATACCCCGCCGGCGGCGCTGGGCATCACCATGCCGGATCTGCACCGCCTGGGCACCGAAGACGCACCGATGATCATGGCTTCGCTGAAGGACGTGACCGTGCACGCGGCGGCGGCGGTCAGCTCCTGGGGCTTCGTCATCAGCCCGGAACAGATCCTGCAGACCGCCACCGACATCGGCGAACCTTCGGTGCTGAACCGCGCCGGCGGCGCGCCAACGCTGGCGGTGGGCATCGCCCACGTGTTCCACCAGATCATTCCGGGCGCCAACATGGGCTTCTGGTATCACTTCGGCATTCTGTTCGAGGCGCTGTTCATCCTGACCGCGCTGGACGCCGGCACCCGCTCCGGCCGCTTTATGCTGCAGGATCTGCTCGGCAACTTCGTGCCGTTCCTGAAGAAAACCGACTCGCTGGTGGCCGGCATCGTCGGCACCGCCGGCTGCGTCGGGCTGTGGGGCTACCTGCTGTATCAGGGCGTGGTGGATCCGCTCGGCGGCGTGAAGAGCCTGTGGCCGCTGTTCGGCATCTCCAACCAGATGCTGGCCGCCGTGGCACTGGTGCTGGGCACCGTGGTGCTGATTAAGATGAAGCGCACCCAATACATCTGGGTGACCGTGCTGCCGGCGGTGTGGCTGCTGATCTGCACCACCTACGCGCTGGGGCTGAAGCTGTTCAGCGACAACCCGCAGTTGGAAGGCTTCTTCTTCCTGGCCGGCGAGTACAAACGCAAAATAGCCGAGGGCGGCGCCGAGCTGAGCGCCCAGCAGATCGCCAACATGAACCACATCGTGATAAACAACTACACCAACGCCGGGCTGAGCATTCTGTTCCTGCTGGTGGTGTACAGCATCATCTTCTACGGGGTGAAAACCGCGATGGCGGCGCACAAGAACCCGAAACGCACCGATCAGGAAACGCCTTACGTGCCGGTGCCGCAGGCCGCGCCCGCCGACGGCGTAACTGAGGGGGAGGTCAAAGTTTCGACCCAGCATTGATGTGATTTAACGGATACCCTGCATAATAACGTTAAGTAGTACCCAAAGCCGCACGGCCTGTGCATCGCAAGATGCCAGGCGTGCGGCGCGATGCAATCGAGATACCCGGGGTGACCCGGAGGTGGGGCATCCCTGCGGGAACCCCATCCCCCGGCTTCCCCTAATATCAGGCTAAAGCAAACGCTGTAGTGATGCAGGGTAGAGTTGGAGAAGGCTTATGTTCGGAAATCTCGGCCAGGCGGGGAAGTATCTCGGGCAGGCGGCACGCATGTTGGTGGGCGTGCCTGACTACGATACCTACGTCCAGCACATGAAAGACAACCACCCGGACAAGCCGGTGATGACCTATAAAGAATTTTTCCGCGAGCGCCAGCAAGCGCGCTACGGCGGCGACGGCAAAGGCGGCATGCGCTGCTGTTAACCCGCAGTCACAAGGACCCGTATGAAACCCATTGCAGTCACCATCCTGACCGGCTTTTTGGGCGCCGGCAAAACCACCCTGCTGCGTCACATCCTGAACGCCGAACACGGCTATAAAATCGCGGTCATCGAAAACGAGTTCGGCGAAGTGCCGATCGACGACGCGCTGATCGGCGATCGCGCCAGCCGCATCACCACCCTGAGCAACGGTTGCATCTGCTGCAGCAAGTCCAACGAACTGGCGGACGCGCTGCTGGATCTGCTGGACGGCGTCGACAGCGGCCAGCTGGCGTTCGATCGGCTGATCATCGAATGCACCGGCATGGCCGATCCCGGCCCGATTACCCAGACCTTTTTCTCGCACGAGATCCTGTGCGAGCGCTTCCTGCTGGACGGCATCATCACCCTGGTGGACGCGGCGCACGCCGACCAACAGCTGAGCCAGTTCAGCATCGCCCAGGCGCAGGTGGGCTACGCCGACCGCCTCCTGCTGACCAAAACCGACGTGGCGCCGGACTGCGAGGCGCTGATCCAGCGGCTGCAGCGGATGAACGCCCGCGCGCCGGTGTACAAGGTGACGCACGGCGACATCGATCTGAGCGTGCTGTTCGACATCGAAGGCTTCACGCTGAACGACAAACTCAACCTGACACCGCCCGCCCCGCTGTTCCGCCGCATCCCGCAGCCGCAGAGCGACATCCGCTCGATCGTAGTGACGCTGGAGCGCCCGCTGCCGCTGATGCAAATCTCCGACGTGATGGAAGGCCTGCTGCTGGAATACGCCGACAACCTGCTGCGTTACAAAGGCATTTTGTCTATCGAAGGCGAGCCGCGCCGCCTGCTGTTCCAGGGCGTGCAGCGGCTGTACAACGCCGACTGGGATCGGGAATGGCTGCCTGAGGAAGAGCGCAAGAGTACGCTGGTGTTTATCGGCGTGGACCTGCCGGAGGAGGAGATTCGGGGAAGGATTGGGGGGTTGGGGTAAGATAAACCATTCCCCAGGCCAACACGGCCCATATCCAGCAAACTCAAGGATGAACGATGGCAAACAACGTGATGATAGTAGGATTAAAGGCGCTTAACCTGTGCGCGAGCGCCTATATCGTCATCAAACTGAGCACGGTGTTAGCCATCGGCATCATGTTTCTTATTGTCTCTTACGCCGGCGTAGAGGACGTTGGGCTGTCCAATCTCCTCGCCGGGGCGCTCATCATTCTGCCGCTGTTGGTCGTCGTCGGTGGCCCCCTTATCGTCTGCGCCGTCGCCGCCTATCTCAACCTAAAGGCGCCCTATCGTAAAAAAGCGCTGTTCTTTAGCCTGCTGTTGGGCAGCCTCTCTGCGGTTGGCCTGCTGCTGCCCTACACGCGCGAGTTCGTGCTATCCACGGCAGCCGCCAGCGCCCTGGCATTGGGCAGCGCGCTGGGGATTTTTGCTTTATCGAGGAGGTGTGTTCAAGCGTTGTAGTGTCTGAGATGGTCGAGAAGGCGCTATTTAAGAATGGCTGGTTCAATTTCCAAGTAAAACCTCATCATATAACTCACGCAAATAGGGTATTTCTTGCAGTGAAGAAGACTGCATAACTACCGTCTTCTTTTTTGAACTGAAAGATTAGCGCTATACTTTCTGCCGCTCAATCATTTCTCTAAGCTCATCAATAGAAAGCGTTTTATCTTTTTTACGATGAATGATGCTATGGCAGTTAGCGCAAACGGGCACCAGATCGGTTTGAGGATCTACTGTTTTCTTTCCGCCAAATTCCGAGACCGGCACCACGTGGTGGATATGGATAAACCCTTCAGCATAGTCCCCGTAAAAGGCCTCAAAGTTGAAACCACAAGCACAGCAAGTTGAACCGTGTAACTTCAGGGCTGCACGTCTTAACTTGGGATTACGCTCATATTTGGTGGTGAAATAACCAATCTTTGCCCCTTCTTGAGGAGTGTCCGCAGATTCTAGACTTTGGTTGTAATCCTCTTCTTCAATCACAGACTCAATCACCGGGCCAAGTACCGCCTGTGTCACAATTGCCTGATAAATGTCCTTAGTGATTGGCCGCACGCCATCACGCCAATAGTTCGATTGGCGACTTGCCGGGATCACCTCGAAATAACCTGTGGCGGTCTTTGCCAACAGCGGTTTAGTGAAAGGCTGAAAATCCTCGACTATCGCGTATAATTCCCCATTCTGCGCATTTGGATCGGAATAAACATAGGCAATAGTAGCTACCGCAAAGTAATGCGGTTCATCCGTCATTCGTTCATCTCGGTAGAGCTTATCTCTCAACTTACCTTTGTAGTAAACCACTCGAGTACCAGGAGTAAGCATAGCGGTGTAACGCTTAGGGAAGTGATACTCCTCACCGGGCTTATCATCCCACTTTGACTCATCCATTTCTGCGATTACGGTAAACGGCATACGGATATCCACATAAAAAGTAAACCATGTGAATATATCCAAATCCATTGATTTATTAAATATTTTAAGAGATGAAATATTTTTCAGATTAAATATTAGAGAAACCGATAAAGATAACAACCAACATTATTAGCCGTGAAATAGTAATAGGCAGTTACAATGCGGTTGATTATTCAGCAAAAACTCTGAGGGTATTCAAAATATCAACCGCATTGGGTCTTAAAGGAAATCTATTCCTCCATGGAAAAATCTCTGCCAGTAAGTTTGAAATAGCACCCCTGCAAGACCAAATCATGGCGATTTTTTAGTACCAACGGATGTAACAACGGATTTTCCCTATGTTCCCCGGTGAAATTTACCTGCAAACGCTCCAAAGCATAATGAAGCAAAGGCATCCGCTGAGTAATCAACAAATGCCCATCTCTCATCGCATAATCACTGGCAATAATCGCGCGTTGAGCAGCATTCAGCTCTGGATTCGGTACGACAATGGCTGTCACAAAAGTGTTCCATTCACTATCTTTATCCCGCCCTCTGTCCGAGGCATCAAGCAACTCAGGAATACCGCGAAAACGGCTCATGACGAAGTCCAAATAATTCCCTTTTTTCTCACAATAAGCTCGAACATGCCAACGAATCCCATCATAAACCAATGTGTGCGGAACAATGTTGCGGCCACTTTGCTCCCCAGAGTTGAGGGAAACATAATCAACATCCACTCTCAATTGATAACGCGCTGCCTGCACCAATCCGCGTACCATTATTGGGTTAACATGACGAGTTGGGACGCTCAAGATTTCGATATGACCATATCGAAGATCCATTAATGGCAGAGTAGCTCCCTTATCAAAGCATTCATTCGTCTGCTGTTTTTCCTGATGCAGCAGCATCAGGTATTCATCAACTTTCCCTTCACTGAACTTTGGTACAAATTGCGCGGTCGGCCTGAATCCCTTTAGCTTAGAATCATACTCTACGCCGTTCAGCGCATAATTATTTATATACCAATTGATATCTCGTGATGCCTGTTGGCGGCCTATATTAAAAGCAGTACAAAGGTGGTTAGTCGTCAACCGCCCCTCCCATTGCAACACGATCTCAAGCAAGCGAAAACGTAGAGTCTGATCCCAAGTTAGCCCAACCATAGCCATATATGCTCCGAAATGCGACATGTTCAACTAACCAGTATCGGAATATCTTTCAACATCTAATATACTGGTTCTATTCACAACATTCAGGTTAGAAAAAACAATGTGTTATATAACTTCAACAAAGAAATCTCACTTTACCTTTATCGACTGGATTTTGGAATACCTTTGTAGAGACATAAAATTGCAACTTTGTGAAACTAAATCAAGACGAATCATGTTTATACAGTGATAAACATCTACAAGCATGCGATGCGAAGAGAGAACAAAGTATAATCAACCTTCAAATTAGGATAATGCATGAGAATCGAACGGGCTTATAGCATTGAATTAGGAAAAGATATTACAGCAGAAGAGGCTGACAAATTATTCGCTGAAAAGATCGTAGCATCAAAGCATCTATTTAAATGCCCTGAAAAAAATTGCTTAGCTCAAGTCACATGTGCCAACCTGGACAGACCAAAACGACTGCGCAAACGCGATCCTTATTTTAAGTTTGTTTCCGAGCATAGCCCTGGTTGCCAACTTGAAGCCGAAACGGACGAAGACCTACGACGAGTAAAATCAGTCAGAGAAGACCCTGAAGCCCTTCCTTTTATACGAGATGATATTGTTGACATTGACTTGTCTCCACTAAATATGCGTTTTATTCGTGATATTCCCTCTTCAGGGGATGAAGAAGACATAACAAAGCGTCAACGAAAAATAGCGGGTGAGGAGCAAGAAGAGAATAACCAACGTCGTCACTCCAGAAAACGACTTTCTGGTTTGGTTAATTCGTTTATTGCAAAAGAGAATTTCTTCCTAAATACAGCTGAAGGTAAGCTCCACTTAAGGGATTTCTTCATCAGTATTAATGACAGGAAAGACTTAAGCACATATATCGATGAGCCACGAATTTACTATGGTAAAGCGTGGATTAACCGTAAAGATGACTACTACTTGGTCCGTTTCGATAATGAGATGAAAGCAGGAATGATAAAATATAAACCAACATTTTTTATCCCTTCTCGCCTTGTTGATAGCTCCGAATACCGTAGAACCTCACGAGAGAAGCTGGATGAGCTTGCGATGGCCACGCCACCAAGACCTCTATATTTATTTATTTTTAGCGAGTTACCGCCCGTTAAAAGCAATGTTGGTGATTATATCAATTTCAAATTAGACGATTTAACCTATTTATATTACCTTCCATGGGGAAAGAAAAAATAAAACAAGAAAGCGTAAGCTCTCTTACTGGCACTTCCCTCATGAATAAAAAGATGCTGCACTTCAGGATCCTAGCTCGCATAATTTTTTATATACGGCCCAACTCCCCGTGCGAGCTCATCGCCGTGTACTGATTCTGCAGCCCAAAAACAGGTAGCACCACCACGCTCAGATAGAAAATAGTGTTACCAAACGCTGAACGCGCCAGGTTGACTTCGCCCGGCGTTAACGCCCGCGTGATCTCTTTCTGTTGTGGCTCCATCCTGGAACTCCTTGTTCTGAAAGAGTTCAATGAAATGCAATTTTTTCATTTAATGTCAATTATATATGCGTTATGAAAGCATCAGGACGATCTGGTTTTTACTAAAGTGAAAAGCGCATCACCCCGTGGCTGATAATTGAAATGAGCCATACAGGGCAAATCCCTAACACAAAAAACCACCTACCGGTGGCTTCTTGTTCGCACTGTACTAACGCTGCCAGATGATGAGCTACCGCCCTCATCTTCACTGACGTAATCACACATTCAGCGTGTTTTTAAATATCGCGCCTGAAGTTGCAAGCGGTCTTATCTGTGCAAATCACCGACGGTAAGTATTTGTCCTCTCGCACCTTGGTTGGGATAACCGCACACTGTTTGCTCAGTTCTAGCCTGCGTGTTGCCCTAACGGTCATCGACTTATCCTGGGGAATAACGAAATTAACTTCAATTTTTTCTGGCTTGTCTCCAAACCACAAGCCAATCGTACCTTTGGCCTGTACCATCTCCTCCCCTTTCTCATCAAAAACATAGTAACTGCCAGTGCCACTACGATTTTCTAGTATACGGATTGGACCGCTGGGATAATTATTGGCAATGGCATCATTCTCCCACAAGTCTCGTACACAATATGCCATTCCTGCTGTACCCGGTGTTCCCGAAAAAGTATCCACGACTTTATTCGTACTGCAGGCTGACAAAGCAAGAAAGGACATAAAAAATAGAGGTTTAATAGACATTTAATCAAAGCATCCCTGGCTTTATTTTGGAAGTGCTTATCATATCACTGATACACTTTATTGAGAATGAATATCAATATCACATGAATGATGCATCTCTACACGAATTTGCCAACTGATGCGCTAGATAAGCTATTTCATCAGATCGATTATGAGCCCTCTCACTGGGCAGCAATCATGCCAGTCGCATCAGCAAATCTCGGTCAAATCAGTCTCAATGGCACTGAGCCAAGGCGTATCGCGATATATGAATGACCCCAAAACACATAACTCTACTTATGAGTTAGCAAGGAACAAAGGCAGGGGACTGTTCGCAACCAAATTCCAGGCACAAAAAAACCACCTTTCGGTGGCTTCTTGTTCGCGCGGTACTTAATGGTGCGAAGGCCGGACTCAAATCACCAATCAAGTTACTGAAAAATATAATATTATTAAAAACAAATCAAGATTATGCCCCCTTTTGTGCCCCCAGTATAAATTTCGTGAAACGCTGGAAGATTATACTATTGCTCTGACAACAGCATAAAATTCAACCATACAAAGAGCTCGGTTAGGTTCCGTGTCACGAACCCAAACCAAAAATTATTGTTACGCATAATTTACTGTCGCTATTTTCTGATCGCAGCTTTTATTTCTTGGACTCACAGCCACAAAAAAAAGATTTATAGAAAAACTGTTCACCCTATACACCATTTAAATTTATCCTTTTATTTCAATGAATTGATTGATGTATAGCTACCTTCTCGGTGTACACCCCCTGTTCACCTACAGGGTGAACAGCCTGAACCGCAGGTACAAAAAAACCGGCCTGAGCCGGTTTGGGGAGCTTGTCGTTATGATATTGGCCGTTCAACAGCCTATAGGATGCCCTGGTGTTGCTGCATGTATTCGGGGCACTGCCACTATAGGCGGCGCGACGATTGAGCGTCCAATGGGTTCGGCAGATCGATTCACTCATCATCACACCGATCCGCACTTCGGCAACTAGGCTGTGCTTATCTGGGACAGGTAAGGCGATCAATTCCGGAAAAATTTGTGACCCCGACGTAGCCCCCGAACCAAGAGGGATTACGTGGCGCGTGTTAATTGATGAAATTTAACACAAGCAAGTCATATTAATTTTTAACATCTGCAATGCATTAAGTCAGTTCATCGCCGCATGGCGTCGATAATTATACATAGAGATCCCCAACAGCAATACAGCCAGCGCGGCAGCCAACGCGAAGGAAAAACGGTAGCCCAAGCTGGCGGTCATCCCCACCATCAGCATATTGCTGACCATTTCCCCGATATCGCGCGAGCTTTGCACCATGGTCATGTCGGTGCCCGCCTGATCGCCCTGCGCGGCGAACTGCATGCCGGCAGTCATGATAGCGACCGAGGTCACGCCGGAAGCCAACGCGCCTCCCATCACCGCGGCGATCACGCCGCCGGGGTGCAGGCCCCAGTTGGCCATCGCCAGCCAGCATAACGCGGCACCCAGCGCGCAACCCAGGCCAACCGCGAACGCCTTCCACACCCCGAGCCGGCTCACCAGCCAGGCGCCGCCGCCGCACCCGAGCACCAGCGTCACCATGCCGCCGGCCATGCCTATCTGGCCGATCTGCGCCGGCGTCCAACCGTGATCGGTTAAAAACAGCTTGGCCAACCCGAAGCCGGATACCGCGGTCACCGCCGACAGCAGCGTGAGCGTCAGCAACCGCGCTGCACCGCGACGGCGCAGCGTGCGCAGCAGGCTGGCCGGACGCGAATCGGCACGTTCGGGCGGCAGATCGGCGTGTTGTCGGAAGCGGCCAATCGCCAGCAGGCTGGCGGCAGGGAAGATCGCCATCGCCAGCAGCGCACCCTGCACGCCGACTCTGGCGCTCAGCATCATCATGCCCGCCCCGCCGACGAAGAAGCCGCTCATCACCCCGGCGATTTGAATGGCATTGACGCGCGACAGCAACTCACCGCTGACGTGTTCCGCCGCCATGCCGTCGGTGGCGATATCCTGCGTAGCGCTGGCCAGCGACGCGACGACCAGCAGCGCGACGCACAGCCCGGCCGCCGCTGCGGAAATGCCGACCGCGCTGAGCAGGATCAGGCACAGCATCACTACGCACTGCAGCGGAATAATCCAACTGCGGCGGCGTCCGAAGCGCGGCGACCAGTGATTGTCCACCAGCGGCGCCCAAAGAAACTTCACCACCCAGGGCAGCCCCACCAGCGGCAAAAACGCCAGCGCCTGCAGGCTGGCGCCGTCATGGCGCAGCAGGGTCGGCAACGCATCCATGGCGATGCCGATCGGGATGCCCTGGCTGAAATAGAGCAGCCCCAGGGTCAGCACCAGATGCCGATGTTGCAATAGTTGTCGCATATTTTACTCCGATTGGCGCGGCCAGGCGCCGCGCGATTGCCATAACAAGGCGCCGGCGGCGAACAGGGCCGCGCTGACCAACAATAAAGCGCTGTCCAGCCAGTACAGGCCGGGGCCGGCGCTGAGCATATGGCCGAGCGCCGCCGCCAGCAGCGCCGTGCCACCGACCATTCCGCTGCCGAACAAGAGCCACCCCGGCCAAACCCGCCACGCCGACAGCGCCACCGCGCCCCACATTCCCCAAAACAGCCAGGCGGCAGGGAACGCCGCCAGCGGCCGGGCGGCCAACAGCAAACTTCCCGCCACCGTCAGACCGCAGCAGACGCCGGTGATAAAGCGCGCGGCACGGCGCTGCGGCTGCCGCAGGCACCACAATCCCAGCCCGCTCAGCGCCAGCGTCGCCGCGCCGAACCCGGCCAGAAAATGCAATGCGCTCACCGCCGCCGCCGCCCGCGGCAACCAGGCGTATTGGCCATAGTGCAGCGGCTGAACGGCGATGAACGCGCGCGTCCATGGCCCCTGACGAGCGGCGCTGCGCCGCATCAGCGCCGGCTGCTCGCCGCTGCCGAAACGAAATTGCTCGAACAGCGCGCTGCTGGGAATGCCGCGGGTGACGCCGCCCACCGCCAGCAGTGCGCCATCCGGCGCGCGCTGCAGGGTTTGCGGCGTAAATTCCGGCGCCTGGCGCCGCAGCGCCGCCAGCGTCTGCGCGGGAGTACGCCCGGCGTCAGGCATCGGCGGCGCGGGCTGCGCGCCGCCCATCAGCTGCGCCATCACCCGCTGTGGCGCACCGGGGCTGACGCGGTCGGCCAGCAGCACCGTACCGAGCGCGCCGAGGCCGGACAGCGCGCCGGTCAAAGCGAACATCACCAGCCACGGATAGCACCAAAGCCCCAACAGATTGTGCAGATCGAACAGCAGCACCCGCAGCCCCTGACGCCGCCGCAGCTGCAACAGCTGGCGCAGCCGTCGGCCATGCAGCGCAATCCCGCTGATCAGCAACACAGTGAACGCAATGCCGAACAGGCTGAGAAACACCCGACCGGGAAAGCCGAGAAACAGGTTCTTGTGCAGCGTCACCAACAGCGTGGTCGGCGCCGTCAGGCTGATCGGCCGCCCGCTGACGGCGCTCAGCGCAAGGGCGCAGTCGTCCGGAGCGCGGCAAAAGCGAATCACCGGATAACGCGCGCTCGGCAGTATGACGTAAGGCGCCGCGCCGTCTTCACCGTAGGCTTTCGCGTCGTCCAGCAGCTGCGCCAACGGCCGTTGCTCGCCGCTCATCGTCACGCCGTTCCACCACAGCGTGAAGCTGTCGCCGGCCAGGCTCCAGCAGCCGGTGAACAGGATCACGAACAGCGCGCAGCCGAACAGCGCGCCGCAGCCCCGATGCAGCGCCGCCAACGCCCGTCGCGCGACGGCGTTCATCGCCACGCCTCCAGCAACGCCAGCGGCAGCGGCCACCACAGCCAGGCGCGCAGCAGCGTGCGACGCCAGTCCGGCGCCAGCAGGCTATACGTCAGCAACGCGATGCCGCCGAACAGCGCCAGAAACAGCGCGCCGTAAAGCCGATCGAGCGGGTCGGCCGAGGGGTAGCCGCGCGCCAACAGCAGCGCCAGGGTAACGCCCCCCATGGCGCTGCCGAGGCACGCCGCCCATACGCGCGGGCTCATCAGAACTCGGCCTTGACGGTGAACATCAGGTTGCGCGGTTCACCGTAACGGTTGTTCCACTGCGGCGAGAACAGCCCGGCGTAGTAACGGCGATCGAACAGGTTGTTGACGTTGAGCGCCGCCGACCAGGTCTCGTCGATGCGATACCCCAGCCGGGCGTTGACCAGCGCATAGCCGCCCTGACGCAGCGTCGTCGCGCCGTTGGCGCTGCTGAACCCGCTCTGCGCCTGGATGCCGCCGCCGATGCTCCACTTGCGCTGATCCCACGGCAGATCGTAATCGCTCCACAGCCGCAGCATATGGCGCGGCGTCAGGCTGTTGTAGGCGCGCCCCTGGTTGCTGACGTCGCGGGTGTAGCGCGTGTCGGTATAGGTGTAGCCGAGCGTGACGTCCCACCAGGGCGTGAGATAGCCGCGCCCTTCCAGTTCGAAGCCTTCGCTGCGCGCCTTGCCGCCGCTGATGTACCAGGTATCGAAACCGCCGCCCGGATGTTCGGGGTCCACCTGCGGATTGTTCTCCAGATCGATGCGGAACGCCGCCGCCGAGAGGTTGAGCGCGCCGTGCATCAGCGACGCCTTCACCCCGCTTTCCAGCGTGCGGCCTTCAACCGGCTTCAGCATCTGCCCGCTCCAGGTTTTGCCGGTCTGCGGCTGGAACACCGTGGCGTAGCTGGCATACCACGACCAGTCTTCGGCGAAGTCCCAGATCAGGCCGCCGTAGGGCGTCAGGCGCGCGTTCTCCTCCAGGCTGTCGCTGGGTGAACGCAGCTGCCACCAGCTCTCACGCGCGCCGGCCACCAGCGTCAGCGGTTCCGCCAGTTTGATGCGGCCCATGCCGTACACCCCGCGCTGAATGGTTTTGGTCGATCCCGACGAACCGTAGGCGCCGATCGCCGGCTTCGGCACGCCGTGCGGATCCCAGCGATAGACGTTAACCGGCACCTGAAACGCCGGATCTAACTGCGCGGTGAACTGCTCCTCTTCGGCATGAGTGTAGCTGGCGCCGACGATCAGCTCGTGCTGTCGTCCCCAGGCGTCGATCTTGCCGCTCAGGCTGGCATCCAGCCCCAGCTGCCGGTTGCGGAAACGATAGGCGCCCCCCATCAGCGCCGCGCCGTCGCCGGTGGCCGGATCGACGTTGCCCCAGGCGCCGGCATACAGCAGCCGCGACTTGGCATACAGATAATCGCTGCTCAGCTTGAGCTGCCAGGCGTCGTTCAGCCGCTGCTCCACGGCGGCGAACAGCCGCGTGGTGTCCCATTTGAAGCGATCCCAGTCCACGTCCAGATAGGTGCTGCGCGGCAGGTGCAGATCGCTGCCGTCTTTCCCCATCGGCACCCCGGCCATGTTGGTGACGGAATCGATGGTCTGGTACTGCGCGCCGACGCGCAGCAACGTGTCCGGCGTCAGATCGGCATCGACGGTGGCGTACAGCAAACGGGTTTTCTGATCCGAGACGCGATAGAAATAATCGCGGTCTTCCCATGCCATCACCGCCCGGCCGCGTACGCTGCCCGAGGCGTTCAGCGGGCCGCCCACGTCCGCTTCGCCGCGATACTGGTTCCAGCTGCCGGCGCTGGCGGTAAACTGCGCGCGGTTTTGCGCCAGCCCGTGCTTGCGCACCATGTTGACCGTGGCCGCCGGGTTGCCGAGCCCGTGCAGCAGGCCGTTGGAGCCGCGCAGGATCTCCACCCGCTCGTACACCGCCATGTCCTGCGGCGAGCTGGCGGTATTGCCCAGCAGCGTCGGCACGCCATCCAGTTCGAACGAATCGATCTTGAAGCCGCGCGCATACCACGCGGTGGTCAGCAACACGAAGGGGGCGCTGGTGACGCCGGTGGCGCGCGTCATCACCGCGTCCAGCGAAGTGAGGTTCTGTTGGTCCATCTGCTGGCGATCGATCACGCTGACCGACTGGGCCACTTCACGCGGTTTCAGCGGGATTTTCCCCAGCGTGGTGACGCCGGGAGCCACATAGTCATCCCGCGCCGCCGCGCCGGCGGTCACGGTGAGGGTATCTTCTTTTACGTCCGTTTTGGCCGGCGCATCCTGCGCCAGCGCCCCGGTGCCGCACAGCGCGCACAGCAACGCGCCGCGGCGCGTCGCGGCCGCCACTGGTGAGAGATGAATGAGTCGCATGTTTTTCCCTGGTTGTTATTGTTAAATGATAATCGTTATCAATCTAACAAAACGGCCGCCGCGACTTTTTCGATTGCCGGAGTTTCTCTATCGATCGCCGGTCATTTTCGCCTGGCAGAAACGGGCGAACCACCCCCCCGCCTCGCGCAGCGCATCCGGGCTGCCCGCCGCCGTCAGCCGCCCGCCTTCCAGCACCCATACCCGATCCGCCCGACAGGCCAACGCGGGATCGTGGGTGACGACAACCCGCGTGCCGGGCCAGCCGGCCAGCAGGGCCGCCACGCGCTCGGCGTTGCGCCGATCCAGACTGGCGCCCGGTTCATCCAACAGCAGCCGGGGAGCCCCCTGCAGCAGCGTGCGCGCCAGGCACAGCCGCTGCTTCTGCCCGCCGGAGAAACGATCGCCGTCGCTGCCGACCTCTTCTTCCAGCACGTCGGGCGGCAGATCCAGCGCCGCCAACAGCGCCAGCAGACGCTCATCGCCGATATCCGTTCGCCCCTGGGTCAGATTCCAGCGCACGCTGCCGCGCAGCAGGCGATTGTCTTGCCACATCACGCCGCGCCCGCTCGCCAATTGCCGCGCCGACAGCGCGCGCACGTCACGGCCGCCGTAGAACACCCGCCCCGCCGTCGGATCCTGCGTGCGCGCCATCAGGCTCAGCAGGCTGCTTTTGCCGGCGCCCGAAGGGCCGACGATCGCCAACATCTCTCCGGCGGCACAAGCTCCGCCTATCTCCCGCAACCGCCAACCGCCGTGCGCCGCCGCCAGGCTCAGCGCCTCAAGCGCGATGCCGTCGTCCTGCGGCGCCGGGCCGTCCCGCTCCGGCAACGGCAGCGCGGGCGCCGCCAGCGTCTGGCGCAGTTGGCCCCAGCCGTTCTTCAACTGACGCAGCGCCTGATCGAGGTGAGAAAGCTGAAGCAGCGGCTCCAACGAGCGGGCCAGAACAATCATCAGCGCCAGCCATTGGGCGGCGTTCAGGCGCTGCGCCAACACCTCATGGGCGCCGAACCACAATGCCGCCAACAGCGTCAACTGCAGCCCGGCGCTGAACAGCAGATGATACGGCAGGCTTTGGCGCAGCAGCGCGGCATGCGCTCGATGATGGCTATCCAACCGCTGCGTCAGCGCTTCGGCGGCGGCGGCCTGCCCGTAGCCGAAGCGCAGCAGTGCCTGATGACGGGCAAACTGCATCAGCGCCCCTTCGATATTCTGGTTGGCCTCCCCCAGCTCCCGCTCTCGCCGGTGCAGCCGGACCGCCGAACCGCGCAACACCAGCGCCAGCAGCACGCCGGCCGCCAGCAACGCCAGCGCCATTCCCAGGCTCTGCCAGGCCAGCCCGGCGACCAGTGTCAACGGCGTGACGATCGCGCCAACCAGCGGCGCCAGCAGGTGCGCCGGCGCCGACATCGCCTGGCCGATCGCCCCGGTTAACAGGCCCGGCGTCTGCTCCTGCGGCGACAGCGCGCGCGGCAGACGGCGGAACAGCGCTCGCAGCAACGCGTTCATCACCGCGCCGCCGGCGAAGAAACCGCGGGTGGCCGCCGCATACTGCACCGCCAGCGCGAGGGGCGTGGCCAGCGCCAGCAACTCTAACCAATGTCCGGGATTTTGCCGCCAGCTCGCCACCGCCGCCGCCAGCAGCAAGGCGCAGGCGCCCTCCAGCGCGGCGGCCAGCGCCATCAACAGCAGCGACGGGGCTAGCGCCTGCGCCAGCTCACGCTTCATCGTCCACCTCCCGGCGTTCGGCCAACGCCGCCAGCAGCGCCGGATGTTGCGCCAGCGCGGCGGGCGTGCCGACCGCCAGCAACCGCCCCTCTGCCAGCACCGCCACCCGATCGGCGCGGCGGCACAGTTCCGCGTCGTGCGTTGCTACCAGCCGAGTGGCGGGCAGCTGCGCCAGCGCCGTCAGGATGCGTTCGCGACTCTGCCGATCCAGCGCCGAAGTCGGTTCGTCGGCCAACAGCAGCGGCCGCCGCGCCAGCAACGCCCGGGCAATGGCGAGACACTGCGCCTCCCCGCCGGAAAGCGACGGCGCCTCATCCAACCGCTCCTGCAAACGCTCTGCCAGCCCCAGCGCGGCCAGCACGCGCCGCAGCTGCGCCGCCTCCGCCCCGGCGGCGAACAACGTCAGGTTGTCGCGCAGCGACATCGCCGGCGGCGCATGCTCCTGCGGCACCACGGCCACCATCTGATTGAATGCCTGCGCCGAAAACGCGTCGGCGGGCACGCCGTTGAGCGATACCGTTCCGCTATCCGGCTCGCTATAACGAGCGATCAACCGCAGCAACGTGCTTTTACCGCTGCCCGACGCCCCGACAATCGCCAGCCATTCCCCCGGTTCGACGGCCAGATTGACGCCCTGCAACAACCAGCGTTCGTCCTGTCGGCAACCGAGATCTCTCAGCCGCAGCGCCGCCCCCTGCGGCGCCGAAGCGATCGCCGAGCGCTCTCCCCAGCGTATTTCAGGATGCGCCAGCAGCGCCCGAATGCGGCCGGCGGCCAGCGTCGCCGCGCGCAATGCATCGCCGCCGTGCCCCATCGCCATCACCGGTTGCGACACGCTGCGCAACAGCAACACGAACAGCGCCAGCTCCGCCAGCGTGAGATCGGGCGCCAGCCAGCGGGCGCCGAGCAACAGCCAGCCGGCCGACAGCGCGGCGCTGAGCAGCAATTGGGTCACGGCGCCGAGCGCGCCGATACGCCGCAGCCAGCGGTGAAAGGCGGCGAGAAAGTCCCGCAGGCTCTGCCGGGCGCGCGCTTCGATGCCCGCACCGGGAAACTGGCGCGCCAACAGCGGATGCGCCGCCAGCTGCCGATAATCGTCGTTCAACTGCCGAAACGCCCGATCGCGTTGTTCAAACGCCGGCCGCAGGCGCGGCGAACGGATGACGCGAAACAGCAGCGCGGCCGCCAGCAAAGGTATCAGCGCGAACAGCAGCAGCGGCCACTGCACCGCCGCCAGCAGCGCCAGCGCGCAGCCGGGCACGACGGCCAGCTGCACCAGTTCCGACGGCGCATGGGCCACCAGCTGATGCAGCGCCTGAATGTCCTGCGACAGCGCCCGGGCGGCGCCGCTCTCGCCCTGTCGCACAAACCAGTTCAGCGGCAGGCGTGCCAGCTTGGCGGCCAATTGGCTGCGCAGCCGGTGGCACAAACGCGCGTCAAGCAGATGAGTCAGATGCAGCGCCAGCGTTTGGGCGAACAGCCACAGCGCCAGGCCACCGGCGGCGACGCCGAGCCAAAAGGGATAGGCCGCCGGTGAGGCGTCCACCAGCCGGGCGATCGCCAGCCAGGGAAACAGCGAGCTGACGCCGGCCAGCGCCTGCAGCGCCAGCGCGGAATACAACATGATGCGGAAAGGACGCGTCAGCGCCCGCAGGTCACTCAGCATGAGATCCTCCACGGCAAAGGCGCCTACTGTAGCCACAAGCGGCGGGCGCCTTCATCCGCAAAGGCTTTCGTCGGCGGGACTTTTTCTTTCGATTGCGTGGCTAACGCTTTTTGACGTCGCAGGGCATGACGCCAAAACGCTTGCGGAAAGCGACGGAGAAGTGCGCCGGCGTATAACCCACCTGCCAGGCGACGGTGGAAACGTGCAGATCCTGCTCGCTCAGCAAGCGCCAGGCGGTTTGCAGCCGGTGCTCCTGCAGCAGGCCGAACACGCTGGCGCCAAACAGCTGGCGGAACCCTTGCGTGAGTTTGCGGGTATTCAACCCGGCGCGTTGCGCCAGTCGATCCAGGCTCGGCGGCTGCTCCATCTCCGCCAACAGGATTTCACGCGCCAGCTGCAGGCGCGCCACGTCCCGCGCAGCCAGGCGCACGCCAACAGACGGCGCGGCGGCGCTGCGGTTCCAGCATTGATGCAGGCAATGCGCCGCCAGTTCGTTGGCCTTGGCGCTGAACCACAGCCCGCGCTGAGACTCGTGCAACGGGCAGGCGAACAGCTGCCGGGCCTGGCCAATCAGCGCTGCCGGCGCCGCCAGCGGCACCAACTGCGCATGCCGCCGCCCATCGAGGCCGGGCGGCAGGCGGACATCGTTCTGTTCCAGCCAGGCGGCGGAGAACTGCATCAGGGTGTAATCGAGCGGTTCGCCGGCCTGGAACAGGTTGTTCAACACGAAGTCGTCCCGCCCGGCGGCCAGCAACAGCGAAGGGCCGTTCAGCTCCACCTGCGGCCCCGCTCCGCTTTCACAGCGCAGACGCCCGCGGCGGATCACCACGATCTTCAGGCCCGCGCGGTGGGGTTCATCCAGCTCGATATCGACGTCGGCGGTCAACACGCCGCGCCGCGCGCGCAGCATGTCCGACAGCGCATAGTCCTGCGCTTGCTGATGATATTCCTGCAGTAACCGTTGAGGGGACGTAGACATGTTCGCCCTGCCTGTGAGTGATGACGCCGACCGTCGGCGAGGTTTTTGATAGTGATTCTCATTAGCAATATAAGGCCGGCCGACGGGTTTGTCTATTGAGGCGATGGATGAAAAATCGGCAGATCAGTTACCAACCCAATACGGCCCCGCCGCCACCGACTCGCGCTCGATCAGGCTGGCCGGGAAACTGGGGCGCTTGCTCAGCTCGCCGCCGTCCAGCATCGACAGCAGGCGGTTGATGGTCTCCTGGATCATCTCGGTGACCGGCATCTTCATGCTCGACAGCGATGGCACGGTATAGGGCGCCAGCGGGATGTCGTCAAAGCCGATGACCGATACCGCCTCCGGCACCGCCACGCCGCGCTCCGCCAGCCGCTTCATCGCGCCGATGGCCATCTCGTCGTTGCCGGCGACGATGGCGCTGAACGGCTGCCCGCCGGCCAGCAGCGCATCGACCGCCGCCACGCCGCTTTGCGCGTGCCATTTTCCTTCGACGATCAACGCCTCGTTAACCGCAATGCCCTGCTGCGCCAGCGCGGACTTGTAGCCGGAAAGCCGCTCCAGCCCGGTGGGGGAATCGAGCGAGCCGGTGATAAAAGCGATGTCGCGATGGCCGCGCGCGATCAGGTGCGCCACCGCCGCCGCGCCGGCGGCGTGCTGATCGCTGAAGATGCAGTAGCTGTCGTTCAGCCGCAGCCGCCGGTTGATCACCAGAATCGGCTGGCGGTGTTGGGAGACGATCTCGTCCATTTCCGCGATCGACAGAAAACGCGGATAGATAATCACCCCGTCGCAGCGCAGATCCAGCAAAAACTGAATGGCGGCCCGCTCCTCTTCGGCGGTGTGCTTGCCGTCCGCCAGGATCAGTTGGCGGCCGTTCGCCTCCATGATGCGCGCCGACTGCGCCATCAGTTCGCTGAAATAGTTGCCGCTGTAGAGAGTGTTGGTGACCACCAGACCGAGGGTTTGGGTGGTGTTGGTCGCCAGGCTGCGCGCCAGCAGGTTGGGCCGATAGCCGGTTTCCGCGATGGCTTTATCCACCAACGCGCGTTTCTCCTCGCTGACATAGCCGCTGCCGGACAAAACGCGCGACACCGTCGCCTTTGAAACGCCGGCCTTTTTCGCCACCTCGAGTATCGTTGCCATCTGTGCGCCGCCAAAATCCATGGGTTCAGCGCAGTCTACCCAAGACGCCCGGCGTTTGGAACGTTTTCACGCCCCTGCACATCGGTATGCGCTTACCTCTGACGATCCAGATCACGAAAACGAAACGCCAAAAATCATAGTTCTTGCCAAGAACAAAACACCAATACATGATTTTGTGAAACCGGTTTCTTATGGGCGTTTCATACGGATGGAACGACGGATCGCCCAGGCAGTA
The DNA here is from genome assembly GCF_052168755.1 of Serratia sp. CY43202. Taxonomy (NCBI): domain Bacteria; kingdom Pseudomonadati; phylum Pseudomonadota; class Gammaproteobacteria; order Enterobacterales; family Yersiniaceae; genus Serratia; species Serratia sp. CY43202. The sequence continues at coordinate 352,035 of NZ_JBJNMB010000003.1, forward strand.
AATATTCGCCTTTGGGCTATCCGAATTGCTATCTGAGAGACGACACGCCATGCCGAAGAACTACGCAGAGATCTCGCACGCCATCGTGGCCGCCCTGGGCGGCACGGGCAATATCGAGGCCGTGACCCACTGCATGACCCGCCTGAGATTCGTGGTGAAAGACAAAGCGCGGATCGACACGCCGGCGCTGAAGGCCATCGACGGCGTGCTGGGCGTGGTGCACAGCGGGGAGCAGTGCCAGGTGATCATCGGCAACGAGGTGGCCAAGGCCTATCAGGCGGTGCTGGCGCTCGGCATGCCGGGCGCGGCGGCTCCCGCCGCCCCGGTGAAGCGCAAGCTCACCCTGAAAGGCATCGGCGCCGGCATTCTCGACGCGCTGGTGGGCACCATGTCGCCCCTGATCCCCGCCATCATCGGCGGCTCGATGGTGAAGCTGCTGGCGATGATCCTGGATATGGCCGGCGTATTCGAGAAAGGCTCCTCAACCCTCGTCATCCTCAATGTGATCGGCGACGGCGCGTTCTTCTTCCTGCCGGTGATGGTCGCCGCCTCGGCGGCGCTGAAGTTCAAAACCAACATGTCATTGGCGATCGCCATCGCCGGGGTGCTGGTGCATCCCAACTTTATCGATCTGATGGCCAAGGCGGCGCAGGGCCAGGCGGTGGAATTCGCCTTCATCCCGGTGACGGCGGTGAAATACACCTACACGGTGATCCCGGCGCTGGTGATGACCTGGATCCTGTCGCACATCGAACGCGGGGTGGATCGCATCACCCCGGCGGTGACCAAGAACTTCCTCAAGCCGATGCTGATCGTACTGATCGCCGCGCCGATCGCCATTCTGCTTATCGGCCCGCTCGGCATCTGGATCGGCAGCGGCATCTCTGCGCTGGTCTACACCGTGCACGGCTACCTGGGCTGGCTCTCCGTGGCCATCATGGGGGCGATTTGGCCGCTGCTGGTGATCACGGGCATGCACCGGGTGTTTACCCCAACCATCATCCAGACCATCGCCGAGACCGGCAAAGAAGGCATGGTGATGCCTTCAGAGATCGGCGCCAACCTGTCGCTGGGCGGCGCTTCGCTGGCGGTGGCGCTGAAAACCAAGAACCGCGAGCTGCGCCAGACCGCGCTGGCCGCCGCGGCCTCCGCCATCGTGGCGGGGATTTCCGAACCGGCGCTGTACGGCGTGGCGGTGCGCCTGAAGCGGCCGCTGATCGCCAGCCTGATCAGCGGCTTCATCTGCGGCGCGGTCGCCGGCATCGGCGGGTTGGCCAGCCATTCGATGGCCTCGCCCGGGCTGTTCACCAGCGTGCAGTTCTTCGATCCGGCCAACCCGATGAGCATCGTGTGGGTGGTGGCGGTGATGGCGCTCTCGGTGGTGCTGTCGTTCGCGCTCACGCTGATGCTGGGCTTCGAGGATCTGCCGGAAAACGCCGCCGCGCCCGGCCAAACCGCACCGGCGGCGAACGCCGCCAGCGCAACGCATTAACGTATATTTATACCCTAAATAGTTGGAGCGGCATCAAGGCGGCAAGAGAGCGAATCCCGATGAGCTTACACAAGTAAGTGATTCGGGTGAGTGAACGCAGCCAACACGGATGCAGCTTCAAGTATGACGGGTATTGAGGATTGCATGTCTGACTCAACATTCCCTAACGGATTTTTATGGGGCGGCGCACTGGCCGCCAACCAGGCGGAAGGCGGCTATCGCGAGGGCGGCAAAGGGCTGACCACCGTCGATATGATCCCGCACGGCGCCAACCGCATGGCGGTCAAACTCGGGCTGGAGAAGCGCTTTAGCCTGCGCGACGACGAGTTTTACCCCAGCCACGACGCCATCGATTTCTACCACCGCTACCGCGACGACATCGCGCTGATGGCGGAGATGGGCTTTACCGTGTTCCGCACCTCCATCGCCTGGAGTCGGATTTACCCCAACGGCGACGAGCTGACGCCCAACCCCGAGGGCATCGCCTTCTACCGCAGCCTGTTCGAAGAGTGCCGCCAATACGGCATCGAGCCGCTGGTGACCCTGTGCCATTTCGACGTGCCGATGCACCTGGTGACCGAATACGGCTCCTGGCGCAGCCGCAAGATGGTGGAATTTTTCACCCGCTACGCCCGCACCTGCTTCGAAGCCTTCGACGGGCTGGTGAAATACTGGCTGACCTTCAACGAGATCAACATCCTGCTGCACAGCCCGTTCTCCGGCGCGGGGCTGGTGTTTGAAGCGGACGAGAACCCCGAACAGGTGAAATACCAGGCCGCGCACCACGAACTGGTGGCTAGCGCGCTGGCGACGCGCATCGCCCACGAAGTGAACCCCACCAACCAGGTGGGCTGCATGCTGGCCGGCGGCAACTTCTACCCGTGGTCCAGCAAGCCGGAAGACGTGTGGGCCGCGCTGGAGAAAGACCGCGAGAACCTGTTCTTTATCGACGTGCAGGCGCGCGGCGCTTATCCCTCCTACGCTGCCCGCGTCTTCCGCGAGAAAGGCGTGAGCATCGTCATGGAACCGAAAGACGCCGACATTCTGAAGCACACTGTCGACTTCGTCTCCTTCAGCTACTACGCCTCGCGCTGCGCCTCCGCCGACATGAACGACAACAACAGCAGCGCCGCCAACGTGGTGAAATCGCTGGCGAACCCGCACCTGCCGCGCAGCGACTGGGGCTGGGGCATCGATCCGCTGGGGCTGCGCATCACCATGAACATGATGTACGACCGCTACCAAAAGCCGCTGTTCCTGGTGGAAAACGGCCTGGGCGCACACGACGAGTTCAATGCAGCAGGCGAGATTGAGGACGACTACCGCATCAGCTACCTACGCGAACACATCCGCGCCATGGCCAACGCCATCGCCGACGGCGTGTCGGTGCTGGGTTACACCACCTGGGGCTGCATCGACCTGGTGGCCGCCTCGACTGGCGAAATGAGCAAGCGCTACGGCTTTGTCTACGTCGACCGCGACGACCAGGGCAACGGCACCCTCGCCCGCACTCGCAAAAAATCGTTCTGGTGGTATAAGAAAGTGATCGCCAGCAACGGGGGGGATTTGGGGTAGGTTTGGGCGGTGGGGTTAGCGTGGGGGGCGGAGGGCTTCCAACCTAAGTTGATTGCCTTCCTGCTGCACAACGAATTCAGCGACGAATTCACGCGCTGAGGGAAACTCATCCGCCTTCTGTTTCTTGAGGGAGACCAGTTTCGCGGAGAAATGGTATTGCTGCCCCGGCGTAAATACGTAGCCCTCATCAGGGACGCACTGATTGGGGGCGACATCCCTCAGCGGATCGAAAAATTTGAATGTACGACTCTGCGCCTCATCCAATCGATAAATCGAGATACCCACGAGCTTTTCGTCTCCCTGCGGTTGAACGTTGATGCATACTTTGCCCTCACGCAGGTTGGCGGTGGCGGGATAGTCTACGGGGATGCGATCGCCTATCGACGGACAGCCGGCGAGCAGGAAAGGGAATGCGAGGGGGAAAATCCGTTTCATTTTGTCCCTACGTTATCTGCTGCCCTGTGTGATATTTTCAATTTCGTAAACACCATTGAGCTTTGTCACTTTGAAGTGAGCAATAAAGGCCCTGCCGGAAACATCCTGCAGGTTTCTGCGCTTCTCAATCGGCACAAAATTTAGCCTCATGCTATAGGTATGATTTTCCTGAAATGGGTAATCGTTCTGCGTAACGCAAATGCCCTTTTTAAGATCTTGATTCCCCACCTCAATCAATTTCTCATCAGCATCACCCGTGAGATAGAGCGTATCTTGCCTTTCGTTTTCCTTTGGTGAAGGATAGATACAGATGTCTCCATTCTCTTTAACATGGGCGGCGATAGGGATATCCGGCGCATAGCGCTGATCGAGACGATCGCCTACACAGGCGCTTAGCAAGGACACGCCAACAACGGCACAGAACAGTCTCGCCTTCATAACCAATCCTCTTACTTGTAAGGAAAACCGACTAACACTTTCTCATATTTTTCTTTTACTTTTCTCACATCGGCATAGTCATTACCGTTGTAAGTCACTTCCTTGCCGAAGCGGTTTCTCCAAACAGCATAACCTGAAGAGGTCAACAAATGATAATCAGCAACGATCTGAGCCTGTTGCTCCATAGCGTAGTTCTTTAGGAGTTTGGAGCCATCCAGTTCATAACTGTAATTTGCCAACCAACTGTAGAGGCCTCGGGTCTTAACCCACATACCACGCTGGTATTGCCAAACATGAACCATTTCATGGATGAAAAGATGTTTATGACTACCCTTCCTTTGAGAAATCGGGCACGTACCAGTCTCTAAAATACAGCTCACCATTGGGTGACATCGCAGTGTTTCGATTTTGTAAGCCAAAGGGGAAATAGCTATCGTGATGAACCCAGACTTTCCCATAAATAATTGAACCACCAAATACCGACTTCGCAAGGCCGATCTCCCCGGAGGTTAATAGCCTTAAAGCCCCCTCTTTCTTTTCCATCGTAGTGCATCCCTGTCATTATTTTAAAAAACTCACTGCCGCGAGCATTAACAAAGAGGTTAATAATAGCACTCAAGGCACGTAGGATAAATATTCAACCATTCTTTTTACATTCATTCATCTCAACGTATTTCGTGACAACAAAATTCACAGATTCAATAATTCATTTAGCAAATGAATTATCCTAACTGATTAGCCTGAATTAAAATTTAATAACTGCGATCTGCATTCCAACCTCATGAGTAAACAGCCTGTAATTCCATACGGCTTATTTTTTCCTTTTACTGATAACGTTATAGTTTTTCTGCTGCGGCAAAATCCGCAGCCGGAGTTAGCGTTCCGAATCTGACATATTACCGCTGTATTATGTAATAATGCAGCAGCTTTAGTTCACTCCAAATAATGGTGGCTCAGGCGGGGGCTTCGCAAGAAGCGCCGGTTCGTATGTCCCGGTGACGCTAACCCCGTCTGGGCTACCACCCGAGTTTAGCGTCTCTGGTGATAGTCATTAATCAATGACATACGGAGATGCCCCCATGACAAAGGTTCCCACTACAGAATCCGTTGAAAGCACCCTTATCCTCTACCGCCAACTGTTTAACCACCTCGATCTCAGCGCTTTTAACCCTTCAGAACTTTTAGACCTGGCCGCACTCTCTGCCGAGCAAGCGGAAGGGCTGTGCCACGGCCTGATGCTGTTTGGTCACTTGCTGCAAAAGCACCCACAGTTGGATACCGAAGGCTGGGAGCAGATGAATCGCTATCTCAATGCTACAGCGCATCTGGTTCCTGCGTTGTGTAACCTTTATGGGCGGGCGTTGCGGGAGATGGAAGCCTGCAGCTAACGTAAGCGACAATCAGGGCGATGCCTGCACTTGTCGCCCTTCCCATTCAGGATTTCCAATAGATCTGACTGACATATCACAACAAAAGCATTCATCAAGGTAGGCATTTCCTCCCCTACCTGGCATAGTTAACGCATTCGGTAAATCGATGAGTTAACTGCTGGGTATTGATGCATACTGCTCTCGTCAGCAAGCACATTGCTCAGAACCAACTCGGCAATGTGAGGATGTGGTTTTGGCAACTGCCATAGAGGCGTTATCTTCAAAAGAATCCGTTTTAAAAGCGATCGAAGAATATAAAAAACTTGGCCGAGATGCGTTCTTAAAACAACATGAAATAAAACGATTTAAAAAATACCTCCTTCATTATAATGGCGAGAAGTACGATATCCGAGGCATTGCCGCTAGAGCATACCGTGAGCAGCATGGCTATCCGTTTAAAGGAATCAATGCCGATAGCGGCACGGAAAAAGCCATCCAATTTCTCAAAGACCTCGGCTTTGAGATCGTCGAAACGCCGCATCCTTTTGACTATTTAACCGAAGGCAAACTATACACACGCAAAGCGCTGATCGAGCTTTACGGCGGGCAGCTGCAAGGCGGCATATGGACCCCGCGGGAATTCCCGGTGATCTTTATCTTCACCGGAGAAAGCGGTGAAACCTACGGCTATAAAGATGGATGGACAACCGAAGGCAGCTTTTCTTATACGGGGGAAGGTCAAAAAGGCCCTATGGAATTTATTCGGGGAAATAAATCCATCCGCGACCATAAAAAAGATGGCAAAGACATCTTCCTGTTCGAAGACAACAAAAAAGAAAAAGGCGTTCGCTATCTTGGCATGTTTGAGTGCGATTCTTGGGATCACATTCAGTGCTTAGACTTAGAAAATAACATGCGGCAAGGCATCACCTTTAATCTTTTCAAAGTCTCGCCACTGCACGCGATTGAAGAAGAAACAGAAACCGATGAAGCCGATACGCAGACAGAGACGCTCGAACAGTTGCGCAAGAAGGCACTGCAATCCTCAAAGCAATCAGGCCAGCGCCAACAGAGCGACAGCAAAAAATCCTGGTTCAAACGCAGCGAAGACGTGAAAAAATACGTGCTGAAGCGCGCCAACGGCATCTGCGAAGCCTGCGACCAACCTGCGCCGTTCAAGAAAAGAAATGGTGCCCCCTACCTCGAACCCCATCACACTAAGCGCCTAGCCGACGAAGGCCCCGATCACCCGCAGTGGGTGGGCGCCATTTGCCCAACTTGCCATCGGCGGATTCATAGCGGAGTGGATGGGAAAGAGGTGAACAAGAAGCTGATGGTGAAGTTGGAGTTGAAAGAGGCCGATTTCATATAGATTAAACGCATAGAAAATAATTCTCCTATGTCACTTACATGGATATAGGAGGGTTATTTTTCATTAAAAAACCTATTTTGTCTTCTGAAGCATTACTTTCGCTTAATAGAGGATAGACCTATCATACATCGAGTAACCAGAGATAAAAAGAGGAATAAATAGTAAGAGGAGTTTTTTCATAGTGGCAGCCCTATGCTTCCCATTACAGATTGTAATTTCTATAGAATTAATAAATTACTCTCATGATAATATTTAGTTAAAACATCTCATTGCAATCTAATCGGGCTTCAACATAATACTTTTACCTTTCTTCATCACAACAAAACTGGTTCGATATGAATTCAGCGGTGTTCTTACCAACACTGTGTATCCTTCACCGGCGATAAAATTAAACTCACCGATACCTGGTACACACTTTTTGGCTTCCAACGTTATCGGGCTGTAAGCATATGATTTTTCATATACGTAGTCATCGCCTCCTTGTTTCCAGATGGCAATATTCAGTATAGATTCGTTTTTTACGATATCGTTCTCATTAAAAAAGACGCAGACTTTACCATCTACGATCTTACTTTGTACTTGATAGAGATTAAACCTGTCACCGGTTGGGCAACCTGAGATAAAAAGAGGAAGAAGAAGGAATAAATATTTTCTCATAATGGCAGCCCTGCGCTTCTGATTATGGGGTGAAATTGTGACAATGTCCTTCTGTCCACTATCCCGATGAGTTTCCTGTTTGGCAAGCGGAAGAAGGTATTCGCCCCATATCTCTTGAGAATGAAATAGTCCGCAATTATCGATGCCTGCTGTTCCATGCTGTAGTAGCGCAGCAAAGGTTGATCAAGCCGATATTGATAGCTCACTGCCCAACTGAGAAGCCCACGGGTGCGTACCCACATGCCCTTCTGGTGCTGCCAAACGTGTGCCATCTCATGAATGAAAAGATGCTGAGCTTCAGGATCCTGGCTCGCATAATCTCTTTCATAGAGTGACCTACGAAAGTAAAGCTCCCCATTCGGGCTCATCGCCGTGTACTGATTCTGCAGCCCAAACGGCAGGTAGCTGTCGCAGTGAACCAACACGCTCTGATAGAAAATGGTGCTGCCAAACACCGAGCGTGCCAGATTGACTTCGCCCGGCGTTAACGCCCGCGTGATCCCTTCCTGTTGTGGCTCCATCCGGGAACTCCTTGATCTGAAAGGGTTCAATGAAAAACCATTTTAGCCTTTAAGGTCAATCAGATAGGCCTTAGGAAAGCATCAGGAAGATCCGGTTTTTACTGAAATGGGAAATACGTCAATACAGAGTGAAAATAGGCAGGCAGTTACAGCAGGCAGATTCCAGACACAAAAAACCACCTTTCGGTGGCTTCTTGTTCGCGCGGTACTTAATGGTGCGAAGGCCGGACTCGCATATAACAGACAACATACTGATATAATTATTGTTTATAAATAGTCGCGTATAATTATACCCGCACTTGTACCCACAAGTTAAAATCCGTACAAAAAATAGACGCCACAGGCGGGTAAGATATCATACTAGTACAGCACCAATATACCTAACCGTATGTAAGAGAATAACACTTTTAAATCAATGTTTTCCCATCAGGGAAACGCAGACCAGAACTTTGCAAACTTTCGCCAATGAAAAATGGCACAACCCATAAACGCAGCGGGTTATCCTTTTGATGGTTGAATTCATATGGATGAGGTAATGGCTGACTAAAACCCTCATGCGAAGGATAAATCAGCAGCATATCTCCTATTCCCTCCTGATAGTTCACACCGTAAGCCAGCATCTGGTAGAGGTCAGCCTGCGACTGTTCGAGCGTCGCCTTTCCGCTATCCACCATTTTCCATTTAACATCACAAATCATCGTCTGCTCCCAATTCTCCCCACGAGGCCGTAGATGGATATCAGGTCTAAGCTTAAATAATCCGTTGCCGTTGAGACGAACCAAGGTGTGTGAATCCACCTGTGCCTCCACGTGCCAGTTATCGTCATAACGATGACGCATCCACGCAGTCACAAAAGACTCAAATACAGCTTCCATTGGAAAGAGCAGTGAAATGGCGTTGGCGTCGCCCTGCATGCAGTGAGGCGACTGCCCCATCAAAATCAGCCGCGCCCAGGCTAAGGCAAGTTCATAGTGACGCATATGTCGGTCGAGATGTACCTGGTCGAAGGCGATGCGGGCATCACCAACAGGCGCAATATCCTCAAAGTGCACCTGCAAAGAGTTAACTTGTAGTAGTAGCTGCGGGTTACTGATCTGACGGCGGATTTTATCGATGGCAGTTTTCAGTATCCGGTTTTCCAGACGTTCGGCGCTGTAATCGTCAAACTCCACCTGAAAGCGATCCCGACGCACACAGTTTTTGCTTAATTGAGCGGAGACCCGTAACTTCCCTTTCATCCAGGGCAGATTGTCCTGCTGGTGTAAATAGTCACGCTTTAGACCCTGGCGCACAATCTGCTGTACGCTATCGACAAACTGCTGAATAAACACATCCATCAGCGGCATCTTTGAGGTTCGGACTCTGGATGCTGAAGTGGCTATATGGCGAAATGATTTTAGCGTGCGTAGCATCATCAAAAGCTGCTGACGTGCGATATCAATGTTATCATCACGCCGCCCCGTTTTTGGCAACACTTCAATAAACGCATTACCCGGAAGAGAGATAACACCAGCATAGTTTTTTACCTGCAGCGTTTTTACGCCCCCCCGACTTCCAAGGGTGAGCAGACGGTGAGTGTTATCCGCGTCATCTTTCAGGCAACGTTGCTCAAGCCACTCAAACAGCTGCAGAGGCAGAGAAACCGCATTATTTATGCGGCCACTGTCTTTGTCGCTAATCAGGTGCCCATATTCGAAGACGGTAAAGTCCTTACGTGACTTCATTCCCCACTCACCGGGTTACCTTTATGTGGCGCATAAATTTGTTGCCAGGCGAGCGGATTATCCCAAACCTTGTCGTCCTCAGGGGCCAGATGGAAACTGGCACCTATATCATGCAGATCTTCAGTTCCGTTATTGCCAAAAAGATCGGCAAACTGTTTCTGGTCTTTCACCTCGCACACGAACTGTAGCTGCGGGTTTCCGCTTTTCTGATTGTCGCCCAACACCATACGAATTTTTTGCCAGTCGTTGTAGAAGTACTCCTCCAACAGAGGCAGCACCTTGTTTCGCATGATCCGCTTGAGCCTTTCAAATGCCAGGTCTTCGTCCTCTTTTACCTGAACTACTGGGATGAAAAAGGCATGGCCAAGTGTATGTTCTCTGTCGTACAGCACCTCAATGCGGTCATTCAAGGTCTGCAGTAAACGTGGCAGATCAATACCTTTGACAACAGTTTCTTTCAGAACCGTGATATCCGGCAGCATCGCTTCAAACTCGAATCGGCGACGCAGGGCGGTATCCAGTGCGGTGAGCGAGCGGTCAGCAGTGTTCATGGTGCCGATTAAATAGAGATTATTCGGTACGCTGAACGAGCTGGAAGAGTAAGGCAGCATCACGCTAAGCGCCTCCGGTTCCCCGGCACGTTTAGAGGTTTCTATCAGGGTGATCAGTTCGCCGAAGATTTTGGAGATGTTGCCACGGTTAATCTCATCAATAATCAGAACGTAGTTTTGCCGTTTTTCAGATACAGATTCCTGTGGGTTGGAAGGCAAACCTTCCTGTTTAATGAGGTAATTAAGGATACTACGTACATATGAAGGATTGTGTACCTTTGCCTGAGGGTTTTGGTAAACCAGACTGATATTCTTGAAGTAAGCATTGTAGCCCTGCCCTAAATCCTCTTTTTTTGATTGCGACGGGAAGATACCAAAGGTGGTCTGGCTCTTGTAAGCCAGTTGGAAGGCTTTGCCCTGCAGCGTTTCAAGGGTAATGCTTCCACTTTCAGATAAACGTTCTTGTAGGCGGGCAAGCGCCTCGTCAAGCTTCTGCTGAACACCGGCGTGACCAAAAGCAGCATCTTCACAAATTTGCTTAAAAATGCCCGCTTTGATTTCGTAGCGTACATTACCATCATCGGTGGTCTCTGCTCTTAGCCCTTCGATAAACTCTTCATAGCCAAAACTCTGATGGAAGGTGATAAAGCGCACCCGCTTTTCAGCAATCAGGCGGTCATAAATCTTTTTCAGCTCACGGCGTTTTTCGTTCTCCTCTTTGCCTTCCTGCAGCGAGTAGGCTGCTGGTTCGCAGGCGCGTACGGCTAGCTCGATGGTACGGTAAGTTTTACCGGTACCTGGAGGTCCATAGAGGATAGTATTTTTTGGCAGTTGCGGGGTGGTAAGCTCCTCGTCTTGCTCGTCCTCCGGCAAGGCAGTCTCACTACCGATTAACGCAATATCATTCTTCTTCTGTATCACCTGCGTGTAGAGATGCCAGAGCGACATATTCAGTTCGATAGGATCGACATCATCGCCCAATGCTCGGTGCAACGCTTTCTTGAGATCAAGGTTGCGAGCGAACCACTCCTGAGCCTCAGAAAGGCCTAGTTGAAAATGGTTATTGCAATAGTTGTAACTGCTGAAAAAGTTGCTGACATTCACGACGTTGGTAATTTTCGACGGGTAGAGCGCAGCAAAAGCGCGATGGCAAAGTGCCCAATACACTTTGTTTAATATCCCGTCTGTTTTAAGTTTAACAAGGCGATTAATCACCCGGTCATAGTTCTCCTGCGTACACTCCTCTGCCATCTGACGGGTGAGAGCGAGCAGCTGTTTTTGCGCCATTTCGAATTCTAACTGGGACATACCACCCTGCCTGAGGCTGGAAATGCCATTACTACGTTCGTACCAAATCTGCCGAATCGTCTCAGCAGAGAAGTTGGGCTTTTCAGCTTGGATCTGTTCTACAAGTTGGCGATAGTGCTTGCCCCAGTTTGGGTTGTATTGATTGTTTTTTGCGATATGAGAACAAAAGAAAGGGGCCAATGCCGACGAATCCTGAACCATCACATACTCCGTGTGTAGGGTAATTTAAAATTGGGATACTCGCATCTTATCGAATTAATCTGAAGTTCGTCACTGCCTGTTCAGGGGTGGCAGCGAAAAATTCGAGAGCGTTCAGAATTCTGTGTTACGTTAAAAATTCTACAGCGTCATCACATTACTCATTCGCCCCTCAAAATAAATGGCTAACTGCGACAATGTCAAATTCCAGTCCTGGATGGGCATTGTCCATTTCTCCTGTGCGTTCATCAGTCACAGATAAAGCAGCTTCAACAAACTGTTTTCATTTGGGAAAGCCCCTTTGGTTTTGGTCAGTTTCCTGAACTAGCTGGACTGACCCCACGCTCGTAACAACGTAGTAGCCCTCCTGTGCAGTCGATCAAACAGGAAAAGTGTCTGACTCTACTGACGCCGAACGCCACCCCAAACAATGCCTAGCTAGGCAAAATACTAAAAACCCAAACTTCACAAGCCTCAATACAGCACGTATTATATAAAATATTTTTATTGATATGATGACGCGCAGGGACTAAAAAGGAAGTTTTTGTGCAAGGAACGCTCACAATGATAAGTAAAGATTCACGAATCGTTCTGGAAGCATGGCAAGAGTATATAAAGCTAAACGGTGTCGAAAAAAGCAAAATATCAGCTAGTGAACTGCACGAGTCACAACAGTTAATGCTGTCTGCGCAAGATTGCGATGAGAATGAGCGCGGCGTTTTTATCACCCTGCCACCGGCAACCCTTGCCTACCTGCGCAAGCGCTTCGTCAAGAAAGATGGGAAAGGGAATATAGAGCATATTGAACCTTTGCAAATTATGTTCCCCATCCTGCGCATTAAAGAAAAGACAAGAAATCAAAAACACGCTCGCTTTTTGCCGCTGTTTATGGCCCAACTCCCCGAGTCGCTTTTTCGTGATGAAACTACCGATAAAATCCTGCTCCCGGTAAAGGACGGTTTGCGTGTTCAAGCCATGCCTTACGCTTTCCGGGAAATTTTGAACACCGACATTGCCGAGCTGGGTGAAAACCGGCACATGATGAGCCTGGTCGGCGCCCTGACCAGCACCAAGTTCGAGAGCTTCTTTTCAGCCTTCAGCACGCTGGAAGAGTGGTTGAAAAGTAAACTTTCCAACCACCATTATGCCGTTCCGGAATCCGGCTTCAATCTGCTCATCGCCCCGCTTCACAACGACGATGGACAAACGAAAAGTGACGGCAAAGACTACGAAGCGCTGTGCGACAGCGATAACAAGTATGACTATCCGCCGCTGGAACGGTATTTGACCTACAGCCATGACGAACAACATCCTGTTCATTATCGGGATGTCGCGACCTGCGGCCTCTTTGAAGAGACCTGGCCGTTGGGCCATGGGCAAATGCAGGCTATCCAGGCCATTAATCAGGATGAGCTTCTGGTTGCCGTGCAAGGCGCCCCCGGCACGGGTAAAACGACATTATTTAAATCGCTGATTGCGCAAAAGATTGTCGAAAGAGCGCTTCGGTTGATAAACGATGATGATGTCAATCTGGGTATGCTGGTCACGTCAACGGCCATTAAAGCGGTTGAAAATATCATCGACGACTTACGCCAAGACCCGCTTACGCAGGATCTGAATTGGTTGTGGTTCCAGGCTGGTTCTAAAGAGCAAATCAATAAAGAATTACTGCGATTGGACGCCTTACTGCATTCATGGCAAAGCGAAGTGTATGAAGAACAACTGCAAACGGCCCATGCCAACGTGTTGAAAACAGGTCAGGCGGAAATCCTCCACTGTTTTACCCAATATCACGATAGCGTCGAGCAAGCCAAACAGGCCTTGCTCTCGTTTCCCGATCTGACGGCGTTCCGGGCCTATTTCGAGCAACGCCTGCAACAGCTCTCTACTGTGGCTAACGAGCATGGATTGAGTTCCACAGCATCAGGCCCCCAGTATTTAACGGAACTGCTGGTTCAGGTTGAAGCTCATCAGGAAAGCATTGCTCGCGAATATACCAAACGCATCGATGCCGAAAAACACGCGAAAGCGTTAGAAGCGACGTGGCCATTGCCCCATAGCTGGAATGAAATAGTTCAGTGGATGCAAACAAGCCCACTGCGTTCGCCGCTGGAACAGGGCTACAGCAGTTATCCTCAAACGGGCCTCGCCGCCCTGTTCGCCCGGTTTTTCTCTGCACGCCAGACGGCAATCCGTCAAAAACTGGAAAGCTTTTATCCGGAAGAATTCCACTATTTTAAATTGGCGGACCAGCCCCATACCGTTCTTGCGCAACTGGTTACGGCGACAAACTCGCTGGAAAACAACGCAGAATTATGTGCCCATTTAAATACTCTGCAAGAACCTGCTACGGACCCACAGCACAGCGCTGCGCTGGATGCATTGAGGGAAGACGTACAGGCGGTCATCGATCTCCAGATACAGCTTGAAACCGCCCGGCAAAAGGCCAATGCACTGCAAACGCATTTTCCGGAAGGCTCGTGGTGCGACATCCTTCGTCAGCGCTTTATCAAAACCCATCGTAGTATGTTCGCCGCCTCCATTGGCTATCTCTGGCAAGAGCAGTTAAAGCGGAAAAATGAGCTGGAAGACGTGTTAAGCCATTGGCGAAGCTTGCTTGGCAATGGCAAGGCCCCAAAATTTTTTTGGTGGAAAGATCGCTTCGACCAGTTCTACCGATTGTTGTCGCTCGTTTACCCGGTAATGGCTACCACATTGGTTTCCGCACGCAAGGCCGCAGGCTATCAATGGCTTAACGATCTTAACGGCCATAAGCCATGGCATTTAGCGCTTTGCGATGAGGCAGGGATGATGTCCGCAGAATCATTAGTTCCCCTGTTAAGCCGCTGTGAGCGTGCTATGGTGGTCGGTGACCCACTGCAGATCGAGCCGATACGCAATTTATCTGAAGCAGGGCAAAACCAGATACGTGAGAAATATTTCGCTCAGGACAACACACTTTTCGAACGGGTCTCACCAATGACAGTCACCGCTTATCACCGTGCGGCCGGCACGCAATCGGGACAAGTCAGCGATATTGGCAACGGCATTGTCCTGGATGAACATCGCCGCTGCCAAACGCCGATCGCCAATCTGTTCTGTAAGTTAGCAGGTTATCGCGGCATCAGTATTGAAACGGCACCAGCCAAAACTCGCATTAGCGGGGCCTTTAAAGAAATGGGCGAGCATCATTTGATGTTCTATAGCGTCGAAGGGCAAAAAGGCAGTGCGGTCAATACCAACATGGATGAAGTCGATGCCATCGAACAGTTGCTCGATAAACTGGAAGACGCCGGCTATGACCTGACACAAGATATCGGTATCGTTACCCCGTACTCCAATCAGAAAATGATGTTAATACATAGAATTGGGAAAAGACTGGATCACTATACCTCCCCCCGAATCGGCACCGTGCATCAATTTCAGGGGGTAGGTTTTGAAGTAATCATTTATAGTCCGGTAATTTATCACGCCCGCGATGGTGAAATTTTCCAGAATAAAGCGCCAAATATGTTGAACGTAGCGGTCTCACGTGCAAAACAACAATTCATTATCGTTGGCAATTATCAGCGATTGGTCAGAGCCGGGGGCTATTTAAAAACACTGGCCAATGCGGCAGCGGAAGATTTCTTACTGGAATTCGGCTCACAGCACCCGCAGTTCGATACCTTGCAAAATAGTCCGCATCGCTTAGCCTATTATCACGATTGCGAGCACATAGCGGCCTTTACCGCCCAAGCTGCCATGTGCGAAAAAGAGTTAATCGTGATTTCACCGTGGATTCGCTATGGGGAAAAAGGCGGATTTGGCCAACCACCGCAGCTAAAACTATTGGCTGAAGCTCAGCGCCGCGGCGTTAATGTGAAAGTTTACTACGGCTACTACCGACAGAACTACCAGAATGAGGATAGCGAACCGGCGTTAGTCGCACAGTATTGCGAATTGTTAGGCCACGATAACGTCATTCGTCTACCGGAAGGGACACACGAGAAACTGATTATCATCGACGGTGAACGAGTGATTCTGGGCAGTTGGAATTGGCTCTCTCATGGCTATCGACGCCATTGCGAAAGGGAAGAGTGGCAGCGGTTAGCCATACGCAGGGAAACCAGTGTAGAATTACATGACATTGATTTTATTAATGAATATAAAAATTCACATTTAATTTAAAGTAAACCTGTAAGTTAACCTAAAGCCGAACATTAGCCAAAGGTGCTCGGCTTTAGGGTGATGAGTTACGGAATAACAATCAAAATCTTTCCCCAGGAAATACTTTAACCGAAAGCCAGGCACATTATTGATGCTTCCCACAATAATCAGAAACTAACAGATCAGCTTCAGTAACATGCTCTGCATGGCCCTGCCCGCACCGAGCACTATATCACTATCGCCCTGCCAACCGCGCGCACTGCTGCCTGATACCATCAAAAATGCATGCCGCTAATTCAGCTGGGAACGAATCAGGTAGCAGTCCAATGACACGTTCAATCACTCCCGGAGTTGCTGCCAGCAGCTCTTCAATAATGGATTCAACTTCCTGTTGGCCTAACCCGGTTATTTCACCGTGTTTTATCCAGTGGCGGCGTCGGATCTGGTTAAGCAGGTAATGGTTACTGCTCCCGCGAACGGCCATCGCCAGTTTGCACTTCTGCCAGGCTATCTGGTTATTGCCCGGGCCAATCAGCGGCCAGGCCGATAGCACATCGTACAGTGGCGTCAGGTGGTAACGATTTTGCGGTAAATGCGCAATACTGAAATTCTTTGCGTGGCCATCTGTCGCAGCCAGCAGCCAAAAAATAATCTGCGCTTTAAAGAAGCGCCTGCGATCTGTTTCAGCCTGTTCCGAGCGACTCAGAATTTCCATAATATCGGTAATGCCGGGGCCACCATCTGATTGATACTTCCTCAGCGGCGAAACGCCCAGAGCCTGGCACATATCCTCTTGCGGCAGGCGGATCCACCACCGTTTGTCGCTTGATAGTTTTCTGTCAAAACGCTCAACGATCAGTGCCTTTTGATCTTCAAACTGCGCAATATGGGTACTTGCTACTGGCACACCATAGTGTTCAACAATCAGGGAGCAGAGCCATTCATTCTCGATGGACGTGCTCATATCGGCCCGCATGTTTCCGACCAGGCCTAGCGCTAATTTGAAAATATGCGTGGTCGGCGTATTTCCCTCAGGTAAACACCACTGGTTGTCATGCCACAGCAGCGCCGTTTTTTCCTGGGCGCCGGCGATGGATAGCCGCAGATCGTCATCCTGCCCCTGTCGCCCCGGTAACGTCGTGGTAGTATTGCGGAGCATTTCGGCGATTTGCGCCTCTGCCAGCGGGCGTTGCCTGATGGAAAATATATCCGTAGGTTGCTCACCGATATCGAGAAGCTGTATGGCACCAACACAGTCGCGGCCCAGTTCGGCCAATAAGTCGAAAGGGTCCAGACTTTCGGCATGATAGCGCATAGCCAAACGTCGGCGGATCCCCTCGCTATCTGGCAGCAGGTTATCGAAATAATCGCGCACCACGCTACCGCGATAAGGCTGATTCCCCGGCGTGAAAGGCAAAGAAAGCGACAAAGGCCTCCCCTGACTATCTGCAATCCACTCAGGCAGATACTCCAGCCGATCTTCACCTCTACGCTTTTCCCAATATCCCACCGGAATACCGTTCATCCAGATAGCTAACCGTTGTTGCGAACGACGCATCTCGTCACCACTGTTCCCGTCTTGCAGGCGAGTCTATATGAGTTGTAGAGGTTTCTTCCGTTTCACATCCCGGGGAGGCAAGCTCTGAGGAAAACACCATTTCAATCCCCAGCACATTGAACACTCTAAAAAGTCGCTCCAGACTGGCTGATGCAGGGTTTGACTCCAGGCGCGCATAGGTCTGTTGGGTGACGCCCAGCCTCTCCGAGACGTCTTTTTGCGTCAGACCTTTTGCTTTACGAAACCCCACCAGCAAGGGGCGTAACTGGCTCAGTGTTTTTAACGGATAGACGGTATTCATAGATAGCGGCTCGCTGGCTTATCGCTGTGTACAGATTATAGGCTGTTTTACCCACGTTACACCTTACAGGCTGTAAATGCAAAATACAGCTCATAGGGTGTTTTATTATCAATACAGCTTATAAGCTGTTAATCTGAAGAGTAAGCTAGCTGCGAAACGGAGTGGTGACGTTCAATAGCCTCTGGCAAAATTTACTCCGGGGCATTAACAATCTTCTCTGATACCCATCAGTGCAGGTCGCGTTAACGCCCGCGTGATCCCTTCCTCTATTCGGGAACGCCTTGATCCAATAGATCCCAACAAAACGAAATTTTAATTATTAATATCAAATAGATAGATATTAGTAAAACATCAGGAAGATCCGGTTTTTACTGAAATGGAAATACGTCAATACAGTGTAAAGTGGGTAGGTAATTGCGGTAGGCAGATTCCAGGCACAAAAAAACCACCTTTCGGTGGCTTCTTGTTCACGCGGTACTTAATGGTGCCGAAGGCCGGACTCGAACCGGCACGTATCTCTACGGTTGATTTTGAATCAACTGCGTCTACCGATTTCGCCACTTCGGCACTGAAGTAGTATGCGGAAAACGGGTGCATTATACCTTCCCGCGATCGGTGCGCAAGAGTTATCAGGCATTCAATGAGTTAAATGTCGAAAAAAGCGTCACAATCCCCATTTACCCTCTTATTGCGGCGTTTACCGCATCTTCCTCCCGCACTTTCACGCCCCTCACCACAAAACCGCAGATCCGATCACAATTTCACCAAATGCTGATTTTAAAGCCATATGAAAGAGAATAAGGTGAATAAATAAAATCAAATGAAAATAAAAGAAGGATAAACGCAATGAATGAAACAACCAGACGCATGGCCAGGTTGATCGATCTGAGCGCGGTGCAGGCCACCAATACCGAGGAAGACGTGCGCCACTGCGCCGCGCTGGCCAGCCGCTATCGCATCATCTCGGTGCACGTGCTGCCGTGCTGGACGCGTTTCCTCAGTACCCTGCTGCCGGAGCACGGCCAGGCGGACGTGATGATTGGCGGGCCGGTCGGCTTTCCCGGCGGTGGGCAGACCACCGATCTCAAGGTGCAGGAGGTGCGCCAGCTGATCGCCGAGGGCGCGCGCGAGGTCGATATGGTGGTGAACATCGGTAAGGTGCTGTCGGGGGATTACGGCTACGTGCGTGAAGATCTGCGCCGAATAGTCGAGGCCGCCGCACCGGTGCCAGCCAAAGTCATTCTGGAGACGCACTATCTGAACGAGCAGCAGATCCGTCGGGTGTGCGATATCGCCGTCGAAGTCGGCATGGTCTGGGTGAAAACCTCCACCGGCTGGGCACCGACCGGCGCCACGGTAGAGAAAGTGGCGATCATCGCCGATCAGTTGCGTGGCCGCATCCAGATCAAAGGGGCCGGCGGCATTCGCGATTTGGACACGGTGCGCGCGTTGTATCGGCTGGGCGTACGCCGCTTTGGCATGAGCGCGGCGGCCACCCAGCGCGTGCTGGAGCAGCTCGAACAGGAGCCAGGCCTGTTCCCAGAGCTGAACGATAACTAATCTTGCGCGATCCCAGCGCACGCTTCTGCGGGTGGCCCGCACCATCCGCCACGGGAGTGATAACAATGAAAGATTTACTTCTTACCCTTGATATCGGCACCGGCAGCACCCGCGCCGGGCTGGTCACCAACACCGGGGAAATCCTTGGCTTCGCCCAGCGTGAGTACGAACAGATCACGCAGCAGGCCGGTTGGTCGGAACAACCGCCTTCACTGTGGTGGCAGAGTGTCTGCCAGTGTACGCAGGAGCTGTACGCGCGCTACGCCGAATACTGGCCGCGTATCGCCGCCGTCGGCGCCTGCGGGCAGATGCACGGCACGGTCTTGCTCGATGCCGACGGCGAGCTGGTCGTCGATCGCGCCATGCTGTGGAACGACAAACGCGCGCAGCCGCAGGTGGCGCGCTTTAGCCACCAACAGCCGCCGCAGCCCTGGCTCGAACTGTTGAACAATCCCCCCACCGCCGCCTGGCCGGCGTTCAAGCTGGCCTGGCTGCGTGAGCATCACCCATCGCAGTGGGAGCGCATCGCCACGGTGTTGATGCCTAAGGATTACGTCAATTTCCGGCTCTGCGGCGTACGCGCCACCGACTACAGTGAAGCCTCCTGCTATTACCTGATGGACAGCGCCACGCTGCAGTGGTCGCCAGAGGCGCTACGGCAGTTCGGGCTGCGCGCCGATCAGCTGCCCGCCATCCACCTCTCCAGCGAGGTGATTGGCCACATTACGCCCGCAGCGGCAAGCGTTACCGGTCTGCCGCCGGGCGTGCCGGTAGTAGCGGGCACGGCGGATATGGCCGCTACCCTGCTCGGTTCCGGCGTCTATCAGGCTGGCATCGCCTCCGACAGCACCGGCACCTCCACGCTGCTCACCGTGGTCTCGGAACACCCGCTGCTCTCTGCCAGCGTCAACAACCTGCACCTGGCCAACTCGGCCTGGGGCGGCTTTACCCTGCTCGATGCTGGTGGCGACGCCATGCGCTGGGCGCGTTCGGCGCTAAGCGCCGGCCAACTCAGCCACCAGCAGATGCTCGATATGGCGGCCGAGGTGCCGCCGGGTGCCGAGGGGCTGCTGTTCCTGCCCTACCTAACCGGCGAGCGGCTGGCGGAACACACCAACTCGCGCGCGCAGTTCTTCGGCCTGCAGCGCAAGCATGGGCAGCCGCATCTCTACCGCGCGGTGCTGGAAGGCGTAGCGCTGGCCTCCCTGCGTAATCTGCAGCAGCTCAGGCGCCACGCACAGGAGCCGGAGGCAATGATCGCCTCCGGCGGCGGCGCGCGCAGCCCGCTGTGGCTGCAGATCAAAGCCTCGGTCTATAACCTGCCGCTGCTGCAGACGCGCAATCAGGAGAACGGCACCACCGGCTGCGCGATCGTCGCCGGGGTCGGCGTCGGGTTATTCAGCAGTTTCGCCCAAGGGGTGAGCCGCACTGTCAGCATCGAGCGCGAATTTACTCCCGATCCACGCCAGCACGAGCACTACCTGCGCTGCTTCGAGCTGTTCGAACAGCTCTACCGCCAGGCGCAGCCCCTCTACGAGCAGCTTGACGTTATTAGCTCGTTCTCTTTTTCTCCGGATGAAGGAACACCGTAATGAGCGACTCTCTGATTAATAAGGGCGACGTGGCGCAACACGCCGCGGCCGAAAGCATCGACCGCAGCGCCTATCTGCCCGCCACGCCCTGGCTGCAGCTGATGCTGGTCTGCTGCCTGTTCGCCCTGTGGGGCATGGCCGGCAACCTGAACGATATTCTGATCGCCCAGTTCAAAAAAGGCTTCGATCTGTCGGATACCCAAACCGCACTGGTGCAGTCGATCTTCTTCCTCGGCTACTTCGTGATGGCGCTGCCCGCCGCAGCGGTAATCAAACGCTACTCGTACAAGGTGGCGATCGTGATCGGCCTGTGCCTGTACGCGCTCGGCTGCTTCCTGTTTATCCCTGCAGCGCAGATCATGACCTACGGCGCTTTCCTGGCCTGCCTGGGGGTGATCGCCACCGGGCTGTCGTTCCTGGAAACCTCCGCCAATACCTACTCCAGCCTGCTGGGGCCGCTGGAAACCTCCACCCAGCGCATCAACTTTTCGCAGATCTTCAACTCGCTGGGGATCATTTTTGGCGTATTGATCGGCCAGCAGCTGGTGTTCGGCAAAAACGATCCCAGCCACGCCGAGCTGCTGCAGATGCCACCGGCGGCGGCCGAAGCGGCACGCACCCAGATGGTGTCGCAGGTGGTCACACCTTATCTGATCATCGGCAGCGTGCTGATCGTGCTGGCGCTGATCTTCGTGGCGGTGAAATTCCCCGCCTGCAAAACCCAGCGCTCGCACCAGGGAGCGGGCAAGCCGCTGATGCAATCGCTGAAGATCCTGCTGGCGCTGCCGCGCTTCCGGTTAGGAGTGCTGTCGCAGTTCCTGTATGTCGGCGCGCAGGTAGGGCTGTGGAGTTTCACCATTCGTTTTGTGCAGATGATTGAACAGGGGGCAACCGAGCATTCAGCCACCTACTGGCTGCTGGCCACGCTGGTCTGTTACTCGGCCGGCAAGGTGGTCACCACCGCGCTGATGAAAAAGTTCAGCCCGGCGCGGCTGCTCGGCGTGTTTTGTTCGGTATGCGTGCTGCTGTTGCTGCTGGCCGTCAACATCCAAAGCCTGCTGGCGGTGGTGGCGATCATGGGCGTCAACTTTTGCATGGCGCTGTGCTGGCCAACCAACTTTGGCCTGACGATCAAAGGGCTGGGCGAAGAAACTCAGGTGGCCGGTTCGATCGTAGTGATGTCGATCATCGGCGGTGCGGTGGTGCCGTTAATCATGGGCATCATCTCCGATCTCAACGGCGGCGATATGCAGATCGCCTTCGCGGTGCCGCTGGTCTGCTTCGCCTACGTCGCCTTCTATGGCTTCTACTGCGCGCGCAAGGGGATTTGATATGGCACACCGAATTAACGGGCTGATGCACGTCGGTTTGCGCTGCGCCGATATCGAACGAGCCGCCGGCTTCTATCGTTCACTCGGTTTCGAACCCCGGCAAACGCTGGCGCTCAGCGGCCCCGTCGCCGTACAGTTTTTGCAGTTGGGTGAGTTAACGCTGGAGTTATACCAGCTACCCGCCGAAGGGCTGACTCGCCCCGCCAGCACCTATGGTATCGACCACATCGCTTTGCGGGTCACCGATCTGGCGGCCACGCAACGCTGGCTGGCGGATCTGGGCTATCCGGTGATTGAAGGGCCGACGCTGCAGCCCAGCGGCGCCAACGGCGTGCGCTATCTGATGATCGCCGGGCCGGACGGTGAGCGGGTGGAGTTCAGCCAACCGTTGTAATGTTTCTTCCCACATAGCACAAGGCCCGATGGCTGTTATAAGCCATCAGGCCTCATTCGCTTTTTTGTCAGCTCACGCGTCTTTATAACCTTGGCTCGCCGCTTGTCGGGTTATGCTTGTTACTCCCCCGATCTATGTAAACGATGCCAAATAATCCCGAACCGGGATAACAATGCTGAAAATAATTGCATCACAATAATTCAGCCAATAAAAAATATGTTTGCACAACATTTCGACAACACTATTTTTTCATCTACGGCAGTCATAACTGGAATAAGTCAATGGGAACAGGGTTGTCAGGGGAGAGATGTTATTTCTTGATATGGGATTTTATCTAGAACCAACAGAAAATAGCGTGCATACGTAACAAAACAGCAACCCAAAGCTAAAAACCAGCAGAGAACACTTGCCTCTGCTGAGTTGATAGCTTTAAGATGGTGTAAGAAAATTTTCCCTGGTGTTGGCCGATCTTGGCAGCCTGACCCTACGAGGTCAGGTTTTTTTTATGTTTTTTTCATCAAAAATTGACTAGAAAAGTGTATCGCCTTAAGGAGTTAGAAGCTAGTTAGACTAAAGTATAGTACCCCACTAGACCTTCATCAGTTCAGTTGGGTTATTATTTCACATAGCGGAAATCGGGTGCTAGCACTATTTTTCGCTCTGTATCTCAGCCGCCACGGCGTTCTATCAAGACCACCACACATTGCTCATTTCACCCAGCAGCCCAACATACCCGCAGAACCATCACGAAATAGCACCGTTCCTGTCATTACAATAATGTGATCTCTATCAGATATTTTTTAAGAGCGGACTTGGTCACGCAGGAGTACAGGTCCGAGGACATACTGTAAAAATCACACTGGCCGCCATTTTCACGCTTATTCCTCTGCGGGACGACGAAGTCATGCCTTATAGGCAAATCTTCAGTAGGAAAATATCACCAATTCACTATTAAAATAATTAAGACACCATTCATTATAAAATCACCAGTTAATATTTCGCCATGGCAGACAAGGCCGGGCAGCCCATGATAGCAATTCTGGAATCCTCTCCTGTCTTTAATCGGCCAGGCCGTTCAATTTCGCCGGCCTGCTGTGTTAGCTGTGCCATTGCCCTGAAACTGCCTCGCGGCACGGCATAATAAGGTTAGCGCCGATCGCTTAAAAAGCCTTATCATTCTCACGCACCGGCATGCTCGTAGTGAAACTTCGCTGATGTTACTGGATAAAGTTATTTCTCTTAATTTATTCAAAGGTAACATTATGTTTAATATTTACAGCACCAACTACGCATCAATGAGCACCGAAAAATCAGCAGATCTTTATGTTTTAAGGAAAAATGTCTTTAAAGACAGGCTGCAATGGGCCGTGAACTGTTCAGACGGCAAGGAGCTGGATGAGTTTGATAATGATAAGACAAACTATATATTTGGCGTAAAGGACAACATGATAGTTTGTGGTACCAGGATGATTGATATGAAACACAAGAATATGCTCAACAGCGCATTTTCCTCTTTCTTTCATGACATCGTCATTCCAGAAGGGAATTTCATCGAATCCACACGCTTTTTCGTTGATAAAGAAAGAACCCAGTCACTGCTGGGTCGCCGGTTCCCTGTGACTCTGGCGCTGTTCTTGTCGCTGATCAACTATGCGCGGCAACACGGCTATGACGGCATACTGGCCGTCTCCAGCCATCCGATGTTGCATATCATCAAAAGCTCCGGCTGGAACGTCACGCTGCTGAAGACAGGCATATCGGAAAAGAACGAGCCCGTTCATTTGCTGTTGGGCCACGTTGATCGTCAGAGCCAGGAGGCATTAAAAAACAAAATATTCAAAAAGTTGAATACGCAAGACGAGCACATGCTAAACGCCTGGCCGTTGAGCGACGAACCTGCATTCTAATCACCCCACCGGTTTAATCAGCTGAAGTTCCATCCCTAAACGGATAGCATGCCGGGCATTCGCCACCCCCAGCTTTTTGACAATGTTCCCCATATGAAACTTGATGGTGCAGGTTTTGATCCCTAGGATCATACCCATTTCCTGGTAGGTTTTCCCTACGCTGGCCCAATAGAGGATCTCGTTTTCTCTCTCGGTAAAACGGGCGTTTTTTTCCTGGCGCGCGGTGTTTTTTTCGGACAGTGAAGTCAGCGTCAAATACATCTCATGGGTCGATGCCAGCAGCAACGAAATATCGCCTTTATGCTGATTCAGCATCTGCATGGTTTCCGCCTTGCGCTCGGCAGCGAGGGTAAAGGAAAGGGTCACCAGATTATTATTAAAATCATGCAACACGAAGGTATAGCCGTCGGCTACGCCGAATTCGCGTGCTTGCTCGAACAACTCAGAAAAGCGGAAGCCGGCACCGGCCATCAGATTTTCATCCCAGGCAAAAGGCGTCAGGCGATTGAGCGCCGTAATGACTACCGGATCGGTATATTGTAGCCCTTGCTCTTTATATTGCTTTACCCATTCACCGGGATAATTGGTGACGCCAAAGATACATGACATATCTTTCTTGGATAACACCACGTAGGCCCAGATAAGCTCGCCGAAATCGCCTAATGCCGCTTCCAGATGCTTGCTGATAATGTGACTGATATTCTCTTCATATTCCATTAACTGCCTGCCCCGCTACCCAATACGCTGCTGGGTAGACTATACCAAAAAGGATCGACGCGCCGTAACCTTCACATCTCGCACGGATAATGCCCGGTGGAATATTGCCAGCGGCAGCCGGCAAGCGCTTTGCCTGCCGCCGATACGCGGGGTATATTAGCCGCACGTCCATTGTGCCTGTCAGGAGTGAATGAGTGAGCATGTTCGCAGAAGAGCGCCAGGAAAAACTCCTCGCCATTCTCAAGGAGAAGCGCAAGCTCTCCGTGGGGGAAATGAGCTCGCGCTTTAACGTCTCCGGCGCCACCATCCGCACCGATCTGCGCATTCTTGAAGACGCCGGTATGCTGACACGCACCCACGGCGGCGCCATTCTGCGCACCCGTGCCAGCTTCGAGGTCGGCTCCGATCAGCGTGAAGAGGTGAACCTCAGCGCCAAGGAGCAAATCGGTCAATTGGCCGCCGGCCTGGTGGAAGACGGCGACATCATCGTATTGGATACTGGCACCACCACCCTGCAGATCGCCCGCCATCTGCGCCAGCGCCGCAACCTGACCGTGGTCACCAACGATTTCATGATCGCCAAGAGTCTGGAAGACGTCGAATCGATCCAGATCATCCTGCTGGGCGGCATCGTCAAAAAGGGTTATCACTGCGCGGTCGCCATCAACGGCCGTTCGCTGCTGGATACGCTGAACATCGACAAGGCGTTTATGGGCGCCAACGCATTGTCGCTGAAACAGGGCGCCTGTGTGGCCGACATCATGCTGGCCGAAACCAAGCGCGCGATGGTGGAGCATGCCAATCAAGTGATCGTAGTGTGCGATCACTCCAAGCTGAGCAACACCTCGCTGGCGCAGTTCGCCTCCCCTGCACAGATCGATACCCTGGTGCTGGATCGCCTGCCGGAAGACGCGCAGGCCTATCAGGATGCCGGCATCGCGCTGCTGAGCGTTAGCTAATCCTCCCAACAAAAAAGGCGCGGCCCCACGGCCACGCCTTTCTTCACTACCGATCGCCCCGCTACTTGCGTTTGAGCAGCATATACACGCTGATCAGCAGGAACAGCATGCTCGGCAGCAGCGCGCCCAGCACCGGCGGCATGCTGTATACCATGCTCAGCGGGCCGAAGATCTGATCCAGCACGTAGAACAGGAAGCCGAAGCTGATGCCGGTCACCACGCGGATACCCATCGGCACGCTGCGCAGCGGGCCGAAGATGAACGACAGCGCCATCAGCATCATCACCGCCACCGACAGCGGCGAGAAGATTTTGCTCCACATGTTGAGCTGGTAACGGTTGGATTCCTGGCCGCTCTGCTTCAGGTACTTCACGTAGTTGTGCAGCCCGCTGATGGAGAGCGAATCCGGATCCAGCGCCACCACGCCCAGCTTGTCCGGGGTTAGGTTAGTTTTCCATTCGCCGGTCAGCGTCTGGGTGCCGGTCACCTGTTTCGGGTTGGTCAGATCCGAGGTGTCCACCTGCGAAAGCTGCCACAGGCCGTTCTCGAAGCTGGCGGTAGCGGCATAGCGCACCGTTTCCAGGCGACGCTGATCGTTGAAGTGGTAGATGTTCACACCGGAGAGTTCTTTATCGCCGGAGACGCGCTCGATGTAGATGAAGTCATTGCCGTCCTTCGCCCACAGCCCGCTCTTGGTGGAGAGCAGCGAGCCGCCGTACATCTGCTGGGCGCGGTAGTTGCGCGCCATCTGCTCGCCCTGCGGCGCTACCCACTCGCCGATCGCCATGGTCAGCAGCACCAGCGGAATGGCGGTTTTCATCACCGAGCCGGCGATCTGCAGGCGGGTAAAGCCGGAAGCCTGCATCACCACCAGTTCGCTGCGCGTCGCCAGTTGGCCCAGGCCGAGCAGCGCGCCAAGCAGCGCCGCCATCGGGAAGAAGATCTCGATGTCTTTCGGCACGCTCAGCAGGGTGTACATGCCGGCGCTCAGCGCGGTGTACTCGCCCTGGCCGACCTTGCGCAGCTGATCGACGAACTTGATGATGCCGGACAGCGACACCAGCATGAACAGCGTCATGATGATGGTGTTGAAAATCGTTTTACCGATATACCGGTCTAATACGCCAAACATCAGGCCGCTCCTCTCAGGCGTGCGCGCAGCTTACGCATCGGCACGGTATCCCACAGGTTCAGCGCCAGCGCGATCGCGAAGTAAACGCCGTTAACCAGCCACAGCCACAGCATCGGATCCAGCTTGCCCTTGCCGGCGTTGGAGCGCAGCGAGGTCTGCAGCAGGAAGAAGATCAGATACAGCAGGATGGCCGGTAGCATGCTCAGCACGCGGCCCTGGCGCGGGTTCACCACGCTGAGCGGCACCACCAGCAGCGCCATCAGCGCCACCGAGACCACCAGCGTCAGGCGCCAGTGCAGCTCGGCGCGCGCGTCCGGATCGTCGGACTCCCACAGCGTCTGCATCGACATCTGTTCGGATTCGGTGTTATCCGCCGCCACGGTGCGGTGGCCAATCACCGCCTTGTAATCGGTGAAGTCGGTAATGCGGAAGTCGCGCAGCAGCGCGGTGCCTTCAAAGCGGGTACCCTTGTCGAGCGTCACCACCTGCGAGCCGTCTTTCTGCTGCACGATGTTGCCGTGCTCGGCCACCACCACCGAAGGGCGTTGGTTGCCGTTTGGTCGCAGCTGCGCCAGGAACACGTCGTTGAAGGTGCTGCCCTTCACGTTGCCGATAAACAGCACTGCGTTGCCGTCCTGCGAGGGTTTGAACTGCCCTTCCGCCAGCCCGGCGATGCTCGGGTTGGCCTTGGCTTCGTTCACCACCACGTCCTGATAGCGCGAGGCCCAGGGGCCGGCCCAAAACACGTTCACCGCCGCGATCGCAGAGGTGAGCAGCGCCAGGATCATGGCAGCGATAATCAGGGTACGTTTGCCCAGCCCGCAGGCATGCATGACGGTGATTTCGCTCTCGGTATACAACCGCCCAAGCGTCATCAGCAAGCCGAGAAACAGGCTCAAAGGCAGGATGAGCTGCGCCATTTTCGGCACGCCCAGAGCGAGCAGAGAGAGTACTAAGTTTGTCGGGATATTGCCGTCCACCGCGTCGCCCAACACCCTGACCAAATTCTGACAAAAGAAGATCAGAAGCAGGATGAACAGGATGGCGATTTGGCTCTTGAGCGTTTCCCGTACCAGATATCTTATGATGATCACGCTTATTACGCCTGTGAAAACTTGTCTTTTTGCAGGAAAATCGATAATTTCATCGTTAATCCGCCATTTATTCTCATCATATGGCAACCTTCACAGCTAAAATAGTATTACAACATCAAGCCGTTTGGGTGTCCTATAGGAACTTGCTTATAGTCGCCAAAACAGAGCAATTTATGCCGTTCAGGTTAACATAATCCGTTAACTCAAATGGCAGGAGATCGTTACGGAGTCGGTTATTCTAGCCGTAGCGTCCGCCTTTGTCTTTAAGATTCAGGAGAGTGCATGGAGTTCAGTGTAAAAAGCGGTAGCCCGGAAAAACAGCGCAGTGCCTGTATTGTAGTCGGCGTTTTCGAACCGCGCCGCCTGTCCCCTATCGCAGAACAACTCGACAAAATCAGTGATGGTTATATCAGCGCATTGCTGCGCCGTGGCGAACTGGAAGGCAAGGTCGGGCAGACGCTGCTACTGCACCATGTGCCCAACATTCTCTCCGAGCGCATCCTGCTGATCGGCTGCGGCAAAGAGCGCGAGCTCGATGAGCGCCAATACAAGCAGGTGATCCAGAAAACCATCAATACCCTCAACGACACCGGCTCGATGGAAGCGGTCTGCTTCCTGACCGAACTGCACGTGAAAGGCCGCAACACCTACTGGAAAGTGCGTCAGGCGGTGGAAACCGCCAAAGAGACGCTCTACACCTTCGATCAGCTGAAAAGCAACAAGGTGGAGCCGCGTCGTCCGCTGCGCAAAATGGTGTTCAACGTGCCGACCCGCCGTGAGCTCACCAGCGGCGAGCGCGCTATCCAGCACGGCCTGGCGGTGGCTTCCGGCATCAAGGCGGCCAAAGATCTCGGCAACATGCCGCCGAACATCTGTAACGCCGGCTACCTGGCCTCGCAGGCCCGTCAGTTGGCGGACGCCTTCAGCACCAATATCACCACCCGCGTCATCGGCGAACAGCAGATGAAAGAGCTGGGCATGAACGCCTATCTGGCGGTCGGCGCCGGTTCGCAGAACGAATCATTGATGTCGGTGATGGAATATAAGGGCAACCCAAATCCGGACGCTAAGCCGATCGTGCTGGTAGGCAAAGGGCTGACCTTCGACTCCGGCGGCATCTCGATCAAACCGGCCGACGGCATGGACGAGATGAAATACGACATGTGCGGCGCGGCGACCGTGTACGGCGTGATGCGCGTGGTGGCGGAGCTGAACCTGCCGCTGAACGTGATCGGCGTGCTGGCCGGCTGTGAAAACATGCCGGGCGGCCGGGCGTATCGTCCGGGCGACGTGCTGACCACCATGTCCGGCCAGACCGTCGAGGTGCTCAACACCGACGCCGAAGGCCGCCTGGTGCTGTGCGACACCCTGACCTACGTCGAGCGCTTCGAACCGGAGCTGGTGATCGACATCGCCACCCTGACCGGCGCCTGCGTGATCGCCTTGGGCCACCACATCACCGGCCTGATGTCGAACCACAACCCGCTGGCGCACGAGCTGCTGGGCGCTTCCGAGCAGGCCGGCGACCGCGCCTGGCGCCTGCCGATGGCCGACGAGTACTACGAGCAGTTGGACTCCAACTTCGCCGACATGGCGAACATCGGTGGCCGCCCTGGTGGCGCCATCACCGCCGCCTGCTTCCTGTCGCGCTTCACCCGCAAGTACACCTGGGCACACCTGGATATCGCCGGCACCGCCTGGCGCTCCGGTAAAGCCAAGGGCGCGACCGGCCGCCCGGTGGCGCTGCTGTCGCAGTTCCTATTGAACCGTGCAGGCCTGAACGGCGACGATTAAATCTGAGCGGTAATTCAGGTATAATCCCAAGGGGCACAGCATGCTGTGCCCCTACATTTTTTTATCGGCAGCGGTGGATCCTTAATGAAACAGGCGACGTTTTATTTGCTCGACAACGCGGAACCGTCTGGTGCGCTCAGCGCCCATGAGGCCGTGGCCTGCGCCGTTGCCGCCAGCGGCTTCCGTTCCGGCAAACGGGTGCTGATCGCCTGCGAGAGCCAGGAGCAGGCCCAGCGGCTGGACGAAGCGCTGTGGCAGCGCGAGCCGCATGAATTTGTGCCGCACAACCTGGCCGGCGAAGGGCCGCACTACGGCGCGCCGGTGGAACTGTGCTGGCCCGGCAAGCGCGGCAATGCCCCGCGCGATCTGCTGATCGCCCTGCTGCCGCAGTTTGCCGATTTTGCTACCGCTTTCCATGAAGTGGTAGACTTCGTTCCTTACGAAGACACTCTGAAACAGTTGGCGCGCGACCGTTACAAGGCCTATCGCAGCGTCGGCTTCCATTTGACCACGGCTACGCCGCCAACTCACTGAATACGATAAAGAATGGAAAAGACAAACAGTCAGCTCGACACCGCATACGACCCAAAACAGATCGAACAGAAGCTGTACGATCACTGGGAGAATCAGGGTTACTTCAAGCCGAACGGCGACACCAGCCAGGAAAGCTTCTGCATCATGATCCCGCCGCCGAACGTCACCGGCAGCCTGCACATGGGCCACGCGTTCCAGCAGACCATCATGGACACCATGATTCGCTATCAGCGCATGCAGGGTAAAAACACCCTGTGGCAGGCGGGCACCGACCACGCCGGCATCGCCACCCAGATGGTGGTGGAGCGCAAGATCGCCGCGGAAGAAGGCAAAACCCGCCACGACTACGGCCGTGACGCGTTCATCGACAAAATCTGGCAGTGGAAGGCGGAATCCGGCGGCACCATCACCCGCCAGATGCGCCGTCTGGGCAACTCCGTGGACTGGGAGCGCGAGCGCTTCACCATGGACGAAGGCCTGTCGAACGCGGTGCGCGAAGTGTTTGTCCGTCTGCACAAAGAAGACCTGATCTACCGCGGCAAGCGCCTGGTGAACTGGGATCCGAAGCTGCGTACCGCCATCTCCGATCTGGAAGTGGAAAACCGCGAGTCCAAAGGTTCCATGTGGCACCTGCGCTACCCGCTGGCCGACGGCGCGAAAACCGCCGAGGGCAAAGACTATCTGGTGGTCGCCACCACCCGTCCGGAAACCGTGCTGGGCGATACCGGCGTGGCCGTCAACCCGGAAGATCCGCGCTATAAAGATCTGATCGGCAAAGAGATCATTCTGCCGCTGGTCGGCCGCCGCATCCGCATCGTCGGCGACGAACACGCCGATATGGAAAAAGGCACCGGCTGCGTGAAGATCACCCCGGCGCACGATTTCAACGACTACGAAGTCGGCAAACGCCACGGCCTGCCGATGATCAACATTCTGACCTTCGACGGCGACATCCGTCAGGAAGCGGAAGTGTTCAACACCCTGGGCGAAGTCTGCACCGACTACTGCAACGAGATCCCGGCCGAGTTCCGCGGCCTGGAACGCTTCGCGGCGCGTAAAGCGGTGGTCGCCGCCTTCGATCAGTTGGGCCTGCTGGACGAGATCAAACCGCACGACCTGACGGTGCCTTACGGCGACCGCGGCGGCGTGGTGATCGAGCCGATGCTGACCGACCAATGGTACGTGCGCACCGCGCCGCTGGCCAAAGTGGCGGTGGAAGCGGTCGAACAGGGCGACATCCAGTTCGTGCCGAAGCAGTACGAAAACATGTACTTCAGCTGGATGCGCGACATTCAGGACTGGTGCATCTCGCGCCAGCTGTGGTGGGGCCACCGCATCCCGGCCTGGTATGACGTGAACGGCAAAGTCTACGTGGGCCGCAGCGAAGAAGAAGTGCGCAGCGAGAACAACCTGGGCGCCGACGTGGTGCTGACCCAGGACGAAGACGTGCTGGACACCTGGTTCTCGTCCGGCCTGTGGACCTTCTCCACCCTGGGCTGGCCGGAGCAGACCGAGGCGCTGAAAACCTTCCACCCGACCAGCGTGATGGTCAGCGGCTTCGACATCATCTTCTTCTGGATCGCGCGCATGATCATGCTGACCATGCACTTCATCAAGGATGAAAACGGCAAGCCGCAGGTGCCGTTCAAGACCGTCTACATGACCGGCCTTATCCGCGATGACGAAGGCCAGAAGATGTCCAAGTCGAAAGGCAACGTGATCGATCCGCTGGACATGGTCGACGGCATCTCGCTGGAAGATCTGCTGGAAAAACGCACCGGCAACATGATGCAGCCGCAGCTGGCGGAGAAGATCCGCAAGCGCACCGAGAAGCAGTTCCCGAACGGCATCGAGCCGCACGGCACCGACGCCCTGCGCTTCACCCTGGCGGCGCTGGCTTCGACCGGCCGCGACATCAACTGGGACATGAAGCGCCTGGAAGGCTACCGCAACTTCTGTAACAAGCTGTGGAACGCCAGCCGCTTCGTGCTGATGAACACCGAAGCGCACGACTGCGGCTTCAACGGCGGCGAGAAAGTGCTGTCGCTGGCGGATCGCTGGATCCTGGCCGAATTCAACCGCACGGTGAAAGCCTACCGCGAAGCGCTGGACACCTACCGCTTCGATCTGGCGGCCAACATCCTATACGAATTCACCTGGAACCAGTTCTGCGACTGGTATCTGGAGCTGACCAAGCCGGTGGTGAGCAACGGCAGCGAAGCGGAACAGCGCGGCACCCGCCACACGCTGATCACCGTGCTGGAAGCGCTGCTGCGCCTGGCGCACCCGATCATTCCGTTCATCACCGAAACCATCTGGCAGCGCGTGAAGCCGCTGACCGGCACGACCGCAGACACCATCATGCTGCAGCCGTTCCCGGCCTACGACGCCGCGCTGGAAGACGAGCAGGCGCTGAACGATCTGGAGTGGATCAAGCAAACCATCATCGCCGTGCGCAACATCCGCGCCGAGATGAACATCGCGCCAAGCAAAGCGCTCGACGTGCTGCTGCGCAACTGCAGCGCCGACGCCCAGCGCCGCGTGCAGGAGAACCAGAGCTTTATCGCCCGTCTGGCGCGCCTGGAATCCATCGCGCTGCTGCCGGCCGGTGAGAAAGGCCCGGTCTCCGTCACCAAACTGGTGGACGGCGCCGAGCTGCTGATCCCGATGGCCGGTTTCATCGACAAGGACGCCGAGATCGCGCGTCTGGCGAAAGAGATGGGCAAGCTGGATGCGGAAATCGCTTCGATCGAAGGCAAGCTGGCGAACGAAGGCTTCGTGGCGCGCGCGCCGGAAGCGGTAGTTGCCAAAGAGCGCGATCGTCTGGCGGCCTGCAAAGAAGGCAAAGTGAAGCTGCAGGAACAGCAGGCGACCATCGCCGCGCTGTAATCCACCGGCTCACGCCAACGCCTGAAAAACAGCGGGGTCTTCCCCGCTGTTTTTTTATCGCCGTTGCATCCGGGCCGGGTTAGATGTTATTACAAGATATTACTGCCGCAAGGACGCCGCCGGGAAATAACCCCGGCGCGTTTCGCGCTGCGATAAAAATGAAAAACGAACGTGGTCTCTTTCAATGGCGAGTGTAAACATGACAACAGCAACCCCGGCGCGCCTGCTGGTGCGCCCCATCACGGCGGAAGACAATCCCGCCATTGCTCACGTCATTCGCGAAGTCTCCGCCGAGCACGGCCTGACGGCGGATAAAGGCTATACCGTCTCCGATCCCAACCTGGATGCCCTGTATCAGCTCTACAGCCTGCCGCGCAGCGCTTACTGGGTGATCGAGGTGGACGGCCAGGTCGCCGGCGGCGGCGGCATCGCGCCGCTGCAGGGTGGCGCAGACGATATTTGCGAATTGCAGAAAATGTATTTCCTGCCGGTGTTGCGCGGCAAGGGATTGGCGAAACGCCTGGCGCTGCAGGCGCTGGATTTCGCCCGCCAGCACGGCTTCCGCTGTTGTTACCTCGAGACCACCGCCAGCCTGACGCAGGCCGTTGCGCTGTACGAACACCTGGGCTTCGAACACATCGATCACGCGATGGGCGCCACCGGCCACGTCGATTGCGAAGTCACCATGCTGAAAACGCTGTAATCGCCCCCCGCCTCTTCATCAGGGCGCAGCTTGCTGCGCCTTTTTTATTAATATCGCAATCAATCAGTAAAACTCGCTATAACGCCGTTTTTCAAGCAGATAAACTGACTTTAAAAACCACGATGTAAATTTAATGTGAAGTTCGTTAATAAATTAACGATCGTAAATTGACCGTTTTTCCCCCCGCGTTACTCTGCCAGTATCCCAATCGCGCACGGAGAGCTGTCATGTCGGAAAATACCTTTGATTACATCATCGTCGGCGCCGGATCCGCCGGCTGCGTGCTGGCGGCGCAGCTGATCCGCCGCACCCAGGCGCGGGTGCTACTGCTGGAAGCCGGCGGCGACGACAATAACCTGTTCATCAAGATGCCGGCCGGGGTGGCTAAGATCATCGCCAAAAAAAGCTGGCCCTACGAGACGGAACCGGAACCGCACGCCAATAACCGCCGTATGCAAATCGCGCAGGGCAAGGTGCTGGGCGGCAGCAGCTCGGTCAACGGCATGATCTACCTGCGCGGCCAGCCGCAGGACTACGACGACTGGGCCGAACGCTACGGCTGCACCGGCTGGAGCTACCGGGAGGTGCTGCCCTACTTTAAACGCGCCGAGGCCAACGAAAGCCTGTCCGACGACTACCACGGCGCCGACGGGCTGCTGCCGGTCAGCGAAAACCGCTACCGCCACCCGCTCAGCATGGCGTTTATCCGCGCCGGCCAGGAGCTGAACCTGCCCTATCGCAACGACTTCAACGGCGACAGCCAACACGGCGTCGGTTTCTACCAAACCACCACTCACAACGGCGAACGCGCCAGCACCGCCCGCACCTACCTGAAGACGGTGCGCGACGAACGGCGGCTGGTGGTGAAACTGAACGCCCTGGCGCACCGGCTGACCTTCGAGGGCAACGTCGCCACCGGCGTGGTCTACAGCCAGAACGGCGGCGCCGAAGTCACCGCGCGCGCCACCAAAGAGGTGATCGTCAGCGCTGGCGCGGTCGGTTCGCCGAAGCTGCTGATGCTGTCCGGCATCGGCCCGCGCGACCATCTGCAGCAGTTGGGCATCGAGGTGCGGGCGGATCTGCCGGTGGGCAAAAACTTCCACGACCATCTGCACATGTCGATCAACGTCAGCACCCGCGAGCCGATCAGCCTGTTCGGCGCCGATCGCGGCCTGCAGGCGCTGAGCCACGGCGCGCAGTGGCTGGCGTTTCGCAGCGGGGTGCTCTCGTCCAACGTGCTGGAAGGCGCCGCCTTCACCGACAGCCAGGGCGACGGCCGGCCGGACGTGCAGATCCACTTCCTGCCGCTGCTGGACAGCTGGGACGACGTGCCCGGCGAGCCGCTGCCGAACATTCACGGCTTCACGCTCAAGGTCGGTTACCTGCAGCCCAAGGCGCGCGGCGAAGTGCTGCTACGCAGCAGCAACCCGCGCGATCCGGTCAAGCTGCACGCCAACTACCTCGGCCACCCGGACGATCTGGCCGGCAGCGTGCGCGCGGTGAAGTTCGGCCTGGGCTTCCTGCAAACCGCGGCGCTGAAGCCTCTGATCAAAGATCTGCTGATGCCGCAGCCGGAGTGGACACGCGACGAGGCGCAGCTGGAAGAGTTCGTGCGCAACTTCTGCAAGACGGTGTATCACCCGGTGGGCAGCTGCCGCATGGGGCCGTCGCCGCAGGACGCAGTGACCGATCCACAGCTGAGGGTGCACGGTTTTGAACAGCTGCGGGTGATCGACTGCTCGGTGATGCCGCAGCTCACCAGCGGCAACACCAATGCGCCGACCATCATGCTGGCGGAAAAGGCGGTGGATCTGTTGCTGGGCGCGCCGCAGTAGGGGCGCCCCTCAACGTCATGCGGCGGCGGGCACGCCGCTGTGGAAGCGCAGCTCGCTGTCCGGCGACAGGATCAGCTCAGCTTCGAGGCGGCCGAAATGCGCCACCCGTTCGCTGATGTCGCCGCCGGCGATCTGCTCGGCCAGCGTCAGGTAGTCCTGATAGTGGCGCGCTTCGGATCGCAGCAGCGAGACGTAAAAGCGGTTCAGCTCGTCATCCAGGTGTGGCGCCAGTTTGGCGAAGCGTTCGCAGGATCGCGCTTCGATGTAGGCGCCACAGATCAGTTTGTCGATCAGCGTCGCCGGATCGTGAGTGCGGATCTCGCGGATCATCCCCTTGGCGTAGCGGCTGGCGGTGATCTTACGATATGGGATCCCGCGTACCTGCATGATCTCCAGCACCTGTGAGAAGTGGTGCAACTCTTCCTTGATCAACAGCACCATGCGATCCGCCAGATCCTGGCCGTAGGCCGAGCCGTTTTTCGGTAGGATCTTGCGGGTGAACTGGCCCTGGCGGAATAGCGTGTCGGGCGCGCCCTGCGCTTCGTGCAGAAACGCCTCGTAGGGCCGCAGCAGCGCCAACAGCGCGTCGCCGCTCTCTTTGTCCGCCACATAGCGGCGGATCAGCCACATGCCGGTCTGTGCGGCTTTCAGCTCGCACACCAGGTGGTCGGTCAGCAACAACTGCAGGTTTTCCGGACGGCGCGCGGCGTCGATCCAGGCGTCGGGAGTTTCACAGTGCAGGAAGCTTAAAATCGGGGCTAACAGGGATTGGTATGTCATGGCGTTTATCAGGGGCCGGCGAGAGGCCGGCCCACAGGCATTAATCGGAAAGGAATTAGTGGCGTTTGCCGTCGTCGTCTTCGTCGATGTAGTCGCCGTCTTCGTCATCCTCACCGTCTTCACCGTTCGGATCTTCGAAGTAGGTGCCCCAGCCGTCGTAGTTGACGCCGCAGCGTTCCGCCAGCGCCACCAACTGCTCGACCTGGGCGTCGATCAGCTCGGCGTTCAGGCCGACTTCGCTGATCACGTCGCAGCACATCACCATCGAACCGTCTTCCACTTCCAGCTCTTCGGCGTCGGTCACTTCGTAGCCCAGCTTGAAGGCTTCAACGGCGGCCTGCTCCAGAACCTCAAATTTCTCGGCGGACAGATGGTGCTCGATGGTGTAGAGCGCGTCCGGATCGCTGCCGTCTTCCAGCAGTTCTTCGATGATCAGGCGGGTCTCTTCACGTTGTTCTTCCAGCAATTCGCGGTTTGCCATGCCTATATCCTCAAGTCAAATGGCCTTCATTCCTTCTATTTTCACACACCGCCGACATTGCTTCCACGATAAACGTGAAAGATTTCCTCGCTGGGGTTGAAATTGAATATTCATACATATAAAGTGAATTTTAATTCAATTACACAATCAGGGAATCGGACTATGAGCACCGGCAATGCGTTCTATCAACGTCACTTTCTGAGGTTAATGGATTTCACCCCCGCCGAGCTGCAGGCGCTGCTGCGGCTTTCGGCCGATCTGAAGCAGGCCAAGAAGCAGGGGCAGGAATTGCGCCGGCTGCAGGGCAAAAACATTGCGCTCATCTTCGAAAAAGACTCGACCCGTACGCGATGCTCTTTCGAAGTTGCCGCATTCGATCAGGGCGCGCAGGTGACCTATCTCGGCCCAAGCGGCAGCCAGATCGGCCATAAAGAGTCGATGAAAGACACCGCCCGGGTGCTGGGCCGCCTGTACGACGGTATTCAATACCGCGGCTACGGCCAGGCGCTGGTGGAAACCCTGGCGGAACACGCCGGCGTGCCGGTGTGGAACGGCCTGACCGACGAGTTCCACCCCACTCAGCTGCTGGCGGATCTGCTCACCGTGCAGGAACACCTGCCGGGCAAGGCGCTGAGCGAGGTGAAGCTGGCGTACGTCGGCGACGCGCGCAACAACATGGGCAACACGCTGCTGGAAGCCGCCGCGCTGGCGGGCATGGATCTGCGGCTGGTGGCGCCGAAGGCCTGCTGGCCGCAGCCGGAGCTGGTGGCCGAATGCCAGGCGCTGGCGCAGCAAACCGGCGCGAAACTCACCCTGACCGAAGACATCGCCGAAGGGGTGCAAGACGCCGACTTCCTCTACACTGACGTCTGGGTGTCGATGGGCGAACCGAAAGAAACCTGGCAAGAGCGTATCGCGCTGCTGCGGCCGTATCAGGTCAACATGGCGATGCTGAAGCTGACCGGCAACCCGAACGTGAAGTTCCTGCACTGCCTGCCGGCTTTCCACGACGACCAAACCACGCTCGGCAAGCAGATGGCGCAGCAGTACGATCTGCACGGCGGCATGGAAGTGACCGACGAGGTGTTCGAATCGGCGCACAGCGTGGTGTTCGATCAGGCGGAAAATCGGCTGCACACCATCAAGGCGGTGCTGGTCGCCACGCTGAGCGAAACCCTCTGATTGTTCCCCCTCCGCCCTGGCACCCCCGGCCAGGGCGGCTAATATATTCCTGGAATATCAAATAGCGGATTAACCTTTGCCCGCCGCCGGCAAAGGTTCTACCGTGACAGGCCGACGGCGCCCGCGCCGTAAAAACCAACGATAACAAACCGTTCTCAGCGCCGCCTTGCGGCGCCTTCAGGGGATACACACCGATGAAAGCCAAACTCTTGCCGTTGTTCCTGCTCGCCGCCCTGCCCACCGCCGCGTTAGCCGCCACGCCGCCGAATACGCTGGTGGTGGTGCAATCGCTGGATGACATCGTCAGCCTCGATCCGGCGGAAGCCAACGAACTCTCCAGCATCCAGACGGTGCCCAGCCTGTATCAGCGTCTGGTGCAAGCGGATCGCGACGATCCAGCCAAGGTGGCGCCGGTGCTGGCGGAAAGCTGGCAGGGCGATGCGGCGGCTAAAACGCTGACGGTGAAACTGCGGCCGCAGGCGGCGTTTGCCTCCGGCAATCCGCTGACCGCTGACGACGTGATCTTCTCTTACAGCCGCGCGGTGAAAATGAACAAGTCGCCGGCGTTCATCCTCAACGTGCTCGGCTGGCAGCCGGACAACATCGACGCGCAGCTGAAGAAGATCGACGACCATACCGTGCAGCTGCGCTGGACGGCGGACGTCAGCCCGGCGGTGGCGCTGAATATCCTCTCGACGCCGATCGCCTCGATCGTCGACAGCAAGGCGGCGCTGGCCAACGTCAAAGACGGCGACTTCGGCAACGCCTGGCTGAAAATGCACTCCGCCGGCAGCGGCCCGTTCAAGATGCGCGTCTATCAGCCGCATCAGGCGATCGTGCTGGACGCCAACCCCACCTCGCCGGGCGACAAGCCGCAGCTGAAAAACATCATCATTAAAAACGTGCCGGATCCGGCCACCCGCCGCCTGCTGATCCAGCAGGGCGACGCCGATATCGCCCGCGAACTGGGCGCCGATCAGACCGACACGTTGAAGAATCAGCCGGGCGTCAAGGTGCTGGAGATCCCGTCCGCCGAACAAAACTACCTGGTGTTCAACACCGGCAACGGCGCCAATCCGCTGCTGAACAACCCGGCCTTCTGGGAAGCGGCGCGCTATCTGGTGGATTATCAGGGTATCACCCAGGATCTGCTGAAGGGCCAATACTTCGTGCACCAGAGCTTCCTGCCGGTCGGGCTGCCGGGCGCGCTGGAGACCAACCCATTCAGCTACGATCCGGCCAAGGCGAAAGCGATCCTGGCCAAGGCGGGCATCACCCACGCCGCCTTTACGCTGGACGTAGAGAACAAACCGCCGTTCATCACCATCGCGCAGGCGCTGCAGGGCAGCTTCGCCGCCGCCGGTGTGAAGGTCGAGCTGCTGCCGGCCGCGGGTAGCCAGGTTTACTCGCGCGTGCGCGCCAGGCAGCATCAGGCGGCGATCCGCCTGTGGATCCCGGATTATTTCGACGCCCACTCCAACGCCAGCGCCTTCGCCTACAACGACGGCAAAAGCAGCACGGTGGCCGGGCTGAACGGCTGGCAGATC
Organism: Serratia sp. CY43202; assembly: GCF_052168755.1. Classification (NCBI taxonomy): domain Bacteria; kingdom Pseudomonadati; phylum Pseudomonadota; class Gammaproteobacteria; order Enterobacterales; family Yersiniaceae; genus Serratia; species Serratia sp. CY43202. Next base: position 392,115 of record NZ_JBJNMB010000003.1, read on the forward strand.
CCGCAGTTGAATAAGCAGACGCTGGCGGCGTTGGCCGAAGCCGATCCGGCCAAGCGCCGCGCGCTGTACACCGCCATGCAACAGGAGCTGCAGCGCAGTTCGCCGTACGTATTTATCGATCAGGCCAAAACCGAAGTGGTGCTGCGCGACAACGTCAAAGGCTACCAACAGGGGCTGAACGCCGACATGGTCTACTACGATCGCGTCAGCAAATAGCCGGCGGGCGGCCATCGCCGGCCAATCGATTGCGGGGCGGCAAAAAACGGCGTTTTAACGCTTGCAGTGGCGAAAAGCGCGAGTATAATGCGCCACAATTTGCCAGGAGAAAGCATGAAAAACGACGTTTGTTTTGTTAGCCGCAATCGACAAAACCGACTGCCTATCGGCGGCCAGCTGCCGTTGTTTCTCCTGTTGCTAAACCGATCGTTTCAAGCCCCTCATTGAGGGGCTTTTTTTTGCCTTAAAAAGTCCCGCGCCACGGGCACGCGTCGAGGAGGAGTGAAAAATGGCCAACCCGCTGTATCACAAACACATCATCTCTATTAACGATCTCAGCCGCGAGGATCTGGAGCTGGTGCTGCGCACCGCCGCCGGTCTGAAAGCCAACCCGCAGCCGGAACTGTTGAAACACAAGGTGATCGCCAGCTGCTTCTTTGAAGCCTCGACCCGTACCCGCCTGTCGTTCGAAACCTCGATGCACCGCCTCGGCGCCTCGGTGGTCGGTTTCGCCGACGGCAGCAACACCTCGCTCGGCAAAAAAGGCGAAACCCTGGCCGACACCATCTCGGTGATCAGCACCTATGTGGACGCTATCGTGATGCGCCATCCGCAGGAAGGCGCAGCGCGCATGGCCTCGGAATTCTCCGGTAACGTGCCGGTGCTCAACGCCGGCGACGGCGCCAACCAGCACCCGACCCAGACCCTGCTGGATCTGTTCACCATCCAGGAAACCCAGGGGCGCCTGAGCAACCTCAGCATCGCCATGGTCGGCGACCTGAAATACGGCCGCACCGTGCACTCGCTCACCCAGGCGCTGGCCAAATTCGAAGGCAACCGCTTCTACTTCATTGCCCCGGACGCGCTGGCGATGCCGGCCTACATCCTGAAAATGCTGGAAGAGAAAGGCATCGAGTACAGCCTGCACAGCAGCATTGAAGAAGTGGTGCCGGAGCTGGATATTCTCTACATGACCCGGGTGCAGAAAGAGCGCCTCGATCCTTCCGAGTACGCCAACGTGAAGGCGCAGTTCGTGCTGCGCGCCGCGGATCTGACCGGCGCGCGCACCAACCTTAAGGTGCTGCACCCGCTGCCGCGCATCGACGAGATCGCCACCGACGTGGATAAAACGCCGCACGCTTACTACTTCCAGCAGGCGGGCAACGGCATCTTCGCCCGTCAGGCGCTGCTGGCGCTGGTGCTCAACGCAGATTTGGCTCTTTAAGGGGGAACCGCCATGACTCACGACAACAAACTGCAGGTCGAAGCGATCAAATGCGGCACGGTGATCGACCACATTCCGGCGCAGATCGGTTTCAAACTGCTGACGCTGTTCAAGCTGACCGCCACCGACCAGCGCATCACCATCGGCCTGAACCTGCCCTCCAACGAGCTGGGCCGCAAGGATCTGATCAAGATCGAGAACACCTTCCTGACCGAGCAGCAGGCCAACCAGCTGGCGATGTACGCGCCGAAGGCCACGGTAAACCGCATCGATAACTATGAAGTGGTGCGCAAACTGACCCTCAGCCTGCCGGACCACATCGACGGCGTGCTGACCTGCCCGAACAGCAACTGCATCAGCCGCAGCGAGCCGGTGGCGTCGAGCTTCAGCGTGAAGCCGCGCGACGGCGAAGTGCACCTGAAGTGCCGCTACTGCGAAAAAGAGTTCGAGCATCAGGTGGTGCTGCAGGCCGACTGAATTCTGCCCCTTTAGCGGGAGCGGCGCTGTTAATCTGCGTGCCACTCCCTATAATGGATGCCTGAAAATAACTCTACCCACGTTGCTACCCACCGAATTTCAAGCTGCGGCCGACCGCGCGGCGGCGTGAAAGACAACGGGTCTATCAGGAGAAAACATGTCACGTAATATCAGCACTGAACTCGCCCCGGCAGCCATTGGTCCTTACGTGCAGGGCGTTGATCTGGGCAGCATGATCATCACTTCCGGCCAGATCCCGGTCGATCCGAAAACCGGCGCCGTCGCCGACGACGTCGCCGCTCAGGCGCGCCAGTCGCTGGAAAACGTTAAAGCGATCGTCGAAGCCGCCGGCCTGATCGTTGCCGACATCGTGAAAACCACCGTATTCGTGAAAGACCTGAACGACTTCGCCACCGTCAACGCCGCGTACGAAGCCTTCTTCACCGAGCACAGCGCGCCGTTCCCGGCCCGTTCTTGCGTAGAAGTGGCGCGTCTGCCGAAAGACGTGAAGATCGAAATCGAAGCCATCGCCGTGCGTCGTTAATCGACGCTCACGCGAATCACGGCCAGTGCAGACTGGCCGTTTTTACATTACTTGAATGCTGGGCGCCGACGGACACAGCCCAGAGTTTCAGCAGCCGGAGAGGATAAAGCGTTAACCTGTTTAACCGACTGTTTTAAAACGGCGATAACCTCTTCTCGCGAAGCCGTAATCGGTTTACCGCGAGGCGTTATGCGGTCAATCTGTTCAGATGTATAGGTGTTCACTGCATCTACACCTTCCATGCCGAATTTATACACCTTCAGCTCATAAGAGGCAGGTTGTGTTACCTGACGTTTTGTTGACTTTATCACCATGCGAACCTCCTGTGACCCTACCGGCATTTCGCCATTATTGCGCAAATTTCACCCACCTTCAATTATGAGGCCGGCGGCGAAAAACCTTCCTGGAACCACAGGAAAAGCGCCTCAGCGTCTCGATAAAGTATCTGTTTGAGCCCCCCGGTGAGGTCGACAAAATGATGATGATTTATATAATAATCAGCCAACTCCGTATTAATCGGCGATATTAAGCGCAAACCTGCGCATGCCGTATCCACCATAAAGAGCACGGCGACATAGAGCGCAAAACGTAGCGTATTTCCATCAAGGCTCGAGTCTCTAATACGAAAATTCTGCAGCATCTCAATATTTAACATCGCCAGCTGCTCGCCTGCAGCCGGACAAAACCGGCAGAGACAGGCGCCTGCCGGCCGGTCATCGATGCCCTGTATCTTAAAGCTAAACATAAAGCCGTCAGGATCGCCCAACGCGGCGCCATTCAACGCCCAGGGAATACGGCGCTCTTCGGGTTGTTGGCGAGCCAACGCAACGCACCACTCAAAATCTTCAGCATTCATCATTTGCACCCGGACGCCATACCCGGCCTCAGCAAAGAGGTCATTGGCTGCAGCCAGTGCGCCTTCTCCAATCAATCGGACATTAAAAACATGCGGCATTATCAATCCCTTGAATGCGTAAACCGTATTGAATGAACAAATCGGGCTGGATTTTACAACCAGCCCGTCGTTTCTGCTCTTTCAACCACATCGCAATGTCGAGATATGGAATACGCCCCGCAGTTTCTTCGCCACCTCTCCTTACGGCGCCATTTGCATCCCCCGCAGCAGCGCCTCCAGCGGGTACACCGCGGCAATCACCACTTCGTCGCGCGTCTGCGCCGCCGCATCCAGCCGGCGCTGCGCTTGTTCGGCCTCGGCCCGGCTCAGCGGTTTGTCCTGCTGATGGCGATCCAGCAGCGTTAACCCCAATACGGCCAGGGCATCGACGTCCTGCGCCACCGGCGCCAGCTCCCGCAGCGTGCGGTTGCCCGCGATCGCCGTTTGCAGCGCCGCGCCGTTCGCCTGCCAGCGCTGCAGCCGTTCGCGCAGCGCCTGCGCCGCCGCCTTATCGCGCTTATCCTTCAGCAAAGCCGCAACCTGGGCATGCATGTCACGCACCGCGCCGCTCTCCGGCGGCAGCGCATCGGCAAAGCGGTTCAGCGGTTCGAACTGGTGATAGTTGCCGGCCTGGAACTTCAGGTGCTGGCGGGTGTAATACTGCGCCGGTTCCACCGCCTCGGCCAGGATCTGTAGCGGCGCGATCTGCACGCTGTTGCTCAGCCGGGTGAATTCGCGCGCCGTTTCCGCATGCTGCTGCAGGCCGACCGACACCACCGACCAGGCGTCGATCGCCGCCAGCCGCCGGTACATGTTGCTTTCGTCGGTAACGTCCTGCGCCGACCACAGCCGCTCCGCCACCGCGAAGGCACGCGGCCACAGCTTGAGATCGAGCAGCGGCGCGCGCACGTTTTCCGCCCACAGCGCCGCTTCGCCGCCGAGAATGTTGGCCTGCCCCTTCTCGTCCGGCACCACCGGCATCTTGCCCGCCGGCGCCGCCGCCAGCTTGTCGCCGCTGGTGGGGTAACGCACGTTGCCGACCAGCGTATAGCCGCTGAGCTTGTCCTGTTGCAGCGTAAACACCGGCCGTGTGTCGCCCATCCAGGTATCGACGCGGAACGTCACCTGCTGCGGCGTGCGCCAGACGATGTCGTGCACCGCGCGGCGTGACTTGCCGTTGAAATCGATAAAGCCGCGCCAGCCCTGCTTGCCCTCGATCAGCGTGAAGCTGCCTTCCACCGCGCTTCCCTTCAGGCGCGGCATGCTGAAACGCCAGCTTTGCGCCTGCTCGCCGGGCTGCACCGCCGTCTCGACCCCCAGCGGCTGCGGCAGAATTTCATTGCGGTAGTGATAGGCGGTGCTTTGCGGCTGATCGAGATAGAAACCGGTGGAGAGAATGCCCTGATAGCCATCCTGCGCGCTGGCGCCCAGCGAGTCTTGCCCCTGCCAGGATTGAATGACGATCGAGCGCGGCAGCGACGGATGGTAGATCTCGTCCCAACCGACCATCTGCCGCTGATGCTTCTCGAGGATCTTTTCCAGCTTCTGGTTGAAGTAGGCCTGCAGCGCATGGGTATCCGCCAGCCCGTTCTGCTGCATAAACGCCTGAATCGACGGCGATGCCCGCCACTGGCTGGCGTCCACTTCGTCGCCGCCGATGTGCAGATAAGGATCGGGGAAGATCGCCGCCAGCTCGCCGACGATCGCATCGACAAACTGATACACCTCGTCGCGGGTTGGATCGAGCGTCGGCTTATGCACGCCCCACTCGCGCTCCATGCGATACGGCCCCGGCGCACTCATCAGATCGGGATAGGCCACCGCGATGCTGGAGGCGTGCCCCGGCATGTCGATCTCCGGCACCACGCGAATGCCGCGCGCCGTGGCGTAAGCCACCACCTGCCGCATTTGCTCACGGGTGTAAAACAGGCCGTCGCTGGCCTGCTGCTGCAATTTGGGGTAATGCTCGGAGGCGAAGCGCCAGCCCTGATCGTCGGTCAGGTGCCAGTGGAATACGTTGAGCTTGGCCGCCGCCATGCCGTCGAGCTGGCGCAAAATGTCCGGCAGCGGCAGGAAATGGCGCGCCGAATCCAACAAAACGCCGCGCCACGGGAAGCGCGGCACATCGCGAATATCCACCAGCGGCAGGAAGGTGTTTTGCCCGTCGGTCTGCAGCAGCTGCAGCAGGGTCTCCATGCCGCGCAGCGCGCCAAAGCGAGTGTTGGCGGTCAGCGTGGCGCCCTGCGGCGTGACCGCCAGCCGGTAGCTCTCATCGCTGCCCGGCAGCGGCTGCGCCGCCACCCGGTCCTTGATCACCACCTTGATCGCCGCGCCGTTTGCTTCTTCCCTCAGCGCCAGCGTCCAGCCGGTCTGCAACTCGATGCGCTGGCGCCAGCGCGGCAGCGCGTCGCCCAAATCATCGCCCTGCAGCGTCAGAGACAAGCGGCGATCCAGCACCAGCTTGCCCGCCGGTTGCGTCACTTCCACCTGCTGCGGCCAGGGCATCAGCGGCAAATCACCCGACGGCTGCGCCAACGCGCCGCAAGAAAACCATAACGATGAAGCCAGTAGCGTATAACGGAAAGGTCTGTGCATCGGAAATTCCTCAGAGGAAAAAAATCAATAAAAACAGCCAACGCTGTAGATAAAGACTCAGCACAGAACAGATGTCCAACCGTTGCGGTGAAAAAGCGGACGGGATCACAGTTGCCCCCTCCCGGCCGGAGGGGGCGAGCGGGTTATTGCCAGCCGTAGCGGCGCACGAACCAGCCTTTCACGCACTGGGTCAGCACCATGTAACCGGCGAGGATCAGCACTAGCCACGGGAAGTAACCGAGCGGCAGCGCCTGCAGCTGCAGGAAGCCGGCCAGCGGCGAGAACACCAGGCCGATGCCGGTGGCGATCACCGCCAGCGTCATGATGCACAGCGGCCAGGACGGGCGGCTCTGGATAAACGGAATTTTGCGCGTGCGGATCATGTGCACGATCAGCGTTTGCGACAGCAGCCCTTCCACGAACCAGCCGGACTGGAACAGCGTCTGCATTTCCGGCGTATTGGCCTTGAACACCCACCACATCAGGCTGAAGGTCAGCACGTCGAAGATCGAACTGATCGGCCCAAAGAACACCATAAACCGCCCCAAATCGGCGGAGTTCCAGCGCTGTGGCTGGGTGATCTGATCGTCGTCGACGTTATCGAACGGGATGGCGATCTGCGAGATGTCGTACATCAGGTTCTGAATCAACAGGTGCAGCGGCAACATCGGCAGGAACGGCAGGAAGGCGCTGGCGATCAGCACGCTGAACACGTTGCCGAAGTTGGAGCTGGCGGTCATCTTGATGTATTTCAGCATGTTGGCGAAGGTGCGGCGCCCTTCGATCACCCCCTGCTCCAGCACCATCAGGCTTTTTTCCAGCAGGATGATGTCCGCCGCTTCCTTGGCGATATCCACCGCCGAATCGACGGAGATGCCGATGTCGGCCGCGCGCAGCGCCGGTGCATCGTTGATGCCGTCGCCCATAAAGCCCACCACGTGCCCCTGACGGCGCAGCAGTTTGACGATGCGCTCCTTGTGCAGCGGCGTCAGCTTGGCGAACACCGTGGTGCGCGCCGCCACCTGTGCCAGCTGCTCGTCGTCCATCTGCTCGATCTCGCTGCCGCGCAGCAGATGATCGGCCTCCAGCCCGACGTCACGGCACACTTTGGCCGCCACCAGCTCGTTGTCGCCGGTGAGGATCTTCACCGTGACGCCGTTCTGTTTCAGCGCCGCCAGCGCCGGTGCGGTGCTTTCCTTCGGCGGATCGAGGAAAGCGACGTAGCCTTCGAGGATCAGATCCGACTCGTCCGCCACGCCGTATTCATGGGTTTGCGCCGGCAGGATCTTGTTGGCCACCGCCACCACCCGCAGCCCCTGCTGGTTGAGATCGTCGGTGATGCGGCGAATGCGCGCCAGCAACGCCTCGCTGAGCGGGATCACCTCGTCTTCGTGGCGCACGTGGCTGCAAATCGCCAGCATCTCTTCCAGCGCGCCCTTGCACACCAGCTCGTGATACTCGTTGTCTTTGGCCACCACCACCGACATGCGGCGGCGCACGAAATCGAACGGGATCTCATCCACCTTGCGGTAGTTTTGCAGCGCCTGCGGCTGCTGATTTTGCTCCGCGCAGCTCAACACCGCCACGTCGAGCAGGTTTTTCAGCCCGGTCTGGTAGAAGCTGTTCAACCAGGCGTAGCGCAGCACCCGCTCGCTGCTGGCGCCGAACACGTCGGTATGGCGCTCCAGCACGATCTTGTCCTGAGTCAGGGTGCCGGTCTTGTCGGTGCACAGAATGTCCATCGCGCCGAAGTTCTGGATGGCGTCCAGACGTTTGACGATCACCTTCTGACGCGACAGCTTCATCGCCCCTTTGGCCAGCGTCGAGGTGACGATCATCGGCAGCATCTCCGGCGTCAGCCCGACCGCCACCGACAGCGCGAACAGCGCCGCCTCCCACCAGTCGCCCTTGGTGTAGCCGTTGATCAGCAGCACGATCGGCGTCATCACCAGCATAAATCGGATCAGCAACCAGCTGACCTTGCTGATGCCGCTCTGGAAGGCGTTCGGCTGCTCATCCTGGCTGGTGACGCGCTGCGCCAACTGGCCGAAATAGGTGCCGCCGCCGGTGCCAATCACCATCGCCAGCGCGGTGCCGCTGACCACGTTGGTGCCCATGAAGCACAGGTTCTGGCAGTCGAGCGGATCGGCCGCCAACGCCTGCGGCGCCGCGGATTTTTCCACCGGCAGCGATTCACCGGTCAGCGCCGCCTGGCTGATGAACAGATCCTTGGCCGACAGCACGCGCAGATCCGCCGGGATCATGTCGCCGGCCGCCAGCTTGATGATGTCGCCCGGCACCAGCTGCGCGATCGGCAGCTCCACGTGCTCGCTCCTGCCGGTGAGCGCATCGCTGCGGATCACCGTGGCGGTGTTGCTCACCATGGCCTTCAGCGCGTCGGCCGCCCGGTTGGATCGCGCCTCCTGGATGAAGTTCAGCAGCGTGGAGATCAGCACCATCAGCGCGATCACCAAGGCGCCGGTGAGATCCTCGGTGGCGTAAGAAATCATGCCGAGCGCGGTCAGCAGCAGGTTGAACGGGTTGCGGTAGCAGTGCCAGAGGTGTTGCCACCAGGCCTCTTTCTGCTGATCGTCGATGACGTTCTCGCCGCAGCGCTGGCGCACCTGCTCCGCCTCATGGGCGGTAATGCCTTCCGGGTGGCTGTGGAAACGCTCAAACAGCTGCATCGTTTCTGCGGCGGCGCATGCCAGCCGCTGCTGCGCCAGGCCGGCCGGCATGTCGCGCGCAGCGCCGCCGACGCTGTCCAGCAGGCTGTCGCGGCGCACCAAACGGCGTGGGAGGCCGCGGGCGAACAGGCCCAGCAGCTGACGGGGGAGTTTTTTCAGTTTCATGGTTCGCACCTCGTCGCCCGGTGCCTCACGGCAGCGGGTAAACGGGGATCGTCATCGGCCGGGCGGATGGCGGGTGCGCCAAAAAGCCTCTGCCAACGCAGATCCTTATTCTTTTTTTCAGCAGCAGGAGCGAACGACAAAGCGCGCGCTACCGGTTACCGTGATGTACTTCACCGGTAAAACAGCAGCGCCAGGCGGAGAGGTTTTACCGGAGAACCGAGTGAGTGTCTAAAGCAGTCGGGTCGGGGTCCATATGGGGAATAACCTCCGGTAAAGGGAAAAACAGAGCGGCAGGAGCGGCCGTTCATCGCAATGTCACAATCCCGTTTTGCATCAAGATCCGCGTCGGAAAATGAGCTATGCTGACGGGCATTGTTTTACAGGCCGTTATGTTACGCCTGTCCACTTCAACGAAAAGTAAACCATGCAAAACCGGCTGACCATCAAGGACATCGCACGCCTGAGCGGCGTAGGTAAATCCACCGTCTCACGCGTGTTGAACAATGAAGGCAGCGTGAGCCCGCAAACCCGTGAACGGGTGGAAGCGGTGATCCGTCAGCAAGGGTTTACCCCCTCCAAGTCGGCACGCGCCATGCGCGGCCAGAGCGACAAAGTGGTGGGCATTATCGTTTCCCGTCTCGATTCGCCGTCGGAAAACCAGGCGGTGCGCACCATGCTGCCGTTGCTGTACCAGCAGGGCTTCGATCCGATCGTGATGGAGAGCCAGTTCGAAACCCGCCTGGTGCAGGAGCATCTGCACGTACTGCATCAGCGCAACGTCGACGGCGTGATCCTGTTTGGCTTCACCGGCCTGACCGCGGCGATGCTCAAGCCGTGGCAGGAAAAAATGGTGGTGATGGTGCGCGAATACGACGGCTTCTCGTCCGTCTGCTACGACGACGCCGGCGCGGTGAACCTGCTGATGGATCGCCTGTATCAGCAAGGGCATCGGCATATCGGCTATCTGGGGGTGCAGCTCAGCGACGCCACCACCGGCCAGCGCCGCTATCAGGCCTATCTCGACGCCTGTGAACGCCTCACGCTCACGCCGCGCGCCACGCTGGGCGAGCTGAGTTACCAGAGCGGTTTCCAGCACGCCGCCGAAGTGATTGACGCGCACACCAGCGCGCTGATTTGCGCCTCCGACAGCATCGCCCTGGGGGCAATCAAATACCTGCAACAACAGCCGACGCGCGCCATCCAGGTATGCGCCATCGGCAACACCCCGCTGCTCAGCTTCCTGTTCCCCGACACCCTGTCGGTGGAGTTCGGCTACGGCAGCGCCGGCCTGCTGGCGGCGCAGCAGTTGCTGGCGCAGCTCAGCGGCGAGCAGGGGATCCGCCGCCTGGTGGTGCCCAGCAAACTTTCCTGACGACCTGATGAGAAGTTGACCATTTTTTGTCATTTTGTGATCCTCGCCCCAATCCGGGAACGTTCCCATTTCATTCAAAAAGCCGAGTGGCTAAGCTTTGATCATTACTCAGTCAACACCTCTGCAGGTATCCCATAATGAGCAAAGTAAAACAGCAGGATATTGATCGCCTGATTGTTTTGGTCGGCGGCCGCGAGAACATCGCCACCGTCAGCCATTGCATTACCCGGCTGCGTTTCGTCCTCAACGATCCCAACAAGGCGAAACCGAAAGAGATCGAAGCGCTGCCGATGGTCAAGGGTTGCTTCACCAACGCCGGGCAGTTCCAGGTGGTGATCGGTACCGACGTCGGCGACTACTATCAGGCGCTGATCGCCAGCACCGGCGTCAACGAGGCCGACAAGGAGCAGGCCAAGGTGGCCGCGCGCCAGAACATGACCTGGACTGAGCGCACCATCTCCCACTTCGCCGAGATCTTCTTCCCACTGCTGCCGGCGCTGATCAGCGGCGGTCTGATCCTCGGCTTCCGCAACGTGATCGGCGACATCCCGATGTCCGACGGCCAAACGCTGGCGCAGATGCACCCGGCGTGGAAAACCGTTTACGACTTCCTGTGGCTGCTCGGTGAAGCGATCTTCATGTTCCTGCCGGTGGCTATCTGCTGGTCGACGGTGAAAAAGATGGGCGGCACGCCGGTGCTCGGCATCGTGCTGGGCGTCACCCTAGTGTCGCCGCAGCTGATGAACTCCTACCTGCTCGGCCAGCAAACGCCGGAAGTGTGGAACTTCGGCTGGTTCGTGATCCAGAAAGTGGGCTATCAGGCGCAGGTGATCCCGTCGATCCTGGCGGGCATGGCGCTGGGCTGGATCGAAACCCGGCTGAAAAAGATCGTCCCCGACTATCTCTATCTGGTGGTGGTGCCGGTGGTTTCGCTGCTGCTGGCGGTGTTCCTGGCGCACGCGCTGATCGGGCCGTTCGGCCGCATGATCGGCGACGGCGTTGCCTGGGCGGTGAAAGCGGTGATGACCGGCAGCTTCGCGCCGGTGGGCGCCGCGCTGTTCGGCTTCCTGTATGCGCCGCTGGTGATCACCGGCGTGCACCAGACCACGCTGGCCATCGACATGCAGATGATCCAGAGCATGGGCGGCACCCCGGTGTGGCCGCTGATTGCGCTGTCCAACATCGCGCAGGCCTCGGCGGTGCTCGGCATCATCATCATCAGCCGCAAGGCCAACGAGCGTGAAATCTCGGTGCCGGCGGCGATCTCCGCCTATCTCGGCGTGACCGAACCGGCAATGTACGGCATCAACCTCAAATACCGCTTCCCAATGCTGTGCGCGATGATCGGCTCCGCGATCGCCGGCCTTATCTGCGGGCTGGACGGCGTGATGGCCAACGGCATCGGCGTCGGCGGCCTGCCGGGCATTCTGTCTATCAAGCCGCAGTTCTGGCTGATTTACTCGCTGGCGATTCTGGTGGCGATCGTCATCCCGCTGGTGCTGACCATCATGGTCTACAAACGCAAGGCCGCCCGCGGCGAGCTGCCGGTTTAATTGACGCAAAATACGCAACATGAATGTAGGGGCTGGAAATACCCTATAGCTTTCGAGCTGCAGCTAGGCGGCAAGGGTGCAAATCCCCAGGAGCTTACTCAAGTAAGTGACTGGGGTGCAGCGCCAGCAGCCAACAACGCTGCGGTTTGAAAGATGAAGGGTACAGGCCCGTTGTCACGATTCAAAGGTATTGAACTATGAGCAACCCAACCCCCTGGTGGCAGAACGGCGTCATCTACCAAATTTATCCGAAGAGTTTTCAGGACAGCACCGGCAACGGCTACGGCGATTTGGCCGGCGTGACGCGGCGGCTGGACTATCTGCAGGAGCTGGGCGTCGACGCCATCTGGCTGACGCCGGTCTACGTATCGCCGCAGGTGGACAACGGCTATGACGTAGCGGACTACTGCGCCATCGATCCGGCTTACGGCAGCATGGCGGACTTCGAGCAGCTGGTCGCCGCCGCCCACCGGCGCGGCATCCGCATCGTGATGGATATGGTGTTCAACCACACCTCGACCGAGCACCCGTGGTTCAAGGCCGCGCAGGATCGCCACAGCCCGTATCGTCAGTTCTACGTCTGGCGCGACGGCGAAGGCGATACGCCGCCGAACAACTGGCGCTCCAAGTTCGGCGGTAACGCCTGGCAGTGGCACGCCGACAGCGGCCAGTACTACCTGCACCTGTTCGCCGCCGAGCAGGCGGATCTCAACTGGGAACACCCGCCGGTGCGCGAAGAGCTGAAGAAAGTGTGTCAGTTCTGGGCGGATAAAGGCGTCGACGGCCTGCGCCTCGACGTGATCAATCTGGTGTCCAAACAGCAGGATTTCCCGTCCGACAGCCTGGGCGACGGCCGCCGCTTCTACACCGACGGCCCGCGCATCCACGAGTTCCTGCAGGAGATGAGCCGCGAGGTGTTTCAGCCGCGCGGCCTGATGACGGTGGGCGAGATGTCTTCCACCACGCTTGAGCATTGCCAGCAGTACGCGGCGCAGAGCGGCGAAGAGCTGTCGATGACCTTCAACTTCCACCACCTGAAGGTGGACTACGCCGGCGGTGAAAAATGGACGCGGGCGGCGCCGGATTACGTGGAACTGAAGCAGATCTTCCGCCACTGGCAGCAAGGGATGCATAACCGCGCCTGGAACGCGCTGTTCTGGTGCAACCACGATCAGCCGCGCATCGTGTCGCGCTTCGGCGATGAAGGCGCACTGCGGGTGCCGGCCGCCAAAATGCTGGCGATGGTGCTGCACGGCATGCAGGGCACGCCTTATATCTATCAGGGCGAAGAACTCGGCATGACCAACCCCGGCTTCCGCGCCATCGAGCAGTATCGCGACGTGGAAAGCCTGAACATGTACGCCGAACTGCGCGCCCAGGGCCGCAGCGACGCCGAGCTGCTGGCGATCCTGGCCGACAAATCGCGCGACAACGGCCGCACCCCGATGCAGTGGAGCGCCGCGCCGCACGCCGGTTTCACCACCGGCACGCCGTGGATCGGCTGCGCCGAGAACTACCCGCAGATCAACGCCGACACGGCGCTGGCCGACCTCGACTCGGTGTTTTACGCCTATCGCCAGCTGATCACCCTGCGCAAGCAGTACCCGCTGCTGACCCACGGCGACTATCAGGATCTGGCGCCGGAACACCCGGCGCTGTGGTGCTATCAGCGCAGCTGGAACGGCCAGCGCCTGCTGGTCGCGGCCAACCTGAGCCGCGAACCGCTGGCCTGGGCGGCGGAGGGCGTGGAAGCCTCCGCGCAGTGGCGCCCGCTGATGAGCAACTACAGCGACTCGGCGGATCAGCCGCAGGCGCTGACGCTGCGGCCGTTCGAAGCGGTGTGGTGGCTACTCGAAGACTAACCCCGCAGGGCGCGGCGAGCGCTGCGCCCTACCATTTCCCCAGCAGCGCCACCACGCCGGCGGCCTCTTGCGCCAGGCGTTCGTCGCTCATGTCGAACACGCCCTGCACCAGATGCGGCGGCAGATAATCCATGCCGGTCAGGTTGGCCATGGCGTGGAACGGCAGCAGCAGATCCTGCACCGGATAGCGGTTGTAGCCTGCCGGCGTGTAGGCCTGCGCGTTGCCGCCGGTGCTCACCACCAATTGCAGCGGCTTGCCGTGCAGTTTGGTGCCCTCGCTGCCGTAGGCGAAACCATAAGTTAATACCGCGTCCTGCCATTCGCGCAGGATCGCCGGCGAGCTGTACCAGAAAAACGGGAACATCATCACCACCGCATCATGGCTTTCCAGCAGCTCCTGTTCGCGCGCCACGTCGATGCGGTAATCCGGGTAAGCGCGGATCAGCTCGTGCACGGTCACGTTAGGCAGCGGGCACACGGCCTCGATCAGCGCCTGGTTGATGCGCGACTCGTCGGGGGTGCGGTGGGCGGTTAACACTAAAATGCGTGACATAAAGGATTCCTTGAACGTAAAGAAGATGAGGCATTTTTCCATTTCTGCCGCTTCGGGTGTAGGCTGTTCAAGGTCACTTCAATTTCAACCGAAAGTATCAACCACTATGTCGCTGCCCTTTGACGTGCACCGCCTGCTGCCGGCCTTCCTCGCCGCCGCGCAGGCGCAAAATTTCTCCGCCGCCGCCCGCCAGCTGGGCGTCACGCCGGCGGCGGTCAGCAAAAATATCCGCGCGCTGGAAGAGAAGCTGGCGCTGCGGCTGTTTCAGCGCAACACCCACAACGTGCTGCTGACCGACGAAGGCAAAGCGCTGCTGGCGCAGGTGGCGCCGCTGTGGCAGGCGTTGGCGGCGACGCTGGAAAGCGCCGGCGGCGAGCGGCAGGCGCCGGCCGGGGTGGTGCGCGTCACGATGATCCCCGGCTTCGGCCGCCAGATGCTGATGCCGTTGATCCCGCAATTTCTGGCGCGCTACCCGCAGATCGATCTCGATCTGTCGCTGGACGCCCGGGTGGTGAATCTGGTGGGCGAAGGCTTCGATGTCGGCATCGGCAGCCGGGTCGATCCCGACAGCCGGCTGGTGGCGCGCCCGCTCTACCCGATGCACATGGTGCTGGCGGCGTCGCCGGACTATCTGGCGCGGCGCGGTGAACCGCAAACGCCGCACGACCTGCTGCGGCACGACTGCCTGCTGCACCGCAACCCCAGCAACGGCCGCCACGTCAAATGGCAGCTGCGCCATCAGGGCGAAACGCTGGCGCTGGATCTGAGCGGCCGATTGGTGGTGAGCCGCCCGGAAATGTTGCTGGATGCGGCGCTGGCCGGGCTGGGCATCGTCAACCTGGCGCGCTGGTACCTCGAAAAGCACTTTGAGCAGGGCACGCTGCGGCCGGTGCTGGCGGAGTGCTGGCCGCGCCCGGTGCAGCTGTGGCTCTATTACGCCTCGGCGGATCTGCCGCCGCGGGTGCGCGTCTGGGTCGACTTTCTGCTGGAACATTTTCGCGATCGGCCAGTGAGCGATTGACGACTGTTCAGCTTGCGCACGCTCTTCCGTTTTCCTTGTTCTACATCAAAAGAATCTCGTCAATATCTATATATAGTGCATTAAGAATTGTGAACACCTATATATAGTAGTTATCCACAAAATCATCCACACGTCGCCACAGCCCTTACGCGCTGCGGCTTTGCCCTGTGGATAAGCGAAATTTGACGGTTGCTCGCCACGCCAGGCGGGTATGAACGCTCCCTCGGGGAACAAGGAGTACAACGTGAAACCAGTAGTGATTAAGCGGGACGGTTGCCAGGTACCTTTTGACGAAGCGCGCATCGCGCAGGCCATCGAGCGCGCCGCGCTGGCGGTGGGCGTGGTCGACGCCGACTACTGCGCCACCGTCGCCCGCGTGGTCGCTCAGCGCATGGAGCAGCAGCCGCGCGTCGATATCCACGAGATCCAGCAGGCGGTGGAAAACCAGCTGATGGCCGGCGAGTACAAACAGCTGGCGCGCGCCTATATCGAATACCGCCACGATCGCGACGTGGCGCGCGAGCTGCGCGGCCGCCTGAACCAGGAAATTCGCGGCCTGGTCGAGCAGAGCAACCGCGCGCTGCTGAACGAAAACGCCAACAAGGACAGCAAGGTGATCCCCACCCAGCGCGACCTGCTGGCGGGCATCGTCGCCAAACACTACGCCAAGCAGCACATCCTGCCGCGCGACGTGGTGCTGGCCCATGAACGCGGCGAAATTCACTACCACGATCTCGATTACTCGCCGTTCTTCCCGATGTTCAACTGCATGCTGATCGATCTGAAAGGCATGCTGACCAACGGCTTCAAGATGGGCAACGCCGAGATTGAGCCGCCGAAGTCAATCTCCACCGCCACCGCCGTGACCGCGCAGATCATCGCCCAGGTCGCCAGCCATATCTATGGCGGCACCACCATCAACCGCATCGATGAAATCCTGGCACCGTTCGTCGACGAGAGCTTCCGCAAACACCTGCAGGTGGCGGAAGAGTGGCAGATCCCGGATGCCAAAGGCTATGCCATGGCGCGCACCGAGAAAGAGTGTTACGACGCCTTCCAGTCGCTGGAGTATGAGGTCAACACCCTGCACACCGCCAACGGCCAGACGCCGTTCGTCACCTTCGGCTTCGGCCTCGGCACCAGCTGGGAATCGCGCCTGATCCAGCGCTCGATCCTGAAAAACCGCATCGCCGGGCTGGGCAAAAACCGCAAGACCGCCGTGTTCCCCAAACTGGTGTTCGCCATCCGCGACGGCCTCAACCACCAGTACGGCGATCCGAACTACGACATCAAACAGCTGGCGCTGGAGTGCGCCAGCAAGCGCATGTACCCGGATATCCTCAACTACGATCAGGTGGTGAAGGTGACCGGCTCGTTCAAAACGCCGATGGGCTGCCGCAGCTTCCTCGGCACCTACGAGCAGGACGGCGAACTGGTGCACGACGGCCGCAACAACATTGGCGTCATCAGCCTCAACCTGCCGCGCATCGCGCTGGAGGCGATGGGCGATGAGTCGCGCTTCTGGGCGCTGTTGGATCAGCGCCTGCAGCTGGCGAAAAAGGCCCTGATGACGCGCATCGCCCGGCTGGAAGGCATCAAGGCGCGGGTGGCGCCAATCTTGTACATGGAAGGCGCCTGCGGCGTGCGGCTCAAGGCCGACGATAACATCGCCGACATCTTCAAGAACGGCCGCGCCTCAATCTCGCTGGGTTATATCGGCCTGCACGAAACCATCAACGCGCTGTTCGGCGGCGAAAACCACGTGTATGACGACGAGGCGCTGCGCGCCAAAGCGGTGGCGATCGTCGCGCGGCTGCGCGCCGCCGTCGACGCCTGGAAGGACGAGACCGGCTACGGCTTCAGCCTCTACAGCACGCCGAGCGAAAACCTGTGCGATCGCTTCTGCCGGCTGGACACCGCCGATTTCGGCGTGGTGCCGGGCGTCACCGACAAGGGCTATTACACCAACAGCTTCCACCTCGACGTGGAGAAGAAGGTCAATCCGTACGACAAGCTGGACTTCGAAGCGCCCTACCCGCCGTTGGCCAGCGGCGGCTTCATCTGCTACGGCGAGTACCCGAACCTGCAGCACAACCTGAAGGCGCTGGAAGACGTGTGGGACTACAGCTACAGCCGGGTGCCTTACTACGGCACCAACACGCCGATCGACGAGTGCTACGAATGCGGCTTCACCGGTGAATTCTCCTGCACCAGCAAAGGCTTCACCTGCCCGAAATGCGGCAACCACGACTCGGCCAAAGTCTCGGTCACCCGCCGGGTGTGCGGCTACCTCGGCAGCCCCGATGCCCGGCCGTTCAACGCCGGCAAGCAGGAAGAGGTGAAACGCCGGGTGAAACACCTCGGCAACGGGCAGCTCGGCTGAGAAACGCCGTGCAACCTAGGCAGAAGCCTGTTCATCAGGCGTGATTGTCGCAGCCAGTTTGCCTTCGGGCAGCGCGCACCAACCGCAGCGTACACGCAGTACGTAAGGATTGGGAGCACTGCCGGAGGCAAAATGGCCAGTAAAATAGCCTGATGGGCAGGCCTCACATGAATTATCACCAGTATTACCCGATCGACGTCGTCAACGGCCCCGGCACCCGCTGCACGCTGTTTGTCGCCGGCTGCGTGCACCAGTGCCCCGGCTGCTACAACAAAAGCACCTGGCGGCTCAACTCCGGCCAGCCGTTTACCCAGGCGCTGGAAGACCGCATCATCGCCGATCTGAACGATACGCGCGTGCCGCGCCAAGGGCTGTCGCTCTCCGGTGGCGATCCGCTGCACCCGGCCAACGTGCCGAGCATCTTAACGCTGGTGAAACGGGTGCGCGCCGAGTGCCCCGGCAAGGATATCTGGCTGTGGACCGGCTACCGGCTGGCGGAGCTGGACGCGCAGCAAATGCAGGTGGTGGACAGGATCAACGTGCTGATCGACGGCAAGTTCGTGCAAGATTTGAAAGACCCGGCGCTGATCTGGCGCGGCAGCAGCAACCAGGTGGTGCATAGGTTGCGTTGAGCTGATAGTGCTCATCGCAAGATGTGTTGGCTCAAGTACAACCAGATACGGCTGCTGCACAGAACAAAACCTGATCTGACAGGCGGCTTTGTGCCAGAAGCGGAAGTTCGGACGATAGTATTCAATATCGCGAAAGAGCAGGTTAGACCTGTTAGAGCCTAGTTGGAGAAATAAGGCTCTAACGGGAGAAACAATCTGTTTTTACTTTGAAGTGGGAAGTCTGATCGCCAAAGAATTCTGATGTAATTCCTCAAATTGTTCCGACCAGATATCTAGAGATTCCATAGTCGATCGGATCGTCGCATACTCTTCACTATCATGAAGTGTTGCTGACGAAACTGCAGAAAAAAGTGCGCTTTTCTGACACTGATTCAAAATGGCCCTAACAATTTTATTCAATTCTCTTTTCCTTGCAGGAATTGGAGAATCCAGATAGTTCTTTAATTTCTCCTCTGCAGCTTCAATACTTTCTTCAATAAGTGTTCCGACTTTACAGCGTTCCGTAACGTAATGTTCACTGTCGTTTAAATTAAGAACATCTACTGTCATAACGCCCAGCGTATTTCTTCCCTTCAATCTATAAGCTTTTAAATAAACGTAATCAGCTGGATTATCGACGGCAGGATTAATAATAGGTTCGGCAACGACATCATGATTACTTTTTGTACCGTTGCAGTGTCGGCAAGCAGGTAAGAGATTATTCCACTCTATGACATCATCTGGATAATCATCTTTATGCTTGAAATGGTCTATTTCTAAATATGTGCTTTTCTGGTTAAGAATTACTTCGCAATAGGCACACTTATTACTTCCTAACGTAAGGCATGCGTCTTTGACATCCTGATTCTGCCACACATGAGTGTTATTGGATTTATAAAGTTGGGTTAGTTTAGCAACGCGAGTGGGGTGAAAAAAAACAGGCGTAAAATTACGTTCGATCTTAATCATGAATCTGCCCCGCTGTCCTCTAACATATCGATACTCATGCTTAAAGATTTTCGCAGCACGTTCTTCGGATGCAGGATAGTGTCCAGATACTTATAAGAGACGCGTGCATTTTCATGATCCTCCGCATCGATGTAACGATAAAATTCTTGGAGCTTATGCTCAAGCTCTTTACTCAATGTACTTTCCATCCCCATCACATCGCGCAGCACTTCATCGATAGTCCAGCCCGTATAGCCATTCTCCCGCCCCGTATGACTGCGTACCTTGGTCTCACCATTTTCTGCCTGTTCCAATGCAATTATCTGCTCGGGCTTACCATTCTGTACTACGTGTGGGCTGTGGGTAGTAACAATAAACTGCGTTTGAGGGAACATTGCCGTCATCACTTCAGTGATGCGTGCTTGCCAATCAGGATGGAGATGCATCTCAATCTCATCAATGATAATAACGCCATCGAAATCTGCTGCATAAATATCTTCGTTAATAAAGCGAAGCTCAATCTCTTTGATAATTCCAATGATGATTGCCATGCAGGATTTGAAGCCAGATGAAAGATATTCGTACCATATTTCTCCATTAGGAGTATTCACAAAAATATCGAAATTACGACCATCAATACGGCTGAAACTATAATCCTGATTTAGTTTATAAATGCATGAAAGTGCCAGCGATAGGTTTCTTTTTGAGTTTTCTGTGAATATTCCTTTTTGTGAATCTTCCAGTAGATAACGCTTACCAAGCCACCCTTTTAAATCGTTAAATAAAACACCTTTACTGTTCTGATAAGAAATGTTATTTTCATCTCTTTCTGGATCTTCACCAATATTGGAAAGTCTGGTGTAGGGGAGATTCCTTTCGGTATCGAAGCGAATAAGATAGCGAATATCAGGTATTGGACTGTGATAATTTGGTTGTGCACTTGGGGCAGTGGGCTCCACGTTTGAAACGAAATCGATAACTGAGCCGTCAAAAGATATAGCAATCTTTACACTACCAGCTTTCTCACTCATAACGTTTTTTTTGATATTAGATCCATGTCTGGTGAACATAAATGCAATTGCATCAAGTATAGTCGATTTACCTATCCCGTTAGGTCCGCAAATTATATTCATTGCTCCGGAAAAAGATATTTTTAGGTTCTTTATTCCGCCGATGTTGTTGATTTCTACGTTTGTGACTTTCAATATTCTCCCCTCATATCAAAACTGCATTCATTTTCAGGAATAAAAGGATCGTTGGGGCCATGCCGTATTCACCTTCATCTTCACAACGATTGGATCTCTGATTAGTATACCTTTACTGCGCTCATGTTACGCTACGAGATTCACATAATTTGACCTGACCTGCTTCCAGTTGATTCACACATCGCGATGTTTGTTCTGAACAACGTTCCGATGATAAAAATTGCGAACTTCCGCTTCTAGCTCAAAACCGACTGTCAGGAGCTACACGCAGTAACCACCAGCCCCTGAGCTAATCCCCCTCAACACCCTAGCCGATAACGCCCCCGAATTTTCGCTTTAAATAAAGCCATTCGTTTTTCTACCTCCGAATGGCTTATATAAACCGCGGTGCCATTTCTTAAGCGTTCAAAGGCGGTATCTACTCTTTCACGCAGCACTTGCTCCAGCAGCATCGCCTCTACGTCCATTTCAGGTTTATTCCGCTGTTCCATTTCCATCTCCTCCATTGAGATAGCGTCAAGCCACGAATCCGTTACACCAACCCCATCCCTGCCACGCCGGTCAGTGCGCCGCACAGCGCCACCAGCGCCGCCGTCAGGCACAGCGCCCGGGCGGAGAAGGCCTTGTTGAGCATCAACAGCGAAGGCAGGCTGACCGCCGGCAGGGTCATCAGCAGCGCCAGCGCCGGGCCTGCGCCCATGCCCGCCAGCATCATGGTCTGTACGATCGGGATTTCCGCCGCGGTGGGGATAACAAACAGGCAGCCGACGATCGCCAGGCCGATGATCCACAGCAGGCTATTGTCGACGGCGCCGTCGGCGTGCGGGAACAGCCAGACCCGCGCCGCGCCCAGCGCCAGCACCGCCAGCACGTAGATCGGGATGGTCGACCAAAACAGCGCCCACAGCGCTTTGCCCCAGCGAGCAAGGAACGGCCGTTCCTCGCTCTGCGCCGTCAGCACCAAAGGCTGCGGCGCGGCGGGCTGCGGATCGTTGGCGGTCACGCGCTGCACCAGCCAGGCGATGCCCAGCACCATCACCACGCCCGCCACCAGACGGATGGCGGCGAACGGCCAACCGAGCACAAACCCCATGAACACCAGCGTCGCCGGGTTCAATACCGGGTTGGCGAGCCAAAAGGCCAGCGCGGCGCCGCTGGATACCGACTGGCGGCGCATGCCGGCGGCAACCGGCGCGGCGCAGCAGGTACACATCATGCCCGGCAGCGCGATCAGCGCCCCCAGCACGGTGCCGGAAAAACGCCGGTGGCCAAGCGTGCGCGCCAGCCAGTCGCGCGGGATCAGCACCTGCACCAGCGAACCTAACAGCACCCCGAGCAGCGCCGCCTTCCATACCGCGGTGAAGTAGACCAGCGCATACTGCCAGGCTGCCAGCCAGGGGCTCGCGGCGCCGTCGGCCAGGATCGATTTGCCGATCGAGTGGCTGTCCGCCGCCACGAACGCCTTGCCGTAGTAAGGCTGCCATTTGACGTAGTAGAGGCCAACGGCCACCACCAGCAGAAACAGGATCGGTTTCCACAGCGGCCAGGCGCGTGGGGCGGATTCAGGGGCGTTCAGAGGTTGCGGCATGGTCGCGGCCAGAGTCAGTCAACAGAGGCGCCAGCATAGCGCGCCGTCGCCGCCCGTGCACGCCCGGGCTGTCCTAAATAGTTCATCTGTTCGCCACCGACGCGTAACGCGATTGTCATCTGCGCCCGGCACCATGATGCCAACTTGAAAACCACAGGGTAGACGCACGATGAAACGCACCGCTTCCGCCTTCATCGCACAGCCATCGGTATGACGAGGTTTTTATTATGATGGAGTTATCTAGACATCCGACCACTTACCCCACGCGCTATCAGCAGATCGCCGCACAGCTGGAACAGGAGCTGCGCACGCAATACCGCTGCGGCGACTACCTGCCTTCGGAACAGCAGCTGGCCGAGCGTTATCAGGTCAATCGCCACACCCTGCGCCGCGCGGTGGATCAGCTGGTGGAGCGCGGCTGGCTGCAGCGCCGCCACGGCGTCGGCATTCTGGTGCTGATGCGGCCTTACGACTACCCGCTGCACGCCAATACCCGCTTCAGCCAGAATCTGTTCGAGCAGGGCAGCCATCCCACCAGTGAGCGCTTACTCGCTGTCTTGCGCCCGTGCAATGGGCATGTCGCCAGCGCACTCTCGCGTGAAGAAGGCGAAATGGTGATCCACCTGCGCACCCTGCGCCGGGTCAACGGCGTGCCGATGAGCGTGATCGACCACTATCTGCCCGATCTGGACTGGTGGCCGGCGCTGCAGCAGTTCCACAGCGGTTCGCTGCACCAGTTTATCGAACAGCACCTGCAGCAGCCGCTGACCCGCCGCCAGACGCGCATCAGCGCGCGCCGCGCGCAGGCCAAAGAGAGCCGGCTGCTGGAGATCGCCACCCACGCGCCGCTGCTGTGCGTGCGCACCCTTAACGTCCGCAGCGGCGGCGAAGACGTGGCGGAATACTCCGTCAGCCTGGCCCGCGCCGACATGATTGAACTGACGATGGAGCACTGAATGCAAGCCTTAGAGTCGAGACAACGCTGGATGTCGGTGCTGGCGCACAGCCGGCCCGAGCAGCTGCGCAGCCACTGGCAGGCGCTGAACCTCAGCCCGGGTTACCGCAGCATCCGCGCGCCGGAGATCGGCCTGGCCCAGCTGCAGGGGCGCATGGGCGCCACCGGCCGCCGCTTCGTGTTGGGGGACATGACGGTCACCCGCGCGGTGGTGCAGCTGGACAACGGCGGCTACGGCTACAGCTATATCGCCGGGCGCGACAAGGCGCACGCCGAGCTGTGCGCGCTGGCCGATGCGCTGCTGCAACAGCCGGAGCACGGCGAACGCCTGCAACAACAGCTGATCGCGCCGCTGGCCGCGCTGCAGCACGAACAGCGCCAGCTGCGCGCCCGGGCGATCGCCGCCAGCCGGGTGGACTTCTTTACGCTGGTGCGAGGGGATTAAGCCATGAGTTTATTGACCGGTTTTGAACAACCGATAGACCAATCGCAGCACGCTTTTCGTTTGATTCTTAAAGCCTTGAGCGAACCGGGCCACCGGGTGACGCTGCCGGCCGGCCCGGCC
Organism: Serratia sp. CY43202; assembly: GCF_052168755.1. NCBI lineage: Bacteria > Pseudomonadati > Pseudomonadota > Gammaproteobacteria > Enterobacterales > Yersiniaceae > Serratia > Serratia sp. CY43202. Next base: position 415,535 of record NZ_JBJNMB010000003.1, read on the forward strand.
TGGGCGCCGCTGAACGCCGCCAGCACCGCCGCGCTGCTGACGCTGGCCGATCAGGAAACGCCGCTGCAGCTGTGCGCTGCGCTTAAAAGTGAGCGAGTGCTAACCAACATTCGTTTTCACAGCGGCGCGCCGCTGGCCACCGCGGCGCAGGAGGTCTGTTTTGCCCTGTTCGATGAGCAGCTGCAGGCCGCCGATCTGCAGGCGTTGCCGCACGGCACGGAAATCTCGCCGGAATCCGGCGCCACGGTGGTGGTGCAGCTTGCTGAGCTGGAGAACGGCGCCGCGCTGCGCCTGACCGGCCCCGGCATCGAGAATCATCGCCTGATTGCGCCGCGCCTGCCGCCGGCGCTGCTCGATTACCTGGTCAACCGTCCGCAGCGCTTCCCGCTGGGGCTGGATATTTTGCTGACCTGCGGCGATCGCCTGCTGGCGATCCCGCGGACCACCCGCGTGGAGGTGTGCTGATGTACGTAGCAGTAAAAGGGGGCGAAAAAGCCATTGAGGCCGCCCATCAGCTGCAGGAACAGCTGCGGCGCGGCGACGACGCGCTGCCGGCGCTCGGCGCGGAACAAATCGAACAGCAGCTGGGGCTGGCGGTGGATCGGGTGATGACCGAAGGCGGCATCTACGATCGCGAGCTGGCGGCGCTGGCCATCAAACAGGCCAGCGGCGATCTGGTGGAGGCGATCTTCCTGCTGCGCGCCTACCGCACCACCCTGCCGCGCCTGGCGGTCAGCGAGCCGCTGGCCAGCGAAAACATGCGGCTGGAGCGGCGCATCTCGGCGGTTTACAAGGACTTGCCCGGCGGGCAGGTGCTGGGGCCGACCTACGACTACACCCACCGGCTGCTGGACTTCGCGCTGCTGGCGGAAGGCGAGGCGCCGCGCGCGCCGCAGGCCGACGAACCGCTGCCGGACAACTGCAGCCACGTGTTCGATCTATTGTGTCGCCAGCAGCTGGCGCGGGAGGAACAAGACGACGGCAGCGCGCCGGACGACATCACCCGCAACCCGCCGGTTTACCCCTGCTCGCGCTCGGCGCGCCTGCAGCAGCTGGTGCGCGGCGACGAAGGTTTTCTGCTGGCGCTCGGCTACGCCACCCAGCGCGGCTACGGCCGCAACCACCCGTTCGCCGGCGAGATCCGCAGCGGCCACGTTTCGGTGGAGATCGTGCCTGAAGAGCTCGGTTTCGCCATCGATATCGGCGAAATCCTGCTGACCGAGTGCGAAATGGTCAACGGCTTCGTCGATCCCAAGGACCATCCGCCGCACTTCACCCGCGGCTACGGGCTGGTGTTCGGCCGCGCCGAACGCAAGGCGATGGCAATGGCGTTGGTGGATCGCGCATTGCAAAGCCCCGACTACGGCGAAGGCGTCGCCGGCCCGGCGCAGGACGAAGAGTTCGTGCTGGCCCACGCCGACAACGTCGAGGCCGCCGGCTTCGTCTCCCATCTCAAGCTGCCGCACTACGTCGACTTCCAGGCCGAACTGGAACTGCTCAAGCGGCTGCGACAGGAATACAGCGAGCGTCAGGAGGCCCGCGATGAGTGAAGTATTGACCGGCTATAACCTCGGTTATCTGGACGAGCAGACCAAGCGCATGATCCGCCGCGCCATCCTCAAAGCGGTGGCGATCCCCGGCTATCAGGTGCCGTTCGGCGGCCGCGAGATGCCGATGCCCTACGGCTGGGGCACCGGCGGCATCCAGCTCACCGCCAGCGTTATCGGCCGCGCCGACGTGCTGAAGGTGATCGACCAGGGCGCCGACGACACCACCAACGCGGTGTCGATCCGCCGCTTCTTCCAGCGCGTCGCCGGGGTGGAAACCACCGAACGCACGCCGGAGGCCACGCTGATCCAAACCCGTCACCGCATTCCGGAAACCGCGCTGCGCGAAGACCAGATCCTGATCTATCAGGTGCCGATCCCGGAGCCGCTGCGCTTTATCGAACCGCGCGAAACCGAGACCCGCAAGATGCACGCGCTGGAGGAGTATGGCGTGATGCAGGTGAAGCTGTATGAAGACATCGCGCGCTACGACCATATCGCCACCACCTACGCCTATCCGGTGAAGGTCAACGATCGCTACGTGATGGATCCGTCGCCGATCCCGAAATTCGACAACCCGAAAATGCACATGATGCCGGCGCTGCAGCTGTTCGGCGCCGGGCGCGAGAAACGCATCTACGCCCTGCCGCCGTTCACCAAGGTGGAGAGCCTGGACTTCGACGACCATCCGTTCAGCGTGCAGCAGTGGGACGAACCCTGCGCGCTGTGCGGTTCGCGCCACAGCTACCTGGACGAGGTGGTGCTCGACGATCAAGGCAACCGCATGTTCGTCTGTTCGGACACCGACTACTGCCGGCAGCAGCTGGCGCAATCTTCGCAAGAGGCGCAGCACTGATGACTTCCACCCCTTTGAGCACCACCCCGCTGCTGTCGGTGAACCGGCTCACCCACCTGTACGCCCCCGGTAAGGGCTTCAGCGACGTGTCGTTCGACATCTACCCCGGTGAAGTGCTGGGCATCGTCGGCGAATCCGGCTCCGGCAAAACCACGCTGCTGAAGTCGATCTCGGCGCGGCTGGCGCCGCAGCACGGGCAGATCCTTTACCGCCCACAGGCGGGCCAGCAACACGATCTGTACGCCATGGCGGAGAGCGATCGCCGCCGCCTGCTGCGCACCGACTGGGGCGTGGTGCACCAGCACCCGCTCGACGGGCTGCGGCCGCAGGTCTCCGCCGGCGGCAACATCGGCGAGCGGCTGATGGCCATCGGCCAGCGCCACTATGGCGACATTCGCCGCCAGGCCGGCCAGTGGCTGGAAGACGTCGAAATCCCGCTGTCGCGCCTCGACGATCTGCCGACCACCTTCTCCGGCGGCATGCAGCAGCGGCTGCAGATCGCCCGCAATCTGGTCACCCACCCCAAGCTGGTGTTTATGGATGAGCCGACCGGCGGGCTGGACGTGTCGGTGCAGGCGCGCCTGCTCGATCTGCTGCGCAATCTGGTGGTGGAGATGCAGCTGGCGGCGGTGATCGTCACCCACGATCTCGGCGTGGCGCGGCTGCTGGCCCACCGTCTGCTGGTGATGAAACAGGGCGAAGTGGTGGAGAGCGGCCTGACCGATCGGGTGCTCGACGATCCGCACCATCCTTACACCCAGCTGCTGGTTTCTTCGGTGCTGTCGTAACCCAAGGCGATAACAGATGACTATGCAAATCCGAGTTGAACATCTCAGTAAAACCTTTGTGCTGCACCAGCAGTACGGCACCCGCCTGCCGGTGCTGCACGACGCCAACCTGACGGTCCACGGCGGCGAATGCGTGGTGCTGCACGGCCACTCCGGCAGCGGCAAATCCACCCTGCTGCGCTCGCTGTACGCCAACTACCTGCCGGACAGTGGCCATATCTGGATCCACCACCAGGGCGACTGGCTGGACATGGTCAGCGCCGATGCGCGCCAGATTCTGGCGGTGCGCCGCCATACGCTGGGCTGGGTCAGCCAGTTCCTGCGGGTGATCCCACGCATCAGCGCGCTGGAGGTGGTGATGCAGCCGCTGCTGGAACAGGGCGTCGAGCGCGCCGAGTGCCGCGACCGCGCCGAAGCGCTGCTCGCAACGCTCAACGTGCCGCAGCGCCTGTGGCCGCTGGCGCCGTCCACCTTCTCCGGCGGCGAGCAGCAGCGGGTGAACATCGCGCGCGGCTTTATCGTCGATTACCCCATTCTGTTGCTGGACGAACCGACCGCCTCGCTCGACAGCCGCAACAGCGCGGCGGTGGTGCAGCTTATCGAACGCGCCAAGGCGCGCGGCGCGGCGATCGTCGGCATTTTCCACGATGAAGGCGTTCGCCAACAGGTCGCCGACCGGCTTTATGACATGCAGGCGCCGCAGGCGCTGGAGGCCCTCTGATGATCGTCAATAACGTTAAGCTGGTGCTGGATGACCAGGTGGTGCAAGGCTCGCTGGAGATGCAGGACGGCGTGATCCGCAGCTTCGCCGACGGCCCGAGCCGGCTGCCGCAGGCGCTGGACGGCGACGGCGGCTGGCTGCTGCCGGGGCTGATCGAGCTGCATACCGACAACCTGGACAAGTTCTTCACACCACGCCCGAACGTCGACTGGCCAGCCCATTCGGCGATGAGCAGCCACGATGCGCTGATGGTGGCCAACGGCATCACCACGGTGCTGGACGCGGTGGCGATCGGCGACGTGCGTGACGGCGGCCACCGGCTGGAAAACCTGCAGAAGATGATCGACGCGGTGATCCACAGCCAGCGCGCCGGGGTGAACCGCGCCGAGCACCGGCTGCACCTGCGCTGCGAGCTGCCGCACGAGAGCACGCTGCCGCTGTTCGAACAGCTGATGGACAAGCCAGGCGTGTCGCTGGTGTCGCTGATGGACCATTCGCCGGGCCAGCGCCAGTTCGCCTCGCGCGAAAAGTACCGCGAATATTATCAGGGCAAATACCACCTCAACGACCAGCAGATGAGCGAGTACGAGGAGCAGCAGGTCGCCCTGTCCGCCCGCTGGGCCGCGCCGAACCGCGAGGCGATCGCCGCCCACTGTCGCGCGCGCCGCATCTCGCTGGCCAGCCATGACGACGCCACCGCCGCGCACGTGGCCGAATCCTGCGCGCTGGGCAGCGCGATCGCCGAGTTCCCCACCACCGAGGCGGCCGCCCGCGCCTCGCACCAGCAGGGCCTGCAGGTGCTGATGGGCGCGCCGAACATCGTGCGCGGCGGTTCCCACTCCGGCAACGTGGCGGCGCACCACCTGGCGGCGCTGGGGGTGTTGGACATTCTCTCTTCCGATTATTACCCGGCCAGCCTGCTGGATGCGGCGTTTCGCCTCGCGGCGGACGAACGCAACGCCTACGATCTGCCCCAGGCGGTGCGCATGATCACCCGCAACCCGGCGCGGGCGCTGGATCTGCAGGATCGCGGCTCCCTCGCCGAAGGGCTGCGGGCGGATCTGGTGCTGGCGCGGCCGCACGGCGAGCACGTTTATGTGCAGAACGTGTGGCGCCAGGGCAGGCAGGTGTTCTGATGGCGCGGCTCATCTATCTGATGGGGCCTTCCGGCGCAGGCAAGGACAGCCTGCTGGCCGCGCTGCGGGCCGACGCCGACCACGCGCCGCTGGTGGCGCACCGTTACATCACCCGGCCGGCGGACGCCGGCTGCGAGAATCACATCGCGCTGAGCGAACCCGAATTTCTGCGCCGCCGCGCCAAGGGGCTGTTCGCGCTCGACTGGCAGGCCCACCAGCAGCGCTACGCGTTCGGGATCGAAGTGGATCTTTGGTTGCTGCAGGGGATCGACGTGGCGGTCAACGGTTCGCGCGCCCACCTGCCGCAGGCGCAGCAGCGCTACGGTGCGCAGCTGCTGCCGGTGTGCCTGCAGGTCAACGCCGCGATCCTGCGCCGGCGCCTGCAGGATCGGGGGCGAGAAAGCGCCGAACAGATCGAGCAGCGGCTGGCGCGGGCGGCGGAATATCAGCAGAGTCTGCCCGCCGGCTGCCGGGTGCTGCACAACGACGGCCCACTCGACGACACCCTGGCGGCGCTGCTGGCGCTGCTGCCCACCCCTACCCGACAAGCTCAGGATGCGACGCCATGAACGACTTTGCCCAGCCGAAAATCGGCGACAACGTGACCCTTAACCGCACCCGGCTCGGCCAGTATGTGCACCTGGCCGACGATGCGATCCTGGAAGAGGTGGAGATGGGGGATTACTCCTACACCGCCGGGCACAACCAGATCTTTTACGCCACTATCGGCAAGTTCGTCTCCATCGCCTCCTATGCGCGCATCAATCCCGGCAACCACCCGACCTACCAGCGCATTGCGCAGCACCACTTCACCTATCGCGCTTCCGAATACGGGCTGGGGGAAGACGACGCGGCGTTCTTCGACTGGCGGCGCGAGCACCACGTCACCGTCGGCCACGACGTGTGGATCGGCCATAACGCCATTCTGATGCCGGGCGTCAGCGTCGGCAACGGCGCAGTGATCGGCAGCGCGGCGGTGGTCACCAAGGACGTGGAACCTTACAGCATCGTCGCCGGCGTGGCGGCCAAAAAGATCGGCATGCGCTTCGACGATGCGCTGATCGAGCGTATCGAACGCAGCCAGTGGTGGCACTGGGATCACGCTACGCTGCAGGCGCGGCTGGCGGATTTTCGCGACATCCACCGCTTTGCGCAGAAGTACCTTTAACGGAGGGGAGCGATGCAACTGACCTTTCTCGGCACCGGCGGCGCGCAGCAGGTGCCGGTGTTCGGCTGCGACTGCCTGAGCTGCCAACGGGCGCGGCGCGAGCCGGCATTTCGGCGGCGAGCGTGCAGCGCCATGCTCAACTATCAGGGGGAAACGACCTTATTGGATGCGGGATTGCCGGCTTTGGAGCGGCGATTTTCGGCGGGGCAAATTCAACGTTTTTTACTGACACATTACCACATGGATCACGTTCAGGGGTTATTTCCTTTGCGTTGGGGGTGCGGAAATTCCATTCCGGTGTATGGCCCGCCGGATGAACAGGGCTGCGACGACCTGTTCAAACACCCCGGTATTCTGGCATTTCAGCCGCCGTTGGCCCCCTTCGCCACCGTCGAGCTGGGCGGCATGCGCATCACCCCGCTGCCGCTGCAACACTCCAAACTGACCCACGGCTATCTGATCCAGGCGGCGGGCGCTGCGCTGGCCTACCTGACCGACACCGTCGGCCTGCCGCCGGCCACCGCCGACTATTTGCAGAACGTGGCGCTGGATCTGCTGGTGCTCGATTGCAGCCTGCCGCCTCAGCCGCAGGCGCCGCGTAACCACAATGACCTGACCCGCGCGCAGGAGACGCAGCGGTTGCTGCAGCCCAAACGCACGCTGCTGACGCACATCAGCCATCATCTCGATCGGTGGCTGCTGGACAATGAACTGCCCGCCGGGCTGGAGCTGGCGTTCGATCACCTCAGCGTGAGCCTCGGTAGCAGTGCAGCCGATCCGACTCCAGCACCCTGACCCCTTCGCCCGGCGTGAACGCCTGCTGCAGCAGCGTCTGCGCCACGTCTTTGGCGGAGACGGCGCGCCATTTGCCGGGCAACAGCCTGAACAGCGGCAGCGTGAGGCGCTCCATCAGGCGCGGCGCAGGGCGCTCCCCTACCAGCATGGAAGGCCGCACCAGCGTCAGGCGCGGCCAGCGCTGTTCGCGCAGCGCTTGCTCCATTTCGCCTTTGGTGCGGTTATACAGGAAGGTGGAATCCGCGTTGGCGCCCAACGCACTCACCACCAGACAGTGCTGTGCCCCCAACCGGCGGCCGGTCAGCGCGCTCTCCACCACCAGTTGGTAATCGACGTAGCGGAAGGCATCGGCGCTGCCCGCCGCCTGGCGGGTGGTGCCCAGGCAGCAGAACACCAGATCGACCGGCTGCTGCAGGCTACTCAGCAGCTCGAACAGCGCATCGCCGACCGGGTTGGTCAGCTTGCCGTGCGGCGGCAGCGGCGTGCGCGTCGGCGCCACGATGGCCGTTATCTGCGGATCGCTTTGCAACAGCTGCAGCAACTCGCGCCCCACCAGCCCGGTTGCGCCGACTAACAGTGCTCGCGCCATGCAATCTCCCGTTGTAATCAATACGTCGACTTAAAGTATAGACCGCGCCCAGTGCAGCTTCTTGCCGAAGCCGAGGGTGTTGTCGGTCATCTTCACCTCGTGCAGATCCAGCCGCCATACCGAGGCCTTCATCGCCCTGGCGATCGGGAAGCGCTTGCGGTAACGCGCGCGCGCCGCCTCGGCTTCTTCACCGCTCAGCAGCACCGCCTCGGCGCGGTATTGCACGCCGCGGATCAGCGCGATGCTTTTCGGTTTCGGCGCGATGGTGCCGACCACCCGGCCGTTGTTCAGCATCAGCCCGCCGTGGCGGGTGTGCGGTTCGGTCATCAGCCACAGCGCCATCGTCGCGGCGTCGAACACGTAAAAACAGTTGGCGCACCACATGTCGAGGCCGTCGCCGGCGCACAGCGTTAAGACATGTTGCTTGCCGATGAAATCCGCAATCTGTTGCCGTTGTTCTGAGGTATTCAAGGTTACTCGCCTCCCGGTTCACTCACTTCATCTTACCCTGCGTTGTTGAGGCGAGTCACAAATAACGATAATCATCAAAAATCACACATGAATATAAACACAACAATAATGAATTTTTATTTATTTTTGCATAAAGCAGATTGATAACATAAAAAACACAAGGCGGATTTATTTGATCGTCATGTAGCCGGTTATTTGACCGCTTTTTTTTATTCCTTTCCGAGCGCCATTGAAATTAAGCGCTTAAGGGCCGCGAGCATTAGCAATTCATTTACATGCCAACCTCTGGACCCGGATGATACTTATGCAATTCATTGCATAACAGGTGAATAGTTATTTATAAACACCGGCATTTATGTGACTTTAATCACGATTTTTAGCCCACCTTGCGTTAAAATAGCGCCATCTTTTCACTCAGCAAGGTGGATTAGAAAATGGAAAACAATAACCGAAAAATGGCGCACATCAGGCGCACAACCCATATTATGATGATGGCTCATCGCAGCTGCTTTAGTTTCGCATTCTTCAACTACAGATAACCCTCCCCCTCGCTCTTACGCCGTTGATAAGAGTGTCATTGCGTTTTATTTATTCTCCGCACGCCGGTGATAATATCTCTTTCTCGCTAACCGGGAAGGACACGCAATTCATTTTTAATTTCGGCCAAGCGCATCCAAGCTAAATAAAACAGCGAACACAGTTAATGCCTTTCGGCATCACTGGGTTCTCGCACACCTTTATTTTCGTGAAGGCGTTAACGGCAAATGGAATTATTTGCCGGCGGAATGCCTTTGCCTGAAGAATGAGAAAAATGAAAAAATTAAAAATTGCCGCCAACACCCAAACCCTCGGCTGCTTTGAAACCGAACGCGACATCGTCGATGTGCACCACAGCGATTTCAATGACGTCGCCGCCATCGTGCTATCGGTAGAAGACGTCACGCAAGGCATGGTGGCGCGCATCGAAGAACACGGCCTGAACATTCCGCTGTTCGTCGCCGTCTGCTGCGAAGAAGAGCTGGATAACGCCGTCTTGCCGGCGCTGCACGGTGTGTTTGAACTGTGCGGCAAGAATACCCAGTTCTACGGCAAACAGCTGGAGGCCGCCGCCGCCAAATATGAGAGCGAACTGCTGCCGCCGTTCTTCAACACGCTGACGCAGTATGTGGAAATGGGCAACGCCACCTTCGCCTGCCCCGGCCACCAGGGCGGCGAGTTCTTCCGCAAACACCCGGCGGGCCGCCAGTTCTTCGACTTCTACGGCGAAACGCTTTTCCGCTCCGACATGTGCAACGCCGACGTCAAACTGGGCGATCTGTTGATCCACGAAGGCGCGCCTTGCGCCGCGCAGCAGCACGCCGCCAAGGTATTCAACGCCGACAAGACCTACTTCGTGCTCAACGGCACCTCGGCCTCGAACAAGGTGGCGACCAACGCCCTGCTGACGCGCGGCGATCTGGTGCTGTTTGACCGCAACAACCATAAATCCAACCACCACGGCGCGTTGATCCAGGCCGGCGCCACGCCGGTGTATCTGGAAACTGCCCGCAACCCGTTCGGCTTTATCGGCGGCATCGACGCGCACTGCTTCGACGAACGCTACCTGCGCCAACAGATCCGCGAAGTGGCGCCGGAACGCGCCAACGAAGCCCGCCCGTTCCGCCTGGCGATCATCCAGCTCGGCACCTACGACGGCACCATCTACAACGCCCGCCAGGTGGTCGACAAGATTGGCCACCTGTGCGACTACATCCTGTTCGACTCCGCCTGGGTGGGCTATGAGCAGTTCATTCCGATGATGAAAGACTGCTCGCCGCTGCTGCTGGAGCTGAACGAGAACGATCCCGGCATCATCGTCACCCAGTCGGTGCACAAACAGCAGGCCGGCTTCTCGCAAACCTCGCAGATCCACAAAAAAGACAAGCATATCAAGGGGCAGAGCCGCTACTGCAACCACAAGCGCTTCAACAACGCCTTTATGCTGCACGCCTCCACCAGCCCGTTCTATCCGCTGTTCGCCGCGCTGGACGTCAACGCCAAGATGCACGAGGGCAAGAGCGGCCAGCGCCTGTGGCAAGAATGTGTGCGCGTGGGCATCGAAGCGCGCAAAATGCTGCTGGACACCTGCACGATGATCAAACCGTTCGTGCCGGATCAGATCGACGGCAAGCCGTGGCAGGCCTATGACACCGCGGCGATGGCCAACGATCTGCGCTTCTTCAACTTCGTGCCCGGCGAGAAGTGGCACGCCTTTGAGGGCTATGCCGAGTCGCAGTACTTCGTCGATCCGTGCAAGCTGCTGCTCACCACGCCGGGTATCGATACCGCCACCGGCAGCTACAGCGAGTTCGGCATCCCGGCGACCATTCTGGCCAACTACCTGCGCGAAAACGGCATCGTGCCGGAAAAATGCGATCTCAACTCGATCCTGTTCCTGCTGACGCCGGCGGAAGACATCGCCAAGATGCAGCACCTGGTGGCCCTGATCGCCCGCTTCGAGAAGCACATCGAGCAAAACTCCCTGCTCAGCGAGGTGCTGCCTGCGGTCTATAAAAACCACCAGCAGCGCTACAAAAACTACACCATCCGCCAGCTGTGCCAGGAAATGCACGATCTTTACGTCAGCTATGACGTTAAAGAACTGCAAAAAGAGATGTTCCGCAAAAGTTATTTCCCGCGCGTGGTAATGAATCCGCAGGATGCCAATACCGAGTTCGTGCGCGGCAATGTGGAATTGGTGTCGCTGGCCAAGGCCGAGGGCCGCATCGCCGCCGAAGGCGCCCTGCCTTACCCACCAGGCGTGCTGTGCGTCGTGCCCGGTGAAATTTGGGGCGGCGCCGCGCAGCGTTATTTCCTGGCACTGGAAGAAGGCATCAATTTATTGCCGGGGTTCGCGCCGGAATTGCAGGGCGTTTATATCCAACAGGATGAGGACGGCTGGAACCGTGCTTACGGCTACGTCATGAAAAATTAATCACCTTACGGGGCGGCGATAATTCCCGCCGCCCGGATCGCATCCTAAAAGAGAAAATGATCATGAGTAAGTCCAATAATAAAATGGGGGTCGTGCAATTAACGATCCTGACCGCCGTGAATATGATGGGTTCCGGCATAATTATGCTGCCGACCAAGCTGGCCGAAGTGGGCACGATTTCGATCGTTTCCTGGCTGGTGACCGCCGTCGGCTCGATGGCACTGGCCTACGCGTTCGCCAAATGCGGCATGTTCAGCCGTAAATCCGGCGGCATGGGCGGCTACGCCGAATACGCCTTCGGCAAATCAGGCAACTTTATGGCGAACTACACCTACGGCGTTTCGCTGCTAATCGCCAACATCGCCATCGCCATTTCCGCCGTCGGCTACGGCACCGAGCTGTTTGGCGCTACGCTCAGCCCGCTCGGGATCTGTATCGCCACCATCGGCGTGCTGTGGCTTGCGACCGTCGCCAACTTCGGCGGTGCGCGCATCACCGGTAAAATCAGCGGCATCACCGTCTGGGGCGTGATCATTCCGGTGGTGGGCATCTCGGTCATCGGCTGGTACTGGTTCAGCGGCAGCGCCTACGTCGCCGCCTGGAACCCGCATCAGGTGCCGACCTTCGAAGCCATCGGCGCCTCCATCTCGATGACCCTGTGGGCGTTTCTGGGGCTGGAATCCGCCTGCGCCAACACCGACGTGGTGGAAAATCCGGAGCGCAACGTGCCGATCGCCGTACTGGGCGGCACCCTCAGCGCGGCGGTGATCTATATCATTTCGACCAACGTGATCGCCGGCATCGTGCCGAACATGGATCTGGCCAACTCCACCGCCCCGTTCGGGCTGGCGTTCTCCCACATGTTCAACCCAACGGTCGGCAAGATCATCATGGCGTTGATGGTGATGTCCTGCGTCGGCTCGCTGCTCGGCTGGCAGTTCACCATCGCTCAGGTGTTCAAATCCTCCGCCGACAGCGGCTTCTTTCCGAAAATCTTCTCCAAGCTGAGCAAAGCCGACGCGCCGGTTAAAGGCATGCTGACCATCGTCGTCATTCAGAGCGGTTTGTCGCTGATGACCATCAGCCCATCGCTGAACAAGCAGTTCAACGTGCTGGTGAACCTGGCGGTGGTGACCAACATCATCCCTTACATCCTGTCGATGGCGGCGCTGGTCATTATTCAGAAAGTGGCGAAGGTGCCGGACAACAAGGCGCGTATCGCCAATATCATCGCAGGTATCGGCGCGCTGTACAGCTTCTATGCGCTCTACAGCTCCGGTGAGGAAGCGATGATGTGGGGCGCCATCGCCACCTTCCTCGGCTGGACGCTGTACGGCATCGTCTCGCCGCGCTTCGAGCTGGCGGGAAAAAAGGGGTAAAGCGGTAAGGCACCGGCGGCCGGGGATGGGATTGTGATGGCGAACATGCCATCATACGCCGACCCTGGCCACCGAAACGGCGTACGATGACCGACACTTCCCCCACTCTCTGGCACCTCTATATGCTGCGTTTACCGAGTGGCATGCTGTATACCGGCATCACCACCGACGTGGCGCGCCGCCTGGCGCAGCATCAGGCCGGCAAAGGCGCCAAGGCGCTGCGCGGCAAAGGGGAATTGACGCTGGCGTTTCACTGCCAGGTGGGGGATCGCTCAACGGCGCTGAAGCTGGAATACCGCGTCAAACAGCTGAGCAAAATACAAAAAGAGCGGCTGGTGAATCACCCGCCGCTGTCGTTGGAGTATCTATTGCCGATCGTTAAAAGCGATTAAACGGCGCAGAAAAAGCCACTTCGCCGCTGACGCCATTCAGGGCATCTTCCGCCAGCGGATACACCTGAAACGCGCTTTCCGTGTCCGGCCAGCGGCAGTGCAGGCCATAGGCGGCGGCCGGTTTAAAGCCGAAGCGGCCGTAGTAGGCCGGATCGCCCAGCACCACCACCGCGGCGTAGCTGAATTCGTTCAGCGAATCCAAGCCTTCGTACACCAGCTTTTCAGCCAGCCCCTGGCGGCGCAGGCTTTCGTCTACCGCCAGCGGCGCCAGCGCCACCCATTGGCGGTCTTCGCCGGCCACGTCCACCGGGCTGAACGCGGCGTAACCCACTACCCCGCCTTCGTCGTCAGTGGCGACCACGCCCAGCGTCAGCAGGCCGTCTTCGCGCAGCTGCTGCACCAGATCGGCTTCGTCGTCGCGGCCAAAGGCGCGGCGCAGCAAGGCATCGATGCCCGCCGCGTCTACCGGGATCTCTACGCGGATCAGCATGATACCGCCACACGGGAAGCCGACGCCGTGCCCTCCTGCAACCCTGCTTCGACAAAATCAGCCAACTGCAACAGCCCCATGCGCAGCGGCGCAGGCATGCTTTCCAGCTCGATGGCGTCCATCAAATTTTTCACATACAGGCCCAATTCGGTATCCCCTTCAATCTGCAGCCGACGCTGAAAGAACAGCGTATCCGGATCTTGCTTGCGCGCCGCGATCAGGATCAGATCGTTGGCGTCGCCGCTGAAGCTGACGTCCGCTTCGGCGTGCTGGCTGACCACCAGTTTGTCGTTTTCTACCGTCATAAACCATTGTAGCGCCAGATCGCGAACTTCGATCTTCAACCAACGCGATTCGAGAAACTCCAGATCCCCATCCGCCAACGCCTGGCGGAATTGCCAGCTCAGCACCTGTTGCAGCAGCTGGCGCTGCAGAGCGAACGGCGTGAATTTCAACGGGATGCGCAGCAGCGACGGCCCCTGGCGCACAAGGCGTGCTCGTAGTTGTTCCAACACGGTCATCCACTCCTTTTAATACGGACTACCGCTATTTTGCCACACTGACGCGCGGCTTCAGCGGTCTATATCAACAAATAGTGCATTTCACCGCCATGTTTATCAATACGCCATAAGCTGCCTCAAATCAAAACCTGTGTGTGCCCCATTGCCTAAAATGACCTCCCCGATTCGCATTTGCCGGCGGAACACCGCCGCCGGCAACCTTTAAAGACAGCGTGCGCCCGGCCGGGCGCACGGCTAAGCCAGGATAAATCTATGGAGCTGCTTTGTCCCGCCGGCAACCTGCCGGCCCTGAAGGCCGCGGTGGATAACGGCGCCGATGCCGTTTACATCGGTCTGAAAGACGATACCAACGCGCGCCACTTCGCCGGCCTTAACTTCACCGAGAAAAAGCTGCAGGAAGCGGTCGATTACGTGCATCGCCACGGCCGCAAACTGCATATCGCCATCAACACCTTCGCCCATCCCGACGGCTACGCCCGCTGGCAGCGCGCGGTGGATATGGCCGCCCAACTGGGCGCCGACGCGTTGATTCTGGCGGATCTGGCGATGCTGGAATACGCCGCCCAGCGCTACCCGCAGCTGGAACGCCACGTTTCGGTGCAGGCTTCCGCCACCAATGAGGAGGCGATCCGTTTCTACCAACGCAACTTCGAGGTCGGCCGGGTGGTGCTGCCGCGGGTGCTGTCGATGCACCAGGTGAAACAGCTGGCGCGCACCAGCCCGGTGCCGCTGGAAGTGTTCGCCTTCGGCAGCCTGTGCATCATGGCCGAAGGGCGCTGCTACCTCTCCTCCTACCTGACCGGCGAGTCGCCGAACACCGTCGGCGCCTGTTCGCCGGCGCGTTTCGTGCGCTGGCAGCAAACCGCACAGGGCATGGAGTCGCGCCTGAACGACGTGCTGATCGACCGCTACCAGGACCATGAAAACGCCGGTTACCCGACGCTGTGCAAGGGCCGCTATCTGGTGGACGACGTGCGCTACCACGCGCTGGAAGAGCCCACCAGCCTCAATACGTTGGAGCTGCTGCCGGAGCTGCTGGCCGCCAACATTGCCTCGGTGAAGATCGAAGGCCGCCAGCGCAGCCCGGCTTACGTCAGCCAGGTGGCACGCGTCTGGCGCCAGGCGATCGACCGTTGCCAGGCCGATCCGGCCGCCTACCGCGCCGACGCCGCCTGGATGGAGACGCTGGGCGCGATGTCCGAGGGCACCCAGACCACGCTGGGCGCCTATCACCGCAAATGGCAGTAGCCGGAGGAAACATGAAATACGCACTGGGGCCGGTACTCTACTACTGGCCGAAAAACGACATCGCGGCGTTCTATCAGCAGGCGGCGGAGAGTAACGCCGACATCATTTATCTCGGCGAGAGCGTCTGCACCAAGCGGCGCGAGATGAAGGTCGGCGATTGGCTGGCGCTGGCGCGCGACATCGCCCGCAGCGGCAAGCAGGTGGTGATCTCCACGCTGGCGCTGCTGCAGGCGCCGTCCGAACTGAATGAGCTGAAACGCTATGTGGAGAACGGCGAGTTCCTGTTTGAAGCCAACGATCTGGGCGCAGTGAACATGGCGGCGGAGCGCGGCTTGCCGTTCGTGGCCGGCCATGCGCTGAACTGCTACAACGCCTATACTCTGCGCCTGCTGCGCCGCCAGGGCATGATGCGCTGGTGCATGCCGGTCGAGCTGTCACGCGATTGGCTGGCCAATCTGCTGACGCAGTGCGACGAGCTGGGCTTCCGCCACGACTTCGAGGTGGAAGTGCTGAGCTACGGCCATCTGCCGCTGGCCTATTCGGCGCGCTGCTTCACCGCCCGCTCGGAAAACCGCGGCAAGGACGAGTGCGAAACCTGCTGCATCAAGTATCCGCAGGGCCGCATGATGCGCTCCCAGGAACAGCAGCAGGTGTTCGTACTCAACGGCATCCAGACCATGAGCGGTTACTGCTACAACCTCGGCAACGAGCTGCCAAGCATGCAGGGGCTGGTGGACATCGTGCGACTGTCGCCGCAGGGCGCCGAGACGCTGGCACAGATCGATGCCTTCCGCGCCAACGAGCGCGGCGAGCAGCCGCTGGCCTTGACCGACCACGCCGACTGCAACGGCTACTGGCGCCGCGTGGCGGGGTTGGAGTTGGTGGGGTGATCCTCGCTCCCCTCCTCACCGAGGGGAGTTTTCAATCAACTCGCCCGCCGCTTCCTGAACATCCCACGCAGCGCCACGCTGTTGCGCAAGAAGGCCACGCCGAAGCCCAGCAGGGTGTAGACCACGCCGAGCACCAGCATCATCATCACGTCGCCCCACACTTCATTCAGCGACAGCCCCATCTGGTTGACGCCGGCGATCGCCTTGGTGCCCCAGGTGGAGGGAATGCTGTACGAGATGGCGCGCACCCAGGCCGGCATCGACTGCAGCGGCCAGATAGTGCCGGACAGGTAGAAGACCGGCGTCGTGATGAACGCCAGCGTCAGGTAGATCATCTCGACGCTGCGCAGGCACTCGGTCACCAGCTTGCCCAGCCCCAATACCGCCAGCAGGAACGGGAAGGTCAGCAGCAGCAGTTCGGCGATGTTCGCCGTCTGCCGATAGCCCAAGACCCACGGCCACAGCACGAACAGCACGATCGACAGGAACAGCCAGATCGGCAGCAGCGCCGTCAGCCCGCCGAGGTGCGCCGCCAGCGGCGCTTTGCCGCCGGGCATGCTCTTCATGGCGATATTGACGCGGATACAGGCGATCAGCAGCGAGTGCTGCAACAGCATCACCAACAGGCCGGGGAAGATGATCGCCGCGAAGCTGATGCCGGGGTTAAACACGTCCAGCGTTTGCCCCAGTATCGGCGTCAGCAGTATCTGCGCCTGCCGTTCGCTGAAACCGCTGCGCAGCAGCAGCCCGTTGTTGTACTCCGTCAGCAGCTGCTGATAGGCCGCCACCACGTCCTGTTGGATCTGGCCGTTGGCCAGACGGTTGGTGGCGTCGCCGTACACCGGCACCACGATGTTCTGCCCGCTGAGGATCTTCTTCTCCAGATCCACCGGCATGATGATCACCGCAAACAGCTTGCGCCAGCTGAGATCGCGCTGTGCCTGTTCCAGGCTGTCGTAGGTTTCAATCGCTATCTTGGAGGTGGCGTCCAGTTGGCGGATCAGCTGGCGGCTGGCGGTGCTGTGGTCCTGATCGACCACCCCCACCGGCAGATCCCACACCGTGCGGTTGGCGTACACCAGGCTCATGATGCACAGCGACAGGATCAGCATCAGCCACACCGGCCGCTCCAGCATGCCGAGCAACACCTTAACGAAGGTTTGCCAATAGAGCTTCATCCGGCGTTCCCCTCTTTTGCCAGCCGCGCCGGCAGGCGATTGCGCACCAGCAGCGCGGCCACCAGCGGATAGACCGCCAGCAGCGCGCACACGCTGAAGATGGCGCTGGCGTGCACCTGCCGCAGGAACACGTCGAACATCGCGTACAGCGCGTGGGTCAGCGGTTCGATGTTGGAAATGATGCGCGCCGGCAGCGGCATCGACAGCTCAGGCACCGCCATGCCGGAGAAGGTCATCGCGATACTGACCAAAATACCAATCAGGCTGTAGGCGGTGATGGTGCTGCCGGTAAAGGTGTACAGCAGCAGGCCGATGCTCTGCGCCGCCATCACGTAGAACAGGCCGATCATCAGCATAAACAGCGGATTGCCGCTGACGCGGGCGTCAAAGATACCCACCAGCGCCGCGATCTCCACCATCAGCAGGGTGGTGAAACACAGCGTGTACGGTGCCAGCTTGCCGAGCAGCGCCAGGCTGAACGGCTTGGCCTGCAGCAGCGACTTGCTGCGCGCCAGCACGTAGATCATGCAGGTCACCGCGAACAGCTGCAGCAGGTGGATGGTGGCGGCGAACTGCTGGTAATAGATATAGCTGCCGCTGGCGTTGAACAGGCTGCCGTAGGAGAGCGTCACGTCCGCCAACGGCGGCAGCGTCTTGCCCATCTCGGTGGCGATGATGCTGCGGGTGCTGGCGTTGATTTCGTTCATCAGGCCGCCAAAGTCCTGGGTGGAGTACAGCCCGGCACCGTAGAACAACGCATTGTAGTACATCACTACGCTAGGCTGTTTGCCCGACAGCGCGTTGGCCTCAAAGTCCGGCGGGATATACAGCAACGCGTAATCCTGCGCGCTGCGCAGGCGGCTCAGCGACTCCGGCAGCCCGCCGCCATATGCCTCGACGTGGGCGTGCGAGCCGGCGTCCAGCCGCCGCGTCAGCGATTTGGACAGCGGGCTGTGATCGCTGTCCACCACCGAGACCGGCAGATCGAGCAGCGTGCCTTCGGAGAAGTTGCTGCTGATCAGCGCAAACAGGATCAGCGGAAAGATCCAGCTCAGCCAGTGCACCACCGGGCTGCGAAAGGCGACGCGACACTCTTTGTCGAACGCGTGACTGAAGCAGCGCCAGCCGGCCCTTACTCTTTCCATTGCCATAAGGTGCTCATCCCCGGACGCAGGCCGTCCACCGGCTGTGACGGATACAGGCGCACTTCGAAGGTTTTCAGGTCGAAGTCGCCGGTGGCGCGGGTGGCGCGTTTGGTGGCGTAATCCCCCAGCGGCGCGATGTAGCGCACCTCGGTGTCGATCATTTTGTCCTTCAGCGCCGGCACCCGCAGCGTGACCTTGTCGCCTTTGCGCACGTGGGCCAGGATGTCTTCACGCAGGTTAAACACGAAGTAGGCGTCCGGCACCCGGATCAACGTCACCAGCGGGCTGCCGGCGTTCAGCAATTCGCCCACTTCGGCCGGGATCGGCCCCACTTCGCCGTCCACCGGCGCTTTCACCTGCAGATCGTCGCTCTGCGCCTGGATCTGCAGCAGGTTCTCTTCCGCCGCCCGCAGCGCCGCCGCATATTGCTGCCGCTGCTCGACGCGGTCGCCGTTGATGCCTTCATCCAGATTGGCCTTGGCGGCCTGCACCTGTTGGAAGGCGGTGTCGCGCGACCGGCGCGAAGCGTCCAGCTCGGACTTCGAGATATAGCCCTTGCCGGCCACGCTCAGGTTGCGGTTGTAGTCGTTTTGCGCATTGCGGTACTGCGCCTCGGCCTGCGCCAGGTTGGCGCGCAGGTTGCGGATGCTCTCTTCACGGGTGCCGTGCAGCGACAGCTCGAGCTGCGCCTTGGCCTCGTCGCGCGTCGCCTGCGCGGAACGCAGCTGCGCCATCAGTTCGGGGCTATCGAGTTGAATGATCAGTTGGCCGCTTTTCACGTCGTCGCCGCGTTCGATCAGGCGTTCAACGACCCGGCCTTTCGCCTTGGATGCGACGATCACTTCGGGGGCATCCACTTCACCCTGCAGCAACAGATCCTGATTGTGCGCGCGGAACAGGATCGCCAATGCGATCGCCGCCAACATCAGCAACAGGGTAAACAGCGTCTTTTTTTTCATTATGTCAGCTCCCGGAACGGTAAGCGGCGGGCGGGGATCATCATTTCCATGTCTCAAATTGCTCCAAAAAACACCATTGCTCTCATGAGGATATCACAAGCACATATCTCCTCTTTTATAACTATAAATTGGATTATGCTTTTAACACTAAAAAGCATCTTTTTTCGGCTTTTTGGTATGCAGACTCCTGCAATCGCCCTTTAAGCGATCCACTCTCTGATGGACGATGTCATGACTGAACACACTGCGGTACCGCTGTCGGTACTGGATTTATCGCCAATCCCGCAAGGGGCCAAAGCGCGCGACGCTTTCCACTGTTCGCTGGACTTAGCGCAGCACGCCGAACGCTGGGGCTACCAGCGCTACTGGCTGGCCGAGCACCACAACATGACCGGCATCGGCAGCGCCGCCACCTCGGTGCTGCTGGGCTATCTGGCCGCCGGCACCCAGAGCATTCGCCTCGGCTCCGGCGGCGTGATGCTGCCGAACCATGCGCCGCTGGTGATCGCCGAGCAGTTCGGCACGCTGGAGTCGCTCTACCCGGGGCGCATCGACCTGGGGTTGGGCCGCGCGCCCGGCACCGACCAGCGCACCATGATGGCGCTGCGCCGCCACCTGTCCGGCGACGTGGATACCTTCCCGCGCGACGTGCAGGAACTGCAAAACTATTTCTGCGACGCGCAGCCCGGCCAGCCGGTGCAGGCGGTGCCGGGCCAGGGGCTGCACGTGCCGCTCTGGCTGCTCGGTTCCAGCCTCTATAGCGCGCAGCTGGCGGCGCAGCTCGGCCTGCCGTTCGCCTTCGCCTCGCACTTCGCCCCGGATATGCTGTTCCAGGCGCTGCAGCTGTACCGCGAGAACTTCAAACCGTCCAAACAGCTGGCGCAGCCGCACGCCATGGTGTGCGTCAACGTGATCGCCGCCGAGAGCGACAGCGATGCACGCTTCCTGTTCAGCTCGATGCAGCAGCAGTTCATCAATCTGCGCCGCGGTTCGCCCGGTCCGCTGCCGCCGCCAGTGGATAACATCCACGCGCTGTGGACCGCCGGTGAACAATACGGCGTCGAACAGGCGCTGCGGATGTCGATCGTCGGCGATGAAAAAACGGTGCGCCACGGGCTGCAAACGCTGCTGCGTGAAACCGATGCCGACGAGATCATGGTCAACGGCCAGATTTTCGATCACCAGGCGCGGCTGCGTTCGTTCGAGATTGTTGCCGGCGTGAAGGGCGACATCGTGAAGGGATAAAAAGCGAAAAGGCGGTGGGGAACCCCACCGCCTCGGCGTTAACGCTGGATCAGGTAGCGGATGGTCGGCCCGTCCTGCTGGATATCCAGCACCTTGTAGCCGTGGTTGCGCGCATCAAGCGGGATGTTGTTGATCGACTGCGGGCAATCGCTGATCACCTCCAGGATCTCCCCCGGTTTCAACTGCGGCATCGCCTCCAGCGTCGCCACCGCCGGGTACGGGCAAGGCTCGCCCAGCATGTCCAGCCGGTAGTCCGGCACTATCGTCGTCGCTTTCATGGCATGCTCCTCAAATTCACCACCTGCGCCTCAGGCCGGGCGCGGAAAAAGCGTTTCTCCCACCACAGCATGGCGGCGAAGGCCAGCGCCAGCAGCAGGTAAGTCACCAGCAGGCCGCCGATCGGGCCGAAGGTGTCGAGCAGGTTGATCTTGTCGTAGTCGGTCGCCAGCGCCGGCGCCAGATCGTCCCAGTAATAGGCCAGCAGCGTAGCGCCGATGATGTTGCCCAGCCCCACCCACCAGTAGTGCACCTGCCCTTCCACCGCGCGGTACATCCAGCCGGTTTCGCAACCGCCAGCCAGCACGATGCCGAAGCCGAACAGCAAGCCGCCCAGCACCGCATTCGGGCCGGCCCACATGATCTTCGGCGCCACGCCGAGCTGCACGTAGCTGAAGATGCCGATGGCGCTCACCGCCATGCCGATGATGATGGCTTTCGCCATGTGAGTGCGGCCGGTGATCCACAGATCGCGGAACGCCGAGGTGAAGCAGATCTGCGCGCGTTCGATCAGCAAACCGAAGCCGATACCGAACAGCATGGCGATACCGAGCTTCGGCGCATCGAACAGCGTCCACAGCGACCAGGCCACCGCTAGGCCGAAGACCGCCATGCCCAGCCGGAAGCGGCGGCGCGCCTGCTCAGGCTTCTGCGTCAACGGCGCGGCGGACTTCACCTTTTGCAATTTGACCGGGATGCGGAACATCGGCAACAGCGTGAATTTGGCGCCGAAGTAGGAGCCGGCGGCGGTCGCCAGCGCGAAGAACCAGGCGTGCAGCGAGAACTGCGGGATGCCGGTGAAAAACGCTGCCAGGTTACAGCCCATCGCCAGGCGCGCGCCGAAACCGGCGATGATGCCGCCCAGCAGCGCCTGTACGATGCGAATGCGGTGCTGCGGCTGGCGCAGCTTGATGTTGTTGGCCCACAGCGCGGCGGCGGTGCAGCCGGCGAACATGCCGATGATCATGCGCCCGTCGATGCGTTCCAGCGGCGTGCCCTGCAGGCCGATAACCTTGAAATAGCCCCACTGCTCGGGGTGCAGGCCGAACCACTGCAGCACATGGCCGCCCCAGCGGGTGAATTCCCCGGTCACCGCCCAGAAGGTGCCGGTCATGCCGAAGTAGTAGGTAGAAAGGATCCCGGCAGCGATCACCGCCGGCAGCGGCGCCCAAAAGCGCACCAGGTA
Source organism: Serratia sp. CY43202 (assembly GCF_052168755.1). Lineage (NCBI taxonomy): Bacteria > Pseudomonadati > Pseudomonadota > Gammaproteobacteria > Enterobacterales > Yersiniaceae > Serratia > Serratia sp. CY43202. The sequence continues at coordinate 437,489 of NZ_JBJNMB010000003.1, forward strand.
TTGAGATTTGAACTGCTGCCAACTCATGGCATCTCCCGTGCATATCATCCATAAGAAAAAACCTTATGAATGATACGCCATTCAGGGGCGTTTGACGGCAATTTTCAGGCATAAAAAAACCAGCCCGCAGGCTGGTTTTTCAGAGCGCTTCACCGCGAACGGTGAATCAGCGATTACGCGTCGCCGAAACGACGACGTGGTGCTGCCGGTGCGCTGTCATCACGGCGTGGCGCCGGCTTGCCGTCACGGTTGTAGTTACCGCCACGACGCTCGCCGCCGTTACCGCCTTCGCGACGTTCTCCGAAGGAACGACGTGGGCCGCCTTCGCGACGTTCACCGTTGAACGGACGGCCGTTACCGTTGCCACGACGCTCGCCACCGTTGCCACCGTCACGACGCTCGCGACGTTCGAACGGCTGTGCATCGCCCAACAGCTGCATGTTCATCGGCTTGTTCAGGATGCGAGTGCGAGTGAAGTGATTCAGGATCTCGCCCGGCATGCCTTTTGGCAGCTCGATGGTGGAGTGGGAAGCGAACAGCTTGATGTTACCGATGTAACGGCTGCTGATGTCGCCTTCGTTAGCGATAGCGCCAACGATATGACGGACTTCTACGCCATCGTCGCGGCCCACTTCGATGCGGTACAGCTGCATTTCGCCAACGTCACGACGTTCGCGACGCGGACGGTCACCGTCACGGCTATCGCGACGGTCGCCACGATCACCGCGGCGATCGTCACGGTCGTTGAACTCACGGCGCTGGCGCGGTTTGAAGACCGGATCCGGCGGCAGGATCAGCGGACGTTCGCCCTGAGCCATTTTCAGCAGCGCTGCGGCCAGGGTTTCCATATCCAGCTCTTCTTCCGGCTGCAGTTTGGTCAGCAGTGCGCGGTACAGATCCAGATCGCTGCTTTCCAGCTGCTGCTGAACTTTCGCAGCGAACTTGGCCAGACGACGCTCGCCCAGCAGTTCTGCGTTTGGCAGCTCCACTTCAGGGATGGTCAGCTTCATGGTGCGTTCGATGTTGCGCAGCAGGCGGCGTTCGCGGTTTTCCACGAACAGCAGCGCACGGCCGGCGCGACCCGCACGGCCGGTACGGCCGATACGGTGAACGTAAGACTCGGAGTCCATCGGGATGTCATAGTTGACAACCAGGCTGATGCGCTCAACGTCCAGGCCGCGGGCCGCAACGTCGGTCGCGATCAGGATATCCAGACGACCGTCTTTCAGGCGCTCCAGGGTCTGCTCACGCAGCGCCTGGTTCATGTCGCCGTTCAGCGCGGCGCTGCTGTAACCGCTGCGCTCCAGCGCTTCGGCCACTTCCAGGGTCGCGTTCTTGGTACGAACGAAGATGATCGCCGCGTCAAAGTCTTCGGCTTCCAGGAAACGCACCAGCGCTTCGTTTTTACGCATGCCGTAGACCGACCAGTAGCTCTGGCTGATGTCCGGACGGGTGGTCACGCTGGACTGGATGCGCACTTCCTGCGGCTCTTTCATGAAGCGGCGGGTAATGCGACGGATCGCTTCCGGCATGGTGGCGGAGAACAGCGCGGTCTGATGTTCTGCCGGGATCTCAGCCATGATGGTTTCTACGTCTTCGATAAAGCCCATGCGCAGCATTTCGTCGGCTTCATCCAGCACCAGACCGCTCAGGTTAGAGAGGTTCAGGGTGCCGCGCTTCAGGTGGTCCAGCAGACGACCTGGGGTACCCACAACGATTTGCGGGCCCTGGCGCAGAGCGCGCAGCTGTACGTCGTAACGCTGGCCGCCGTACAGGGCTACCACGTTGACGCCGTTCATGTGTTTGGAGAAATCGGTCATCGCTTCGGCAACCTGAACCGCCAGTTCGCGGGTCGGTGCCAGCACCAGGATCTGAGGTGCTTTCAGGTCTGCCTGCAGGTTGTGCAGCAGCGGCAGCGAGAACGCTGCGGTTTTACCACTACCGGTCTGTGCCATGCCCAGCACGTCGCGGCCGTTCAACAGGTGAGGAATACACTCAGCCTGGATCGGAGATGGTTTTTCATAGCCCAGATCGTTCAGGGCGGAAATGATTGGAGCAGACAGCCCCAGATCAGCAAAAGAGGTTTCAAACTCAGTCGTCATGTACACGTGCCTCATTAATAATGGCAGCCAGTCTACATAACTCGTCGAGAAAATTTTCAGTCATTTTCATTGAAAAGTGTGAACCGGCTCAAATTAGATTATAAAACGAACAAAAAAGCCCTCGCCCGTTAAGGCGATAACTTTGGTTAAAAACCAATGTCCATCAGGCTGATAGGTGTTCGTCAGCTATTGCTGGTCCGATTCCGATAGGTCGTCTTGCTCTTGGCCCAAAAGCGCCAATTCCAACAATGCATAGCGGTGCTCAACAAAGTTGTGAACGTTGTTAGACACCGTCAGTTTGAACAGCGCCGAAGCGGTGTCCTTGTCCCCCAGACTCAGGTAGTGTTTACCCAAATAGAAGTCAGTTTCACTGAGATGCTCAGCGAGCGAAGTGTTATCCGTTGCATCTGCCTTGAGGCGTTCCATCAGCGTTTTTTCGCTGATCTTGCCCAGGTAGAATTCGACAATATTCCATCCCCATTGCCCTCTGTCCGCTTTGTCATAGCGCTGCTGAAGCGCTACCTCGGCCTTCTTGGGATCGATTTCTCGCTCCACCAGATACAGCCATAACGAACGGAAGGGATCGTTTGGGTCGTCTTGATAAAACGCCTGCAGATCATCCTGCGCCAACGGGAAGCGGCCGCCATAATACAGTGCGATGCCCCGGTTTAAACGCGCGTAATTGTAAGTTGGATCAAGCTCTAGTACAGAATCAAACGCTTCATAGGCAGCATCAAAATTGCCTGCCTGCGTTAAGTAAATGCCCAGGTAGTTGAAAACTTCCGGCATGTCGGGACGTATCGCCAGCGCCTGCGAGAAATCATTGCGCGCTAATGCACGTAACCCGAGGCTATCATACAGCACACCGCGCTCATATAAAAGCTGTGCGCGTTCGTCGTCCGTCAGTGCCCGGCTGGCAAGAATTTGTTCCATGCGCGCCAGGATCACTTCCTGCTGCAACGTTGGCTGCAACGGGATTGCCAAAACTTCGTCTTTACGCCAATCATGGTTGCTGCATCCTGCCAGCATGAGTGCTGTCGCAACGTAACACCAGCGCAAGAAAGGCTTCATTTCCCACTCCCGAAGACAAACATTGGATGAACGTCCTGTCCTCCGTTTGCTAAAACGCGGGCATCCTACCCGCGCGATACGAACAGCTCCCAACCCCATGGTGGGGAGCTGTAAAACTATCTATACAGTTATTCTGCTTCAGGCGCAGGTGAACCCGCTTCCGGCGCCATCGCTTCTTTGATGCTCAGACGCACGCGGCCCTGACGGTCAACTTCCAGCACCTTAACCGGCACTTCCTGACCCATCTGCAGATAGTCGGTCACTTTCTCGACGCGCTTGTCGGCGATCTGAGAAATGTGTACCAGACCTTCTTTACCACCGCCGATAGCGACGAACGCGCCGAAATCAACGATACGGGTCACTTTACCCTGATAGATACGGCCCACTTCGATCTCTGCCGTGATCTCTTCGATACGACGGATAGCGAATTTCGCCTTCTCACCGTCGGTCGCAGCGATTTTAACTGTACCATCATCTTCAATTTCGATGGTAGTGCCAGTCTCTTCGGTCAGTGCGCGGATAACGGAACCGCCCTTACCGATCACGTCTTTGATTTTATCCGGGTTGATGCGGATAGTATGAATACGCGGTGCGAATTCGGAGATATCGCCGCGTGGGGAGCTGATAGCCTGTTCCATCACGCCCAGGATGTGCAGACGCGCGCCCTTGGCCTGGTTCAGAGCCACCTGCATGATCTCGCGGGTGATGCCTTCGATTTTGATGTCCATCTGCAGCGCAGTGATACCGTCGCGGCTACCGGCCACTTTGAAGTCCATGTCGCCCAGGTGATCTTCGTCACCCAGAATGTCGGACAGAACCACAAAGTTATCGGCTTCTTTCACCAGGCCCATCGCGATACCCGCAACGGCAGCCTTGATTGGCACACCGGCGTCCATCAGCGCCAGAGATGCGCCGCACACGGAAGCCATGGAAGAAGAACCGTTGGATTCGGTGATTTCAGACACGACGCGAACCGTGTACGGGAAATCTTCCGGTTTAGGCATCATAGCCAATACGCCGCGTTTCGCCAGGCGACCGTGACCGATTTCACGACGCTTAGGAGAACCGACCATGCCGGTTTCGCCTACGGAGTACGGAGGGAAGTTGTAGTGGAACAGGAAGCTGTCGGTCTTCTCGCCCATCAGCTCGTCCAGGTTCTGTGCGTCGCGCGCGGTACCCAGGGTCGCGGTAACCAGCGCCTGAGTTTCGCCACGGGTGAACAGCGCGGAACCGTGGGTGCGCGGCAGTACGCCGGTGCGCACGTCCAGGCCACGGATCATGTCTTTTTCACGGCCGTCGATACGCGGCTCGCCACGCAGTACGCGGCTACGCACCACGTTCTTCTCGACGTTGCCCAGGATGTCCTGGATTTCGCCGGCGTCCAGCGTTTCGTCCTGCGCCAGCAGGGTTTCAACCACGCTGTCTTTGATCGCGTCAACCTGAGCGTAACGCTCTTGTTTTTCGGTGATGTGGTAAGCGTCGCCCAGGCGAGCTTCGGCCAGTTCAGCCACGCGCGCGTGCAGCGCTTCGTTGACCGCAGGGGCCTGCCAATCCCACTTCGGCTTGCCGGCTTCGGCAACCAGGGAGTTGATGTTTTCGATAACCACTTGCTGCTGGTCGTGGCCGAACACCACGGCGCCCAGCATCTGATCTTCGCTCAGCACTTCCGCTTCGGATTCAACCATCAGCACCGCGCCTGCAGTACCGGCAACCACCAGATCCAGACGGCTTTCTTTCAGCTCGTCAGTTGTCGGGTTCAGCACATACTGATCGTTGATGTAACCTACGCGCGCTGCGCCGATTGGGCCGTTGAACGGAATACCGGACAGGCTCAGGGCGGCAGAGGCGCCGATCATCGCGACGATGTCCGGGTTCACCTGCGGGTTAACGGAAACCACGGTCGCGATCACCTGAACTTCGTTCAGGAAGCTGTCCGGGAACAGTGGACGGATCGGACGGTCGATCAGACGGGAAGTCAGGGTCTCGCCTTCGCTCGGACGGCCTTCGCGACGGAAGAAGCTGCCCGGGATGCGGCCGGCGGCGTAAGTACGCTCTTGGTAGTTAACGGTCAGCGGGAAGAAGCTCTGGCCCGGCTTGGCTTTTTTCTGGCCAACGACGGTAACAAATACGGCGGTGTCATCCATGCTCACCATAACGGCGGCGGTGGCCTGACGAGCCATCATACCGGTTTCGATGGTGACGGTATGCTGGCCATACTGGAATTTGCGAATGATCGGTGTCAGCAAAATTATATCCTTGATTAGCGGCGCGCAATCGCATTGACGACTCGACACGCCTGTGACTCGATTTGCCTTCTCACTACATCCTCGCGACTAATGACAATCCTTATCTCAGGCAGGAGATAAAGCCTCTCATTAGCCGCGCGAACCTCTGTAACGGAAGAACCTGTTTGGAAACATCAGTAATACATTAACCTGATTTGCTTATGCTTCCTAGAAGAAAGGGGCCAAAATAGGCCCCTTTCCACTGAAACTTGCTAGATTAGCGACGCAGACCCAGACGCTCGATCAGGCTGGTGTAACGTGCTACATCTTTACGCTTCAGGTAGTCCAGCAGCTTACGACGCTGAGAAACCATACGCAGCAGACCACGACGGCTGTGGTGATCTTTTTTGTGCTCGGAGAAGTGGCCTTGCAGATGGTTGATCTGCGCAGTCAGCAGGGCAACCTGAACTTCGGTAGAACCGCTGTCGTTAGTACCACGACCGAAATCAGCTACGATTTGAGCTTTAGCTTCAACACTTAGAGACATTGTAATACTCCAGATTATAGATAATAAAAACAGGCGCCGATCTCTAATTCAGCAACCCAATGCATAAGCTGCGCCATTCTACTCTTAGCGCAGTGCGATCGCAAGGCGACGCAGTGCCCCGCCGTCAGTCGAAATGCTCGACCACCAGGCGGCGCGGCGCCACGCGACCATCCTCGGCGATGTCGCCAACGCCGATGAATTTTCGCTCTTCACCCTCGGTGATACGCACCAGGCCGGAAGCCGGCGCGCCGGCGACTTGCACCGGTTGCCCCTGCTTGACGTAACCCGCAACCACCGGCAGCAAATTCACTTCCGGATAGTTCTCAACCGGGCTGTCCATCGGCATCAGCAGCGGATCGAGCAGCTCGCCGGGCGCGATTTCTTGTTCCTGCGCCTGCGCCAGCAAAGCGTTCAGCTGTTCCAGCGTCACCATGCGCGCGATCGGATAAGTCGCCACCTGCAGGCGGCGCAGATAGATCACGTGCGCGCCGCAGCCCAGCAGCTCGCCGAGATCGTCGGTGATGGTGCGGATGTAGGTGCCTTTCGAGCAGTGGATCTCCAGCTCCAGCTCATCCCCTTCCCAGCGGATAAACTGCAGCTCGTACACCGTGATGCTGCGCGCTTCGCGCGGCACTTCAATCCCCTGGCGCGCATACTCGTAGAGTTTCTTGCCCTGGTATTTCAACGCCGAATACATCGACGGCACCTGCTGGATGTCGCCGCGGAAGGTGTCCAGCGCCGCGTCGAGCTGCGCCTGGGTGAAATTCACCGGGCGCTCCTGCACGATCTGGCCGTCGGCGTCGGAGGTATCGGTACGCTGCCCCAGCTTGGCGATCACCCGATAGCGCTTGTCGGAATCGAGCAGGTATTGCGAAAACTTGGTCGCTTCGCCCAGGCAAATAGGCAGCATGCCGGTCGCCAACGGATCGAGCGCGCCGGTATGGCCCGCTCGGTTGGCGTTGTACAGACGTTTTACTTTTTGTAGCGCATCGTTGGACGACAACCCCTGCGGCTTGTCCAGCAACAGCACGCCGTGGATGTCACGGCCGCGGCGACGAGGGCGACTCATTAATCCTCCTTGTCATCGCCTGAGGCGGAACGGCGCTCGGCGTCGTTCTTCACCACGTTGGTCACCAGGTTGGACATGCGCATGCCTTCCACCAGGGAGTTGTCGTAAGCGAATGTCAGCTCCGGCACCACGCGCAGGCGCATCGCTTTGCCCAGCAGGGTACGGATATAGCCGGAAGCGTCCTGCAACGCTTTGATGCCGTTGGTGACCAGATCCGGATCGTGGTTCTCGGTCAATACGTTCAGGAAGGTGACGTAAACCTTGGCATACGCCAGGTCGCGGGACACTTCCACGCCGGAAACGGTCGCCATGCCGACGCGCGGATCTTTAACTTCACGCTGCAGAATGATCGCAATCTCTTTCTGCATCTCTTGCGCCACGCGTTGACCGCGGCTGAATTCTTTTGCCATTTTGGATTCTCCAGACAAATCGGGGGGCACAAAGGCCCCCCGTAAACAGATATAAGCAGATGTGCAATCGTTAAGCGATGGTGCGTTGGATCTCAATGATTTCGAACACTTCGATCATGTCGCCGACGCGCACGTCGTTATAGTTCTTAACGCCGATACCACATTCCATGCCGTTACGGACTTCGTTAACGTCATCTTTGAAGCGGCGCAGGGATTCCAGCTCGCCTTCATAGATAACCACGTTGTCGCGCAGTACGCGGATTGGGTTGTGACGCTTGATGGTCCCTTCGGTAACCATACAGCCGGCGATAGCGCCGAACTTAGGCGATTTGAACACGTCGCGCACTTCGGCCAGGCCGATGATCTGCTGCTTGTATTCCGGCGCCAGCATGCCGCTCATCGCCTGCTTCACTTCGTCGATCAGGTTATAGATCACGGAGTAGTAACGCAGATCCAGGCTTTCCGCTTCGATCACGCGGCGCGCAGAAGCGTCGGCACGCACGTTGAAGCCCAGGATGATGGCGTTGGAAGCCGCAGCCAGCGTCGCGTCGGTTTCGGTGATCCCACCTACGCCGGAGCCGACAATCTTCACCTTCACTTCGTCGGTAGAGAGTTTCAGCAGCGAGTCGCTGATCGCTTCGCAAGAACCCTGCACATCGGACTTCAGTACGATGTTCAGCTCAGACACTTCGCCGTCGGTCATGTTAGCGAACATGTTTTCCAGCTTGGACTTCTGCTGACGCGCCAGTTTGACTTCGCGGAACTTGCCCTGACGATACAGCGCCACTTCACGCGCTTTCTTCTCGTCACGCACCACGGTCGCTTCGTCACCCGCTGCAGGCACGCTGGACAGACCCAGGATTTCCACAGGGATAGACGGACCGGCGGAGGTCACTTCACGGCCCAGCTCGTCGCGCATCGCACGCACACGGCCGTATTCGAAGCCGCACAGGACGATATCGCCCTTGTTCAGCGTACCTTCCTGAACCAGCACGGTGGCAACCGGGCCACGGCCTTTATCCAGGAAGGACTCGATCACTACGCCGCTCGCCATGCCGCTGCGTACCGCTTTCAGCTCCAGAACTTCGGCCTGCAGCAGGATAGCCTGCAGCAGCTCGTCGATACCGGTACCGGCTTTCGCGGACACGTGGACGAACTGCGCTTCGCCGCCCCACTCTTCCGGCATCACGCCGTACTGGGACAGTTCCTGCTTAACGCGGTCCGGATCGGCTTCCGGCTTGTCGATTTTGTTCACCGCAACCACCAATGGCACCTGCGCCGCTTTCGCGTGCTGGATAGCTTCGATGGTTTGTGGCATCACGCCGTCGTCGGCCGCCACCACCAGAACCACGATGTCAGTCGCCTGAGCACCACGAGCACGCATCGAGGTAAACGCGGCGTGGCCCGGGGTATCCAGGAAGGTGATCATGCCGTTCTCGGTTTCTACGTGGTAGGCACCGATGTGCTGGGTAATGCCGCCGGCTTCGCCCGCCGCCACTTTGGTGGAGCGGATGTAGTCCAGCAGAGAGGTTTTGCCGTGGTCAACGTGGCCCATGATGGTCACGACCGGCGCGCGCGGCTCAGCCGCAGCGCCCGTATCACGGTCGCTCATCAGCGCTTCTTCCAGCTCGTTTTCACGACGCAGAATAACTTTGTGGCCCATCTCTTCGGCAACCAGCTGTGCGGTTTCCTGGTCGATAACCTGGTTGATGGTGGCCATAGCGCCCAGCTTCATCATCACTTTGATGACCTGAGAACCTTTTACCGCCATCTTGTTGGCCAGCTCGGCCACGGTGATGGTTTCACCGATCACCACGTCACGGTTAACCACCTGCGCCGGCTTGTTGAAGCCCTGCTGCAGAGCGCTAGGCTTGCGTTTGCCTTTACCGCCACGGGTAACGGCACGCGCTTCTTCGCGATCCGCTTTGGATTCGGACAGCTTGTTGCCTTTCTTCTGCTTGGTCGCTTTGCCGCCGCGGGTGCGGCTACGACGATCGCCTTCAACTTTGGCGTCGTTTTCGTCTTCTGCGGCACGCGCATGCTGAGAGGTGGTCACGTGATAGTCGGCACTTTCAACCGCAGCGCTTGCCGCGTCGGCCTGGGCCCACTTCTCGCCGTTCTCTTCGGCCATGCGACGGGCTTCTTCCGCCACGCGCTTGGCTTCCTCTTCAACCTTGCGGCGCACTTCCTCTTCCGCTTTACGTTTCAGTTCAGCGGCTTCGGCTTCACGGCGTGCTTTTTCCGCCTGAGCTGGCTTGGTCATTTCGTCGGTATGTTGATTGGTCACTTTTTCTTTTTCCGCTGAATTACGCTTAGCAATCTCCGCGGCCTCACGTTTGGCTTGCTCTTCGGCTGCGCGCTTCGCTTCCGCTTCGCGTTTTGCGAGCTCTTCCGCTTCGCGCCGTGCCTGCTCTTCCGCTTCACGCTGTGCCTGCTCTGCCGCTTCAGCCAACTGGGCTTCCTGCGTATCGCGATTTACATAAGTGCGTTTCTTGCGGACCTCAATTTGCACCGATTTACTTTTACCGCCGGTGCTCGGGATATTCAAGGTGCTGCGCGTTTTGCGCTGCAAAGTGAGTTTACCTGGCGCGCTGCCGTGTTCACGGTTCAGGTGCGCCAGCAATGTTTCTTTTTCTTGCTGGGTAACAGAGTCCGACTCGGACTTGTTGATCCCTGCATCAGCAAACTGCTGTACCAGGCGATCAACCGGAGTCTGAATCTCTGCTGCCAGCGATTTTACGGTTACATCTGTCGTCATGCTGTTCCTTCCTGCTACAGTTATTACGCGTTGTCGCCAAACCAACAGATATTGCGTGCAGCCATGATCAGCTCACCGGCTTGCTCATCGCTAAGCCCTTCAATATCAGCCAGATCGTCAACACCCTGCTCGGCAAGATCTTCCAGCGTACAAACCCCACGCGCGGCCAGTTTAAAGGCCATGCTGCGCTCAAGACCCGGCAGGTTGAGCAAATCGTCGGCCGGTTTGTTGTCGCCCAGGCTTTCTTCTTGTGCCAGGGCCAGCGTGGTCAATGCAGCTTTGGCGCGTTCGCGCAATGCTTCAACCGTATCTTCATCCAGACCGTCGATTTCCAACAGCTCTTTGATCGGCACGTAGGCCAGCTCTTCCAGCGTGGAGAAGCCTTCTTCAACCAGTACGGTGGCGAAATCTTCGTCGATATCAAGATACTTGGTGAAGGTATCAATAGCGGCATGAGCCTCGGCCTGGTGCTTGGCCTGCAGGTCGTCCGCCGTCATCACGTTCAGTTCCCAACGATCGTCGCCGCGGTGTTGTTTCAGCAGCTGGGAAGCCAAACGCACGTTTTGGCCGTTACGGCCGATCGCCTGTGCCAGGTTGCTGGCTTCAACGGCGATATCCATGGTGCAGTTATCTTCGTCTACCACGATCGACGCGACGTCGGCCGGCGCCATGGCGTTGATGACGAATTGCGCGGGGTTATCATCCCACAGGATGATGTCGATGCGTTCGCCGCCGAGCTCGCTCGACACGGCCTGAACGCGCGCACCGCGCATACCTACGCAGGCGCCGACCGGGTCGATGCGCTTGTCGTTGGTTTTCACTGCAATTTTCGCGCGAGAGCCTGGATCGCGGGCTGCCGCTTTAATTTCGATCACTTCTTCGCCGATTTCCGGCACTTCGATGCGGAACAGTTCTTTCAGCATTTCCGAGCTGGAACGGCTGACGAACAGCTGCGCGCCGCGAGCTTCGGGACGTACGGCATACAATACGCCGCGAATGCGGTCGCCCGGACGGAAGTTTTCGCGCGGCAGCATGTCTTCACGGCCAATGACCGCTTCGGCGTTGTTGCCCAGATCCAGCGCGATGCTGTCACGGTTCACTTTCTTCACCACGCCGGTGACGATCTCACCTTCGTGTTCACGGAAAGCGTCGACCACCATCGCCCGCTCGGCTTCACGTACTTTCTGCACGATAACCTGCTTGGCGGTTTGGGTGGTGATACGGTCAAAGGTCACAGATTCGATCTGATCTTCGACGTAGCCGCCGAGCTCGATGCTCGGATCTTCAAACTGAGCGGCTTCCAGTGTGATTTCACGCGTCGGCTGAGTCACTTCGTCTACGGCGACCCAACGGCGGAAGGTGTCGAAATCGCCCGTTCTACGGTCAATGCTGACGCGCACGTCGATTTCCTGCTCGTATTTTTTCTTGGTTGCGGTGGCTAATGCAGTTTCCAGCGCTTCGAAAATCTTCTCGCGCGGAAGGGATTTTTCATTGGAAACTGCTTCAACAACAGCCAGAATCTCTTTGTTCATCCTAGTTGCCTCTTCCAAACTTTAAAAGTGGGGTACCAGGTTCGCTTTCTGGATGTTGCTCAGCGCGAACACTTCATCTTTCCCTTCCACAGTAACCGTGATCATCTCGCCTTCGACAGACTTGATAATACCCTGCCACTTGCGACGGTTCTGTACCGCCATGCGCAGGACCAGGCTGACTTCTTCACCGAGGTAACGCGTATAGTGTTCTGCGGTGAACATCGGGCGATCAAGGCCAGGAGAGGAGACTTCCAAGTTGTAAGCGACCGTGATTGGATCTTCGACGTCCAATACAGCGCTGACCTGGTGGCTGACATCAGCGCAATCATCAACATTGATGCCGTTATCACTATCAATATAGATGCGGAGCGTCGATTGGCGCGCACGAATGAATTCGATGCCTACAAGCTCAAAGCCCAACGCTTCTACGGGTGCCGAAAGCATCTCTGTTAACTGTTGCTCTAATGTGGACAAGCCCACCCCCAAGACATAAAAAAAGGGCTAAATAGCCCAGTGATTCTGTTGCCAAATAACAAAAAACCCCGAAAAATCGGGGCTTTATGCAACTGGACCCTGTTTGCCGCTAGGCGGCCTCGGTACAACTTTCGAGCAAGTGTCATTTTCAAATGTTGATCGAGAAAAGCGGATTTCAATCGAAAAGTGTATTTGAAAATAAACACTTAAAGGAAAGTGGTTGCGGGGGCCGGATTTGAACCGACGACCTTCGGGTTATGAGCCCGACGAGCTACCAGGCTGCTCCACCCCGCGTCCGAAAACGTGGCAAATACTACGCCGATAATCGCAAAATTGCAAGTTATCTCTGGGATTTGGTACCGAGGATGGGACTCGAACCCACAAGCCCGTTAGGGCACTACCACCTCAAGGTAGCGTGTCTACCAATTCCACCACCTCGGTACTGATTCTTACTGCTAACGGCCGTTGTTCCTTCGAGTTCACAACCACCGTTTACAAACTTTTTGCGGCTTACTGCGGGATGTCGCTGCTCGGTTTAGCTGGTGCTGCCGGCGCGGTCGTCTGCTCAGTTTTCACTGGCTGACCCAGGTTTTCCCACTCACTGCCTTTCTTGCTTTGGTTGCTGCTGAGGTTGCCCAGAATCAGGCTGATGACGAAGAACAGCGTCGCCAGCACAGCAGTCATGCGGGTCATAAAGTTACCGGAACCACTCGAACCGAACAATGTGCCTGATGCACCTGCTCCGAAAGAGGCTCCCATATCAGCGCCTTTACCTTGCTGTAGCATAATCAGAGCAACCAGCCCGATTGAGATCAGCAGGAAAATTACTAGAAGAGCTTCGTACATAGTAGTACCCGTATCCTTGCGGCCTCACCGCATGCCAAATGCTTCACACTCATCAAGCAGGCGTTTTTACAAACTGCCTACTGAAGCGGGTGTGAATACTAACCAAAGCCGCCAACCCACGCAAGGGCAATTTGCTGCCGCCGGCGCGTTTGCGGAAAAAAACGCCAACAATCATCTATTCGGGCTCAGCGATGCCAAGCCCGATGGCTAACTGTCTGTTTTAACCTGCTGATTTCACCGCATCGGCGATGCGATGCGCCAGCGCGGTCACCTGCTGCTCGTCCTCGCCTTCCACCATCACGCGGATCAGCGGCTCGGTGCCCGATTTACGCAGCAGCACCCGGCCACGGCCGGCCAACTCGGTTTCCACCTGCTCGGTGACCTTACGCACCGCTTCAGACTCCAGCGGATTATGCTCGCCGGCGAAGCGGACGTTGACCAGGATCTGCGGCAGCAGCTTCATGCCGCTGCACAGGTCATGCAGGCTCATGTGGTTGCGCACCATGGCAGTCAGCACCTGCAGCCCGGCCACGATGCCGTCGCCGGTGGTGGTTTTGTCCAGCAGGATCACATGGCCGGAGTTTTCCGCACCGATGCGCCAGCCCAGTTCCTGCAGTTTCTCCAGCACGTAACGGTCGCCCACTTTGGCGCGAGCGAACGGAATACCCAGCTGTTTCAGCGCCAGCTCCAGCCCCATATTACTCATCAGGGTACCGACCGCGCCGCCGCGCAGCTGCCCCTGACGCAGGCCTTCGCGGGCGATGATGTACAGGATCTGATCGCCATCCACCTTGTTGCCGAGGTGATCCACCATCATCACGCGGTCGCCGTCGCCGTCAAACGCCAGGCCAACGTGCGCTTTTTCCTGCAGCACGCGCTCCTGCAGCTGACGCACGTCGGTAGCACCGCATTTTTCGTTGATATTCATACCGTCCGGCTCAACACCGATGGCGATCACCGTGGCGCCCAGTTCGCGCAGCACGCTCGGCGCAATGTGGTAAGTCGCCCCGTTGGCGCAGTCGACCACGATTTTCAGCCCCTTCAGGCTCAGCTCGCTCGGGAAGGTACCTTTGCAGAATTCGATGTAACGGCCGGCGGCGTCGATGATACGGCTGGCTTTACCCAGCTCGGCGGACTCCACGCAGGTCAGCGGTTTTTCCATCTCGGCTTCAATTGCCTCTTCGACGTTGTCCGGCAGTTTGGCGCCGTCGATTGAGAAGAACTTGATACCGTTGTCATAGAACGGGTTATGCGAAGCGGAAATGACAATGCCTGCTTCGGCACGGAAGGTACGCGTCAGGTAGGCCACCGCCGGCGTGGGCATCGGCCCGGTGAAGGAGGCGGACAATCCAGCGGCCGCCAGACCGGCTTCCAGAGCGGACTCCAGCATATAGCCGGAGATGCGCGTATCCTTACCGATGATGATCTTGCGGGAACCGTGACGCGCCAGCACTTTACCGGCCGCCCAGCCCAGCTTCAGCACGAAGTCCGGCGTGATGGGGCTGTCCCCGACCTTGCCACGGATGCCGTCGGTGCCAAAATATTTGCGCTCGCTCATGTCTCTACTGTCCCTTAGCTGAAAGTGTTGCCTCGACGACACGCATCGCCTCGACGGTTTCTTTAACGTCATGCACTCTGACAATCTGCGCACCCTGCATCGCCGCGATCACCGCGCAGGCCACGCTGCCGATAACCCGTTGATCCGGCGGCACGTTCAGCAGTTGCCCAATCATCGATTTACGCGACATGCCGACCAATAGCGGCAAACCGAAACGATGAAACTCCGACAACCGTGCCAGAAGCTGATAGTTGTGCGCCAAATTTTTACCGAAACCGAAGCCTGGGTCGAGCAGCAATTTCTGATTTGTTATCCCCGCCTCGTTACAGCGCTGAATATGATGCTCGAAAAACGCCTGAACATCGGTAATCAGGTCATCGTAATGCGGCGCCTGCTGCATGGTGCGCGGCTGCCCTTGCATATGCATCAGACAGACCGGCAGACCGCTTTCCGCCGCCGCCGCCAGGGCACCCGGCTCCTGCAGCGAACGAATGTCGTTAATCAGATGTGCGCCTGCATGCGCCGATTCGCGGATCACGCCCGCTTTCGAGGTATCGACCGAGATGAAGACTTCGAAGCGCTGCGCCAGCGCTTCCACCACCGGCACGACCCGTTCCAATTCTTCCTCTTCACTCACCTCAGCTGCCCCCGGCCTTGTCGATTCGCCGCCGATATCGATCATCGTGGCACCGGCCGAAATCAGCGCATGCGCGTGGAGCAGCGCCTGGTTCAGGGTGTTGTGACGGCCGCCGTCGGAAAACGAATCCGGCGTCACATTGAGGATACCCATCACCTGCGGATAGGAGAGGTTGAGCGTCATGTCGCGCACGGTTAACTGCATGGTTGGTCCACCTTACTGTTGCCTGGTTCACTGCCCGCCGGGCAAAAAAAAACCCCGGCGTACCGGGGTTTGATGTTATTACACAGCCGCTGTTACTTGTCGAGCTGTTCGGACATGGTGTTGCCCGGCGTTGGGGTGCGCGGCTCATCTACCGGCGTCGGGGCTTTCGGAGTGCCACCGTTGTCGGAGCTGTTGCCTTTGTTCGCATCGTCCCAGCCCGCCGGCGGACGCACGTCTTTGCGGTTCATCAGATCGTCGATCTGCGGCGCATCGATAGTTTCATACTTCATCAGCGCATCCTTCATCGAATGCAGGATGTCCATATTTTCCATCAACAGCGAACGAGCACGCGTGTAGTTACGTTCGATCAGCGACTTCACTTCCTGGTCGATGATACGCGCGGTTTCATCCGACATGTGCTTCGCCTTGGCCACGGAACGGCCCAGGAACACTTCACCCTCTTCTTCCGCATACAGCAGCGGCCCCAGCTTCTCGGAGAAGCCCCATTGGGTCACCATGTTGCGGGCAATGGAGGTCGCCACTTTAATGTCGTTCGACGCACCGGTAGAGACTTTTTCCGGCCCGTAGATGATCTCTTCCGCCAGACGACCGCCGTACAGGGTGGAGATTTGGCTCTCCAGCTTCTGACGGCTGGCGCTGATCGCATCCCCTTCCGGCAGGAAGAAGGTCACACCGAGCGCCCGACCACGAGGAATGATGGTGACCTTGTGTACCGGATCGTGTTCAGGAACCAGGCGGCCAATGATGGCGTGGCCCGCTTCGTGATACGCGGTCGACTCTTTCTGCGCTTCGGTCATCACCATGGAGCGACGTTCCGCACCCATCATGATCTTGTCTTTGGCTTTTTCAAACTCCACCATCGACACCACGCGCTTGTTGCCGCGGGCGGCGAACAGCGCCGCTTCGTTGACCAGGTTGGCCAGGTCGGCACCGGAGAAGCCCGGCGTACCGCGCGCAATGACGGAGGCGTCGATGTCGGCAGCCAACGGCACGCGGCGCATGTGCACCTTCAGGATCTGCTCACGGCCACGCACATCCGGCAGCCCGACCACGACCTGACGGTCGAAACGGCCCGGGCGCAGCAGCGCAGGGTCAAGCACGTCTGGACGGTTGGTCGCCGCGATGACGATGATGCCCTCGTTGCCTTCGAAACCGTCCATCTCAACCAGCATCTGGTTCAGGGTCTGCTCACGCTCATCGTGACCGCCACCCAGGCCGGCTCCACGCTGGCGACCGACGGCGTCGATTTCATCGATGAAGATGATGCACGGCGCAGCTTTCTTCGCTTGTTCGAACATGTCGCGCACGCGGGATGCACCCACGCCGACGAACATTTCGACGAAGTCGGAACCGGAAATGGTGAAGAACGGTACCTTCGCTTCGCCGGCGATCGCTTTCGCCAACAGCGTTTTACCGGTCCCCGGCGGGCCAACCATCAGCACGCCTTTCGGGATCTTGCCGCCCAGCTTCTGGAAACGGCTCGGTTCGCGCAGGTATTCCACCAGTTCGCTCACCTCTTCTTTCGCTTCGTCACAACCGGCAACATCGGCGAAAGTGGTCTTGATCTGGTCTTCCGTCAGCATGCGGGCCTTGCTCTTGCCGAAGGACATCGCGCCCTTGCCGCCGCCGCCCTGCATTTGCCGCATAAAGAAGATCCAGACCCCGATCAGCAACAGCATCGGGAACCAAGAGATAAAGATAGAAGCCAGCAGGCTCGGCTCTTCAGGCGGCTCGCCGACAACTTTCACATTCTTCGTTAACAACGTATCCAGCAACTTAGGATCGTTGACAGGGATGTAGGTCGTGTATTTGTTACTGTCTTTCTTGGTAACGTTAATTTCACGTCCGTTGATTCGCGCTTCGCGAACCTGGTCCTGGGTCAGTTCGGACATGAAGGTAGAGTAATCCACCCTACGGCCATTCGACTCGCTGGGCCCAAAGCTCTGGAATACAGACATCAACACTACCGCGATGACTAACCAGAGAATTAGGTTTTTCGCCATGTCACTCAAGGGATTAACCTCATCTTACAACTGTGTTAACAAACAGCGTTAGGGTACTACAGTTTGCGCCCTGTCGCTACAATGTACACTTCGCGCGAACGGGCGCGGGAAGCGTCTGGCTTACGAATCTTAACCTTCGTAAACAGGGAGCGAATTTCCCGTAGGTACTCGTCAAAGCCATCTCCCTGGAACACCTTCACCAGGAAACTTCCGCCTGGTGCGAGGACATCACGACACATATCCAGCGCCAACTCCACCAGATACATCGACCTTGGAATATCGACCGCCGGGGTGCCACTCATATTCGGGGCCATATCGGACATGACCACCTGAACCTTACTCTCGCCTACTCGTTCCAACAGCGCCTTCAGCACCAGTTCATCACGAAAATCGCCCTGAAGGAAATCGACGCCAACGATAGGATCCATTGGCAAAATATCACAGGCGATGATGCGCCCGGTACCGCCGATTTGGGTGACCACATACTGCGACCAGCCGCCCGGTGCGGCGCCCAGATCAACCACGGTCATTCCCGGTTTGAACAGTTTGTCGCTCTGCTGTATTTCATCAAGTTTAAACCAGGCACGGGAACGCAGTCCCTTTTTCTGCGCCTGCTGCACATATTTATCGCTAAAGTGTTCTTGTAACCAGCGACTGGAGCTAGCCGAACGCTTTTTATTAGCCATCTCGTTTTCCAACTATCATAAAAAGAGTCTTATGTCAGGGTCGCTGCTCACGTAGACTCACACCGGTGAAGACCGATTTGGTGATATACATGAGATGGCGGTAGAATGTACCGTTTTCAATCCCAACTTAAGCAAAAAAGACAATGAATCTGAATAATAAACAAAAACAGCACCTGAAAGGCCTGGCGCATCCGTTAAAACCGGTGGTAATGCTGGGCAATAACGGTCTTACCGAAGGGGTGCTGGCTGAAATTGAACAGGCTCTGGAGCATCATGAGCTGATCAAGGTGAAAATCGCCGCTGAAGATCGCGAAACCAAAACCCTGATCGCCGACGCTATCGTGCGTGAAACGGGCGCCTGCAATGTACAAGTTATCGGCAGTACGCTTATTCTTTACCGCCCGTCGAAAGAGCGCAAGATCAGTCTACCGCGTTAATAACCATCAGGTTAACGAAAAGGTGCCATGCGCCTGACGAAGATAAAAGGCCGCTTGCGGCCTTTTTCCTATCTTTACAAAACGTTGGCGCATTAATGACCAACGGCCTCGATCAGAGATACTCGACCTTCAGGATCTCGTATTCCACGTCGCCGCCGGGGGTTTTGATCACCACCACGTCGTCTTGCTCTTTGCCGATCAGGCCGCGCGCCATCGGCGAGTTTACCGAAATCAGATTTTTCTTGAAATCGGCCTCATCGTCGCCAACGATGCGGTAAGTCACTTCTTCTTCACTGTCCAGATTCATCACCGATACGGTGGCGCCGAAGATCACCCGGCCGGTGTTCGGCATCTTGGTGATATCGATCACCTGAGCATTGGACAGCTTGGCTTCGATCTCCTGAATGCGGCCTTCGCAGAAACCCTGCTGTTCACGGGCGGCATGGTACTCGGCATTCTCTTTCAAATCGCCGTGCTCACGGGCGTCAGCGATATCCGCAATGATTTTCGGGCGGCGCACGCTTTTCAGATATTCGAGCTCTTCGCGCAGTTTTTCAGCGCCAAACAAGGTCATCGGAATTTGGTTCATCGTATAAATACCTCTAAATCTTTCCTGTTCAAATAACCGTCATCCTGACGTATTCGTATGAAAACACGGTTGGCATACCGCCACCCGCCTCCAGGCGACAAACAAAAGAAACCTGACTCGGAACGAGGCCCAAGCCAAGATTGGTTTTGCATTTTGATACGCATTTTAGCCTAGAGTTCCTTGAGGGTCATCGTTTACTTTTTCCCTGATTGCACCGTAGTATGACGGCACGTTATCCAGCTGTTATCCCGAGATTATGCGTTTTTCACGAATTGTCAGTGCATTGGCTTGCGCATTTGTTCTGAATGCGAATGCGGCCCCGGTTGAAGAGTACACACAATATCTGCCTGATGGGGCCAACCTTGCCCTGGTCGTTCAGAAAATCGGTGCCGGCGCGCCGACGATCGATTATCACTCTCAGCAGATGGCGCTGCCGGCCAGTACCCAAAAAGTGCTGACCGCGCTGGCGGCCTTGCTGCAACTCGGGCCCGATTACCGTTTCACCACCACGCTGGAAAGCCAGGGCGATATCCGCGATGGCGTGCTGCGCGGCAACCTGATCGCCCGCTTCAGCGGCGATCCGACCTTCAAGCGCCAGAGCCTGCGCAATATGGTGGCCGTCCTGAAGAAACAGGGCGTGCGCCAAATCAGCGGCGACGTGCTGGTCGATACCTCGGTCTTCGCCAGCCATGACAAGGCGCCCGGCTGGCCGTGGAACGATCTGACGCAGTGCTTCAGCGCGCCGCCGGCCGCCGCCATCGTCGATCGCAACTGTTTCTCGGTCTCGCTGTACAGCGCGCCGAATCCGGGCGACATGGCGTTTATCCGCGTCGCCTCCTATTATCCAGTCAATATGTTTAGCCAGGTGCGCACCCTGGCGCGCGGCTCAGCAGACGCGCAGTACTGCGAGCTGGACGTGGTGCCGGGCGAACTGAACCGCTTTACCCTGACCGGCTGCCTGACGCAACGCAGCGAACCGCTGCCGCTGGCCTTCGCCATCCAGGACGGCGCCAGCTATGCGGGCGCAATCCTGAAAGACGAACTGACCCAGGCCGGTATCCAGATCGACGGGCACTTGAAACGCCAGACGCGTCCCGGCATCACCGGCACGGTAATCGCGCAAACTCAGTCGGCGCCGCTGCACGATCTGTTGAAGATCATGCTGAAGAAATCGGACAACATGATCGCCGATACCGTCTTCCGCACCATCGGCCACGAGCGCTTCGGCGTACCGGGCACCTGGCGAGCGGGCTCCGATGCCGTGCGGCAGGTGCTGCGCCAGAAGGCCGGCATCGATCTGGGCAATACCATTATCGCCGACGGTTCCGGCCTGTCGCGCCACAACCTGCTGGCGCCGGCGACTATGATGCAGGCGCTGCAGTACATCGCTCAGCACGACAACGAGCTGAACTTCATCTCGATGCTGCCGCTGTCCGGCTATGATGGCACCCTGCGCTACCGCGGCGGCCTGCACGAAGCCGGCGTCGACGGCAAAGTGTCGGCCAAGACCGGTGCACTGCAGGGCGTCTACAACCTGGCGGGCTTCATCACGACCGCCAGCGGCCAGCGCATGGCCTTCGTGCAGTATCTCTCCGGCTACGCCGTGCCGCCAGAAGATCAGAAACAGCGCCGCGCGCCGCTGGTGCGCTTCGAAAGCCGCCTGTATCGGGACATTTACCAAAACAACTGAGGATCGTCATGAAGCTGCTGGTCGTTGAGGATGATGAACTGTTGCAACAGGGGCTGGCACTGGCGCTGACCGGCGAAGGTTACGTCTGCGACTGCGCCGCCACGGCGGCGGAGGCCAACAGCCTGCTCATCACCAGCCAATACAGCATGGTGATCCTGGATCTCGGTCTGCCGGACATGGACGGCGCCGCACTGCTGCGGCAGTGGCGCCGCCAGCAGATCGATCTGCCGGTGCTGATCCTGACCGCCCGTGATGCCCTGGAAGATCGCGTCGACGGGCTGGATGCCGGCGCCGACGACTACCTGGTCAAACCCTTCGCGCTGGTTGAGCTGCAGGCGCGCGTGCGCGCCCTTCTGCGGCGCTACCAGGGCCACAGCGACAATCTGATGCAGGTGGATGACCTGCAGTTGAACCTCTCGAGCCAGCAGGTCTACCTGCAGCAACAGCCGGTGGAGGTTACGCCGAAAGAGTTCGCCATTCTGGCGCGCCTGATTATGCGTGCCGGGCAGACGGTCAATCGTGAACTCCTGCAGCAGGATCTCTACACCTGGCAGGACGACCTGGGTTCCAACACGCTGGAAGTGCACATCCACAACCTGCGCCGCAAACTGGGCAAGGATCGCATCCGCACCGTGCGCGGCATCGGCTATCGCCTGGAACCCTCGTCATGATCAGCATGCGCCGCCGCCTGCTGCTGATGCTGGCGCTGATCCTGCTGGTCACGCAACTCATCAGCGCCTTCTGGCTGTGGCACGAAAGCCAGGAGCAGATCAGTTTCCTGGTGGATGAAACCCTGTCCGCCAAAGTGCGTACCGAGCGCGTCGATACCGAGATCGCCGAGGCCATAGCGTCGCTGCTGGCGCCTTCGCTGATCATGATGGTCGTCACGCTGCTGGCGTCGTTTTGGGCCATCAGCTGGATCATCCGCCCGCTAAACCAATTGCAGCAGCGGCTGGAAAAGCGCTCTGCCGATAACCTGACGCCGCTGCCAATCACCAGCGACAGCCAGGAAATGGTAGCGGTCACCAATGCACTCAATCAGCTGTTCTCACGGCTGGATAACACCATTCAACAGGAACGCCTGTTCACTGCCGACGCCGCCCACGAGCTGCGCACGCCGCTGGCCGGCATCCGCCTGCACCTGGAACTGATGGAAAAGCAGGGCGTCAAGGGCAGCCAGGCGCTGATCGCCCGAATCGATCAACTGATGCACACCGTCGAGCAGTTGCTGATGCTGTCGCGCGCCGGGCAAGACTTCGCCAGCGGCCATTATCAGCATTTCGATTGGGTGGCCGATGTGATCCAACCGCTGCGCGAAGAACTCGACGAAATGACCGCCCAACGCGGGCAGACGCTGGATTGGCAATTGCCGGCCGTCGCCGCGGTGAACGGCGATCCGGTGCTGCTGCGGTTGCTGCTGCGCAACCTGGTCGAAAATGCCCACCGTTACGGCCCGGAAGGCGGCGCGATACAGGTGCGATTAACGCCGCAAGACAGCGGCTATCTGCTGCAGGTCATCGACGATGGCCCGGGTATCAAGGAAGAGATGGTTGGGGAGCTGACGCAGGCGTTTCGCCGCATGGATCAACGCTACGGCGGCAGCGGACTGGGCCTGAATATCGTGATCCGCATCGCGCAACTGCACCAGGGGCGATTGACGCTGGAAAACCGCCGCGATGCGCGCGGCCTGAACGCCCAGTGCTGGTTGCCGGAAAAGGCGCTCAAATAACAAGGGCCCAGCGTTGCTGAGCCCTTTATCACCGAATTACTTCTGGTAAATGATTTCGACGCCTTCGTCGTCGTCTTCGTCCCAGTCGTCATCCCAGTCATCTTCCGCTTCGGCTTCCACCTCCGCGATTTGCTCGCGGTGGTAGTCATCCCACATGAATTCGACTTTTTCCGGCGCGCTTTCTTCAATCGCCATCGCTTTCGGCTGAGTGTTGATGAAGTTCATCACGTCCCAGCACAGCGCGTTGACGCCTTCGCGGTTGGCGGCGGAGATCATGTAGTACTTCCCTTCCCAACCCATGCCTTCCACAATCGCTTTGGCGCGTTCGGCGGCTTCTTCCTCACCAATCACATCAATTTTGTTGAACACCAGCCACCGTGGCTTCTGCGCCAGATTTTCGCTGTATTGGTTCAACTCGTTGATGATCACTTTGGCGTTTTCCACCGGATCGGTTTCGTCGATCGGCGCGATATCCACCAGGTGCAGCAGCACGCGGCAACGCTCCAGGTGTTTCAGGAAGCGAATACCCAGGCCCGCCCCTTCGGAGGCCCCCTCGATCAACCCCGGAATGTCGGCAACCACAAAGCTCTGCTCGTGGTCCATACGCACCACGCCCAGGCTCGGTACCAGCGTGGTGAACGGATAATCGGCCACCTTAGGTTTGGCAGCAGACACCGCGCGGATGAAGGTCGATTTACCGGCGTTCGGCAGCCCCAGCATGCCCACATCGGCCAGCAGCAACAGCTCCAGCAACAGGTCACGCGCTTCGCCCGCGGTACCCAGCGTCTTCTGACGCGGCGCGCGGTTGACCGAAGATTTGAAACGGGTGTTGCCCAGACCGTGCCAGCCGCCTTTGGCGACCATCAGCTTCTGCTCGTGACGCGTCATGTCGCCGAGGATCTCGCCGGTGCCCTGATCCTTCACGCGCGTGCCGACCGGCACCTTGATGATGACGTCTTTACCGCGTTTGCCGGTACAGTCGCGGCTCTGGCCATTCTGGCCGCGCTCGGCGCGGAAAGACTTCTCAAAGCGGTAGTCGATCAGGGTGTTGAGGTTCTCATCCGCCAGCAGGTAAACGTCGCCGCCGTCACCGCCGTCACCGCCGTCAGGCCCACCGTTCGGGATATATTTTTCGCGGCGGAAGCTGACGCACCCGTTGCCGCCGTCGCCTGCAACGACCAGAATCGCTGCTTCATCTACAAACTTCATTTACCGTCTCCGTAAATCATTCACCGGGCTGCTTCAAAGGAGCAACCAGGGGGGGTTCTGCCCGTCGCGGCCACCACCGGTGACCAATTGCGGAAAACATGGCGCCCGCCACAACCACAAACGCACCCACATAGCCGACGATGTTCAGCGTCGGCGCAGCGAATGCCTGGGGCCAGGCCAGCGCCAATAAATCTGAAAACAGCAGGGTAAACAGCGGGGTCAGCGTCACCAACGCGCTCACCTGCGCCGCCTGCCAGCGCGCCATCGCTTCCGCCAACGCGCCGTAACCGATCAACGTGTTGGCGCCACAAAATAGCAGACACGCCAATTGCCAGCCGCTCAGCTGGAAAATCACCTCGGGTTTGGCCAGAGGGAACAACGCTATCGCACATAAAGTGTACAACATAACCAGGATCTGCGGCGAAGCCAGTCGGCGCAGCAACACCTTCTGCGCCACGCCGTAGCTCACCCAAACCATCGCCGCGCACACGCCCAGCATAACGCCCAGCGTGTAGTCCGTCAGCCGGGTGAAGATCTCTATCAAACTGACGTTGAAAAACAGCATCAGTCCGCAAATCAGCATCAGGGCGCCAATAACCTGGGTGATGCGCATACGTTCTTTTAAAATCAGCACGCTGGCGAACATCATGCCCACCGGCGACAGCTGGCCAATCACCTGCGACGCCGTCGGGCTCAGGTATTGCAGCGAGGAGCTGAAGAACACAAAGTTGCCTAGCAGCCCCGCCGTCGCGATCGCCAACAGCAGCAGCCAACGCGGCTGGCGGAACATCGTCAGCCGCGGCAGCTTGCCGCGTACCGCGAGGATCACGCCCAAACCGATGGCGGCCATGGTAAAGCGATACCAGACAACGGTAAACGGCTCCATCACGACCAACACTTCTTTCATCGCGATCGGCAACGCGCCCCAGCAAACCGCCGTGGTTAACGCCAGAGAAATGCCAACGCCGACCTGCTGCTTCGTATCCATATCACCTTCGCCAACGCTGACGGGCCTGCCCTCAGGCAACCCATAAATGTAAAAAGCCCCGCAACGAATTGCGGGGCTTACATCTATTTCGTAAGGCTCGAAAAATTATTCAGCTTCGATGCTGATGAATTTACGATTGCTCGGGCCTTTAACTTCGAATTTGACTTTACCGTCTTTCAAAGCAAACAGAGTGTGGTCTTTGCCGCAACCCACGTTGGTACCAGCGTGGAATTTGGTGCCGCGCTGACGAACGATGATGCTGCCTGCCAGTACTGCTTCGCCGCCAAAGCGTTTTACGCCCAGACGTTTAGCTTCTGAATCGCGACCGTTACGAGTCGAGCCGCCAGCCTTTTTGTGTGCCATTAATCCGCTCTCCTAACTTAAGCGCTGATGCCGGTGATTTTAACGTCAGTGAACCACTGACGGTGGCCCTGCTGCTTACGGTGGTGTTTACGACGACGAAACTTAACAATTTTAATTTTCTCGCCACGACCGTGAGCAACAACTTCAGCTTTGATCTTGCCGCCATCGACGAAAGGAACGCCGATTTTGATATCTTCGCCATTAGCGATCATCAGAATCTGGTCAAACTCAACCGCTTCACCAGTTGCGATGTCCAGCTTTTCCAAGCGAACGGTCTGACCTTCGCTTACTCGGTGTTGTTTACCACCACTTTGGAAAACCGCGTACATATAAAACTCCGCTTTCCGCGTGCCCGACTGTGTTAGTTCAGAGCGCGCTATAAATATTCACAATAGGGCGCGAATTCTACGCAAAAAAGCAGCGTATGACAAGAGCAGAATAAGACCAGAACAAGAAAAAAGAAGAAAAAAAGCGCAGTTTCTTTCGTGGCGTTTATCTGAACCGTTTTTCAAGTACAATCATAGGGACAGTTACCGCCATGTACCGATGTGAGCAGCGATCTCAACGCGGTGAAGAGAAACACAGCTGAAAAAAACACAATGAACCTAGAGCAAATTACCGAGTTAACCGCGCAAGATATGGCGGCCGTGAACGCAACAATTCTCGAACAGCTGAATTCCGATGTCACGCTCATCAATCAGCTTGGCTATTACATTATCAGCGGTGGCGGTAAGCGCATCCGGCCGATGATCGCCGTCCTGGCGGCGCGGGCGTTGGGCTATGAAGGCAACAAGCACGTCACCGTCGCCGCCCTGATCGAATTCATTCATACCGCCACGTTGCTGCATGACGACGTCGTCGACGAATCGGACATGCGCCGCGGCAAAGCCACCGCCAACGCGGCGTTCGGCAACGCCGCCAGCGTGCTGGTCGGCGACTTTATCTATACCCGCGCCTTCCAGATGATGACCAGCCTGGAATCCCTGCGCGTGCTGGCGCTGATGTCGGAGGCGGTCAACGTCATCGCCGAAGGCGAAGTGCTGCAGTTGATGAATGTGCACGATCCCGACATCAGCGAAGAAAGCTATATGCGGGTGATCTACAGCAAAACCGCCCGTCTGTTTGAGGCGGCGGCGCAATCGTCGGCGATCCTGTCCGGCGCCAGCGCCGAACAAGAGAAGGCGCTGCAAGATTATGGCCGCTACCTCGGCACCGCTTTCCAGCTGATCGACGATCTGCTCGACTACAGCGCCGACGGCAGCACCCTGGGCAAAAACACCGGCGACGATCTGAACGAAGGGAAACCGACCCTGCCGCTGCTGCACGCGATGCACAACGGCGACGACGCCCAGCGTGACATGATCCGTGGCGCAATTGAGCAAGGCAACGGCCGTCATTTGTTGGAGCCGGTACTGCAGGCGATGCAGCAATGCGGTTCGCTGGAATACACCCGCCAACGCGCCGAGGAAGAGGCCGACAAGGCGATCGCCGCGCTGCAGGTGTTGCCGGCATCGGAGCACCGCACGGCGCTGGAAGGCCTGGCCCATTTAGCGGTGCAACGCGATTTTTAAGAAATCGTGATTTCGCAATACACTCATCAGGCCCGCGTACGCGGGCCTGCTTAGGTATTGCTCTCTTCGTCGATACGCGCCAGCAGGCCGCCAATCCCTTCCCGCATCAGGAAAGCCACCATTTTCTCGCGCTCGCTCTCCGTCAAATGGTAGTAATACTCGATCCAGACCGCCAACGGATCCTGGCGTTCTACGTCATAGGCCGCCCCGTCTTCCTTCAGCACCAGCAGGTTACGCACACCTGAAGGCAGGCTATCGATATGGTATTCCAACGCTTTTCCCTGCACGCCTTTACGCCTGCGGCTGATCCAGCCTTCGCGCCGGGCCATCAAATTGATTCCCTGTGGTGAGGAGGGTAATCCTGCGATGCCTGTCAGTTCCTTGGCGGCAAACCACTCGTTTTTCATGGCCATCATCTCTGGGCAATAGTGGGCAACGTCATTTTGGAAATTACCTGGGTATTTTTTAGGAAATTTAATGGTATTCTGGTTTCCGAATAAACGTTTCACGTTGTTCAAACGCTTAACTTTGACTCGTTAGTTATACCACTAACGCAACTTTGGCTAATCAGAAAAGGAATGTAAACATGAATTCAAGGAACCCAGATTGGCACCCAGCAGATATCATCGCGGCGCTACGCAAGCAGGGCACCACGCTGGCGGCGGTATCGCGCAAGGCCGGATTGAGCTCATCGACGCTGGCCAATGCGCTGTCGCGCCCGTGGCCGAAGGGGGAATGGCTGATCGCCGAAGCGATAGGCATTCACCCATCGGAGATCTGGCCAAGCCGTTATTACGATCCGCACAGCGATTGCCTGCTGGATCGCAAAGCACGCATCAAGTCGTGAACGCGGAACAAAAAAAACCGCCGGAACAGCGTCCGGCGGCGTTTATCGGCTGACTCTCGGTATCGATCAGTTATTGATGAACTTCTCGCCCAGTTCGATATCTTTGTGCAGCACGTCCAGCATCTCGTTCAGCGCTTTCTGCTCGAAGGCGCTCAGGGTGCCGATATCTTTACGCTCTTCAACGCCGTTCTTGCCCAGCACCAGCGGCTGCGCGAAGAAGCGAGCGTATTTGCCGTCGCCTTCAACGTAAGCGCATTCCACAACGCCTTTTTCGCCCTGCAGCGCACGCACCAGAGACAGACCGAAACGTGCGGCCGCCTGGCCCATGGACAGCGTTGCAGACCCGCCGCCGGCTTTGGCTTCTACCACTTCGGTACCGGCGTTCTGAATGCGTTTGGTCAGATCCGCCACTTCCTGATCGGTGAAGCTCACACCAGGGATCTGCGACAGCAGAGGCAGAATGGTCACGCCAGAGTGGCCGCCGATAACCGGCACGTTCAGCTCTTCCGGCTGCTTGCCTTTCAGCTCGGCCACGAAGGTGTTGGAACGGATGATATCCAGCGAAGTCACGCCGAACAGTTTGTTCTTGTCGTAAACGCCGGCTTTTTTCAGCACTTCCGCCGCGATGGCGACCGTGGTGTTAACCGGGTTGGTGATGATGCCGATGCAGGCTTTCGGGCAGGTTTTCGCCACTTGCTCAATCAGGTTACGCACGATGCCGGCGTTAACGTTGAACAGATCAGAGCGATCCATGCCTGGCTTACGGGCCACGCCGGCGGAAATCAGCACCACGTCCGCACCGTGCAGAGCCGGGGTCGCGTCTTCGCCGCTGAAGCCTTTAATTTTAACTGCGGTTGGGATGTGGCTTAAGTCGACGGCAACGCCTGGGGTTACGGGGGCAATGTCGTAGAGAGAGAGTTCAGAACCTGAAGGAAGCTGGGTTTTGAGTAGAAGGGCGAGGGCCTGGCCGATACCGCCAGCAGCACCGAGAACTGCAACTTTCATCCTATACTCCTTTATTATCTTAAATATATAAAGCGCCGTGAATGTGTTGGTTACGGACCTTGAGTCATTACACCTTTTAAAACAATAAATTAGCCAACTCTTGCCTGCAGGTGTAATAAAACGGCCGCTGTCGCGCCCATTTTAGATTAAATCGCTTGCGCATGAAGGGCATAGCGCACACTAATCAAAAATAGTGCGAGGTTATTCACGAGCAAGTTAACCGGCCGTTACATTACACCCTTACGCAACATCAGAACAACATCATTTTAATAACATTTTATTTACCACCGTAGGCCGATTTTCCGTCGTCAAAAGGGCATATTCATCGCGGCCGGATTTTGTTAAAATGCCGCCCTTTCCTCGCCGCCCGGTCTTTTTTATTTTCTTTGGGGCGGCCTTTGTTGCATAAAAATTCATCTATATGCATAATCATGACTTCCACTATCAACATTCCACGGTGCAAAATGCGTAATCCCGCAAAACAGGAAGATCTGATCAAGACGTTCAAAGCGTTATTGAAAGAAGAAAAATTCAGTTCTCAAGGCGAGATCGTTTTGGCGCTGCAAGAAGAAGGCTTCGAAAACATTAACCAATCCAAAGTATCGCGCATGCTGACCAAGTTCGGCGCGGTACGTACGCGCAATGCCAAAATGGAAATGGTGTATTGCCTTCCTGCCGAACTCGGCGTGCCGACCACCACCAGCCCGTTGAAGAATCTGGTGCTGGACGTCGACCATAACGACGCCGTCGTGGTGATCCATACCAGCCCGGGCGCCGCGCAGCTGATCGCCCGCCTGCTCGACTCACTGGGTAAATCCCAGGGCATCCTCGGCACGATTGCCGGCGACGATACCATTTTCGTCACCCCGTCCAGCGGCTTTACCGCTCAGAAGCTGCATGAAGCGATCCTGGGCGTGTTTGAGCAAGAGCTGTGAAACCTGGCGCTAACAAAGTGCGGCTACCTTCCGCATTTTGTTAGCGCTTCTTTAACCCCCGCGTTACCTCCCCGGCCTTTAACCGCGTTTAACACTGCTTTTTTATCCCGCAACAACACATTTCCATGACATCGCCATGTAACCAGCAGTACCCACTGTGATCTTCCGCACTTTTGGTTAAAAGCACTTACCTTATTGAAATTACATAAATTTAACATCAAAAGATCGTTTTATGAGCGTTTTTTATTCCTTACAGTTATAAAAAATAAGGATCATAAGGTTAAAGTTTCACTAGCAACTGTTAGCGAACTATTAATTTTTCGCGTTACTAGCTGTATACTCATTTTCGTGAACTGAATCACAGTTCGTTGGAACTGATAAAAGAATACGATGAGGTGAGATAATGAAAATTAAAGCTACCGTTGCAACCCTGAGCGTTCTGTCCATGCTTTCATTTGGTGCATTCGCAGCACAATCTGTTGATGCAACCCAGGCCGCACAACTGCAACCCGCCGGTGTGATCACCGTGAGTGGCGTCGCCGCTGCGCCTTCCGACATCCGCCAGGCACTGTCTGACAAAGCTGACGCCAAAGGGGCGACCGCTTACCGCGTGATCGAAGCGCGTAACGACGGCAACTTCCACGCGACCGCTGAAATCTACAAATAAGTAACGACATTACCCGGCAACGGGCAATACATCTCTGGAATCAAACGCTGTCATAACGGCCTTCAAGAATAAAAATCGCTGCCAAGCCCTTCCAGGCTGTTATGACCAAGGATCGCTATCATGAACATGAAAACTACTCTTGCTGCACTCGGTCTGCTGTCCGTCATCTCCTTCGGCGCATCTGCCGCCCAGTTGGTGACTAACGATCAGACCGCCAATCTGCAATCTATCGGCACCATTACCGTCAGCGGTATCGACGGCGCACCGACCGACATTCGCCAGGCGCTGTCGGAGAAAGCCGACGCTAAAGGCGCGACCGCCTACCGCGTGATCGAAGCGCGTAACGAAGGCAACTACCACGCCACCGCCGAGATTTACAAATAACAACTCTGGGAACGGCTTTGCAGAGCTGATTACCCTCGTCACTGCCACTGCCGAGTTCTGACGCAAACGCCGATTTCCCAGAGCCCCTCTCGTCGTCCTATCCGACGAACCCCGTTGCCCTCGCTCGCGAGGGCTTTTTTATGGGCGTAAAAAAGGCCGCAAATGCGGCCCTTAGAGTGGCTTATGCTACTGAACAATCAGTAGGTCACCTTCGGTTCCTGCTTTTTCGCCAGCGCGTCCAGCAGGCGATCGTGAATGCCGCCAAAACCGCCGTTGCTCATCACCAGAATGTGGTCGCCCGGCTGTGCGGTTTTCACCACCATGTCCACCAGCGTGTCGAGATCCGCGCTCCAGTGCGCCGGCTGCACACAGGCATCAGCCACTTCCGCTACCTGCCATGGAATGTGATGCGGCTGGAACAGGAACACTTCGTCGGCGCGGCCGAGCGAAGGCGCCAGATCGTTTTTGCTGATGCCCATTTTCATGGTGTTGGATCGCGGTTCCAGCACCGCCAGAATGCGCGCCGTGCCGCCGACCTTGCCGCGCAACGCGGCCAGGGTGGCCAGGATCGCGGTCGGGTGGTGCGCGAAGTCGTCGTAAACCGTGACGCCGTTGGCTTCGCCACGCAGCTCCAGGCGGCGGCGGGCGTTGATGAAATCGCCCAACGCGCGGCAGGCGTCCGCCGGCTGCACGCCAACGTGGCGAGTCGCGGCGATGGCCATCAGGCCGTTATGCATGTTGTGCTCGCCCACCAGCGCCCAGTTCACTTCGCCAACCTGCTCGCCGTCGAGGAACACCGCGTAATGACTGGCGTCCGGCGTCAGCTTCTGCGCGCGCCAGGTACCCTCTTCGCCCACCAGCTCCTGTTCGCTCCAGCAGCCCATCGCCATCACCTGCTTCAGGTGGCTGTCGTTGTCCGGCAGGATGATCTTGCCTTTGCCCGGCACCAGGCGCACCAAGTGGTGGAACTGTTTCTGGATGGCTTTCAGATCGTCGAAGATATCGGCGTGGTCGAACTCCAGGTTGTTCATGATCAGCGTGCGCGGGCTGTAGTGCACGAACTTGGAGCGCTTGTCGAAGAACGCGCAGTCATACTCGTCGGCCTCGATCACGAAGAACGGGCTGCCGCCGAGGCGCGCCGAGACGTCGAAGTTGCCCGGCACGCCGCCGATGACGAAGCCCGGCTGGTAGCCGCAGGCTTCGAGGATCCAGGTCGCCATGCCGGCGGTGGTAGTTTTACCGTGGGTACCGGCGACCGCCAGTACCCAGCGATCGCGCAACACGGCGTCGTGCAGCCACTGCGGGCCGGAAACGTAAGGGATGCCACGCTCCAGCACCGCCTCCACGCACGGGTTGCCGCGCGTCATGGCGTTGCCGATGATCACCAGATCCGGCGCCGGATCCAACTGGGCTGGATCATAACCCTGAATAAGATCGATCCCCTGGTTCTCCAGCAGCGTGCTCATCGGCGGATAGACGTTGGCGTCCGAACCGGTGACGTCATGCCCCAGTGAACGCGCCAGCATCGCCAGCCCGCCCATAAAGGTGCCACAGATCCCAAGAATGTGAATGCGCATAGGTTTCTCATGTGAGTGCATCGAATGTCGGCATATTCTAACGCTCAGAATCGTCCAGAAGAAATGGATTTGCCTATGAATGGCGCGCATCTTTGGGCTACACTGCTCGCGAAAACGTTGGCGGTTTGTTAACAGGCCGCTATCCATCCGTAGATTCAGGGATTGTGTCATGAAAACGTTAGGCGAATTTATCGTCGAGAAACAGCACGACTTCTCGCACGCCACCGGCGAGCTGACCGCGTTACTTTCTGCCATTAAACTGGGCGCCAAAATCATCCACCGCGACATCAACAAGGCTGGCCTGGTTGATATTCTGGGGACCAGCGGGGTGTCCAACGTACAGGGCGAAGTTCAGATGAAACTGGACCTGTACGCGAACGAAAAACTGAAAGCGGCGTTGAAAGCGCGTGGTGAAGTTGCGGGTATCGCTTCCGAAGAAGAAGATGAAATCGTGATATTCGACGGCGAGCGTGCTGAAAATGCCAAGTATGTCGTATTGATGGATCCGTTGGACGGTTCGTCCAACATCGATGTCAACGTCTCGGTCGGTACGATTTTCTCTATCTACCGTCGCATCACGCCGGTCGGCACACCGGTGACCGAAGAAGACTTCCTGCAGCCGGGCAGCGCCCAGGTCGCAGCGGGTTACGTGGTTTACGGTTCGTCCACCATGCTGGTGTACACCACTGGTTACGGTGTCCACGCCTTTACTTACGACCCGTCTCTGGGCGTGTTCTGCCTCTCCCACGAGAAAGTACGCTTCCCGGCGAGCGGCAACATGTATTCCATCAACGAAGGCAACTACATCAAGTTCCCTCTCGGCGTGAAGAAATACATCAAGTACTGCCAAGAGCAGGATGAAGCGACGCAGCGCCCTTACACCTCGCGCTACATCGGTTCTCTGGTGGCGGACTTCCACCGCAACCTGCTGAAAGGCGGCATCTACATCTACCCAAGCACCGCCAGCCATCCGCAAGGCAAGCTGCGCCTGCTGTACGAATGCAACCCGATGGCGTTTCTGGCCGAACAGGCCGGCGGTAAAGCCAGCGACGGCAAAAACCGCATTCTGGACATCACGCCGGTGAAACTGCACCAGCGCGCGCCATTCTTCGTCGGCACCAAGTCGATGGTAGAAGACGCAGAACGCTTCATCGCCGAAAACCCGGACGAGTAACGCGTTTCTGGCAAGGGTTCGGCACCGCGCCGAACCCTTATCGCCTTACAGCTTGAACGCCGCCATGCTCTGCGCCAGCAGCTGAGCCTGATCTTCCAGCGAGCGCGTTGCCGCCGCAGACTCTTCCACCAGCGCCGCATTCTGCTGCGCCACCTGATCCATCTGCGCCACCGCCAGGTTTACCTGTTCGATACCGCTGCTTTGTTCGCGCGTCGCCGCCGAGATCTCACGCATCAACGCCGTCACCCGGCCCACTTCACCGGTGATGCCGCTCATGGTCTGCGCGGCCGACTCCACCATCTGTTCGCCTTCCTGCACCCGGTTCTGCGACGCTTCAATCAGCCCTTTAATCTCTTTCGCCGACTGGGCGCTACGCTGCGCCAGACTGCGCACTTCACCGGCCACCACCGCGAAACCGCGGCCTTGCTCGCCGGCACGCGCCGCTTCCACCGCCGCGTTCAGCGCCAGGATATTGGTCTGGAAGGCGATGCCGTCCATCACGCTGATGATGTCGGCGATGCGGCGCGAACTGTCGGTGATCGCCTGCATCTTGCTCATCACCTGGCTGACCACGTCACTGCCCTGGTTGGCGATATCGGACACGCTCAGCGCCAGTTGGTTGGCCTGCTCGCAGTTCTCGGCGTTCATTTTCACCGTCGAAGTCAGCTGTTCCATGCTGGCGGCGGTCTCTTCCAGCGAAGCGGCCGACTCTTCGGTACGCTGCGCCAGATGCAGGTTACCGGCCGCCAGTTCGCGTGAACCGGTGTCGATCTGGCTGCTGGCATCGCGCACTTTGCTGACCGAACTGGCCAACGCCTGCTGCATACGCTGCATCGCCCGCACCAAGCGGCCCATCTCGGTATCACCCTCACCGCGGATCTCATGGGTCAGATCGCCGCCGGCGATGTGTTCCAACTGCGCGATGGACTCGTCCAACGGGCGCAAAATGATCACGCGCAGCGCGAACCAGGCCAGCACCGCCAGCAGCACGCTGAGCAGGCCCGCCACCACGATCAACGAGATCTTGGTGCTGGCGTTGTTTTCCGCGTCATACACCTGCTTTTCGCCGAGCTTCATGGCAAAGCTGCGGAAATCGCTGAGATCCTTTTCAAACGCGATGCTCAGCGCAGAGATGCGGGTCTCCTGAATATGGTAATACTCATCGATTTTGCCGGCCTTGATGGCGGCAGCCATCGGCTTCACGCCCTGCTCGAGGTAGGCGCGATAGCTGTTTTGCAGACGATTGGAGAGTTCGCGGCCGCGATCGGTCACGGTGCCGACGCCGACAAAGCGCGCCATTTCCTTGTTTGACTGATCGAGGTAACCGTAGATGCGGCCCACGGTGGCGTCGGACACATCGATCTGGCCGATCTCCCGTTGGCGCACCGCCAACGAAGCGGCGGTTCGGGCGCGCAGCGTCAGGTTGGAGCTGTTGGCCAGCGAGCCCAGCTCTTCACCGAGGATCTGATTCAAGGTATGGATCGATCGCGATCCTTCGTTAATCGCGTTGACGCCAATAACGCTGACCATGATCAGCAACATGGTCATCAGGCTCAGCAGGGCGATCAGCCCAGCCTTCACCGTAATCTTTTTTAGCATGAGTTCTTCCCGGCTTCAGAAATTGTGAGATCAGACGTAGTAGGGGTGGCAAAACGCGGAGCCAGCTTTGCTAGCTCATTATTGTTTGTTGAAGTTATCGGCAGGCGAAGGCAAAACTTCATGCCGCGGCGGGATTAATCTGGAAATTATCCCTGCGCCGGCACACTGGGTTTTCGACGATGAAAAGGGCAGGAAATCGCAAAAGAGTCCGCTATAATAGCCGCCACTCCATTT
This sequence comes from Serratia sp. CY43202, assembly GCF_052168755.1. Lineage (NCBI taxonomy): Bacteria > Pseudomonadati > Pseudomonadota > Gammaproteobacteria > Enterobacterales > Yersiniaceae > Serratia > Serratia sp. CY43202. The sequence goes on from NZ_JBJNMB010000003.1 coordinate 472,630, forward strand.
CTGGTTTGATGATTAAAGGAAACCGACATGAGCTTGAATCTGGTCCCTGCTGGCAAAGACCTGCCGGAAGACATCTACGTAGTAATCGAAATCCCGGCCAACGCCGATCCAATCAAATACGAAATCGACAAAGAAACCGGCGCGCTGTTCGTTGACCGTTTCATGTCCACCGCGATGTTCTACCCGTGCAACTACGGCTACATCAACCACACCCTGTCTCTGGACGGTGACCCGGTTGACGTGCTGGTCCCAACCCCATACCCGCTGCAGCCGGGCTCCGTGATCCGCTGCCGTCCGGTTGGCGTACTGAAGATGACCGACGAAGCCGGTGAAGACGCCAAGCTGGTTGCGGTACCACACAGCAAGCTGACCAAAGAGTACGATCACGTGAAAGACGTGAACGACCTGCCGGAACTGCTGAAAGCCCAGATCGCTCACTTCTTCGAGCACTACAAAGATCTGGAAAAAGGCAAATGGGTGAAAGTGGAAGGCTGGGCAGACGCTGCCGCGGCTAAAGCGGAAATCATCGCCTCCTTCGAACGCGCTGCCAAGAAGTAATTCCAGCCGCCGTCCGATGAAAAAACACCGCTCATTGAGCGGTGTTTTTTTTCTTACTGTTCTTCGAGACGCTTCAGCCAGTCACCGCTGGTAATCCGCGGGTAACCGTCCACGCTGTGTTTGTACAGGTAGATCCACGCACTCCCATAAGGCGTCTGAATCAGCTCGCGCTTATAGTCCTTGGTGTTGCTTTTCAGTTCGTCCAGCTCTGCCAGAATCGATGAGTTAATACGATACACCTCGCAATGTATCGTGCCCTCTCCAGGGATCGCCGCCGGGTAATGGCCCAGATTATAAATCTGATAGCCTTCGAGCTCGTGCTCGCCGAGCCATTGGGCGTTGGTCATCCAATGGCTGTTTCCCTGTTTGCGCCGTAAACTGCCGTAGACAATTATTCGCATCGCTAAAACTCAAACTGATAGAGCAAATCTAATGCCTGGTCGAGACCAGACACCGCTTCAAGATACAACTTAGGCATCAGGCGATAACGCAACGTCAGCGTGGCCAGCGAGTCGAAAATGCCCACCCCATATTTTACTTGTAAGCCTGGGAGGACATAGCCGCTCACGACAACCTGGGAATTGTCGCCAACCCCTTGAGTGTCCAGAGCCAAATTACTCACGCCGAATGCCTCGCCGATTTTACCCACAAGTTGACCACTTTGTGCAACCCCCATGCCGATTAACATCGACGTCATGGCGTTGCCGTCGGCGCCGGAGCTGCTCAAGCCCTGGCCGCGCAGCAGATAAGACAAGGCTTCCTGTTGCGATTTGGCCGGATCGGAGAACACTTCCAGCTTCGGTGCATCCGCCAGGCCGGTCACGCGCACGCCGGCAGTCACGTCGTCCTCGGTGGATTCCGGGTTGCGGATCGCTTCAATATTGAGCAGCGGCTGATCCGGCGGGCCGGAGAACATCAGCAGCCCTTTACGCACGATCAAATCCTGACCATAAGCATGGAAGCGACCGGAAGGGATGTCAATCTGGCCGTTGAGGCCCAGCCCTTTCTTGTCCTGTACCACTTTCAAATCGCCCTTCAAGCGGGCTTTCAGGCCGAAGGCGTCCAGCCGCACGTCATTGCCGACGTGGATCATCAGGTTGCTGTTGATCGGGATCGAAGCGGTCTTCGGCTGAATCGGCTTCAGCTGATCGTCCAGCATCACCTCGTCGGAAGAGACGCCCACCGCGCTTTCCGGCAGCTCCTGCACCGTAATGCGCGCCCAAGGGATATCGACCTTGCCGTTGAGCGAGAACAGCTGCGGCGTGGCTTCGAACACCAGATCCGGCGACACGTCGATGCGGATCATCGGCGGCACCGTCACCCGCAGCTTGTCGCCCTTGGCGGCAATGCGCGCACGCCAGGCGTTGATGTCACGCCAGTCTGCATCGCCCGCCAGATTCAGCTGGCCGCGGGTGGTGCTGAGCAGCCCCTCCAGCGTCGAGGTCATGCCGTTGAAATTCACCGCCAGCCGCGCGTCGGTCATATCGAACGGCATCCAGTGCCCCTGCACCTTCGCCCGATCCAACGCCAGACGCCCGAACACCAGCGGCTTCTGCGCGCTGCCGCCCAGACGCAGGTTGGCATTCAGCATGCCCGCTGCACTTTCGCCCTTCATCAGCGCCGGGTTGATCAGCGCCAGCGAGATGTTGGTGATATTGACGTTGCCGCTGATGGTGCGCCGCACCTGCGGATCCACCACCTGGATATTGCCGTCAAACTGGCCGTTGTTGGTCAGTTTGATCCGCCAGTCGGCCTGCGCGCGGCCGTTGTTCAGGCCGGCGTTGAGGGTCAGCGTATCGAAAGCGATAGGCAGCGCGTTGCCCTGCACCTGCTGTACCACCTTGACGCCGTTGCCGGCCAGCGTGACTTTCGCCTCCGGCAGCGCGCCGCCTGGTTTCCAGCTGACGTCGGCCCGGCCGGTGAACACGCCGCTCAGGGCGGTTTCCGGGCCGAGAAACGGCTTGATCATCGCCAGGTCGAACCGATTGAGCACCACGCTAGCCTGGCCGCTCTGGCCGGCTTCAATGGTCTTCGGCACGCACAGCTCGGCGTTCGGGTTCTGCCAACAGTGCGGCCCGATGCTGATTTTCTGCGCGGTGTTCAGGTAATCCAGCGCGATGGCGCGCGTCAGGCGCCACTCCCCTACCGGCGTATCGAAGCGGGTATTGTTCAAATTGCCGCGCCAGCGCTGCTGCTGACGATCGAAGCTGCCCTGCAGCGCCAGCTGGCCGGAGACCGGTTTGCCGTCGATCTTCAACTGCAGCTGATGCTGCTTCTCGCTGCCTTTGGCGTCGAGGGTCAGCAGGCTGACTTCCAGCGCGTCCTGCTTCAGCTGCTCGACGCGTACCGCCAACTGCCCCTGGATCTGATCCGTGGAGCGCACGTCGCCGTCTATTTTCACGCGGTTGATACGCAGCGCCTGCCACTGCAAGCCGGAGGCGGTCAAATCCGCCAGCAGCTGCGGCGCCTGCAGATTGCCGCGCAGTTTCAACAGCCCTTTGGCGGTGCCGCCCAGGCCCGGCAGCGCGCCGTCCAGACGCGGCGCGTCGATGTTGGCGTCCAGGTTCCAGCTTTTCTCATCCAGCTGCCCTTTGACGTTCAGCTGGTTGCGCCCCAGCGTCAGATCGATGCCGGGGATTTTCCACTGCCCGGCGGCGTTGCCGCTCAGCGTACCGCGCGCCGTGACCTTGTTCTGCTTCACGTTGCCGTCCAGCTGCAGCACCGGCACCTGCAGCTGCCAGCTGCCGCCGTGCAGGCTGCCGCGCGTGGTGATCTTGCCATCCAGCTTCGCCGGCCATTCCGGCCACTGCTTGGCGGTATTGATGCCGCTCAGCGTCAATTGCGAGTTCCAGCTGATGGCCTTGCTCCAGTCCACCAGCGCAGTGAGATCGGTATTGCCCTGCAGCGCCGCCAGCCGCAGGCGCTCCAGCTTGAACTGCTCAACGTTGCCTTTGCCGTCCAGCGTCAGCACCGCCGGCGGCAGATCCTGGCCTTTCAGATTGGCGCGTGTCGACAGCGCATAGTCGGTCGCCTTGCCGTTAAAGCGCAGGCGAAAATCGTTGACCTGGTACTGCGCCTCGCCGCTCAGCGGCCATTTCAGCTGTTTGCTCTGCAACGTCAGCGCCAGCGGCAGGCCGGCTTCGGCCAGCCGGGTTTGCACATCGAGCTGGGCGCCGACCGGGCCGGACAGGTTCAGCGCGACCTTCAGCTCATCACGCAGCCCGCCACCGATGTTCAGCTTCACCTTCTCGCCCTTCAGCGGTTCGATGTTCAGCGCGCTGTTGGCGGTCAGGGCCACCGGCCAGTCGCCGGTCAGGGTCGCCAGCCCCTGCACCGACAGCGTGCCCTGCGGCGACTTCACGTCGAAGTTGTCCAGTTGGATATGCTGATCCTGCGTGCTGGCCTGCAGCAACAGACTCGTGATCAGCACGTCGGTATCGCCGGTCAAGCGCAGCTGTTCGCCGCTGATCTCTTTGACGGTGATATCCAGCGGCAGGCGGATGTCCGGCAGATCCGGCAACAGCGGTTTGGCGAACAGTTCCTTCAGCGTTTCGCCGAGCGGCTTCTCTTCCGGCTGCGGCGCCGGTTTCGCCGCGTCGGTAACCTGTTCACCGACCTTTTTCGCTACCTCAACCGCCGGTTGCACCGCTTCCGGCAACGGATTTTGCGGCGTTTTCGGCAAGGCGATCAGCAACGAGCCGATCTTGGTTGGCATCAGCGTCAGCGCGCGCTCTTGCCACTGTGCGCCGGTGCGGAACTCGGCCAGAGAAATGGCGGTGTCGTCGACGGTGACCTTGATGTTGTTCAGCGCCAACAGGCGCAGGGTGATCGGATAAGGGGTGCTGAGATTGGTGGTCGGCTCACTGCTCTCCTCCACCGGCGTGGAGGGCGCCATCTCTTTGGTGTTCACCGCCACGTCCACGTCCTGAGCGGTCAAGGCGTTGACGCACAGCGAGCTGCGTTTAAAGCAGGAGAGATCGAGGGACAGATGGAATTGCCCAGCGTTGACCGTCACGCCCGGCATCTGATACTTCACGCCCTTCAGCGTCAGATCGCGCCAGCCGCCGCTGACGCCGGCGATCTCCAGCCCCGGCACCCAGCGCGCCGCGCCGTTGATGACCATATGCAAACCGGTGGTAGTGCCCACCAGAAAGGCCAGCCCGCCGATCAGCAACAGCAGGACGACCAGAAATCCGAGACAAATCTTTTTAACCAGGCTCATAGTTCAGGCCCCAAACCGATGTAGAACTGCATCCCGTGAGTGTCCTTGTCTCCCACGGGCGCGGCGATATCCAACTTCACCGGCCCCACCGGCGACTGCCAGCGCACGCCGACACCGGCGCCGGTCTTGAAGTTGCTTTTCTTGATATCGTTCACCGCTTCACCGGAATCGACGAACATCGCCCCCCACCATTTGCCGGTCACGTTGTATTGATACTCCAGCGAGCCGGTCAGCATCTTGGAGGCGCCGGTCAGCTTGCCATCGTCGCCGCGCGGCGAAATGTCTTTGTACTTGTAGCCGCGAATGCTGCGGTCACCGCCGGCGAAGAAGCGCAAATCCGGCGGCACCTTGTCGAAGTCGTTGGTTTCTATCCATCCCACCTGCCCGCGCGCCACGAAACGATGCTTGTCGGCGAGCGTGCGGATCCAGACGTTTTGCGCCTGCATCAGCGCGAAGTCCACGCCGGAGCCCCAGGTGGTGTCGGACACGTCGATGGAGTAGCGTTGGCTGTCGCCCCAGGTCGGCATCAGGCCACCGCGTGAGCGGGTGCGGTTGAAGCTGACGCCGGGGTACAACAGCATGGTAGTGTTGCTGACGTTGCCCTGGGTAAAGTTATCCCAGCGCCAGGTCAGGTTGATCGCCCGCTGCCAGCCGCTGGAGAGATCCCAGTTGCGCGAGGCCACCACTTTGGAGGTCACGGATTTGGTGTCGTTAAGATCGACGTTCTTGAGCCCGCCCTGCAGCAGGTAATACTGCTCCAGCGGATTCTTCAGCAGCGGGATCTTATAGGTCAGATCCAGCTGCTGCTCCGGCGCCGACACGCTGGCGCTGGTTTCCAGGCTGTGGCCGCGATCGTTGAGCCAGGGCTTTTTCCAGGTGCCTTTCACCCGCGGGCCGACGTCGGTGGAGTAACCGATACCGGTTTCGATGGTATTGCGCGTACGCGGCGTTACCAGCGCGTCCAACGGCAAAATCTTGTTCTCTTTGGCATCGTTGAAATCAGGGGACACCACCACCGAGTTGAACCAGTTGGTAGCGGACAAACGGCGGTTCAGCTCGGCCAAATCCTCCGAACTGTAGTAATCCCCCTGATGAAAGGGCACCAGATTTTGCAGATAGTCTTCGCGGATTTGCGAACCGGTGAATTTCACCTTGCCGAAGCGGTAACGTTCGCCGCTGTTGAAATCGATGTCCCAAAACGCCTTGTGCAGATCTTCGGCCACGCCGAGCTGGCTTTTGGTCATGTCGGCGTCGAAATAGCCTTTGCGCAGCGCCAGGCCGGTGAGCGAGCCTTTGAAACTGTCATACTTGCCGTGGTTGAGGATCTCGCCGATGGTCGGCCGCCCCTTCTTTACCAGCGTCAGGTAGTCTTCATCGGTCTTCGCGCCGCCCTCCAGCACGATATTGGCGCCGGCGATACGCACCGGCTCGCCCGGATTGACCTTGGCATGCAGCACCGGGCGCGACATTCCCGGTCGGTCGTCCAGCGTAAACTCGATGGTCGGCTGGTAATAGCCGAGCGCGCGCAGCCCCTGGCGCACCGCCTCATCCACCCGCGCGCGGAAGCGGCCGTCGGTGCCGACCTCTTCAGGCGTGATCGACGACAGGCGCACCCGGACGTTTTTTTCCAACTCTCCGCTTAACCCCTCCACCTGCAGCCGCACGTTCGCCGCATAGGCCGCAGGTGCCGCAAGCAACACAGATATCAAGCACATGACCGGGTACTTTGGCACGTGTTCTCCTTATTGATTTTACTTTCCTGTTATGGTGTTTGCTCCGGGGCCAGGGCAGACTCCGCGCTATCATGACGGCAGCCCTCTTCAACCTTATTCCGGACGCCGCCCGCCGCGCTTTGCCACCGCCGCGCAACAGGCGAATTCTTCACTTTTGGCGCTCAAAATACTGCGTTAAGCTTATACAAAATCCAACTTGCCACTTATTGTGGGCAAAGACGCGGTGAGATACAACCGAACCGCCGCCATGTAGGGTCAATTCTTACTGTGACAACAGGAGTCAACCGTGGTGCCATTTTTTGATAAATCACAAACCGTCGATAAGGCAAGCGCGCTGCCTGGCCGCACCACGCCAATGCCTGTCGCAACGCTCAACGTGGTCACCGAACACTCGATGACCCAGGTGCCGGCAGGCATGGAGGTGGCGATCTTCGCCATGGGCTGTTTCTGGGGCGTTGAGCGTCTGTTCTGGCAGCAGCCGGGCGTCTACAGCACCGCCGCCGGCTACAGCGGCGGCTATACGCCGAACCCGACCTACCGCGAAGTGTGCAGCGGCCAGACCGGCCACGCCGAAGTGGTGCGCGTGGTGTTCGATCCGCAGGTCGTCAGCTACAAACAGCTGCTGCAGGTGTTCTGGGAAAATCACGATCCGGCGCAGGGCATGCGCCAGGGCGGCGACGTCGGCACGCAGTACCGCTCGGCGATTTATGCGCTGAGCCCAGAGCAGCAGGCCGAGGCGGAGAGCAGCCTGCAGCGCTTCCAGCAGGCGATGGACGCGGCGGGCGACAAGCGCGTCATCACCACCGAAATCGCGCCGGCGCTGCCGTTCTATTATGCGGAAGACGATCATCAGCAGTACCTGTTCAAAAACCCGGAAGGCTACTGCGGGCTGGGCGGCATCGGCGTTTGCCTGCCACCGCAGGGCTGATCCGATGCCGGCCGGCGGCACTTTTTTAACCGCTGGCGGCCCCTGTGGGGCAACTGCTATACTATGCGGGCCGCTTCTGCGGCCCGATAGCTTCCCTTCTGGTTGTTATCGCTGCTTTTTTTACTATGTACTACCCTTCCTCAAGAGCGCCGGCATCCCGTCGGCACGTATGGATAGATTATGTTAAACAGTATTTTACTGATTCTTTTTCTGATCGCGGTGAGTGCGTTTTTCTCACTGTCGGAAATCTCTCTGGCCGCCTCGCGCAAGATCAAACTGAAGCTGATGGCCGACGAAGGTAACGTCAACGCCGCCAGAGTGCTTAAACTGCAAGAAACCCCAGGCATCTTCTTCACCGTGGTGCAGATCGGCCTGAACGCCGTGGCCATCCTCGGCGGTATCGTCGGCGACGCGGCTTTCTCCCCCACCTTCAAGGTGTTGTTCGATCGCTTCCTGTCGCCCGAACTGGCGGAACAGGTCAGCTTTATCTGCTCCTTCGTGCTGGTGACCAGCCTGTTTATCCTGTTCGCCGATTTGACCCCGAAGCGCATCGGTATGATTGCACCAGAGACGGTCGCCGTCCGGATCATCAACCCGATGCGTTTCTCCATCATGATCTTCCGCCCGCTGGTGTGGTTCTTCAACGGCATGGCCAACCTGATTTTCCGCATGTTCAAGCTGCCGATGGTGCGTAAGGACGACATCACCTCCGATGACATCTACGCGGTGGTGGAAGCCGGCGCCCTGGCGGGCGTGCTGCGCAAGCAGGAGCACGAACTGATTGAAAACGTGTTCGAACTGGAATCGCGCACCGTGCCGTCTTCGATGACCTCACGCGAAAGCGTGGTGTACTTCGATCTGCGCGAAAGCGAAGAGAGCATCAAGGAGAAGGTCTCGACCCATCCGCACTCCAAGTTCCTGGTGTGCGACGGCCATATCGATCAGGTGGTCGGCTACGTCGATTCCAAAGACCTGCTGAACCGCGTGCTGGGCAACCAGAGCCTGGTGCTGAGCAGCGGCGTGCAGATCCGTTCGGCGCTGATCGTGCCGGATACGCTGACGCTGTCCGAAGCGCTGGAAAGCTTCAAGACCGCCGGCGAAGACTTCGCGGTGATCCTCAATGAATATGCGTTGGTGGTGGGCATCATCACCCTTAACGACGTGATGACCACGCTGATGGGCGATCTGGTTGGCCAAGGCCAGGAAGAGCAGATCGTGGCGCGCGACGAAAGCTCATGGCTGATTGAGGGCGGCACGCCGATCGACGACGTGATGCGCGTGCTGGACATCGACGAATTCCCGCAGGCGGGCAACTACGAGACCATCGGCGGCTTTATGATGTATATGCTGCGCAAGATCCCGAAACGCACCGACTTCGTCAAATACGCCGGCTACAAGTTCGAAGTGGTGGATATCGACAGCTACAAGATAGACCAGCTGCTGGTCACCCGGCTGAGCGACAAACCGGCGGCGGTGCTGCCGAAAGCCCCGGAAGACACCCCGGCGGCTTGACGCCAGCCGGCAAAAACATCAGCGGCCCCATCGGGGCCGCATTTTTTTTATCGCTGTCAGCGCAGTGTTCAGCCAAACTCGGCCTGCAACAGCAGCACCTGGCGGTTTACTTCAGACATCACGCTGAAATGGCGCTTGTCGCGAATCTTCGGCGGCAGGATTTTCCCCTCGTCGAATTCAAATGCGCCCACGTCCTTGATATACAGCCTTCCGCGAAACAGGGTCTTAACGTACTTTGCCACTTTCAAAGGGTTATAACGCTGGAAGATTCTCATTCTTTTACGCTCCTCCCGTTGATCCATGCGCTCAGCGAGCCGCCAAAGGTGGCAGCCTCGAAATTCAGAACGCAACTTGATTGCATGTAGTAGACCCAGTAAAGACCAGAACGTTCACTTCTGCCCGGATATCTACGCTGGATTTACACTTTTTGACAGAATTGTATATGATAATTTATAACGTTTTCAGGATATCCCTTCAAAATCTGATGATTAGCGAACCAAGGGAAAATCTGCGATCCGGTTAACAGGACAGACCTCTTATCACATCCTATGCTTTAGGCTGTCGAAGTGCTGTCGCACAAATTCCCCCCATTACAAGGAGAAAGCATGAAAACAAGTCGCATGCTGATGGTATCCCTGCTGCTCGCCCCACTTTTCGCTTCCGCGCACAACTTCCAGCTCCAGCAGCGCGTAGCGCCGGTTGGCGTCAGCGACAAAGGAGAGCTCAACTACGCTGACGGTAATTTTAGCTACCAAAACTGGAACAGCGCGCAGCTCAGTGGAAAAGTGCGAGTGATACAACATATTGCCGGCCGCAGCTCCGCCAAAGACATGAACGACCCACTGATTGAAGCGATCAAGAAAGCGAAGCTACCACACGATCGTTACCAAACGACGACAATCGTCAACACCGACGATGCCCTGATGGGCACCGCGATGTTCGTGCGCAGCAGCATTGAAGACAGCAAGAAGGAGTTCCCGTGGTCGCAGTTTATCGTCGACAGCGACGGTAACGTGCGCAAGGCCTGGGATTTGCAGCCGAAAGGCTCAGCCATCGTGGTGCTGGATAAGCAAGGGCGCATTCAGTTTGCTAAAGACGGCGCGCTGACGCCGGAAGAGGTGCAGCAGGTGATATCCAAACTGCACCAGCTGTTGGCGAACTAACTCAGAACAGCGACACCCGGAAGCCGGGGTTGAGGAAAGATTCACGCGGGGTATAGAGCAACGGCTTGCCCTGCCAATCGTGAATTTGCGCCCCGGCAGCCACCGCCACCGCATGCCCTGCGGCGGTATCCCAAATGTTGGTCGGCCCAAAGCGCGGATAAAGCTGCGCCTTGCCTTCCGCCACCAGGCAAAACTTCAGCGAGGAACCGACGGACACGGTCTGGTGCTCGCCCAGTTGCTGAAGGTAATCTTTCAGCTCGTCGTCGATATGCGAGCGGCTCACCACCACCAGCGGCGGATGCGCGTTGCTGACGCCGATCGCCTGCCGCACGCCCTTCTCTTCTTTCCAGGCCTTGCCGCGCTCCGCCAGATACAACACGTCGATCGCCGGGGCATACACCACGCCCATCACCGCCTGCCCGTCTTCAATCAGGGCGATATTGACCGTGAACTCGCCGTTGCGGTGCAAAAACTCTTTGGTGCCGTCCAACGGATCGACCAACCAGTAGCGCGTCCAGCTGCGGCGCTCTTCCCACGCCGGCGGATCCTCTTCCGACAGCAGCGGCACCTCCGGCGTCAGGGCCGCCAGGCCGCGCTTGATGATGTGATGCGCCGCCAGATCGGCCGCCGTCACCGGTGAGTCATCTTTTTTCTGTGCGACATCAAGCGGTTGTTCACCGTCGTACACCGCCATGATCGCCGCCCCCGCCTCGCGGGACAGTTGGCAAATTCGCTCTAACATCATGCACCTCAACTCTGCATCTCCGTGGGAAATTTCCCTCTGTCTCTGCTAGCAGACTAGTTTTTTTTACGCCGAATATCCATCTCAACCGGCTAAGCCACGGGAAATCCTCAGATCTTGTTGGGCACAACTGTGAACTTCCCCGCGTTACCTGCTCCCGTTTTCTGCCACACTTCACAGTTTACTGTGGCAAGCAGTGTTAATTACATTTCCCTCTGCGATAACACTCGAATAATGGAATGGAGAGAACCCCAAATGATGAAGCATCCACTGACGCTGTCCGCGCTTGCGCTGCTGGTGTGCGCCTCGGCGCAGGCGGCGACCGTCGATCTGCGCGTGCTGGAAACCACCGATCTGCACAGCAACATGATGGACTTCGATTACTACAAGGACACGCCGACCGACAAATTCGGCCTGGTGCGCACCGCCAGCCTGATCCAACAGGCGCGCCAGCAGGCCGCCAACGCGGTGTTGGTGGACAACGGCGACATCATTCAGGGCAGCCCGCTCGGCGACTACATGGCAGCCAAGGGGCTGAAACCGGGTGACGTGCACCCGGTCTATAAGGCGATGAACACGCTGGACTACGTCGTCGGCAACATCGGCAACCATGAGTTCAACTACGGGCTGGACTATCTGAAGAACGCCATCGCCGGCGCCAAATTCCCGTACATCAACGCCAACGTCATCGACGCCAAAACGCAAAAACCGCTGTTCACGCCGTACATCATCGTCGATACGCCGGTGAAAGACCGCGACGGCAAGGCGCATACGCTGCGCATCGGCTACATCGGCTTCGTGCCGCCGCAGATCCTGGTGTGGGACAAAGCCAACCTGCAGGGCAAAGTGACAGTGGACGACATCACCGCCACCGCCAAGCGCTACGTGCCGCAAATGCGTAAACAGGGCGCCGATCTGGTGGTGGCGATCCCGCATTCCGGGCTGTCCAGCGAGCCTTACAAGGCAATGGCGGAGAACTCAGTCTACTACCTCAGCCAGGTGCCGGGCATCGACGCCATCATGTTCGGTCACGCCCATGCGGTGTTCCCGAGCAAAGACTTCGCCAACATCAAAGGCGCGGATATCGACAAAGGCCTGCTGAACGGCGTACCGGCGGTGATGCCGGGCCAATGGGGCGATCATCTCGGCGTGGTCGATCTGCAGCTCAACAACGATAACGGCAGTTGGAAAGTGACCGCCGCCAAAGCGGAAGCACGGCCGATCTACGATAAAGAGAACAAGACATCGCTGGCGGCGGAAGATGCCGCGCTGGTGAAGGTGTTGGCGGACGATCACAAAGGCACGCGCGAGTTCGTCAGCCAGCCGATCGGTAAATCCGACGGCAACATGTACAGCTACCTGGCGCTGGTGCAGGACGATCCGACGGTGCAGATCGTCAACAATGCGCAGAAGGCCTACGTCGAACATTACATCCAGGGCGATCCGGACCTGGCCGATCTGCCGGTGCTGTCGGCGGCGGCGCCGTTCAAGGTCGGCGGCCGCAAGAACGATCCCGCCAGCTTCGTCGAAGTGGAAAAAGGCCAGCTCACCTTCCGCAACGCCGCCGATCTCTATCTCTACCCCAATACGCTGGTGGTGGTGAAGGCCAGCGGCAAAGAGGTGAAAGAGTGGCTGGAGTGCTCCGCCGGCCAGTTCAACCAGATCGACGTCAACAGCGCCAAGCCGCAGGGCTTGATCAACTGGGACGGCTTCCGCACCTATAACTTCGACGTGATCGACGGCGTCAACTACCAGATCGACGTCAGCCAGCCGGCGCGTTACGACGGCGAATGCCAGCTGATCAACGAGAAGGCGGAGCGTATCAAACAGCTGACCTTTAACGGCAAGCCTATCGATCCGAACGCCACCTTCCTGGTTGCCACCAACAACTATCGCGCCTACGGCGGCAAGTTTGCCGGCACCGGCGACAAACATATCGCCTTCGCTTCGCCGGATGAAAACCGCTCGGTGCTGGCGACCTACATCAGCGCCGAAACCCAGCGGCATGGCGCGGTGCGTCCGCAGGCGGACAACAATTGGCGTTTGGCTAACTTCAGCAGCAAGCAGCCGCTGGATATTCGCTTCGAGACCTCGCCTTCGGACAACGCGACGGCGTTTATCAAAGAGCACGCCCAATACCCGATGACCGCCGAAGGCAATGACCGTACCGGTTTCGCGGTCTATCGCATCGATTTAAGCGCGAAATAATCACCAGGCCGGGGCACTCCCCCGGCCATCACCTCTATTTTCCCGCTGGCGCGCCCTTTAAATTGCATTTAAAATACATGTTATAAAATTCCTTCGTTTAAAGAGGCACTACCATGGATTACCGCAATCAATCCCTTGGCGCGCTCGCTATCGCCATTCCCCGGGCATCCCGCCTGTTTCGCCAGCATCAGCTGGATTTCTGCTGCGGCGGCCGGCAATCGCTGGCACGCGCCGCCGAGCGCAAAGGGCTGGATATCGACAGACTGGAAAACGAACTGGCCGCCCTGGCCGCCACACCGGAGCAGAGTCGGGACTGGCGCACGGCGCCGCTCGGTGAAGTAATTGATTACATTCTGCCGCGCTTTCATCAGCGGCACCGCGAGCAGCTGGCCGAACTGGTGCTGATGGCGGAAAAAGTCGAACGCGTGCATGGCGACAAACCCACCTGCCCGCGCGGACTGGCGAAGCAGCTGAACCTGATCCGCCTGGATCTGGAGAATCACATGATGAAAGAGGAACAGATCCTGTTCCCGCTGATCAAACAAGGCATGGGGCCGCAGGCCGCCGGACCGATCTCAGTGATGGAACATGAGCATGACGAGGCGGGTGAGCAATTGGAGGTGGTGAAGTTCCTCACCGATAACGTGACGCCGCCGGAGGGCGCCTGCACCACCTGGCGGGCGCTGTACAACGGCATCGACGAGTTCATCGGCGATCTGATGGAGCACATCAGCCTGGAAAACAACCTGCTGTTCCCGCGTGCGCTGAGCGGCGCATAAAACAAGGGCGCCATAAAGGCGCCCAGAGCAATCTTCGGTAGGATTACAGGATTTCCAGCAGCTCGACGTCGAACACCAGCGCGCTGAACGGCGGGATGGACGCGCCTGCGCCACGTTCGCCGTAGGCCAGGTTGTGCGGGATATACAGCTGCCATTTGGAACCGACCGGCATCAGGGTCAGCGCTTCAATCCAGCCTGGGATCACGCCGCTGACCGGGAATTCTGCCGGCTGGCCACGCTCGACCGAGCTGTCGAACACGTCGCCGTTGATCAGACGACCGGTGTAGTGCACACGCACGCGATCCTGACGGGACGGGATTGGGCCGTTGCCCTGCTCCAGTACGGAGAACTGCAGGCCAGACTCGGTCAGCGTCACGTCGTCGCGCTTGGCGTTGTCGTCCAGGAATTTCTGGCCTTCAACGGCCATCGCCTGCTGGCGCTCGCGGCGCACCGCATCCGCACGCTCGTGGATTTCACGCAGCGCACGGTGCACCACGTCTACCGGAACCGCCGGGGCATTCCCTTCCAGCGCGTCGCGCAGACCCGCCAGCAAAGCTTCCGGTTGCAAACCTTCCAGCCCGGACTCTTGCAGCTGCTGGCCGACCTGTAAACCAATCCCGTAACTTGCTTGCGCTTCAACGCTGTCAAAAGAAGGGGTTGTCATGGGGTTTTCCTTAAGTCTGTAAAAAGTCGAAAGCGCAGCATAACAGCGCGTCAATGCCGGGTAAAATCTTGTGTGGAGAATGATGACTTTTGTCGTAGAAAAAGAAACAATAACCTTCTGTTAACGCCCGCAGCCGCAAACGCCGGCCCTGCCGCTCAGCCGCCTTTCACTTCAATCAGTTAGCGGACTATACTGAAAGCAGGATATCGGGCAGGCAACGCGCTTGCCGCGCCGCGCTCATTATTACGCCGTCGAAGAGAGGTCACCATGGGCAGAATCGCGCCCAGGAGAAGGAAAACCACCCGCATCTACCAGCCGCTGCTGCGCACCTGGCTGAACGTCAGCCAGCGCCTGAAACCGGGCGCCGCACCCACGTCTGAAGGCGCGGAACCGCCATCGGAGCCACCGCCGGCCAACGACAAAATGCAGCAGGTCAAAGCGCTGCTGGCCAAAGTCTGGCATCTGCCGGACGGTTTCCATTGGATGGAGCCGCTGCCCTACTTTCACCGCCGCTGGGTGCTGATCTTCGGCATCATCCTACTGTTGGCGTTGCTGTGGCCCTATTCGCCCGAAAGACAGCCGTTCCCGGTCTCCCACCAAGAAACCAGCGTGCCACTGCAGGCCGATCTGCAAAACGACGGCGGTACCACTTCAGCCAACGAACCGACGCCGGCAGGCAACTGGCAGCGTTACCAAATCCAGCCAGGCCAGACCCTGGCCCAGCTGTTTCGCGATAACAATCTGCCGGTAAATGAAGTGTTTGCCATGGCGCAGGTGGAAGGCGGCGACAAGCCGCTGAGCAACATGAAAGCCGGCCAGGAAGTGCGTATCGAACGCGACGCTAACGGCGTGATTAACGCGCTGTCAGTCACCACCGTGGACAACAGCCAGGCGCTGTTCCGCCGCCAGGCCGACGGCAGCTACCGCCGGGAACGCTAATCCCTACAGCTGCGCCAGCAAAAACTCGCGCAGCACCACGCCCTGGTTGTGCTCGGTGTCCTTGCTGCCATACAGCAGCGTCAGCGTTTTCCCCTGCCGTAAGAGCGCCACCAGCGGCTGCCAGGCGTCGTTGGTAGCCAGCTGTTGGCGGTAACGCTCTTCGAAGACTGTCCACTGGTCGGTATGCTGATGGAACCACTTGCGCAGTTCGTCATCCGGCGCCACCTGTTTCAGCCACTGGACGCCCGCTAGCCGCTCCTTGCTGATGCCGCGCGGCCATAGCCGGTCTATCAGATAACAATGTTCCGGCGCCGGCGCGCTGAAGTCATAAACCCGCTGTAGCGTAATCTTTGCCATCGCTCGCTCTCCTTTTTATCTCGTCTTCAAGCGTAGCGCGTTTTGCCGGGCGCAGAAAAGCAAAACGCCAGCGCGAGGCTGGCGTTTTAACCGGGTTAACAGCAGCGTAAATTACGCTTCTGCAACCACAACTACATTCAGCTGTGCGAACACGTCGCTGTGTACCTGGAAGTGCACTTCGTGCTCACCAGTGGTACGCAGAACGCCGTTCGGCAGACGAACTTCGCTCTTGGCAACTTCAACGCCTGCCGCAGTCACTGCGTCAGCGATGTCGCGGGTGCCGATAGAGCCGAACAGTTTACCTTCGTCGCCAGATTTGGAAGCGATGGTCACTGAACCCAGTTCGTTGATCTTGGTTGCGCGAGCTTCAGCAGCAGCCAGAACGTCAGCCAGTTTGGCTTCCAGTTCAGCACGGCGTGCTTCGAAGAACTCAACGTTTTTCTTGGTAGCAGGAACAGCTTTGCCCTGTGGTACCAGGAAGTTACGAGCGTAGCCCGCTTTAACGTTAACTTGATCACCCAGGCTGCCCAGGTTTGCTACTTTATCAAGCAGAATAACTTGCATTACCTTATCCTCTCAAAGTCGTTAATGGACAGTGGCCGATTACTGATGACGATCAGTGTACGGCAACAAAGACAGGTAGCGCGCGCGCTTGATAGCACGGGCCAGCTGGCGCTGATATTTTGCACGAGTACCGGTGATACGGCTCGGTACAATTTTACCACTTTCGGTGATGTAGTTTTTCAGCGTAGCGATGTCTTTATAGTCAATCTCTTGAACGCCTTCCGCGGTGAAACGGCAGAACTTGCGACGACGGAAATAACGTGCCATTTGGCTAGTCTCCAGAATCTATCAATTCAATCTGCTCGGCATGCAGAACCAATTTGCTCAGCCCGTTGCGCCCTTGATGGCAGCTTACAAAGCCTTGCACGGTAATCTGACTGCCGACCGTTAATCTTTGAGTTAGTGCTTGTGACTGTTGTCCGCTGACAACCACGGGCATTCGGCACCATGCTTGTCTGCTGAATCCGGCTTCCATCTGCTGCGAACGGTGCTCTAGCACAAATTGGCAGTGCGGTATCCCGGAAGGACTCACTTTTCGAACCGGCGCCTTGCACACAGTGCCCGACAAGACCAGACGATTAGCCGTCACGACGGCAATTACTCTTCAGAATCCCCAGCATCTGCATCATCTGCGGTTTCGTTAGCGAAGTCTTCGCGGCGATCGCCACGACGTTCGTCTTTCGCTTTAACCATCGGAGATGCTTCAGTTACCGCGTGCTTAACGCGCATAACCATGCTGCGGATAACGGCGTCGTTGAAGCGGAAGTTAGTTTCCAGCTCATCGATCGCTTCCTGCGGCGCTTCAACGTTCAGCAGAACGTAGTGAGCTTTGTGCAGTTTGTTGATCGGATAAGCCAGCTGACGGCGGCCCCAGTCTTCCAGACGGTGAATCTGACCTTGCGCGTTAGTGATGGTAGCACTGTAACGCTCGATCATGCCCGGAACCTGTTCGCTTTGGTCAGGATGGACCATAAAAACGATTTCGTAATGACGCATCGAATTGCTCCTTACGGATTATTCAGCCTCCTGTCAGGGTCAACCGCGGCCCATGGAAGCAAGGAACGTGTTTAGTGTGCGGCTGAAAAATGACGCGTAATCATACTGACGCAGGGCGGGAAACTCAAGGACTGCGTGGGTTTTATTCGCGTTAATGCGAGGCGCTATGGGAAATAGCACGATTTGCTCGTGGGTGAACCTATGTACGCCGATCCATGGGTTTCAAAAATCTTTCAATGAAATCAGCGCTGAGTCACAAATCTATTTCATTTTTTTTGAAAGAGGTCATCAAAACACCCCACTTTTTAATCCGCAGTAACGG
This sequence comes from Serratia sp. CY43202, assembly GCF_052168755.1. Classification (NCBI taxonomy): domain Bacteria; kingdom Pseudomonadati; phylum Pseudomonadota; class Gammaproteobacteria; order Enterobacterales; family Yersiniaceae; genus Serratia; species Serratia sp. CY43202. Next base: position 490,317 of record NZ_JBJNMB010000003.1, read on the forward strand.
ACTAAAATTAACCATATCCGCCGCAGACAGCGCGACGAAAAAGATTTCAGGTTATTCAATACAGATAAATGACTTTTTGCCGCAGCGACACTCGCTGTCAGGCCGTAACGGCAAAGGGTTAAGAGAGGCACTATGAAACGCATTATTCTCGCGACGGCGCTGGCCGCCCTGTTCTCCGCCAACGTGATGGCCGCGACGGAGATTAGCTCGCACCAGGCCGATCAACGCCAGAGCGTTGGCTTCGTCACCCTGAACCAGAACGTGGTTTCGCCGGATGACGCCAGCAGCCAGGTCAGTAAAATCGCCGATCAACGCGGCGCGACCTCTTATCGCATTATCGCCCTGCACGAACCGGGCGACAACAGCACGATGCACGTCAGCGCCGAGCTGTACCGCTAAAAAGACGCGCCACGCCAGGGAAATCCCCAGGGCTTCATCAGAAAGCCCGCTCAATCTTCGCCGGAGCGCCGCTTGTCGGGCGCTCCACTTTCTCACCTGTCACAGCTTGAGCAACGCCGGCGCGCTGAACGCTTTGCCCGGATTGTGCAATTGCAGCGCCATCCGCAGATAGTTTGTCCGCGTTTGCAGCAGCTCGGCGCTTTGCGTCAGCGTCACCCGCTGCTCGAAGGAGAGCGTACCGGCCGCCGCGGTGTGAGTGGCCGCCGCTTTCGGCGCGGAGGCAAACAGCGCCGTCATGTTTTGCACCGTCTGCGCGGTGATGCGCGACAGCGGATCCGCCTTGTTTTGCCGCACCTTGCCGTCGGCTGCCCCCAACATCTCGCTGAAGGCCGCTGAGTTAAGATCGGCGCGCACTTTCATCGTTCCCACCAGCCCGCGCGCTGTCTCGGCCGTATTGCTGATACCCTTTATCATGCTCTCCGCTCCTTGCTGCCCTGAAAGAATTCACGCTGACATTCTCCTCCGCCATGCGTCAAACAATGACCGAAACAGCCCGCAGAGAGCGGCGCAATTCCACGCATCGCGCCCGGATGCGTATTACAGCTCGCGGAGGAAGAAATCGGTGGTAGCGGACAGCGCCAGCGGCGTGATGCGGTGCTTCACGCCCGGCTCGACGAGCGACGTCAAGCGGCCATCTGCGCCTTGCTGCCGCAGTTCAGCCGCCAAACGCAGGCTGTCCGCCGCCGGCACCACGTCGTCCGTCTCGCCGTGCCACAGCAGCAGCGGCCGCCCGGCGATCGTCTCCAAACGCCCTTCCAGCTCATACTCCGCCAACACGGCGGTGCGCGCCGCAAACGCCGCCGGCGAGAGTGCCTCGCCCTCTTCGCCCAACGGCGGATACAGCGTTTGCGCCAGCGCACGGTAATAGCCTGAGCCCATCAGGCTGGCGGCCGCGCGGATCCACGGAAAGCGCGCGAAGGCGCCCAGCGCGGTCATGCCGCCCATTGAGGCGCCGGCGACGCCGATGCGGCCGTCGACGATCAGGCCAAGCCGCTCGAAATGCGCCTTGATCTGCGGCAGTTCGTCGATATTGCTGCGCAGGATCTCCCAGAATGACGCCAGGCGCTGCGCCTCATCGCCATCGAATCGCTCGCCGTGCCGATCGGCATCCGGCAACACCGCCCGAAAACCGGCACGCGCCAGCGCATAGGCGAAGTAGGCGTACACCTCTTTCGACGAGGTATAACCATGGCAGAAGAACACCGTCGGCAGCGGCCGATGATACTGCCCCGCCGGCACCGCATGAATCACCGCGATATCGCCCACTCGCTCGTCATGAATTTCGATCATCCGTTCATCCTCACTCCACCTGTTGGCCTTAATCATGACAAACTTGCGCGAAGCAGCGTTAGCTCAATCTGTTACAGCTTATATTGCGTTACACTGAAGCCATCGCACCGGCTCTTTCGAGGTCACCATGACGCTAGTCCGCACACTCATCGCCCTGACGCTGGCCGCACAGCTTTCCGCCTGCGGCATCATGACCACCACGCCGAAACCGCCGCCGCCCCCCACCGCACAGGCGCAGGAGATCGTCCGCGCGCAGACCGCCGCACTGGCGAAAATGGGCACCATCACCGCCGTGGTGCGCGGCAGTCCGATGGACGTGGAAGCGGAGATCCAACGCAAGGCCACCGCCGCCGGCGCCCGTTATTACGTGATCATCATGAACAGCGAAACCGTCGTGCCGGGCCAATGGTATTCCCAGGCGATCCTGTATCGTTAAGGCGGGGATTTTTTAAGCAGATTTACACTGGCTTTGCACTGGCTGAAGAAGGGTGTTGCACACTGAGGGACAGCATGCCGCATGTTGCGGGTGTCGATTCAGGATCTGACGAAGGGGAACGCCATGAAACGCTCCACCGCACTCACCTCCCTCTTGCTTTCCATGGGATTGCTCAGCACCGGCGCACAGTCCGCCGAGCTGGCGCCCGCCGATCGTGTGACGCCGCTCAGTGAAATCGCCGAGATCACTTTCAACGATCTGCCCGGTTCGCCGCAGGAAGCGGAACTGGCCATTGCCCGCACCGCCGACCAACACGGCGCCAGCTATTACCGCATCCTGCGGATGGAAGAACAGGCGCACCCGCTTGGCTGGCGCGCCTCCGCCATCTTATACCTTTAATAGCTCATGCAAGCCGCATTCAACACGCCGCCGCTGACGGAGACGCCCCCCAGGAAAATCCCGGCGGCCAGGTGATTCGCTTCTATCTTGTCGCTGATGCGCGGCATGTAGATCTTCACGGCGGCGAACAGCAGCAGTTGCACCACCAGCGCCACCACGCCCCACAGCAGGTAATCCAGCAGGCTGATCGAGTTGATCGCCGCGCTGGCCAACGGGATCACATACCCCAGGCAGGCGCCGATGAAAGCAAAGGCGGCGGATTGATTATCGGCCTTGATCAGCGCCCATTCATCGTGCGGGGTGATACGGGTATAGACGAACAGAAACACCAAAATCATGGCGAAGCCGCTGAAGAAGTAAGAGGCAAACGCCGCCAACGCGCTGAGAATATCCATGTGCATTTTCCTGTCAGAGTGAGGCTGAATTAAAAAGGTTTTCGCCGCCGGGCGCCACCCTTTTCCCTAACCGCCGATGGCGCGACTCAGCAGCAGTTCGCACACCTCGGCCGACAGCAGGCTCTCGCCACGGTGATCCAGCGTCAGATGACACCAGGCGTCGGCGATCTGCGGGCTGGCGTGCTGCAGCAGCTGCGCGGCGCAGCACAGGTCGAACAGCTGCTGGGTCAGCAGCCGCCCCATCTCTTCACGCGGTTGCCGGGCACGCTGCTGCCACTGCCGCCAGGCGCGATCGAACAACCGATTCTGGCCGCGCACCGGCTGCAGCTCGAACTGCAACATCTCGAGCGCGCCCGGCAGTTTGTGCAGGCTGCGCAACACGTCCAGACACATGATGTTGCCAGAGCCCTCCCAGATGCTGTTCACCGGCATTTCACGGTACAGGCGCGGCAGTTCACTCTCCTCGCAGTAACCGATGCCGCCCAGCACCTCCATCGCCTCGGCGATGAACGGCATGCCCTGGCGGCAAATGCTGTATTTGGCCGCCGGCGTCAGCAGACGGCTGTAGATCAGTTCGCCTTCATTGCTGCGGCTTTCCCAGGCACGAGCCAGCCGGAACAGCAACGCGGTATGCCCTTCCAGCCGCAGCGCCATGCGCGCCAAGACCTGGCGCATCAGCGGTTGTTCTATCAACAGCTTGCCGAACGCCTGCCGCTGCAGAGCATGATACAGCGCCACCGACAGCCCGCGGCGCATCAGGCCGTGGCTGCCCAGCGAACAGTCGAAACGAGTCAGGCCGCCCATCTTCAGGATATGCCGCACGCCGTCGCCCTCATCGCCCAGCAGCCAGGCCGTGGCGTCCTGAAACTCCACCTCGCTGCTGGCGTTGGAGCGGTTGCCCAGCTTGTCTTTCAACCGCTCAAGGCGAATGGCGTTGCGGCTGCCGTCCGGCAAAATGCGCGGCAGGAAGAAGCAGGACAGCCCGCCTTCGGCCTGCGCCAGCACCAGGTGCGCATCGCTCTGCGGCACCGAGAAGAACCACTTGTGCCCCACCAGCCGGTAGGCTTCGCCCGGCCCGCGCGCGCCGAGCGGCGTGGCGGTGGTGGTATTGCTCAAGACATCGGAGCCGCCCTGTTTCTCCGTCATGCCCATGCCGATCAGCAGGCCGCGCTTTTGCCCGCCCGGCAGCAGGTGAGCGTCATAACGGTCCGACAGCAGCGGCGTCAGCCAGGAGCGAAACTCGGCCGGTAACGCCTGCAGCAACAGCGGCGTGGCGCCGAAGGTCATGGTCACCGGGCACAGCGTGCCGGCCTCGACCTGCGCATGCAGCATAAAGCGCGCGGCGCGCGCCACGAAGGAACCGATGCGCGCATCCTCCTGCCAGGGCAGGTTGTGCACCCGATTGGCGATCAGGCCCTGCATCAGAATATGCCAGGCGGGGTGAAAGCGAACGTCGTCCAGCCGCTGGCCAGTGGCGTCGTAGCGCAACAGTTCCGGCGGGTTGGCGTTAGCCAGCCGCCCCAGCTCCAGCGACTCCTGGGTACCGAGCTGCTGGCCCAGCGAGGCCAATACCTCGGCGTCCCAACCGCCTTGTTCACGCTGCAACGCTTCGCGCAGCGGCGTATCGGAGAGAAACAGGTTGCTGTTGCCCAGCGGCTTGGGTTGGTTAAAAACGGTGTGCGTAGTCCAGACCATGAGAGTGCTCCCTGAAAAAAGCGTCAGGAATAAGTATGGTCGGCGCAGAGATTTCTGCCGCAGGCGGGATCACAAGAGGGGGAATTAACGGGGGCACGGGGCCCCCGTCAGAAGAATCAGCCGCGCTGACGCACCGCTTCGAACAGGCAGATGCCGGTGGCGACCGACACGTTCAGCGAAGAGACGGTGCCGGCCATCGGGATGCTGATCAGCTCGTCGCAGTGTTCGCGAGTCAGGCGACGCATGCCTTCGCCTTCCGCGCCCATCACCAGCGCCATCGGGCCGGTCATTTTGCTCTGATACAGCGTATGGTCGGCTTCGCCGGCGGTGCCCACCACCCAGACATTCATCTCTTGCAGCAGACGCAGCGTACGCGCCAGGTTGGTCACGCGGATCAACGGCACGTTTTCGGCGGCACCACAGGCCACTTTCTTGGCGGTGGCGTTCAGCTGGGCGGAACGGTCGCGCGGCACGATCACCGCGTGCACGCCGGCTGCGTCGGCGCTGCGCAGGCAGGCACCGAGATTGTGCGGGTCGGTCACGCCGTCCAGCACCAGCAGGAACGGGGTCGCCACGCTTTCCAGCAGGCCCGGCAGATCGTTCTCCTGATACTGACGCCCTTCGCGCACCCGGGCGATGATCCCCTGGTGCACCGCGCCTTCAACCTTGTCATCCAGCCATTGGCGGTTCGCCACCTGGATCACGATGCCGGTCGCTTCCAGCTCGGCGATCAGCGGTTGCAGACGGCGATCTTCGCGGCCTTTCAGGATAAACACTTCCAGGAAGCGTTGCGGATCGCGCTCTAACAGGGCTTTGACGGCGTGGATGCCGTAAATAATTTCGCTCATGATGCTCTTTTAAATTCGTGCGGCCGGCGATAACCGGCCGATGATAACGATGTGCGGCAGGTTAAGCCTGCTCGGCACCTTTCTTCTTGGCTGCGCGTTTGGCTTTGGTCGCCGCCGCGATTTTCCGCGTTTTGTCGGACGCTTTCTTGGCTTTCTTTTTCGCCTTCTTCACGTTGTCCGCAGGCTTGGTGTCATCCTGCTTGCGAAAGGCGCTGTCCGGTTCGAAGTTGGCCGGCGGTTTGCCGCCGCGGCGCTTGCCGCGCCCCGCGCTACCGTTGTCGCGCAGCGTGCGCTGGCCGCCCTTCTTGGCGCGATCGCGCTCGGTTTTGCCTTCACCGCGCGCTTTACGGGTGCTGGATACCAGCGCGAAGTCGATCTTGCGCTCGTCCATATGCACCGCATCCACGCGGATCTCCACCGTATCCCCCAGGCGATAGACCGTGCCAGAAGATTCGCCGATCAGGCGCTGGCCGATATTATCGTAGCGATAGTAATCATTATCCAGCGTTGATACGTGCACCAGCCCGTCGATAAACAGATCGTTCAGGCGTACGAAGAAGCCGAAGCCGGTCACGCTGGAGATGATGCCGCTGAACACTTCACCGACGTGATCCTGCATGAAGTCGCACTTCAGCCAGTCGGCGACGTTGCGCGTCGCTTCATCCGCACGGCGCTCGGTCATCGAACAGTGCTCGCCCAGCTGCAGCATCTCTTCGAATTCGCTGTGCCAGCCGCCGGTCGGCGTCCAGCGCTCTTTCGGCTCGCCGTGTTCTTTGGCCAGCTGGTATTTGATCGCGCGGTGCAGCGCCAGATCCGGATAACGACGGATAGGCGAGGTGAAGTGGCCGTAAGACGCCAGCGCCAGACCGAAGTGGCCGCGGTTTTCCGGATCGTAAATCGCCTGCTTCATCGAACGCAGCAACATGGTTTGCAGCATTTCGTGGTCAGGGCGCTCGGACACTTCATCCATCAGCACCGCATAGTCCTTCGGCTGCGGCTTGTTGCCGCCGCCCAGCGTCAGCCCCAGTTCGCTCAGCACGCTACGCAGCGCGGAGATGTGGTCATCGCTCGGACGATCGTGCACGCGGTACAGCGCCGGCTCGTTGCGTTTCTCGACAAAGCGCGCGGCCGCCACGTTGGCCATGATCATGCACTCTTCGATCAGCTTGTGGGCGTCGTTGCGCACCGTCGGCTCCACGCGTTCGATACGGCGTTCGGCGTTGAAGATGAACTTGGCTTCTTCGGTTTCAAACGCGATGCCGCCGCGCTCGGCGCGCGCCTTATCCAGCACCTTATACATCGCGTGCAGCTCTTCCAGGTGCTTGACCAGCGGGTGGTAATGCTCGCGCAGCTCCTGATCGCCCTGCAGAATGTGCCACACCTTGTTGTAGGTCAGGCGGGCGTGCGAGCTCATCACCGCCTCGTAGAATTTGGCCGTGGACAGGCGCCCCTGGGCAGAGATGGTCATCTCGCATACCATGCACAGGCGATCGACCTGTGGGTTCAGGGAGCACAGTCCGTTGGACAGCACTTCCGGCAGCATCGGGATCACCTGCGACGGGAAGTAGACCGAGTTGCCACGGCTGCGCGCTTCGTCATCCAGCGCGGTGCGTGGACGCACATAGTAGCTGACGTCGGCGATCGCGACCCACAGGCGCCAGCCGCCGCCGCGTTTTTTCTCGCAGTACACGGCGTCGTCGAAGTCGCGCGCGTCTTCACCGTCGATGGTGACCAACGGCAGTTTGCGCAGATCGACGCGGCCCTTCTTGGCCGCTTCCGGCACCTGCTCGCTGAGATCGGCCACCTGCTTTTCCACCTGCGGCGGCCAGGTATGCGGGATCTCATGGGTGCGCAGCGCGATGTCCACCGCCATGCTGGTGCCCATTTTGTCGCCGAGGATCTCGACGATCTTGCCGACCGCCTTAGTACGGCGGGTCGGGCGCTGAGTCAGCTCCACCACCACCATAAAGCCCATGCGCGCGCCGCTGACGCTGTCGGCTGGGATCAGAATATCGAAGCTCAGACGGCTGTCGTCCGGCACCACGAAGCCGGTACCGGCGTCCATGAAGAAGCGGCCGACAATCTGGCTGGTTTTCGGCACCAGCACGCGCACGATGCGCGCTTCGCGGCGCCCTTTACGGTCCGCACCCAGCGCCTGCGCCAGCACCACATCACCGTGGATCGCCATTTTCATCTGTTCGGCAGACAGGTACAGATCGTCTTTGCTGCCTTCAACGCGCAGGAAGCCGTAGCCGTCGCGGTGGCCGATCACCGTGCCGCGCAGCAGATCCAAACGTTCCGGCAGCGCGTAGCACTGGCGGCGGGTAAACACTAACTGGCCATCGCGCTCCATGGCGCGCAGGCGGCGGCGCAGCGCTTCCAGCTGCTCTTCACCGCTGAGGCCCAGTTCGTTGCCCAGTTCTTCGCGGCTGGCCGGCGTTTCTCGTTTCGCCAAATGGGCCAGGATATATTCACGGCTGGGGATAGGGGATTCGTATTTTTCTGCTTCTCGTTCCAGGAATGGATCTTGTGACATTGCGGTTCCTCCGTTGTCATCAGCAGGATGACGTTGAGCCTTGTCTTCTCAACGTCGTTTTATTCGACAAGCAATAGCTTGTAGAGCGGCGGATTGTCTTCGACCATGTCGGCCAACGTATGCTTATCCAGCTCTTCAAGGAAATTCTGTACGCCCTGTTGGAGCACCTGCTTCAATCGGCAGGCAGGGGTGATGTGGCAAAAATCACTGCTGCAGTTAACCAGCGCAAGCGGCTCCAGCGCCCGCACGACGTCACCGAGGCGAATGCTCTCGGCCGGTTTACCCAAACGAATGCCGCCATGCTTGCCGCGCACCGCCGTGACAAAACCGACCCGGCTCAACTGATTGATGATCTTCACCATATGGTTGCGGGACACGCCATAAACCTCAGTCACTTCCGAGATGTTGGTCATCTTGTCCTGCGGCAACGAGGCCATGTAGATCAACGCCCGCAGGCCATAATCAGTAAAACTTGTTAACTGCACATCTTACCTCTGGGTATCACTTTACCCGTCTGATACGCCGCTTTTCGGCGCTATTCAAAAGATTACTCATTGGATAATAAACCAGCCGGAGAGTTCGTCGCTAATTATTTAGCGGATCCCGCGCCCTAAGGCGAGTTTATGAAAGGATTTTTTGACGTGAAACCGCAATCGGAGGGAGTCAGGATAAAAACAAACCGGGACGCGCCCGGTTTGTTTAATGCCGCAAAGCCTGATTATGCGTCGAACGGGTCGCGCAGGATCATGGTTTCGCTGCGGTCCGGGCCAGTAGAGATGATGTCTACCGGTACGCCGGTCACTTCTTCGATGCGCTTGATGTAGTTCAGCGCAGCCTGAGGCAACTTGCTGTGCTCTTTCACGCCAAAGGTCGTTTCGCTCCAGCCCGGCATGATTTCGTAGATAGGCTCGATGCCTTCCCAACCTTCAGCCGCCAGCGGAGTGGTGTCCACTTCGCGGCCGTCCGGCATGCGGTAGCCCACGCAGATCTTCACTTCTTTCAGGCCGTCCAGGACGTCCAGTTTGGTCAGGCAGAAGCCGGACAGGGAGTTGATCTGCACGGCACGACGCACCGCTACCGCGTCCAACCAGCCGGTACGACGACGACGGCCGGTAGTGGCGCCGAACTCGTTACCCTGCTTGCACAGGTACTCGCCGGTTTCATCGAACAGTTCGGTTGGGAACGGGCCTGCACCCACGCGAGTGGAGTAGGCTTTCACGATGCCCAGCACGTAGTCCACATAACGTGGGCCGATGCCGGAACCGGTAGCCACGCCGCCGGCAGTGGTGTTGGAAGAGGTCACGTACGGATAAGTACCGTGGTCGATATCCAGCAGGGTGCCCTGAGCGCCTTCGAACATGATCAGGTCGCCACGCCTGCGTGCGCCGTCCAGCAGTTCGGAAACGTCAACCACCATGGCGGTCAGGATGTCGGCGATAGACAGTACGTAGTCCAGCGTCGCCTGATAATCGACGGCTTCAACTTTGTAGTAGTTGACCAGCTGGAAGTTGTGGTAATCGACGATCTCTTTCAGCTTAACGGCGAAGGTTTCTTTATTGAACAGGTCGCTGACGCGCAGGCCGCGACGAGCCACTTTATCTTCGTAAGCCGGGCCAATGCCGCGACCGGTGGTGCCGATCGCTTTCGCGCCGCGCGCTTTCTCACGCGCGTTGTCCAACGCAACGTGGTAAGGCAGGATCAGCGGGCAAGCTTCAGAGAGTAACAGACGTTCGCGTACCGGGATGCCACGCGCTTCGAGTTCACCCATTTCTTTCATCAACGCGTCCGGCGCCAGAACAACACCGTTGCCGATGATGCTGGTGACGTTTTCACGCAGAATACCTGAAGGAATTAAATGAAGGACGGTTTTTTCACCGTTGATTACCAGAGTGTGGCCAGCGTTATGGCCACCTTGGTAGCGCACAACATATTGAGCCCGTTCAGTCAGCAGGTCTACAACCTTGCCTTTACCTTCGTCACCCCATTGGGTGCCCAGTACGACGACGTTCTTACCCATTTTTCAAAATCACCGATTGCTTAAAAATGGATTCTACCACCGTAATTTTCGATTTTCAGCACTTTTAGCATACGATTGCATAAATTTTGGGCTAGAATTTAAAGACCCGTGCGGCCGCTCAACATGTAGTAGATCACGCAGCCCGCAACCACTATTCCACCACCAAATCGCCGCAGCGTCGCGTCCGGCAGCTGCGACATCGCCACAATCATTTTGCGCCAGGCCTGCGGAAACAGCATCGGCCCTAACCCTTCCAGCACCAGGACCAGCCCGAGCGCCAGCCAAATCGTTGAGTTCATGCATCCCCCAAAAACGAGAAAGGGCCCGCGTAAACGGGCCCTCGGTCAGATTGCCTGCCGCGCTTATTTGCGCAGGGTATCAGGCGACTTCATGTAGCGGAAGAAATCGCTGTCCGGGCTCAGTACCAGCACGTCCTGGTTGTCCTTGAAGCTGGCTTCATAGGCACGCAGGCTGCGGATAAAGGCATAGAAGTCCGGATCCTGGCTGAACGCGTTGGCGAACAGTTTAGCCGCTTCGGCATCGCCTTCACCGCGGGTGATACGCGCCTGACGCTCGGCTTCCGCCAAGGTACGGGTCACTTCGTAGTCCGCGCTGGCGCGCAGTTTCTCAGCTTCTTCCTGGCCCTGCGAGCGCAGACGACGGGCTACCGCTTCACGCTCGGCGCGCATACGCTGGTAGATGGCGTCGGACACTTCGGCCGGCAGGTTGATCTGCTTGATACGTACGTCGATCACCTCGATGCCCAACGCCGCCATGCTGTTCGGGTTAACCTGCGGCTGTTTGCCGGTGGTTTCCCGTTCAACGCGCGCCGCCGCAGAGGCGATAGCGTCATCGGCTTCGGTGGTCGCCACTTCTTCGCCGTCACCCACGGTGCCGGTGTTCAGCGCGTCACGCACGTCAGACATCAGCTTGCCGCGCGAGTCGGTCACGATGTCTTTCACGTCCAGACGGCCGATTTCGGAACGCAGACGGTCGCTGAACTTGCGTTTCAGCAGCACTTCGGCCTGGGAGACGTCGCCGCCGCCGGTCGCCAGATAGTAGCGGCTGAAGTCGCTGATGCGCCACTTCAGATAGGAATCGACGATCAGGTCTTTCTTCTCGCTGGTCACGAAGCGATCGGCCTGGTTGTCCATGGTCTGAATACGCGCATCCAGGTTCTTCACGGTCTCAATGAACGGGATCTTGAGGTGCAGACCCGGCGCATACACCAGCGGCTTGTTTTCGCCGTCGCGCAGAACCTTGCCGAAGCGCAGCACGATGCCGCGCTGGCCTTCCTGCACCACGAACAGCGAAGCGTACAGCACCACCAGCACCGCGAGGACAATAACTACAAAAGACTTACGCATTGATTACTCTCTCCCTACGCGAGTGGTGTCGTCACGCTGCGCATTCGCCCGGCGCTGATCCATAATCGAACCGCCGCTGGTACGCGGAGCGCTGCTGTTGGCAGCCGGCGCAGGGTTCGGATTGAGGCGAATCAGGCTGGTATCCTTGTTGCCGCTCTCCGTTGCCGCGCCTTGACCGCGCAGCATCTGATCCAGCGGCAGCACCATCAGGTTGTTGCCTTTGTCGCTCACCAACACCTTACGGGTATGGCCCAGCACTTTTTCCATGGTTTCGATATACAGACGCTCGCGAGTAATCTGCGGTGCGGACTTGTATTCCGGCAACAGCTTGGCAAAGCGCGCCACCTCACCCTGAGCTTCCAGGACGGTACGGTCTTTATAAGCCTTGGAGTCTTCCAGCAGACGCTGCGCCTGGCCGTTCGCACGCGGCTGAACTTCGTTGGCGTAAGCTTCCGCTTCACGGATGTATTGCTGCTCGTTCTCACGCGCAGCGATCGCATCGTCGAACGACGCCTTCACCTCTTCCGGTGGACGCGCCGCCTGGAAGTTGACGTCCAGCAACGTGATACCCATGTTGTAAGGACGAATAGTCTCTTCCAACATGCGCTGCGTATCGTTACGCACCACGGTACGGCCTTCGGTCAGGATGCGGTCCATCGAGTATTTGCCGATCACGCCGCGCAGGGCGCTGTCGGTCGCCTGGCTCAGGCTGTCGTCGGCATTGACGACGCTGAACAGGTACGCTTCCGGGTTGGTCACGCGGTACTGCACGTTCATTTCCACGCGCACCACGTTTTCATCGGAGGTCAGCATCACGCCGGACGCCGCCAGCTCGCGCACGGACTCCACGTTCACCGGACGCACGTCATCGATGAAGGTCGGCTTCCAGTTCAGGCCCGGCTGCACCAGGTGGCTGAACTTACCGAAACGCGTCACAACGCCGCGTTCGGCTTCCTTGATGGTGTAGAAGCCGCTGGCGGCCCAGATCACCACCACGGCAACCGCCGCGATACCGATAATGCGGCCGCTGAAGCCCGGACCAGAGGTACCGGTGCCGCCGCTATTGCTGTTGGAGCCTTTGCCCCCGCCGAAACCGCTCAATTTCTTGCTCAGTTTGCGGAAGATATCGTCCAAATCAGGTGGCCCTTGATCACGACCGCCTTTGTTGTTACCGCCAGAGTTGCCGCCATTATTATTGCTGCTCCCCCACGGGTCGCGGTCCTGTCCGTTATTACCGGGCTGATTCCACGCCATGTTTTAGCTCCATATTCTGTGATTGGGTACTTCAGGCTTTCGCGAAGCATAAATGTAACAGGATATGATCATACGATAAAGTCAATCAGGTCCTGTTCTTGCTTGCAGAGACGACGCCATTCGACGATCGGCATTCGCACCACCACGCCAATGCTGCCGTCCTCTTCGTTCCACTCTTTTTCAATCGCCTGAAGCTGGTAAAAACGGCTGCGAAGACGGCCTGCCCGTGGCGGTAAGCGCAATTCGTAATGCGCGATCTCCCCCGATAAGCGCTCCGTCAACGCCTGATACAGCAACGGAATACCCTCTCCGCTGGCGGCGGACAGCCACACCCGGATCGGCAGGTTTTCGTCGTTGCGGTCGATACGCGGCACAAAATCGTCCAGCATATCTATTTTGTTCATCACTAACAGTGTAGGAATTTCATCCGAGTCTATCTCCGCTAGCACGGTGTTCACCGCTTCGATGTTCTCATCGACGCGCGGATCTGCGGCATCGATGACGTGCAGTAGCAAAGACGCCTGGCGCGTTTCCTGCAGCGTCGCCTTGAAGGCGGCCACCAGATCGTGCGGCAGGTGCCGGATAAAGCCTACGGTATCCGCCAACACGGTATCCCCCACGTCCGGCACGTCAATGCGCCGCAACGTAGGATCCAGGGTGGCAAATAGCTGGTCCGCCGCATACACCTCGGCAGACGTTATTCGGTTAAACAGGGTGGATTTGCCGGCGTTGGTGTAGCCCACCAGCGATACGGTCGGCACATCGGCACGGGTCCGCGCGCGTCGGCCTTGTTCACGCTGCTTTTCTACCCGCTCCAGGCGGCGCAGAATCAAGCTGATGCGATCGCGCAACAGGCGACGGTCGGTCTCAAGCTGGGTTTCCCCCGGCCCGCGCAGGCCAATCCCCCCTTTTTGCCGCTCCAGGTGCGTCCAACCGCGTACCAGACGCGTGGCGATGTGACGCAACTGCGCCAGCTCCACCTGCAGCTTACCTTCATGGGTGCGGGCACGCTGGGCGAAGATGTCTAAAATCAGCCCGGTGCGATCGATCACCCGGCATTCGCACAGGCGCTCGAGGTTTCTTTCCTGCGCCGGGGAAAGGGAATGATCAAACAGGACAACAGACGCGCCGCTGGCTTTCACCGCATCTGCAATTTCTTCGGCCTTTCCTTCGCCGACAAAGTACTTCGGATGCGGGGCTTTGCGGCTACCAGTCACCACTTGCAAAGCTTCGACACCGGCTGAGGAAACCAACGATTCGAACTCGTTGAGGTCTTCCGTATCTTTGTCTTGCGAGAAATAGATATGAACCAGTACGGCCTGCTCACCGGCTTCATAACGGTCAAACAAGCGTGCAACCTCTCAAACGGACACTCACCGTGAGTTTGGGGGACATAAACAGCCCGCGGCTGCTTATGCTCCCCGTCATGGTTGACTTGCAACGCGCTTTATTCAGCGTCATCGCTTTCCTGCTGCGGCTGTTGCTGCGCAGACGGATTGTTGCCATGGTGATAGTTGCTTGAACCGCCGCTCGGGTTGTTGCTGTGATGCGAAACCGGGCGTGACGGGACGACGGTAGAGATAGCGTGCTTGTACACCATCTGGCTAACCGTGTTCTTCAACAGGATGACAAACTGGTCAAAAGACTCAATCTGGCCTTGCAGCTTAATACCATTCACCAAATAAATAGAAACCGGAACACGTTCACGACGCAATGCGTTCAGGAACGGATCTTGCAAAGATTGCCCCTTAGCCATTCTATCTTTTCCTTATTTGCTTGTTGTTTGTAACTAAGAACCTGTCGGCTCTAAAATAAACGACGTAAAAAATTTGCGCGCTGAATACTCAGCAATTGTACACAATCACCCAACCTATGCACTAACAACCTGTGTCACCGAGTCCAAAGCCTCTCCCGGCTTTTCACTGTCCAACCAATGGACCGACTCCCAACCCCGTAACCAGGTCATCTGACGTTTAGCCAACTGACGTGTTGCGCAAATACCACGATAAACCATCTCATCGTAACTAATTTCACCAGACAAGTATGACCACATCTGGCGGTAACCGACACAGCGAATGGAGGGCAAGTCCGTATGCAAATCACCCCGTGCGAAAAGTGCACGCGCTTCCGTCTCAAAACCCGCCGCCAACATTTGATGGTACCGCAGCTCGATGCGTTGATGGATCAACTCACGGCTGGTCGGCGCTATCGCAAATTGGTGAACTTGATACGGTAACGATTCACCCGAAATTTGAGTCAGTTCCGTTAAAGTTTTACCCGAAATAAAAAAAACTTCCAGTGCTCTGGACAGTCTCTGCGGATCATTCGGATGAATTCTCACTGCCGCGACCGGATCGATCGCCTGCAACTGACGGTGCAGCGCCTCCCAGCCCTGCTCCGCCGCTTGGCGTTCGATGCGCTCGCGCACCGCGGGATCGGCGGAGGGCAGCGGCGACAATCCTTCCAGCAACGCCTTGAAATACAACATGGTGCCGCCGACCAGCAGCGGAATGCGCCCGGCGGCGGTGATATCGGCCATCTCCTTCAGCGCGTCGGCGCGGAACTCCGCGGCCGAGTAAGCTTCGGCGGGATCGCGAATATCGATCAGCCGATGCGGCGCCTGCGCCAATTCTTCGGCGCTCGGCTTGGCGGTGCCGATATCCATGCCGCGGTAAATCAGCGCGGAATCGACGCTGATCAGTTCCACCGGCAGGCGTTCGCGCAGCGCGATCGCCAGCGCGGTCTTGCCTGAGGCGGTCGGCCCCATGATGAAAATAGCCGGGGGACGTGGTGTCATTTCAGTGTTAGTCATGCTTGAGGGCCGCCAGTGCGGCCTGTAAATCAACGGGTTGTAAAAGTCCGCTCGGTGGCGATTTGACCAGCTGCGGGCAAAGTCGTTCAACGTCGGTCAGCAATTGTATCGCTTGCGAGGTGTTCCACTGTTCATGTTCGCTGCCAAGACGGCGAGCGAGCCAGGTGGCCAGCACCGCGGGCGACATCTCCTGATGTTCGGCCAGATAGCCTAACAGTTCGGGTATCAGTTTTTGTAAATTTTGTTGGCGTAATGGTAAAGGCACTGCGCGCAGCGTCACACGGCCGTGATCCGTCTGCAGATCCAGCCCCATCATCGTCAGCAGCGCCTGATGCCGTGCAATGGCCGCCGCTTCGTTCTTATCCAACGTCAGCTTGATCGGTATCAGCAGCGGTTGCGGCCGCAGCCCTTCCGTCGGCGGATTGAGCTGCGCCTGGCGCAGCCAGCGTTCGGCCACCGTCAGATTGAGCAACGCCGGCTGCTGGCGCTGTTCAATCAGCGCGTAGCACGGCGGATGGATCATCAGCACCCGGCCAAAGCTGTGTTGTCCGCTCGCCAACGGCGTTTCCACGGCGGCTTTCGCCGGCGGGAACAGCGGCGGCTTGCTCGAAACTTCCGGCGCCGCATCGGCCGGTGGCTCGGTGGCGGGCTGCATCAGTTTGCCGTACAGCTCGCCTTCGCGTTTCTGGTAACCGCCCGCCGTTTGCCAACCGGGCTGCGGCGCGCGCTCGCGGACGGCGCCGGCCGATGACGGCGTTTCGCGACGCGGCGCCGGCTGAGAAAAATGGTTGCCGCCGGCGGCGACGCGGTTTTCCTGCTGCCAGACCGGCGCGGGCGCTTCGTCGGGCGTTTCCGCCAGCGGCAGCGACGGTGTCTGACTGGCCTGTTGCAGCACGGTGGTCACCGCCTGGTAGATAAAATCGTGTACCAGCCGCGCCTGATGGAAACGCACCTCGTGCTTGGCGGGATGAACGTTGACGTCCACCTGGTGCGGGTCGACTTCCAGATACAGCACGTAAGCGGGCTGCTGATCGTCTTTTAACTGATCCTGATAGGCCTGACGAATCGCGTGATTGATCAAGCGATCGCGCATCATGCGGCAATTGACGTAGCAGTATTGCATCTCACCCAGCTGGCGCGCCCCCGCCGGATCCGCCACCCAGCCGCGGATACTCAGATCGCCGTGTTGCCAGTCGATGTTCAGCGCATGCTGTAAAAACGCCGGGCCGCAGATGCTGCCCAAACGGCGTTCGTGCTGGCTCTCTTCTTTCGCCGCCCGGTATTGGCGGATCAGTTTGCCGTTGTGGCTGAGGTTGATCGCCACATCGAAACGCGCCAGCGCGATGCGCCGCACCACTTCATCGATATGGCCGAATTCGGTTTTCTCGGTACGCATGAACTTGCGGCGCGCCGGCGTGTTGTAAAACAGATCCAGCACTTCCAGCGTGCTGCCGACCGGGTGCGCGGCGGGTTTGACCGTCACCGCCTGCTCGCGCCCTTCGGCATAGGCTTGCCACGCCTCGCTTTGTTCGGCGGTGCGCGACGTCAGGGTCAAACGGGAAACCGAGCTGATACTGGCCAGCGCTTCGCCGCGAAAACCGAGGCTGACGATCGCTTCCAGGTCATCGAGCGTGCTGATTTTACTGGTAGCGTGCCGCGCCAGCGCCAGCGCCAAATCGCCCTTGCCGATGCCGCAGCCGTTATCGCGAATGCGGATCAGCTTGGCACCGCCGCGTTCGATATCGATATCGATGCGCGTCGCACCGGCGTCCAGACTGTTTTCCACCAGCTCTTTGACGACCGACGCGGGGCGTTCAACCACCTCTCCGGCGGCGATCTGGTTGGCGAGCTGTGGCGGTAACACCTGGATAGGCATGCTGACTCCTGTAGCGGTGGCGCTAGGCCTGCGGAATGGTCAGCGTCCGGTCCAGCGGCGCGACGTCCGACTTCAGATTATTGACCCGTTTCAGATCGCCGACGCTGACCCCATAACGAGAAGCGATAGAGGACAGCGTGTCCCCGCGGGCCACTTTATGTTTAGACGGCTTCTTCGCCGGCGTTTTCGCCTTGGCGACGGCGGTGACGGCGGCGGTTTTCCCCGCCGGCACCTTCAGACGTTGCCCGACCCACACGCCGTCTTTTTTCAGTTTGTTCAGATCCCGCAGCGCCGCCATGGTCGTGCCGTAGCTGTCGGCGATGCCGGACAGCGTCTCCGCCCGTTTCACCACATGGATCTGAGTCTTGCCGCTTACGCTGCGGCTCGCGCCGGCCGAGCTCACGATAGGCTCCGGCTGGCGCACGTCTGGTGTTGAGGTGTTAACCGCCGCTGCGACGTCCAGCGGTCGGTTTTCCACCTTTGGGTCGGCTTGCAGCGGATGCGCCAGGAAGTAGCTGCGCAGGCCGTTATGAATGGCCTTGGCAATCTTCTCCTGATACGCGCTACTGCCCAGCAGCCGCTCCTCCGTGCTATTACTGATAAATCCGGTTTCCACCAGCAGCGAGGGAATATCCGGCGAACGCAATACACCCAGGCTGGCGTGTTCCGGCCGGCGTTTATGCAACGATCCGACGCTCTGCAGCTGCTGCAGCACCTTCACCGCCACATCGTACCCGACGCGTTGCGAGTGGCCGAACTGCAGGTCCAGCACCGCCTGGCTCAGATAAGGATCGGCCTGGCTGTTGGCCAGCAAATCGCCAGCGCCGCCGAGCAACTCAGACTGCTTCTCATGCTGTTCGAGCCAGCCGGCCATTTCGCTGTTGGCGCGGCGATTGGACAGCACCCAGACGGAAGCCCCGCTGGCGCTGCGGTTCGGCGCGGCGTCGGCGTGGATGGAGACCAGCACGTTGGCACCCTGTTTACGCGCAACGTCGGAACGCCCCATCACCGAGATGAAATAGTCGCCGTTACGCGTCAGCACCGGTTTGAACTGCGGATCGGCGTCCAGCATCGCCTGCAGGCGGCGCGCGATGGCGATGGTGACATTCTTTTCTTTCAGCCCGCTCGGGCCAATGGCGCCCGGATCCTGGCCACCGTGGCCGGCGTCGATCGCTACCACCACCCGATCGCCGGAACCGGCGGAAACGCGGCTACTGCGCGGCGTCACCTCGGTGGCGGTGCCTGCAACCACGGTCTGTTTATTGGTAAACGGATTCGATCCCGTCGGCGCTTTGCGCAGCGGCGGCTCCGGCGCTTCACGCACCGCGACCGGCGCCTGGCGCGGTGGCTGGCTGACCGTGACGGGTGCCTGACGCGGCGTTGGATTGACCGCAACCGGCGCTTTACGCACTACGGTATTGGCACTGCCTTCGGCCGTGATAGTGAACACTACGGTGTGCACGCCGCCGTTCTGGCGGGTGGCGACGCGGGTTTTGGCGCGCTGCGTCAGATCAAACACCAAACGCACGCTCTGAGCGTCTTTCGGCGCGCTGGAGCGAATGCTCTTCACCAGGTTTTGGCCGCTGAAATTGAGCGGCAGGCCGCCGACCTTGCCTTTCTGGTTGACGTCAAGCACCACGCGCTCCGGGCCGTGCAGCGGGAAAAACGCGTAGTCCGGCGGACCATTGAAGCTCACCGACACCGTCGCTTCGCGTTGGGCGTTGGACACTTTGATATCGGACAGCGAGGACGCCGCCAGCGCGTTCAACGCGCCGAGCGGCCCCAGCACGGCGATCAGCATGATGACCGCAAATTTTTTCAACACATGCGTCATTGCAGCATCATCCCTGTGATCCATGAATGCGGTCTAACAGCTGGCTGCCGTATGCGGAAATCGCCTCGATCTTCGCCTCTCGCCCCTCGCCCTGATAGCTGAGGTGCAGCGCCAGATCCGGCTCCGGCAGCACGCCAGTGCCCTGCTGCGGCCATTCGACCAGGCAGATGGCGTCTTGCGCGAAGTAATCGCGAATGCCCATAAATTCAAGCTCTTCCGGATCGGCCAGGCGATATAGATCGAAGTGATACACCGCCAGCGGCTGCAAGGCATAGGGTTCCACCAGCGTGTAGGTTGGGCTTTTGACGTTGCCCTGATGCCCCAACGCCTGCAGGAAACCACGGCTGAAGGTGGTTTTACCGGCGCCCAGGTCGCCGTAGAGATAGATGACGCTGGCGCGATCGCAGGCCTTGGCCAAAGTGGTGCCCAAAGCGACAGTCGCTGCCTCGTCCGGCAGAGGTAAAACGAGTTCTTTCATTCGATAAAGTCTATTTTGCCCACTCAGGGTTAACGAAATGAAGGATGTCCGGCAGTAAATCGGTCGCCAACATGCCTCTTGTTCCTTGTCTTTCCGCTACGCGATCGCCGGCCGCGCCGTGTACGACGCAGCCCGCACAGGCGGCATCATACAGCGAGAGCTTTTGCGCCAGCAAACCGCCGATGATGCCCGACAGCACATCGCCCATGCCGCCGGAGGCCATGCCGGCGTTGCCGACGTCGGCGATCGCCATCTGCCCCTGCTCATCGGCGATCAGCGTACCGGCGCCTTTTAGCACCGCCACGCCGCCGTAGCGTGCCGTCAGCTTGCGCACGGCAAGTAAGCGATCACTCTCGATGTCGACAGTGCTGCAGCTCAACAGCCGCGCAGCCTCTCCAGGATGCGGAGTCATCACGCGATTCTGCCGTTTCTCGGGATTTAATGCCAGCAAGTTCAGCGCATCGGCGTCCCACAAGGCCGGTTTATCGCTGGTTTGCAGCACGTTCAAGGCATTTTTGCCCCACTCAGCCTGGCCAAGCCCCGGACCGATCACCAGCACATCCGCCCATTGCATCGCCTGCCGCAAGGTCGTCTCGTCCAGCGCCTGCGCCATCAACTCCGGCCTGGCCGCCAGCAGCGGCGCGACGTGCTCAATGTGAGTAAGCACTCGCACCAATCCAGCCCCGCTGCGCAGCGCCGCTTCCGCCGCCATGCGAATGGCGCCGCCGAATCCGCGGTCGCCGCCCACCAGCAGCAGACGGCCATGCTCGCCCTTATGGGCGCAGGGGCGCCGCGGATGCAGCCAGCGCGGCAACGCCTCGGCGGTAAGCCGCTGAATCTGTTCCGGTTGCTTCGCCAGCCAATCCGATAAGCCTAGCGTATTCTGATGAAGTTGCCCGACCCAGTCGCGCGCCTGCCCGGTCAGCAAACCCGGCTTGAGGCCAATGAACGTGATGGTGTGCGCGGCACGCACGACCGGACCCGGCGTCGCGCCACTTTCCGCCAGCAGGCCGGACGGGATATCGAGCGCCACCACCGGCGCCGAATGGCGGTTGACGGCCTCGATCAGCGCGTCGTAGGGCGCACGCGGCGCGCTGCCCAGGCCGGTGCCTAGCAGGCCATCAATGATGAGCGAAACAGACGCCGGCCAGCGGCTGTTCGCCGGCAGAATGTCGCCGCCGGCAGCCAGCCAGGCCTCGCGGGCCGCTGCGGCCTCCGGCGGCAAAGGGCGTGCGCCTTCGCAGGCGATCAGCGCCACCTGCACGCCCGCCGCCTTCGCCAAACGCGCCACCACATAGCCGTCGCCGCCGTTGTTGCCGTGGCCACAGAGCACCAGCCAGTGGTTGCAGGAGGGATAAGTGTCGCGCGCCAGTACGTAGGCCGCCTGACCGGCGCGCAGCATTAAATCGTAAAGAGAAAGACCGAGCGAGGCCGCCGCCGCAGGTTCCGAACGACGGATCCAATCCGCAGGCCAGACAGAGTGTGGTAAACTGTCAGCGTATGCTTTTTCACTGTGGCCCGTCATGACGCACCCCCTCGATCTCCATCAACTCGCCCAACATATCAAGCAATGGGGGCAATCGCTAGGATTCCAGCAGGTTGGCATCTGCGATACCGATCTCAGCCTGGAAGAGCCGAAGCTGCAGGCCTGGCTCGACAAACAGTACCACGGCGAGATGGAGTGGATGGCGCGCCACGGCATGCTGCGCGCACGCCCTCACGAGCTGTTGCCGGGCACGCTGCGGGTGATCAGCGTGCGCATGAACTACCTGCCGGCCAAGGCGGCGTTCGCCAGCACCCTGCAGAACCCACAATTGGGCTACGTCAGCCGCTATGCGCTGGGGCGCGATTATCACAAGCTGTTGCGTCAGCGCCTGAAAAAGTTGGGCGATCAGATCCAGGCCTACTGCGGCGAACTGAATTTCCGCCCCTTTGTCGACTCGGCGCCGGTCATGGAGCGCGCGCTGGCCGCCAAGGCGGGCATCGGCTGGGTTGGTAAACACTCACTAATTCTTAACCGCGAAGCAGGATCCTGGTTTTTCCTCGGCGAACTGCTGATCGACCTGCCGCTGCCGGTGGATCAGCCGCAGGAAGAGCAGTGCGGCCGCTGCGTCGCCTGCATCACCACTTGCCCGACCGGGGCCATCGTCGCGCCCTACACCGTCGATGCCCGGCGCTGCATCTCCTACCTGACCATCGAGCTGGAAGGCGCGATCCCGGAAGAATTCCGTCCGCTGCTCGGCAACCGCATCTACGGCTGCGACGACTGCCAGCTGATTTGCCCGTGGAACCGCTTTTCTCAGCTCACCGACGAAGACGATTTCAGCCCCCGTGCCGCGCTGCATGCGCCGCAGCTGCTCGATCTGTTCAACTGGACGGAAGAAAAATTCCTGCGCATCACCGAAGGCTCGGCGATACGCCGCATCGGCCACCTGCGCTGGCTGCGCAATATCGCAGTGGCGCTGGGCAATGCGCCCTACGAAGACAGCATCGTGCTCGCACTGCGCACGCGTTTGGGCCAAGACGCCATGCTGGATGAACATATCCACTGGGCGCTGGCGCAACAGCTCGCTCGCCGCGAAGCGCAGGGTATCGAGGTGCAGACGGCGCAGAAAAAGCGGCTGATACGGGCTGTGGAAAAAGGTTTGCCAAGGGATGCCTGACGGCGTACGCCATTCAGGCGTATCGCCGGAAGACTCACTCTGTGGATTTGTGCATAAAAATAAAAACACGTTGTCTTTCAACTGCAACAAAAAGAGCAAGTGATCGGCATAACGTTTTGGGATAAATAAATAAGCATACAAATCAAATAGATAAATATTTAATTTGTATGACGTTGATTTTTCAGGCAGGCGAGTTTATGTACAGAGGCTGTGGATAACTCTGTTTACAACATTTTTACCAGGCGTGTAAAACGGGACAAAAACCCGCGCCGGATAAGGCGTTGGATTTGAGTTTGAAACGAAGAGAAAATTGGAGCGGGAAACGAGACTCGAACTCGCGACCCCGACCTTGGCAAGGTCGTGCTCTACCAACTGAGCTATTCCCGCATTGAGATGCTTTTGGCATCCGGCCACCAAATACTGGCGTGACCTTTGAATTTTTGGAGCGGGAAACGAGGCTCGAACTCGCGACCTCAACCTTGGCAAGGTTGCGCTCTACCAACTGAGCTATTCCCGCGTCGCATAGGTACTGCTTGATACTGCTTTATTTATTCATCATGCCGCATCGCGACATTGTTGAATTTGGAGCGGGAAACGAGACTCGAACTCGCGACCCCGACCTTGGCAAGGTCGTGCTCTACCAACTGAGCTATTCCCGCCCGGCGTATCGATGGTGGAACGTTACGAAATTCTTCATCGGTACGGGGTGCGCATTATACGAGAAATCCTTTTTGTCGCAAGCCCCTGAAAGCAAAAAAACGCGATTTTTGTTTGATTGCCGATTAAAGCGCCAGATTGGCGAATTAAGCGGCTAAAAACGGCGTTTTTTCCCCGCAGGGGCCGTCATCGCCTTAAAGCTGAATGAAATGTTCGCGGTAATAAGCCAGTTCGGCCACCGATTCGCGGATGTCATCCAGCGCCTGATGGGTGCCCTGCTTCTTAAAGCCGCCGAGAATTTCAGGCTTCCAACGGCGCGCCAGCTCCTTCAGCGTGCTGACGTCCAGATAGCGGTAATGGAAGTAGGCCTCCAGCTCCGGCATATAACGGAACAAGAAACGGCGATCCTGGCCCACGCTGTTGCCGCAGATCGGCGATTTGCCGGCCGGTACCCACTGCTGCAGGAAGGCTATCGTTTCCAGCTCAGCGGCGCGATCGTCCTGGCGGCTGGCTTTCACCCGCTCCACCAGCCCGCTGCCGGTATGGGTGCGCACGTTCCACTCGTCCATCAAGGCCAGCTGCTCGTCGGATTGGTGCACGGCGATCACCGGCCCTTCCGCCAGGATGTTCAGGTTGGCGTCGGTGACCAGCGTGGCGATCTCAATAATGCGGTCACGCTCGGGATCCAGCCCGGTCATCTCCAAATCGATCCAAATCAGGTTATTTTCGTTTCCTGTCATGATGTTTCCTGCCTAAAAGCCGAGAGAAAAACGCTGTGCGGACGAGACGACGGGCGCCGCCGGTGGCAACGCGCCGCAGCCGGCGGCTAACAACGGTTATTTAATATAAAATAGCGTGTATCATAGTCTTTTTGGTCGCCATCGGCGACATATACCCTGACGGGTTCAAGGCTGCGCCCGGGGCTAGTCCCTCGCCGCAGCTGTGCGTATACGTAAAGGTATAAAATCGATTCAAGTGAGGCGCAGTGAGTAAGAACAAACTGTCCAAAGGTCAGCAACGCCGCGTGCAGGCGAACCATCAGCGCCGTCTGAAACGCGCTGATAACAAACCGGAACCGGATGATTCCCAACTGGGCGAGCCGCAGGAAGGCGTCGTCATCAGCCGTTTCGGCATGCACGCCGACGTTGAGGCGCCGGATGGCACTCAGCACCGCTGCAATATCCGCCGCACGCTGCGTTCGCTGGTCACCGGCGATCGCGTGGTGTGGCGCCCCGGCCTGGGCACCCATGAAGGGGTAAAAGGCATTGTGGAAGCGGTACACGAGCGCACCTCGGTGCTGACGCGCCCGGACTTCTACGACGGCGTGAAACCGATCGCCGCCAATATCAATCAGATCGTCATCGTGTCGGCGATCCTGCCCGAGCTGTCGCTGAACATCATCGACCGCTATCTGGTGGCCTGCGAAACGCTCGAAGTCGAGCCGCTGATCGTGCTCAACAAAATTGACCTGCTGGACGCCGAAGCGCGCAAGCTGGTCGACGGCATGATGGATATCTATCGCAAGATTGGCTACCGGGTGCTGGAAGTCTCCAGCCAGACGCGGGAAGGCATGGCGGAATTCGAACAGGCGCTCGCCGGGCGCATCAGCATCTTCGCCGGCCAGTCGGGAGTCGGCAAGTCCAGCCTGCTGAACGCGCTGCTGCCGCCGTCTGAAGAGCAAATTCTGGTAAATCAGGTTTCCGACGTCTCGGGCCTCGGGCAACATACCACCACCGCCGCGCGGCTGTACCATTTCCAGCACGGTGGCGACGTGATCGACTCCCCGGGGGTGCGCGAGTTTGGCCTGTGGCACCTGGAGCCGGAACAAATCACCCGCGGCTTTGTCGAATTCCGTGATTATTTAGGCGGTTGCAAATTCCGCGACTGCCGCCACGATACCGATCCCGGCTGCGCCATCCGCGCGGCGATGGAGAAAGGCGATATCGCGGAAGAGCGTTTCGACAACTATCACCGCATTCTGGAAAGCATGGCTCAGGTGAAGGTTCGCAAGAACTTCACGGACGCCGCAGACTGACACTGACGGGCGAGCATTGACGACGGCGAGGCCCTCGTTACAATGCGCGCCCTTTACCCTGATTCACGAGGTTAACGTGCTGGATAGCATCAAGATTAAACTGCAATATTGGCTACCGAAGCTGGCGCTGACCCGCCTGGCGGGCTGGGGCGCCGACAAACAGGCAGGCTGGCTGACCCAACTGGTGGTCAAAACCTTCGCCCGCTACTACCGCGTGGACATGCAGGAAGCGCAAAACCCGGACCTGACGTCTTACGCTACCTTCAACGACTTCTTCGTGCGCCCGCTGCGCGATGGCGCGCGCCCGATCATCGCCGACGCCAACTGGCTGGCGCTGCCTGCCGATGGCGCCATCAGCCAGCTCGGCCCGATCCGCGAGGATCAAATCTTCCAGGCCAAAGGCCACCACTACAGCCTGGAAGCACTGCTGGCCGGCAACTACCTGTTGGCCGAGCCGTTCCGCAACGGCCTGTTCGCCACTACCTACCTGGCACCGCGCGACTATCACCGCGTACACATGCCGTGCGCCGGCGTACTGCGCGAAATGATCTATGTGCCGGGCGATCTGTTCTCGGTCAACCCGCTCACCGCCGCCAACGTGCCTAACCTGTTCGCTCGCAACGAGCGCGTGATCTGCGTATTCGACACTGACATCGGGCCGATGGTGCAAATCCTGGTCGGCGCCACCATCGTCGGCAGCATCGAAACCATCTGGGCCGGCACCGTCACGCCGCCGCGCGAAGGCATCATCAAACGCTGGACCTACCCGGCCGCCGGCGAAGAAGGCGCCATCGCGCTGGAAAAAGGCGCCGAGATGGGCCGTTTCAAACTCGGCTCCACGGTGATCAACCTGTTTACCGCAGGCAGCGTGCAGTTTGCGCCGCAGCTGCATAACGGCACCGTCACCCGCATGGGTGAGGCCTTCGCCGAAATCCCGGCCGCCGCTGAAACACCACAGACCCCGCTCTAAAGGAATCGACGCCGTGCGCCTGATCATCACGCTTTTGCTCGGTTGCCTGCTGTGGCAACCGGCGCTGGCCGCCCCCGTGCCGACCGAGAACCAGCTCAAACAGGAGCTGAAGCAGGCGGAAAGCAGCAAAAACGCGCCGAATCAGGCGGAAACCACCGAGGCGCTGCAAAGCGCCCTCAACTGGCTGACGGAGCGTAAAGAGTCGCAGACTCGCTCCGAGCAGTATCAGAGGGTGATCGACGATTTCCCTAAGATGACGCAGGAGCTGCGCCGTCAGCTGGTGCTGGAAAGCAACAAGATCCTGCCGAACGGCGACGATCTGCCGGCCGCCGAGCTGGAACAGCAGATCCTGCAAACCAGCAGCCTGCTGCTGGAACAGGCGCGCCTGCTGCAGCAAGAGCAGGATCGCACGCGGGAAATCAGCGATTCGCTCGGCCAGCTGCCGCAGCAGCAGACCGACGCCCGCCGCGCGCTGACCGAAGTGCAGCGCCGTCTGCAGGCGCAGCCCGCCAACCCGACCACCCCGTACGCGCAGGCCGCCCTGGCCCTGCTGCAGACCGAAGCCGCGGCGCGCAAAGCCAAAGTGGACGAGCTGGAGCTGGCGCAGCTGTCGGCCAACAACCGTCAAGAGCTGGCGCGCATGCGCGCCGAGGTCTATAAAAAGCGCCACGAGAAAATAGACATTCAGCTGCAGGCGCTGCGCAACAACCTCAACGCCCAGCGCCAACGCGAAGCGGAACTGGCGCTGGAAAAAACCGAGCAGCTGGCCGAGCAGAACGGCGATTTGCCAAAAAGCCTCAGCCAACAGCTGCAGATCAACCGCGAACTGTCCGCCGCGCTGAACAGCCAGGCGCAGCGCATGGATCTGATTTCATCGCAGCAGCGGCAGGCGGCGGCGCAGACGCTGCAGGTGCGCCAGGCGCTGAGCACCATCATCGAGCAGGCCCAGTGGCTCGGCTCGTCGTCGGCGTTAGGGGAAACCCTGCGCGCCCAGGTGGCAACGCTGCCGGAAATGCCCAAGCCGCAACAGCTGGACGGCGACATGGCCCAGCTGCGCGTGCAGCGCCTGCAGTTTGAAAATCAACTGGAAAAACTGTCGCAGCGCGAATTCAAACGCGACGACGGCAGCGCGCTGACCAACCAGGAGCAGCGCATCGTCGATGCTCAGCTGCGCACCCAGCGCGAACTGCTCAACTCGTTGCTGTCCGGTTGCGACACCCAAATCCTCGAGCTGACCAAGCTGAAGGTGGCCAACACCCAGCTGATCGAAGCGTTGAACGAGATCCGCGACGCCACCCACCGCTATCTGTTCTGGGTGCCGGACGTTAATCCGATCAACTTTTCCTACCCGCTCAACGTGGCACACGATCTGACCCGCGTCCTGTCGCTGGACACGCTGTCGCAGCTCGGCGGCGCCTTCATGATGATGGTGACCAGCCGCGAAACGCTGATCCCGATCTTCGGCGCCCTGCTGCTGGTGATTTTCAGCATCAGTTCGCGCAAGCACTATCACGCCTTCCTCGAGCGCGCCAGCAGCCGCGTCGGCAAGGTGACGCAGGACGAATTCTTCCTGACGGTGCGCACCGTATTCTGGTCGATTCTGGTGGCGATGCCGCTGCCAGTGCTGTGGGCCGCGCTCGGTTACGGCCTGCAGAGCGCCTGGAACTACCCGGTGGCGGAAGCGATCGGCAAAGGGGTGACCGCCACGCTGCCGATCCTGTGGATCTGCATGATCTGCGCCGCCTTCGCCCACCCTCAGGGGCTGTTCATCGTGCACTTCCGCTGGCCGGCGAAGCAGGTTTCGCGCGCCATGCGCTACTACAAGATGTCGATCTGGCTGATCGTGCCGCTGATCATGGCGCTGATCACTTTCGATAGCCTGAAAGAACGCGAGTTCGCCAACACGCTGGGACGGCTGTGCTTCATCCTGCTGTGTCTGGCGCTGGCGCTGGTCACCCACAGCCTGAAGCGCGCCGGTATCCCGCTGTATCTGGATAAAAACGGCTCCGGCGACAACATGCTCAACAGCGCCTTCTGGGGGCTGCTGCTGTCGGCGCCGCTGTTGGCGGCACTGGCCTCGACCGTCGGTTACCTCACCACCGCGCAGGCGCTGTTGGCGCGCCTGGAAACCTCGGTG
Organism: Serratia sp. CY43202; assembly: GCF_052168755.1. Lineage (NCBI taxonomy): Bacteria > Pseudomonadati > Pseudomonadota > Gammaproteobacteria > Enterobacterales > Yersiniaceae > Serratia > Serratia sp. CY43202. The sequence goes on from NZ_JBJNMB010000003.1 coordinate 518,475, forward strand.
GCGATCTGGTTCCTGCTGCTGGTCATCTACCACATCATCCGCCGCTGGATGCTGATCCAACGGCGGCGCATCGCCTTCGATCGCGCCAAACAGCGCCGCGCCGACATCCTGGCCCAGCGCGCCCGCGGCGAAGACGAAACCTCGCACACCCCGAACAGCACTGAAGGCGCCATCGATCCGGACGATTCGGACTTCGATCTGGACACCATCAGCGCCCAGTCGCTGCGGCTGGTGCGCTCGATCCTGACGCTGATCGCGCTGGTGTCGGTGATCGTGCTGTGGTCGGAGATCCACTCCGCGTTCGCCTTCCTGGAAAACATCTCGCTGTGGGACGTGACCTCGACGGTGAACGGCGTGGAAACCGCCCATCCAATCACTCTCGGCGCGGTTCTGATCGCCATTCTGGTGTTGATCATCACCATGCAGCTGGTGCGCAACCTGCCGGCGCTGCTGGAGTTGGCAGTGCTGCAGCACCTGGATCTGACGCCGGGCACCGGCTACGCCATTACCACCATCACCAAGTACCTGTTGCTGGTGTTCGGCGCGGTGCTCAGCTTCGCCTGGATCGGCATCGAATGGTCGAAACTGCAGTGGGTGGTTACCGCGCTCAGTCTGGGGTTGGGCTTCGGCATGCAGGAGATCTTCTCCAACTTCATCTCCGGCCTGATCATCCTGTTCGAGAAACCGATCCGCATCGGCGACACCGTGACGATCCGCAACCTGACCGGTACCGTCACCAAGATCAACACCCGCGCCACCACCATCTCGGACTGGGACCGCAAAGAGATCATCGTGCCGAACAAAGCCTTCATCACCGAACAGTTCGTCAACTGGTCGCTGTCCGACACCCTGACCCGTGTGGTGCTGACCGTACCGGCGCCGGGCGAAGCCAACAGCGAAGAAGTGACCAAGATCCTGATGAACGCCGCCGAGCGCTGCTCGCTGGTGCTGGATAACCCGGCGCCGGAGGTTTACCTGGTCGATCTGCAACAGGGCATCCAGATCTTCGAGATGCGTATTTACGCCGCCGAGATGGGCCACCGTATGCCGCTGCGTCACGAGATCCACCAGTTGATCTTGGCGGGCTACCGCGAGCACGGCATCACGCTGCCGTACCCGCCGTTCCAGGTGCGCACCGAGACGCTGTCGCGGTTGACCAACAACGGCCGTACGCCGCCGTCCACGCCGGCGCCGAACACCAAGCGCGACGCCGGGGGGCTGTAAGCGTTTCTCGCGATAAAAAAAGGGCCGGCAAATGCCGGCCTTTTTTGCTTTTCTTACCGCCTGAAACTCAGGCGATCCCGACTGGGAAGGCTAATACTTCGCTCAGGCTCTCGGCGCCCAGCGCCAGCATCACCAGGCGATCCACGCCCAGCGCCACGCCGGAGCATTCAGGCATGCCGTGCTGCAACGCCGCCAACAGGTTGTAGTCGATCGGCTGCTGCGGCAGGCCGCGCTCCGCACGTTTGCGGTTGTCCTGCTCGAAGCGCTGCTGTTGTTCACGGCCGTCGGTCAGCTCGCGGAAACCGTTCGCCAGCTCAATGCCCTTGAAATACACCTCGAAACGCTCCGCCACGCGGTGGTCTTCGGTGCTGATCTCCGCCAGCGCCGCCTGGCTGGCCGGGAAGTGGTACACGAACGCCGGTTTTTCACGGCCGATATGCGGCTCCACGCCCACGGTGAACAGCAGCTGCAACAACGTATCACGGTCTTCTTCGGTATCGGCGATGTTGCTCAGATCGAGTTTGGCTGCCGCTTCACGCAGCTGCGCCTTCTCCGCCGACAGCGGATCGATGTCCAGATGGCGCAGGAACGCCTGCTGATAGGACAGGGTCTCCGCGCTCTCGCAGTCCAGCACCTGTTGCAGCAGATCGTCCACCTCGTTCATCAGGCGGTACATGTCGTAGTGCGGACGGTACCACTCCAGCATGGTGAATTCCGGGTTGTGATGCCGCCCGGCTTCTTCATTGCGGAAGCTGCGCCCCATTTGGTAGATCGGGCCGCTGCCCGCCGCCAACAGGCGCTTCATGTGATATTCCGGGCTGGTCATCATGTATAGCGTCAGGCCCTCTGCCGCCCCCGGCCCGACGAAACGCGTCTCGAACGGGAACAGGTGAACGTCGGTGACCGTCGCCTGGCTCATGGTGGGCGTCTCAACTTCCAGCACGCCACGATCGGCGAAGAAACGCCGGATCTCAGCCAGAATCGCTGCGCGTTTCAACAAATTGGCGATGGGTGCACTAGGCTGCCAGCTTGCCGTTTCGCTCATGGTAATTAACTCCGAAATCAAACAGGGGATGCAGTCTACTCGCATCCTTGCAGCCAAACAAATTCTTCACGATGCACAACCGTCCATAACGCCAATTTCCGATAAATGGGCGGCAAAAGCGCGTTAAAAAGGGTAAAGCAGGCCAAACGCGCAAAAAAACAGGCAAGCCTGTTGGTCGAGCGTTAATCGACAAAACAATCGATCACATCAAATTTCGACTACTTAACTTTAGGTATAGTTAATTCCCCATTATTGGTGGGAGATATCTATCCTTAACCTTTAAGCAACATTAATCGGTTCAATTAGTTAGCACCCGAAGAGTTCGCTAAATTTTAAGCATAGATATTTAACTTGCCGTTCTTAATAAGAACATTGGAGGAATGCAGTGCAAACCTTTAACGCCGATCTTGCCATTATTGGGGCCGGGGGCGCTGGTTTACGTGCAGCAATAGCCGCAGCGGAAGCCAATCCCCAACTGAAAATCGCGCTGATCTCTAAGGTCTACCCGATGCGCAGCCACACGGTCGCCGCCGAGGGGGGCTCCGCCGCCGTCACCCAGGATCACGATACCTTCGACTACCATTTCCACGACACCGTCGCCGGCGGCGACTGGCTGTGCGAACAGGACGTGGTCGATCACTTCGTGCATCAGTGCCCGCGCGAGATGACCCAGCTTGAGCAATGGGGCTGCCCGTGGAGCCGCAAACCGGACGGGTCGGTCAACGTGCGGCGCTTCGGCGGCATGAAGATCGAACGCACCTGGTTCGCCGCCGACAAGACCGGCTTCCACATGCTGCACACCCTGTTCCAAACCTCGCTGAAATACCCGCAGATCCAACGCTTCGACGAGCACTTCGTGCTGGATATCCTGGTGGATGACGGCCAGGCGCGCGGCCTGGTGGCGCTCAACATGATGGAAGGCACCCGCGTGCAGATCCGCGCCAACGCGGTGGTGATGGCCACCGGCGGCGCCGGGCGCGTTTATCGCTACAACACCAACGGGGGCATCGTTACCGGCGACGGCATGGGCATGGCGTTCCACCACGGCGTACCGCTGCGCGACATGGAGTTCGTGCAGTATCATCCGACCGGCCTGCCCGGTTCCGGCATCCTGATGACCGAGGGCTGTCGCGGCGAAGGTGGCATCCTGGTGAACAAAGACGGCTACCGTTACCTGCAAGACTACGGCATGGGTCCGGAAACCCCGCTGGGCGAGCCGAAGAACAAATACATGGAGCTGGGCCCGCGCGATAAAGTGTCCCAGGCCTTCTGGCATGAATGGCGCGCCGGCCGCACCATCGCCACCCCACGCGGCGACGTGGTCTACCTCGATCTGCGCCACCTGGGCGAGAAAAAGCTGCTGGAGCGGCTGCCGTTCATCTGCGAACTGGCCAAGGCCTACGTCGGCGTCGATCCGGTGAAAGATCCGATCCCGGTGCGCCCTACCGCGCACTACACCATGGGCGGCATTGAAACCGACCAGAACTGTGAAACCCGCATCAAGGGGCTGTTCGCGGTCGGCGAGTGCTCCTCCGTCGGCCTGCACGGCGCCAACCGCCTCGGCTCCAACTCGCTGGCGGAACTGGTGGTGTTCGGCCGCGTCGCCGGTGAACACGCCGCGCGCCGCGCGCTCGAGACCGCGCCGGCCAACGGCAGCGCGCTGGATGCGCAAACCCGCGACGTCGAAACCCGCCTGAGCAACCTGATGAAGCAGGAAGGCAACGAAAACTGGGCGAAGATCCGCGACGAAATGGGGCTGTCGATGGAAGAAGGCTGCGGCATTTACCGCACGCCGGAGCTGATGCAAAAAACCATCGATAAGCTGGCCGAGCTGAAAGAGCGTTTCAAGCGCGTCAACATCACCGACAACACCAGCGTCTTCAATACCGATCTGCTGTACACCATCGAGCTGGGCTATGGCCTGGACGTCGCCGAATGCATGGCGCACTCCGCGTTTAACCGCAAAGAGTCGCGCGGCGCCCACCAGCGCCTGGACGAAGGCTGCACCGAGCGTGACGACGTCAACTTCCTCAAGCATACGCTGGCGTTCCATAACCCGCAGGGCGCGCCGCGTCTCGAATACAGCGACGTGAAAATCACCAAGCTGCCGCCGGCCAAACGCGTCTACGGCGCAGAAGCCGAAGCGCAGGAGAAAAAGAATAAGGAGCAGGCAAATGGCTGAGATGCAAACCCTGAAGATCGACGTCATGCGCTATAACCCGGAAAGCGACGCCGAGCCGCATTTCGTCACTTACGCCGTGCCTTACGACGAACAGACCTCGTTGCTCGATGCACTGGGCTACATCAAGGATAACCTGGCGCCGGACCTCTCCTACCGCTGGTCTTGCCGCATGGCGATCTGCGGCTCCTGCGGCATGATGGTCAACCGCGTGCCGAAGTTGGCGTGCAAAACCTTCCTGCGCGACTACGTCGGCGGCATGAAGATTGAAGCGCTGGGCAACTTCCCGATCGAGCGCGATCTGGTGGTCGACATGACCCACTTCATCGAAAGCCTGGAGGCGATCAAACCGTACATCATCGGCAACGATCGCAAACCGGAGGATGGCCCAAACGTGCAGACGCCGGCGCAGATGGCCAAATACCACCAGTTCTCCGGCTGCATCAACTGCGGCCTGTGCTACGCGGCATGCCCGCAGTTCGGCCTCAACCCCGAGTTTATCGGCCCGGCGGCGATCACGCTGGCGCACCGTTATAACCTGGACAACCGCGACCACGGCAAGAAACAGCGCATGCCGCAGCTCAACGGCCAAAACGGCGTCTGGAGCTGCACCTTCGTCGGCTATTGCTCCGAAGTCTGTCCGAAACACGTCGATCCCGCCGCCGCTATCCAGCAAGGCAAGGTGGAGAGCGCCAAGGACTTCATGATCGCCATGCTGAAGCCGCAATAAGGGAGAAAATTGCCATGACAACTCAACGTAAGCCCTATGTGCGCACCATGACGCCCACCTGGTGGCAAAAGCTCGGCTTCTACCGTTTCTACATGCTGCGCGAAGGCACCTCGGTGCTGGCGGTCTGGTTCAGCATCGTGCTGCTCTACGGCGTGTTCGCGCTGAAGGGCGGCGCCGAGAGCTGGGCCGGCTTCGTCGGTTTCTTGCAGAATCCGCTGGTGCTGTTAATCAACGTCGTCGCATTGCTGGCGGCGGCGCTGCACACCAAAACCTGGTTCGATCTGGCGCCGAAGGCCGCCAATATTGTGGTCAACAGCGAGAAAATGGGACCGGGCCCCATCGTGAAAGGGCTGTGGGCCGTCACGATCGTCGTCAGCGTGGTCATCCTGGCCGTGGCCCTGTTCTAATCCGGAGGAAACATGATAAATCAAGCACCTAAACGCTCCGATGAGCCGGTTTTCTGGGGATTGTTCGGCGCCGGCGGCATGTGGGGCGCGATCGTCGCGCCGGCTATCGTGCTGCTGGTCGGCATTCTGCTGCCGCTGGGGCTGTTCCCCGGTGAAGCGCTGGGTTACGAGCGCGTGCTGGCGTTCTGCCAGAGCCTGATCGGCCGCCTGTTCCTGCTGCTGATGATCATTCTGCCGCTGTGGTGCGGCCTGCACCGCATCCACCATGCGATGCACGATCTGAAGATCCACGTGCCGGCCGGCAAGTGGGTGTTCTACGGTCTGGCGGCAATCCTCAGCGTCGTCACCGTCATCGGCGTCGTCACTCTGTAAACCGCTCGGGTGGCCAACGCCCGTTGGCCGCCCTTTTCTCATCGGCTACACTGTCTACTCGCCCCCGGTAAACAGGAGTCACCGATGCGTTTATGGTCAAAGCTTAGCGTCATGCTTTCCGCCCTGCTCTCCGTCGCCTGCAGCGTCTCCCCGCCTAAAGACATCAAGGTCGTGACCCCCTTTGACAGCCAGCGCTATCTCGGTACCTGGTATGAGATCGCTCGTCTGGATCATCGTTTTGAACGCGGTTTGCAGCAGGTGACCGCCCATTACAGCCCGCGCGCCGACGGCGGGCTGAACGTCATCAATCGCGGCTTCAATCCGCAAAAACAGCAATGGCAAGAAAGCGAAGGCAAAGCCTACTTTATCGGTTCACCGCAGGTCGCGGCGCTGAAAGTGTCGTTCTTCGGCCCCTTCTACGGCGGCTATAACGTGATTGCCCTGGACCCGGCGTATCGCTACGCGCTGGTTTGCGGCCCTAACCGCGACTATTTGTGGATCCTGTCGCGCACGCCGACGCTTGACGCCAGCGTACGCGACAGCTTATTGCAGACGGCCAAAGGCTACGGTTTCGCCACCGACAAGCTGATCTGGGTGCAACAGTCCGCCGATCAGTGACTGCTGAACTTCAGCCCGAGTATGCCGACCACGATCAGGCACAGGCTGATGATGCGCGCGATATTGGTCGATTCGCCCAACAGCACCATGCCCATGATGGCCGCGCCCACCGCGCCGATGCCGGTCCACACCGCATAGGCGGTGCCGGCGGGCAGCGTTTTCATGGCGTTGGCCAACAGCAACATGCTGACCACCATCGCGGCGATGGTGATGATGCTCGGCGTCAGCCGGGTAAAACCGTGGGTGTATTTCAGACCGATAGCCCAAACCACTTCGAGCAAACCGGCGATAAGCAGAATAATCCAGGCCATGAGACGGCCTCCCTACCACTGGGGTCGTCCCCGAAAAAATGACGCGTAAACGGGTCGTCCCGTTTAGCGAGGTGATGCATGACGGGTAACCTCACCCGCACTGCGGCAGGATAGCAGCAGCGTTAACGCTCAGGCAAGGGATAGAAATGTGGCGGCTCTCCGCAGCCGGAACGCCGCCGGGTGGAATGCGGATTATTCCGCGCTGCGCTGAATAGCCTTGCCGCCGGCCTGAATGTCTTCACCCACACCGCGGGTGGTATTGCAGGCGGTCAGCGAGCTCAAAATCATCAAAGAGAAGATCGCGATAATACTTTTCTTCAGCATAAGAAAGTCCTTATTTGTCGTTGATGAAAAAGTACGGCTTTCTAAGCGTAGTCAAAATTGACGGAGGGTGTGGGATCGTGACCGGCTTTGTGGCGCAAATACATCGGGTTAAAGGCGGGATCAGCTGGCCGTGCGGGAGATGGCGCCGCCGAGATGCTGAACGTCTTCGCCGAAACCGCGAAACGTATTGCAACTGCTGAGGGAGAAAAGGAACAACAGGGAGAGCACGGCCAACAACGTTTTCTTGAACATGCGGATTTTCTGCCAACGAACGGGGATAGGATAAAACAGAGGAACCGCGTGGGTTCCTCTGTTTTGAAACTTATTTAACGCGAGAGACGTATTCGCCAGAGCGAGTGTCAACCTTGATCACTTCGCCGATCTGGACGAACAACGGCACTTTCACCACGGCGCCGGTGCTCAGGGTTGCCGGCTTGCCGCCAGTCCCTGCGGTATCGCCTTTCAGGCCAGGATCGGTATCGGTGATTTCCGCTTCGATGAAGTTCGGCGGCTGAACGGCGATTGGACGGCCATCCCACAGGGTGATGATGCACTCTGCGTTATCCTGCAGCCATTTGGCCGCGTCGCCGACGGTTTTGCCGTCAACCTGATGCTGTTCGAAAGACTCAGGGTGCATGAAGTGGTAGAACTCACCGTCGCTGTACAGGTAGTTCATGTTGGTGTCCATCACGTCTGCGCCTTCGCAAGAATCGGTAGACTTGAAGGTTTTTTCCACGCGGGTGCCGGTCAGCAGACGGCGCATTTTCACGCGCGCGAACGCCTGGCCTTTGCCCGGCTTAACGAACTCACTGGCTTCGACGGCGTAAGGTTCGCCCTCGAACATGATTTTAAGACCCGGACGGAAATCGTTGCTAGAATAAGTCGCCATGATGGCCCTCTGAATATTTGAACTGGTAGCTTAGCCAAAAAAATGGCACACATTATAACCCAAAGTACGGCACATAGAGAAGATTGGTTGCATCAACTCGCCGATGTTATTACCGATCCCGATGAATTACTGCAGCTTTTGTCACTGAATACGCACCCGGAACTGCCGCAGGGGCGCGATGCCCGCCGGCTGTTTGCCCTGCGCGTGCCGCGCGCCTTCGCTGCGCGCATGCGCCCCGGCGATGCCAACGACCCGCTGCTGCGCCAGGTGCTGACCGCCAGAGAGGAGTTCATCAACGCCCCAGGGTTCACCACCGATCCGCTCGATGAGCAGCGCAGCGTGGTGCCGGGCCTGCTGCACAAATACCGCAATCGCGCACTGCTGCTGGTCAAGGGCGGCTGTGCGGTCAACTGCCGTTACTGCTTCCGTCGCCACTTCCCCTATCAGGATAATCAGGGCAATAAGAACAACTGGCGGCAGGCACTGGATTATATCCGCCAACACCCGGAACTGGACGAGATCATTTTTTCCGGCGGCGATCCGCTGATGGCCAAAGACAGCGAGCTGGAATGGCTGGTTGGCGAACTGGAGGCCATCCCGCACCTGAAACGCCTGCGCATTCACACCCGTTTGCCGGTGGTGATCCCGGCGCGCATCACGCCGGCGTTGTGCCGCCTGCTGTCGGCCTCGCGCCTGCAGGTGCTGATGGTCACGCACATCAACCACGCCAACGAAATTGACCGCGACCTGCAAAGCGCCATGGCGCAGCTGCGCCTCGCCGGCGTCACGCTGCTCAACCAGAGCGTGCTGCTGCGCGACGTCAACGACGATGCCGACACGCTGGCGGCGCTCAGCAACGCGCTGTTCGACGCCGGTATCCTGCCTTACTACATCCACGTGCTGGACAAGGTGCAGGGCGCAGCGCACTTCATGGTCAGCGACGATGAAGCGCGCGCCATCATGCAGGCGCTGCTGAGCAAGGTGTCCGGTTATCTGGTGCCGCGCCTGACGCGTGAAGTGGGCGGCGAACCGAGCAAAACGCCGATCGACCTGCGCCTGATGCAGGAGTGACACGCGCCACAGGGCTCGACGAAACGAAAAGAGGAATGCCGTGGCATTCCTCTTTTTTTATCTCTGTGCGGCGTTTGGCCTCAGCGCCTTACGGGCACTTGTAAACCTGGCCGACCATTTTGCTGTCCAGCGGCGCGAAGCTGGAGAGCAGGTTCTGGCTTGGGCTGTTGGCGCCGTAAATGACGTTGCCGCCCATCGCCGCCGCCTTGTTGCGCAGATCGTTGGCCGCACCGCGCATGGAGCTGCCTTCACCGCCGTTGCCGGACAGCCAGTTGCTCTGGGTGCCGGTCACTTCCCCCAGCAGCTGGCATTCCGCCGCCGGCTTGCTGTCGGTGAACTTGATCTGCTGACCCGCAGCGGTCAGTTCATGAGTGGTGCTGCAACCCGCCAGCAGCATCGCTGCCGAAAGACCCAGTAAGGCTTTAATCCGCATCTTGTTCCCCATTCGATGTTGAGAATTACGCAAAATCTTCTACCCGTCGCCTTTCAAGCTGTAGCGTTGTTGACTGCACTCGCTCACCCCAGTTACTTACTCAAGTAAGCGCCTGGGGACTCACGAGCTGGCCGCCTAGCTACAACTTGAAATTCATAGGGTATATCAGAAAGCGATGCCATCTCTTAAGCATCCGTTGCCGCGCGAGCGGGCCAACGTCTTGAGCGACAGCTGATGACTTACCAGTTTACCAGCTAAATCGCCCCGGGCGGCAAAAATATCATCAAATACAGTGCGGCGGCGTTATACCCAACCGGCAACGGTCGCCGATGCCTGCGCCTCCACGTCGCCCTGGCGCGATTCCCCCTCCGCCAGTTTGAATACCGCCACCGCCTGCGCCAGCAGGGCCGCCTGTTCCTCCACGCCGACGGCGGTGGTCGCCACCTCCTCCACCAGCGCGGCGTTCTGCTGGGTCACCTGATCCATCTGGGTCACCGCCACCCCGACCTGCTCGACGCCTTTGCTTTGCTCTTCCGACGCATAGGAGATGTTATCCATCAGCGACGTCACCTGGTTCACCGAGCCGACGATGGCATTCATCGTCTCGCCCGCCTGTTCCACCAGCCGCACGCCGGCGGCGATATCGCCGGTTACGCCGTCGACCAGACCGCTGATCTCCTTGGCCGAAGTCGCGCAGCGCTGCGCCAGATTGCGCACTTCGCCGGCTACCACCGCAAAACCCCGCCCCTGCTCCCCGGCACGTGCGGCCTCGACGGCGGCGTTCAGCGCCAGAATGTTGGTCTGGAAGGCGATGCCGTCGATCACGCTGGTAATATCCCCCACCTGACGCGCACTGTCGTTGATCGCCCGCATCTTGTCGACCGCGCTGGCCATCAGCGTTTCGCCGTTGCGGGCAATGGCAGCGGTCTGATTGACCATGCCGGCGGCCTGAGTGGCGTTATCGGCGTTTTGCCGCACCGTGGCGGTAATCTGCTCCATGCTGGCGGCGGTTTCCGTCAGCGCGCTGGCTTGTTCTTCGGTGCGGCTGGAGAGATCGGCGTTGCCGACGGCGATCTCGTGCGTACCGTGGTTGATCGACTCCACGCCGTCACGCACCTGCTGCACGGTCGCACTCAGCTCCTGCTGCATCGTCCGTAGGCTGGCGAACAACATGCCGATCTCATCGTTGTTGCGTACCGCGATCTCGCTGCGTAGATCGCCGCGCCCAACCTTTTGCAAGTGTTCGGCGATCTGGCGCAGCGGCAGAATCAAGCGCCGGCGGAAATCACGCTGCACGGCGACCAGCAGCAGCAGGATCGCCGCCAGGGTGCCACTCAGCAGGCGGGCGAAGACTTTTTGGGTCTGCTCCGCCTCTTCCACTGCCAGACGGTGGGCGGCCACCGTGGCCCGCATGTAGTCGGCAAACTGGTTATCCAACCGCTGGCGCACCTGGCGCTTCTCTGCCGCCATGGCGTGCAGCCGCTCGATCAGCGCCGTCTGTGGCGTGTCGGCCAACAGCGTCAGTTCTTGCTTCAGCACCGCCTGCTGCGCCAGGTAAACCTTTTTCATCGCCTCGCCCAGATCCGGGCGCGATACCGTCAGGCCCGGCGTCTCCCAAAACAGGTTGAACGCGACGTCGGCGCTGCGCAGCTCACCTCGCGCCTCATCGATACCCTGCTGAATATCGGCTCTGCTGGTCTGCGCCCAGCGCTCGAACGCCATGTTGTCGATCAGCGTCTGCGTTTGCAGCAAAGCACGCCAACTGCGGTTCAGCGCCGCTTCCTCGTCGGAGAAGGTGCTCATCCTGTCGATACTGTGGCCGTTTTGCTGCATGAAATAGAAGGCAATGGCGCCGGTTCCCATGGGCATCAAGCCCAGCAGCAACAGCATCATCATCAGCCAGGTGGCTATTTTCATATTTTTCAGCATAAGTCGTCTCCGTTGACAGTCACACCGGCGAGGGGAAATTCCCCGCCTGGTAGGGGCTATATCGGTACGAAACGACAACGGTTTAGGGTAAAAACAAAATAATGCAATTATTCATTCACCAAACTAATAACAAGCTAACAAAACATCCTTTTAATTGATTTTTAAGCTAAAAAAAACCCCGGTCAGTTGACCGGGGTTCTCAGCACACAAGCGTGTGGGGGATGATTACATCATGCCGCCCATGCCGCCCATGCCACCCATGCCGCCTGCTGCGCCCAGATCCGGTGCGTCAGCCTTCGGCAGGTCGGTGACCATGCATTCGGTGGTGATCATCAGGCCAGCCACGGAAGCCGCGTACTGCAGAGCAGAACGGGTCACTTTGGTTGGATCCAGGATACCCATCGCGATCATGTCGCCGTATTCTTCAGAGTAAGCGTTGTAGCCGTAGCTGCCTTCGCCCGCTTTCACCTGGTTGGCGATAACGGAAGCTTCTTCACCGGCGTTGACCACGATCTGACGCAGAGGGGCTTCCATTGCGCGCAGCGCAACTTTGATACCCACGTTCTGGTCTTCGTTGTCGCCTTTCAGCGAGGCGATTTTGCCTGCAACGCGGATCAGCGCGACGCCGCCGCCGGCAACCACGCCTTCTTCCACTGCGGCGCGGGTTGCGTGCAGGGCGTCTTCAACGCGGGCTTTCTTCTCTTTCATTTCAACTTCAGTGGCTGCGCCAACCTTGATAACGGCAACGCCGCCGGCCAGTTTCGCTACGCGCTCCTGCAGTTTTTCACGATCGTAGTCAGAGGTCGCTTCTTCGATCTGCTGACGAATTTGAGCAACGCGGCCCTGGATGGTCGCTTCGTCGCCCACGCCATCGATGATGATGGTGGTGTCTTTGTTGATGACAACGCGTTTCGCCTGACCCAGATCTTCCAGGGTGGCTTTTTCCAGTTCCAGACCGATCTCTTCAGAGATAACGGTACCGGCAGTCAGGGTAGCGATGTCCTGCAGCATGGCTTTACGACGGTCGCCGAAGCCAGGCGCCTTAACGGCAGCCACTTTCACGATGCCGCGCATGGTGTTGACCACCAGAGTCGCCAGCGCTTCGCCTTCTACGTCTTCAGCGATGATCAGCAGCGGTTTGCCTGCTTTGGCAACGGCTTCCAGCACCGGCAGCATTTCGCGGATGTTGGAGATCTTCTTGTCAGCCAGCAGGATGAACGGGCTTTCCAGCTCAACAGAACCGGTTTCCGGCTTGTTGATGAAGTATGGGGACAGGTAACCGCGGTCGAACTGCATACCTTCAACCACGTCCAGCTCGTCTTGCAGGCCGGTGCCTTCTTCAACGGTGATAACGCCTTCTTTGCCCACTTTCTCCATCGCTTCCGCGATCAGTTTACCCACGGTTTCGTCGGAGTTGGCGGAGATGGTGCCGACCTGAGCGATAGCTTTGGAATCGGAGCAAGGTACGGACAGTTTTTTCAGTTCTTCAACCGCAGCGACAACCGCTTTGTCGATGCCGCGCTTCAGATCCATCGGGTTCATGCCTGCAGCAACCGCTTTCAGGCCTTCGGTGATGATGGATTGAGCCAGTACGGTTGCAGTGGTGGTGCCGTCGCCCGCCGCGTCGTTCGCTTTGGAGGCCACTTCTTTCACCATCTGTGCGCCCATGTTCTCGAACTTGTCTTCCAGTTCGATTTCACGCGCAACGGAAACGCCGTCTTTGGTGATGGTCGGTGCGCCGAAAGATTTATCCAGCACTACGTTGCGGCCTTTCGGGCCCAGGGTCACTTTTACTGCATCAGCGAGAACATTCACGCCGCGGAGCATTTTCACGCGAGCGTCATTGCCGAATTTTACGTCTTTAGCTGCCATTGGTATTTCCCTTCAACTCGTTCAGTTCAGAAGATAAAGCGCAATTACGCTTCAACAATTGCCAGAATGTCGCTTTCGGACATGATCAACACTTCTTCATTGTCGATCTTCTCTGCTTTCACGCCGTAGCCGTCGTTGAAAATCACGATATCGCCAACTTTCACATCCAGCGGTTGGATGTTGCCGTTTTCCAGCACACGCCCTTTACCCACTGCAACCACTTCACCGCGAGTGGATTTACCCGCAGCAGAGCCAGTCAGGACGATGCCGCCAGCAGATTTTGATTCAACTTCTTTGCGCTTGACGATAACGCGGTCATGCAATGGACGAATACTCATTGAACGCTCTCCTGTAAGAAGGTCTCTATCAGATTTAGGGTTGTACACCGGATGGTTGTTATTACCGGCCTCGTGGCATTTGAGATGGGGGCGTTCCAGCCCCCTTCAAGGGGGCGAACAAAAAAAATTTCGCATTTTCGGTTCGGCGAGTGCCGCAGAGATGAAAAACGCGGCCTGAGCCGCGTTTGCTTAACGATCGTGAGGTTTGCGATCCTCGTCCGGGCGGTGTTCCAGCACCGGGCGTTCGTCGTCCTTGCGCTGGAATTCGCCGTCGAAGGTATTGCCGTTGGCGGCGTCGCCGCCCGTCCAACCGCCGGGGCGATACACCGACAGGTGCGGCATCAGCTTCAGCGTCAGCGATTTTTGCACCGGCGGCAGCAGCAGCAACAGGCCGAGGAAGTCGGTGAAGAAGCCCGGTATCAGCAGCAGGAAGCCCGCCAGCACCAGCGAAACGCTTTTCACCATTTCCGCCGCCGGGCTTTCGCCGGCCGCCAGTTTTTGCTGCATCTGCACGAAGGTTTTCATGCCCTGATTGCGCACCAGCGAAATGCCGACGCAGGAGCTGAACACCACCAGCAGCAGGGTGACAGCCACGCCGAGCACGGCGGCGACTTTGATAAAGATGGATATTTCTATGTAAGCCAGCAGAAATATCAGCAGTAGCGGTAACCAGCGCACCTGGTTCTCCTATCGGTAGGTAAAGCACGGCCGCCATGGGGGCGACAGCGCGAAAAAAGAGGCCGTAAACGGCCGACACCATTACAATGAGGGCATCCCCCCACCATTTCAACCGAGAGCCGGTTTTTATTGCTAAAGTTCACAAACGTGAAAGAAGTCACAGAACCGGAAAAGGGCATATCCTTAAACACCATAAGGTGATCTGGGTTCAGTCATTTCTTACCAACCAGCATATGATCTGGGCAGCAACGGGCGATTTGGTTAATCGTTTCACGCCCCAAGCCTTCGGCAACATTAATTTAGGCTGTGCCCTTACTAGCCTTGACCTGACAAATTATTAATTCGGCAGCAACACATAGAGAAGGTTCTCATGTCAAACAACATTCGTATCGAAGAAGACCTGTTAGGAACACGTGAAGTCCCCGCAGACGCTTACTACGGAGTTCACACTCTGCGTGCGATTGAAAACTTCTACATCAGCAACAGCAAAATCAGCGATGTCCCCGAGTTCGTTCGCGGCATGGTGATGGTGAAAAAGGCCGCGGCGATGGCCAACAAAGAACTCAAAACCATCCCACGCAAAATCGCCGACGTGATCATCCAGGCCTGCGACGAGGTGTTGGATAAAGGCAAGTGCATGGATCAGTTCCCGGTGGACGTGTTCCAGGGCGGCGCAGGCACCTCGCTGAACATGAACACCAACGAAGTGCTGGCGAACATCGGCCTGGAGCTGATGGGCCATCAAAAAGGCGAATACCAGTACCTGAACCCGAACGATCACCTCAATAAGTGCCAGTCCACCAACGACGCCTACCCGACCGGGTTCCGCATCGCGGTGTACGCCTCCAACCAGAAACTGATCGACGCCATCAACCAGCTGCGTGAAGGCTTCGATCGCAAGGCGAAAGAGTTCGAAACCATCCTGAAAATGGGCCGCACCCAGCTGCAGGACGCAGTGCCGATGACCCTCGGCCAGGAATTCCACGCCTTCAGCGTGCTGCTGAACGAAGAGACCCGCAACCTGCACCGCACCGCGGAGCTGCTGCTGGAAGTTAACCTGGGCGCCACCGCCATCGGCACCGCGCTCAACACCCCGGAAGGCTATCAGCCGCTGGCGGTGCAAAAACTGGCGGAAGTCAGCGGCCTGCCGGTGGTACCGGCGGAAGACCTGATCGAAGCCACCTCCGACTGCGGCGCCTACGTGATGGTGCACAGCGCACTCAAACGCCTGGCGGTGAAACTGTCCAAAATCTGTAACGACCTGCGCCTGCTCTCCTCCGGCCCGCGCGCCGGCCTGAACGAAATCAACCTGCCGGAGCTGCAGGCGGGGTCGTCCATCATGCCGGCCAAAGTGAACCCGGTGGTGCCGGAAGTGGTCAATCAGGTGTGTTTCAAGGTGATTGGCAACGACACTTGCGTTACCATGGCGGCCGAAGCGGGCCAGCTGCAGCTGAACGTGATGGAGCCGGTGATCGGCCAGGCGATGTTCGAGTCGATCCACATCCTGACCAACGCCTGCTACAACCTGCTGGAAAAATGCATTAACGGCATCACCGCGAATAAAGAAGTCTGCGAACACTACGTCTTCAACTCGATCGGTATCGTCACCTATCTGAACCCGTTCATTGGCCACCACAACGGTGACATCGTCGGGAAGATCTGCGCCGAAACCGGCAAGAGCGTGCGCGAAGTGGTGCTGGAACGCGGCCTGCTGACCGAAGCCGAGCTGGATGACATCTTCTCCGTGGAGAACCTGATGCACCCGGCTTATAAAGCTAAACGCTATACGGATGAAAATGAACAATAACAGACCTACCCGGTAGCCCTGAAAGGCACGCTAAATCCTCTGGATAGCGTGCCTTTTTACTTTCCGGCGCCCACAAAATTTTAACGTTTGATTTTCAATTTCTCTCATTTTAAGGAGTAAACACTATGCTAGCCGTAGAATTGGTTATCGTTCTGCTGGCCATCTTTTTAGGGGCCAGGTTGGGCGGTATCGGTATCGGGTTCGCGGGGGGGTTGGGCGTTCTGGTCCTGGCGCTGATCGGCGTCAAGCCGGGCAGCATTCCCTTCGACGTGATTTCCATCATTATGGCGGTGATCGCAGCGATCTCCGCGATGCAGGTCGCCGGGGGGATGGATTATCTGGTGCAGCAGACCGAAAAGCTGCTGCGCAAGAACCCCAAGCACATCACCATTCTCGCCCCTATCGTCACCTACTTCCTGACCATCTTCGCCGGCACCGGCAACATCTCGCTCTCGGCGCTGCCGGTGATCGCCGAAGTGGCGAAAGAACAGGGCATCAAGCCTTGCCGCCCGCTGTCGACCGCCGTGGTGTCCGCCCAGATCGCCATCACCGCCTCGCCGATCTCCGCCGCGGTGGTGTACATGTCTTCGGTGATGGAAGGCCACGGCGTCAGCTACCTGCACCTGCTGATGGTGGTGATCCCGTCCACCTTCTGCGCCGTGCTGGTGATGTCGCTGCTGGTGACCTGGCTGTTCGACTCCAAGCTGTCTAACGACCCGGTGTACCTGAAACGCCTGGAAGAGGGTCTGATCACCCTGCGCGGCAACAACGCGCTGGCGATCAAACCGCGCGCCAAAACCTCGGTGCTGCTGTTCCTGCTGGGCGTGCTGTGCGTAGTGGCTTACGCCATCATCAACAGCCCGGGCCTGGGCCTGGTGGCCAAGCCGCTGATGAACACCACCAACGCCATCCTGATCATCATGCTGAGCGTCGCCACGCTGACCACCCTGCTGTGCCGCGTCGATACCGACATGGTGCTGAACTCCAGCACCTTCAAGGCCGGCATGAGCGCCTGTATCTGTATCCTCGGCGTCGCCTGGCTGGGCGATACCTTCGTGCAGGCCAACATCGACTGGATCAAAGAGACGGCCGGCAGCGTCATTCAGGCGCACCCGTGGCTACTGGCGGTGATCTTCTTCTTCTGCTCGGCGCTGCTGTACTCGCAGGCCGCCACCGCCAAGGCGCTGATGCCGATGGCGCTGGCGCTGAACGTGTCGCCGCTGACCGCCGTCGCCTCCTTCGCCGCCGTTTCCGGCCTGTTCATCCTGCCGACCTACCCGACGCTGGTCGCCGCGGTGCAGATGGACGACACCGGCACCACGCGCATCGGCCGCTTCGTGTTCAACCATCCGTTCTTCATTCCCGGCACCATGGGCGTGATCTTCGCGGTGGTATTCGGCTTCCTGCTCGGCAGCGTCATGCTGTAAGGCTTCGACCGGGGCTGCGGCCCCGGTTTTCCTTTTGGCGATAAACTCGCCTTCTAGCCAATCCGCCTTCAGGGTATAGTGCCCATTCGAATCGATGAGAGGGCTGAAGATGTCTGATTGCGAAGCTGTCGTCATACTCTGTACCGCACCCGATGAAGCCAGCGCCCAGGAACTGGCGGCGCGGGTCTTGGGCGATAAGCTGGCGGCCTGCGCCACACTGCTGCCCGGCGCCACCTCGCTGTATTACTGGGAAGGGAAACTGGAACAGGAATACGAAGTGCAGATGCTGTTCAAAAGCGATCGCCGCCGTCAGCAGGCCCTGCTCGACACCCTGAAACAACATCACCCCTACCAGACGCCCGAGTTGCTGGTGCTGCCGGTGATGGCCGGAGATAAAGACTACCTGTTATGGATCAACGCTTCCTTAAACTGATTTTGCTGCTGTGCAGCCTGTTCTTCCTGCCACAGGCGGCGCAGGCTTCGCTGTTCGCGCCGAAAGGCGGCAGCCAGTTCGTGCCTGTCGATCAGGCCTTCGCCTTCGATTTCAAACAGCAGGGCAGCCAGGTAACGCTGAACTGGCAGATCCGCCCCGGCTACTACCTGTATCGCCAGCAGATCAAACTGGTGCCGCAGCAGGCGACGCTCGGCGCCTTTACCCTGCCCGAAGGGGTGAGCCACAAGGACGAGTTCTTCGGCGAAGTGGCGATTTTCAAACAGCAGCTGAATCTGCAGGTGCCGCTGCAACAGGCGGCGGCCAACGCCAGCCTCAGCGTCACCTATCAGGGCTGTGCCGAGGCCGGCTTCTGCTATCCGCCGGAAACCCGAACCATCCCGCTGGATGCGGTCAGCGCCACCGCAGCCGCGCCGCTCTCGGCCGCTGCACCAGTTGAAGCCCCCGCCACACCGGCCAGCCTGCCGTTCTCGCCGCTGTGGGCATTGCTGATCGGCATCGGCATCGCCTTCACCCCGTGCGTACTGCCGATGTATCCGCTGATCTCCGGCATCATCCTCGGCCGCGACCGGCCGCAAAACAGCGGCCGCATTCTGGCGCTGGCGGTGGTTTACGTGCAGGGCATGGCGCTCACCTACACCTTGCTGGGCTTGGTGGTGGCCGCCGCCGGATTGCAGTTTCAGGCGGCGCTGCAGCATCCTTACGTCCTGATTGGCCTGTCGGTGCTGTTCATCGCGTTGGCGCTGTCGATGTTCGGCCTCTATTCCCTGCAGCTGCCCTCGGCGCTGCAAACCCGGCTGGCGAACTGGAGCAACACCCAGCGCGGCGGCTCACTGACCGGCGTGTTCCTGATGGGTGCTCTGGCCGGGCTGATCTGTTCCCCCTGCACCACCGCGCCGCTCAGCGCCATCCTGCTGTATATCGCCCAGAGCGGTAATCTGTGGGCCGGCGGCGGCACGCTGTACCTGTACGCGCTGGGCATGGGCATTCCGCTGGTGATCGTCACCCTGTTCGGCAACCGCCTGCTGCCGCGCAGCGGCCCGTGGATGCAGTACGTGAAAGAAGCCTTCGGCTTCGTCATTCTGGCGCTGCCGGTGTTCCTGCTGGAGCGGGTGATCGGCGACCTGTGGGGCCTGCGCCTGTGGAGCCTGCTCGGCCTGGCGTTCTTCGGCTGGGCCTTCGCCCTGAGCCTGAGAAGCTCACGTGGCTGGACGCGCGCTCTGCAACTGCTGCTGCTGGCGGCGGCGGTGATCGCCGCGCGGCCGCTGCAGGACTGGGCTTTCGGCACCGACCAGGCGCAGCAGGCGGCTCAACCGCATCTGGCCTTTACCCGCATCAACAACGTCGAACAGCTCGATCTCGCGCTGCAACAGGCGCGGGGCAAACCGGTGATGTTGGACCTGTACGCCGACTGGTGCGTAGCCTGCAAAGAGTTCGAGAAATACACCTTCAGCGATGCAGCGGTGCAGGCGAGCCTGGCCAACGCGGTGCTGCTGCAGGCGGACGTCACCGCTAACAGCACGGAACAAGCGGCGCTGCTGAAGCACCTGCAGGTGCTGGGGCTGCCGACGATCCTGTTCTTCGATCCGGCAGGCCGCGAGCTGACGGCCGAGCGGGTCACCGGTTTTATGAAGGCGGAAGCCTTCAACGCGCATTTGCAGAAAGTGATGCGATAACTGACACTGAAGATCGGAAGTGAATGGGAGGAAGCACAAGTGCAACGTGAACACGTCCTTGATACTGCGCTGGGTCTGTTGGAACAACAGGGCCTGGCGACCGCCACATTAGAGATGCTGGCGGAAAAACTCGACGTTCAGCCCGGCGATCTCAAACGGTTCTGGCCGGATCGCGAAGCGCTGCTGTACGACTGCCTGCGCTACCACGGCCAGCAGATCGACACCTGGCGCCGCCAGCTGCTGCTGGATGAAAACCTGAGCCCGCAGCAAAAGCTGCTGGCGCGCTATGACGTACTGGCGGAATACGTGCAGCAAGACCGCTATCCCGGCTGCCTGTTTATCGCCGCCTGCAGCTTCTTCCCGGAAACGGATCATCCGATCCACCAACTGGCGGAGCAGCAAAAGCTGACCTCGCTGGAGCTGACCCGCGAACTGCTGCGCGACATGGATGCCGACGACGCCGACATGGTGGCGCAGCAAATGGAATTGATTCAGGAAGGCTGCCTGAGCAAACTGCTGGTAAAACGCCAGCTCCAGGACGTATCGGTCGCCAAACGGCTGGCGGAAGACATCTTGCAGGTGGCGCAGTGCCGCCGCAACGGGGCGTTAAGCTGAATCGGCAGGGTTGGCGGCACAGCCAACCCAAGGTGATAGCCAGAACAGGCGCATTTTTTGCGCCCTTTGCCTGAAAAGCCAGCAACCGGAGGCATTTTAACGTCTTTCACGCATAAAGCCATTGACGGCTTTCGGCCAATACGGTTTAATGCTGCGCGTTGCCCGGATAGCTCAGTCGGTAGAGCAGGGGATTGAAAATCCCCGTGTCCTTGGTTCGATTCCGAGTCCGGGCACCATATTCAGAAGAACCCGCCTATGGCGGGTTTTTCGCTTTCTGGGGTACGGACTCTCCATCGAACTGCGTTCGATTATTCGGTCTAAAGACCTCACCCTGCGGGCCAGCGCTGAAGCGCTGTTCAACGCGGCGCCAGCGCCGGTTGTCCGAGTCCGGTCGCCCTATTCAGAAGAACCCGCCTATGGCTGGGTTTTTGCTTTTCAGGAACAGGACTCTCCATCGAACTGCGTTCGATTATTCGGCCAAGGGCCTCACCCTGCGGGCCAGCGCTAAAGCGCTATTCAACACGGCACCAGCGCCGGTTGTCCGAGTCCGGTCGCCCTATTTAGAAGAACCCGCCTATGGCGGGTTTTTCGCTTTCTGGGGTACGGACTCTCCATCGAACTGCGTTCGATTATTCGGCCAAAGGCCTCACCCTGCGGGCCAGCGCTGAAGCGCTGTTCAACGCGGCGCCAGCGCCGGTTGTCCGAGTCCGGGCACCCTCTTTCGTTGAGGCGGATACTACTCTCTGGTAAAAAACGCTACGTCATACAATGCGTAGCAGCGTCAATGATGACGTCGCAATGCCAACCAACGGGAAGAATGGCCGAGTTCTTGAATAGATAGCTGCCTTTTCTTCATCCGCTGCGCATGTTTGTAGAATGAATAGATGCTTAAACACAACAAGAATATCGCGAAATAAAACAAATCCACTTAACCTTTCCCTTGGTGTAGATAATACCCCACGTAAATTACGTACAGCTACCATCACTGCCAACGATAATAATTCACCGAACTTATATTTTTAGTCGGAACAACAGGATATTTAATCAATAGCCACAAAAAAAGCAGGGAGGATAACCCTGCTTGTCATTTAAAAATCAATATTACTGGCATAGCGGCGAGTATTTTTTCATAAACGGCGATTCACAAATCGCATTCATGACTTCGCCTTTATCTTTTTCTTTAGGCTTGACGCCTGTGTTGGTATTGCCCGCACATTGCCCACCATTTTTCCCTTGACCATTGATGCATTGACCAAAATCGCTATTGCCGGCGCCGCTGGCGTTGCCATTATTGCCCTGCACGTTATGATTGCCGTTAAAACCGGCATGTGCATAAGATGCCATCATGATGCAAGCGCCAATAAGTAAAGCCGCTGTCTTTTTCATAACTTTCCCTTTTGCTATCTAACAAATGAATAAAACAAGAATTAACATTCTCCCGGTAAATGTTAATCAAAATAAGCTATCCTTTAGCGATATAAAGATAACAGATGGGAATAATTAAAATCATTCCCCATCACGGTTAGGAATACTCTGCCTCTGGAGATAGTAACCAATACATAAAGTCATGGCTGCGGTTTAACATCAGCTTACCCATTACCGAACGTTTATGGCTGTGCACCGTTTTAACGCTCACACCCATTATTCTGGCGGTTTGCGATTGATCCAACCCACGCCGCATATAGCCGATAACCTGCCGCTCACGGCGGGTCAGCGCCTGACCGGAAAAATGGCATACCGGGCCGGGATTGGCCAGGGCATCGGTCAGCAGCGTAAACAGGTATTGCTGATCGTCAGTGCGGTACAACACCCGGCTTGTACGCCTGGCGACAAGGGTCTGCCTTTCTTTAATGGTGACGACGTGTGCCCTTGAATAGGCAGCCCAGCATCGGGTACGTCGGATCTGCGAAGTCAACACGATGTCAGGCCGCTCATCGCTGCCTGGCGGCAGGAAATGCGCGACTTTGTTATACTGCTGCGCATATTTCGCAATGCTTAACCGCAAGCCGGCGGCAAAATAGCGGTTTTCGTCATCAATCACAATATTGATTGGTTTCATTGTCTGAGCCTCCTGTAGGCCTATTTTCCCTTGTTTGCCAAACGAGAAACTATTCCTGAGAAACAGCCCGGTAGATTCTGCCTCCACCGTTATTCATTTTACGCAGCCTTCCGCTTAAAATACTTTCAGTGGAAGGGCCAAGAGTAACAGCGCCTAATGAAACGTATCGCTGATAATCACATTCCTAACGGGGTAACACATTCATAACGCCAGCACCCCATTAAAAAGAGGGGGCGGGCCGTTTAGTCACTGTTATATGATTTCTATTATCGCTACCACAGGCACAGAAAACGGGCCGGTATGTGACGTATTATTATTCCTGAGATCACCGTCGATAAAGATTTCTCTATTGCCGCCTGGCACTTTTATATAATCCTCGCCCACGCCGGTGATCAGGTCTCTAAACTTCAGGCTGGCGGTCATCCGCCCGTCCTGGCTTAACGACATGTTGGTGACATTGGAATTAAACTTAACGCGTAAGTAAGCCTCGCTGGCACAATTTATCTTGATGCTTCCCGTGGCCTGCCGGGCCGTAACGTCGCTGCTGAATGAGCCAAAGTCAACGATGGCGTTCGTGTCAAGAATATCGCAGCTGTTTGTCCTGGGTATCTCTGGGGAGCAGCCGAAAGGGCCACTCCATTTACCGTTAATTGACACACCGAAGCAGAGTCTAAGAGGCCAGTTGTTAATCTGATTTATATCTCTGGTCGAGTTCGTTCCATTGCGCCCTAAATACCTGACTAACGGCGCGAGCTCCCCCATGGTTTTGGCCGTTTTCGTGCTGGTCTTGCAATCCGCCGTGTTGCAGCTGCTGTTGGTCTCAACCAATGCCACACCTACACGTGGGGAGCTCGATAAGGTCATCACCACAGATAAATTGCAGTCTCTTTGCCCATAACAGGGGTTGGGTTCCTGCGAATCCGGTAAAATACGGAGAAACGTAAAAGAGAGGAAAGCATTGTAAGGGGTTATATACTCTATACGAGGAATAGCCTCAAAATTAGCGGAGCTGGCCACATTCGTGCCGCCGAAAAATACGATTAACACTAAAAAAATCTTTTTCATCTGGTTACCCTGCCGGCAAAATAGATTATCCGACCTCGCCAATGGCGAAAATATTCCGCCGGTTAAGTGCCGTCGGTGCGCCTCTTTCCACCGCGCTTATAATGCAGTGGCTTTAATTGATGCCGCAACCCAGCACCGAAGCAGTGCAGCTTCGGTGCTGGGATAATGCTTTACTCATACATAGCGGTCATGGTAGCCGACGCGGAGAAAGCCCCCTCAGGTAAACCTGCGCTCGGTCTACCAATCGGCACGGCATAAAGCTTGGTCGGGTTATTTATATCGGCGATCACCAGCTTAGTCTTGGGCACATAGGTGGTATCTCCGGTGCCCTGAACAATGCGTAACCCGAAATTATTAAATTGTGGGGTAGGTTGGGCCTGGATCGCGTTGTAGTCGCCCCATGGTACGGTCGTATATTCCAGCATTACCTTAAGCTGACCACTATTTGGTGAACCGCCGGAGCAGGAAATGGTGTAGGGGATCTCCATTTTTTTGTAGCCGACGCCATCCACTTTATTGCTCACTACTTCCTGAAAATCAACGCTGATATCTTTACCCGTGTTGAGGACGCAGTCTGGCGCCGTCACCAGCTTACCGGTAAAGTTCACATTTATCGCCTGCGCCGCGCCGCTGGCCAGCAACCCCATGCAGGCCAAGGCGGCCAACCCTGGAATATATTTCATCTTCATCTCCTTATTGAACCTCGACTAATAATGTGGCAGAACTGGAAAAGTCCCCGCCACTCAACCTGGCGCCGCCGCGCTTGACCGGTACGGCATAGAGCAGTGGATAATTGGGATAAAAAAAGTTATGCCACTCGTTCAGCTTCAGCTGCTGGCCATTTTCGAACAGCAGCTTGATCGCCAAATCTTCCTTCTCGCGGGTGCGCAGCAAACCGACGCCAAAATTTGAGTTCTCGCCCTGCAATGACACTTTCATATTTCCGTTCGAGCCGGAGGTATCGCCGCTGCAGCTCACGCTATAGGGGATCTTTTTCTTGCCGTAGTTAACGCCGTCAATGTCTGCGATATTCAGTTCGCCGAAGGGCACATCGATGTCATTGCCGCCGTTGATTTCACACTTTGGTTTCGCGAGCACTTCGCCTTTCACCGTGACATTCACCGTCGCAGCCTGCGCCAGCTGGCCAAAACTCAGCACCGCCAGCAGCGTGAGCGCCGAAGCGGCAGCGGTGCTGGCCGCCAGCGCGCAGCCCAGAAGGAGATATTCACCGCCAATGGCCAGCGTACGTCGCCCTGTATCGCCCATACCGTCCACCTCAGTCATAGTTCAGCCGGAAATCGATCGCCGCGCGGTAGGCGCCCGCCAACAGCGGCGCACGCGTGCGCTCCGCCATCACATAAAACTGCAGCCCGTTATCGCCCAGCGCCAGCAGCTGCGGCCGGCTGCGGCTGCCCAGCCGCACATCGCGGTTATCCGCATCCAACAGCCGCAGCCCCAGGCCTTCGGCGCCCTGCACCTGCACCAGCTGCGGGTTATCCGCATCGGCCGGGGCGGTGAAGCTCACCGTGACCGCCGGCTGGTAGGCATCCCACAGCCGGTAACCGAGGCGAGTGTCTCTGATGGCCGCCCCCATGCGCGTGCAGTCACGCAACCGCAGTTGGAAGGCCACCGGCTGCGTGCGGTTGCCGGGCACTGCCAGGCTGCTCGTGGTGGTTTCACCCAGCCAGATATCCTGGTGGGCCGAAGACATCTCCAGCCGGCAGGCACCTTCAGTCAGCGCGCCATGCACAAACAACATGCCGTGGTTACCAGGCTCTGCCCGGCTCCCCTGGCTCGTCAGCAAAACCAGCGCCAATAACGCCGCCTGGCCTGCCCGTCGGGTTAAAGCGCCTCTCTCCTGGCTGTTGCAGCCGCTATCGATTATTTGCATTAGTTTCCCTGCCGCTTCAACTGATGGAGCGCCGCTGCCGGCGCCGATTATCCTTGCTTCTCAGGCACCACCTGACAATCACCGGTGCCACATTTGAAGGTCAGATCCGGGCGGCCGCCGTAGTCATTGATATAAGTCAGCACCGGTGCATTGCCCAGGCCAGTGGCGCCTAACATGACGCTACCTTTCGGCGGCACCATCAGCGGTTCAAAACCGGCGGCGGTTTTACCGCTCTTGCTGCTGCGGGCATCAACCAGCGTGATGTAATACGGGGTCGGGTTATTGGCCTTAAAGCCCGCACCCTGGCGGGTCAGCGTCAGCTGTTCTTGCCACGGGCTGTACGCGGCGTTTTTGTTCGGCACGATCGCCGCCGGGCGGTAAAACAGCTTGATGCGGGTCTGCAGCGCGATCTGCAGCGTGTTGGCCTTGGTGCTCTTCGGCGGGATCTCGCGCAGGTTGAAGTAGAACAGGCTCTCGCGATCCTGCGGCAGTGCCTTGGTGGCCGGCAGCGCCTGCACCTTGACCTGGCTTTGTGCGCCCGGCTCCACCCGCTGCACCGGCGGCAACACGATCAGCGGGCTGTTGATTTTTTCACCCTGCTCATTCTCCAGCCAGCCCTGGGCCAGATAAGGCAGCTGGGTGTTTTTATTGGTGATGTTCATGCTGGCCGAGTTATCGCCGCCGTTTAAAATCACGCGGGTGCGATCCAGCGCGATGGCGGCCTGCGCCTGGCCGCTCAGCAAGGTGGTGGTCAGCAGGCCGGCTACCGACAGCGTTTTTACAGTGTTGTTTCGCATAATAAGCTTCCATTTGGTCAAAAATTGCATTTACGGGTTTTCCGGGGCATCTGCCTGGCCTTCACTGCCTGCGGCCACGCGCCGGCACGGCAGCAGCAGATCGCTCAGAGCGACATCCGTGCGCAACGCCGGCAGATCGATTTCACATTGCGCCTTCCCTTCCCAATGCACCGTCATTTGTTCACCGGCGCGGATACCGCTGAGGTAAACGCTGCCGCCGTCATTCACAATCCCGGTTTGCTGCCTGCGGCGGTTGAACACCTCGGCGCCAAACGGCGGTGTGCTGCCGTCCGCCAGGCGGATCACCGCCATGGCTTTCTGGCCGGAAATCACGTTGAAGCGCCGGTAGCCAATCGCCCCTTCGGTGAGCGTCGCCTGCACCACCGACTGCGTCGCTTCAGCCTCGTCCGATAAGTTGGTCAGATCGATGCTCGCCCGGCTGCGGTAAAAGTTGCCGACGTCCGTCACCACCGCTTTGCCAAACATGTTGGTGCGGCTCGTGGCGCCATAGCCGCGTACCGGTACCCCGGCCACGCCATCGGTGTCCAACAGCAGACGGGTGCCACCAAAGTTCCCACTGCGGTGCAGCGCCGCCCCCTGGGCGGTCAGCGTGGCGCCCCCTTGCAGACTCATGCCTAACGAGGAATACTGGCCGCTCTGATAACTCACGTTGGTATCGATACGCGCCGCGTCGCCGTCGTGGCTGTAAAACGCGCTGGCGGATTCACCGCTGCGCGAGGTGCCGGCGGTCAACTGGTAGTTGTTGTGTTCATCCAGCCGTTGGTAGTAACCCACCCGCTGGTTGTTATTGTTACGGTTCCACGAGCTGCTGTAGCTGAGGTTGGCATCCCCTCCCCACGGCACCGTCAGGCTCAGATACATACCGTCGTCGTTGGTCCCTCTGGACTTATTGCGATAGGCCGAGAGTGAGGCGCTCAGATTTTTCCACGCTCCCAGGTTGAAATAGCGCGACAGCGCCAGGCTGTAGCGTTCGTCGGTCGGCTTATCCCAGTAAGTCTGGTGGTCGTAGTTGAGATAGGTACTGATCCCCAGATCGCGGAACTGTTTGTTGAACGTAATGGTGTACATTTCCCGGCTTTTGCCGTTCCGCAGGCCGTGATAGCGCGCGTCCAGGTATTCGCTCATGGTCATAAAATTTTCTTCCGAGAAGCGATAACCGGCGAAGGTGATTTGGCTGTCGTATTCATCAAAGCTTTTCGAATAGCTCAAGCGGTACGAGCCGCCTTTTTTGGTGCCGTCGTCGATCGGCAATCTGGCCCGCGAATACGTGGTATCAAACGACAGCGCGCCGAGCACCAACAGATCGCGCCCCAGCCCCAGCGACAGCGCGTTATAATCGCCACCGGCGATGGCCCCGCCGAACAGCGACCAACCATTGCTGATCCCCCAGGAGAATTCACTAGCGGCGAAGGTTGGCCCTTGCACCTGGTGCTCCCAGTTCGACGGTCGGCCGCCGGCAAACTTGAAGCGCACCATGCCGGGGCGCGTCAGGTAAGGAATGCTGGCGGTGTCCACCTGAAACTGCTGCACGCTGCCGTCTTGTTCCTCAACCTTGACGTCCAGCTTGCCCATCACCGAATCGCTCAGATCCTGGATGCGGAACGGCCCGGCGGCGACCTGCGCCTCATACAGCACGCGGCCCTGCTGACTGATGGTGACTTTGGCGTTGGTTTTGGCGATGCCGGTCACCTCTGGCGCATAGCCGCGCAGGTTAGGCGGCAGCATGTTGTCGTCCGACATCAGGCTGAAGCCGGTAAAGCGGAAGCTGTCGAACAGGTTGCTCTGCAGCGAATCCTCCCCCAGCGCCAGGCGCGCGCCCCACTGCGGCAACGCGCGGAAAGCGTAATAGCGGCTCCAGTCAAACGTTCTCTGGCTCGATTCCCCTGAGCCGGTCTGGTGATTGAGGCTGGTCTGCCAGTCGGCCCGCAGCCGCCAGGCGCCCAGGTTGGCACCCACTGCACCGTTGCCGCCCAGGCGCTGCGTCTGGCCGCCACCGTTGCGGTTCTTCTGCACCTGGCCGTTCAGGTTATAGTCCAGCAGCAGGCCGGGAATGCCGTTATCCCAGCGCGCCGGCGGATCCCAATCCGGTGTGGAGTACTCTAAATAGGCCTGGGGAATGTTCAGATACAACGCCGACACCGCCAGATCGCCCCTGGCCTCAATGCCCTTGAGGCTGGTCAGATCCAGGCACTGCTCGTTATGCCACCAGCGCAGCTGCTTGAGAAACTCGGTTTTAAGGCCCAGTTTTTCAACCAGCTGCGGCGAGACGCAGGCCGCACTGCCATCGGGATCGTTTTCCGGCGGATAAAAAGCCACCGGCTGCTCATCCAATGACTGCTTGTTCACCAATACCGTCATGCTGTACTTGCCCGGCATAATGTAGGCGCCTTTGGAAAAGCGGCCGAGATCGATATTTTTACGATCGTTGATATCCAGGATGTCGGTGTTGAACTGAATTGCATCATCCGCCCGCCCCTGAAAGGCCAGGCTGCAGAGAGCCAGAGAAATACATATCCCTAATAAACTTAACGGGAGTGCCCCCGATTTAAATTTTCTCGCATCCATGATCCCGCCAACCTTTAACTTATTTATAATCAGTAGTAATCCAATTTAAAACGAATGGCGGAGCGGTAATCCCCTGCGCGCAATACCTGGCTGTTAGCTACCAGCTGCATTGAATAATTCAAGCGATAATCTTTTGTCAGGGTATTTTCTATTGACATCGGCACCCCAGGGTAAATATCTGTGCCGATACTGTCGGCAATGCGTAACGCCACGCCACGGGCATCGCCGATGACGCCGAAGTTTTTTCCTTCCGCATTACCGTCAAATATCATCCGGAAATGCTGGCGCCCAGAATTAGCGGAATTATCACCCGACAACCCACAGTTCACTAATTTCAGCGTAAAGGAACGGGTTAGCCCGTGCCCATCGCGGGTAATTTGTTCCACCGGCAAAGTTTTCATGTCGATGGTTTGATCACGGCTGGCCGACTCAATGGCGCAGGCCGCGTTGACAATAGCGCCTTCCATATTGACTCTTCCCCAGCCAATAACCGAAGCCGTTGCCGGCATCGCCTGGGCCGTAAAAATCGCGACCAATAGGGAAGGCGCCACTACATTTTTGCCAATCAGGGCCATAGAGATTATCCCTTGCAAACAGGAATCCATTCTGGGGAAAAGCATGCGGGCTACCCCGCATGCTGGCATTATTCAGATAAAGCGCTTATTGATAGTTCAGCGCGAAGTTAACCACGCTGGTGAATGCACCCGGAACGATAGTATCCAAAGCGCCACCATTACCTTTCAGGAAGGCGGTGAATTTCAGATCTGCTGTTTCCTGGCCCGCTTTAATACCCTGACCTGCGGTCGCCTTGCCCAACTCAATCACGGCATTACCGTTTTCGTCATCGGTCATAACGATACTCGCCCCTTTAGCAGTGCTGCCGCTGCCAAACCCGATCATTTTATTATCGTTACCGGCCGCGCCACCAGGCTGACCGGTGAAGGTGGTCTGCACTGTCTTCTGTGTGGCGCTGGTGCAGTCTTGCAGCTTAATGGTAACCGGCTGTTTTAATTGAGACTCACGGCCGTCCTTCAGGCTCAGGTTGGAGATTTGCCCCATTTCAACAGTTTGATCGATATCGCCCGGAGCGATAGAGCATGGTGCATCGATGATTTCACCGTTGAAAGTGACGGTACCGCTACCCTGATTCGCAGCCTGGGCCATCATAGAAGAAGCGCCGAAGGCCAATACCGCTGCAATCATAATTTTGTTCAGTTTCATAGAGATTCCTTACATTCCTTAGTAAGTAGTGGAGAAGAATTAAATCCTTAAGTCACGCATGCAATGCAGCAGTTTTATTCCTGAGATTTCTGAGCATTGTCTCCGTGGCTAATACGCTGCGTTTCCGCGCCCCGTATCAGTGGAAACAAATTTACACTTAGCGCCTTCCATTTGAAACGTTATGTCGCAAAAATACAAAAACACAGGATTATTATCGATAAAATAATAATTAAATAGATTAAAATCACGATAAATAGGATTTAATTATCAGTATTTATATTAAAAAACTTGTAAGCAGATAAACATTTCATTTCAATTACACGAATAAAGAGAAAAATCCCATTGCCCTGCAACTCAAGGGATTGAAAAAAGTACACAGAGGTCTCAGAATAATCTCTCGACAGGAAAGTTGACGGGTAAATAAAATGATTTTCATTATAAATGAGAGCATCCTCTATAACGAGGAGGAAGGCACATTGATGCATGTCGATAATGCCAGCAATAAAATAGCTTTACTGAAGCCGACCAGCAGACTGCTTTCGTTGTTCATCAAGAATAATAATAAGCTGTTGTTGCGAGAGAGGTTGCTTAATGATGTTTGGGTCGATTATGGGCTGAAAGCCTCCAACAATAACTTAAACAATTACGTTTCCGGGTTACGTAAATCACTGGCGCAGTTTGGCGCCGAGGAGATTATCGTCACCTATCCACGTCAGGGGTTTAAATTTATTGCTCGAAACATTCATGAAGCGAATGAAAATAAGGTGGAAATATATAGAGAAGAAAAGCACCGTGAAACGGAAATAGCGTCTACGCCGCCCCCCGGGACTTCTCCCCCCAGCATCCGACGAGCATTACAACGCTTAATAATGATTGCCGCTGCCTGTCTGGTGCCTTTTGCCATCATTGTGCTGTATCAAAACAGCACGCGTATCAGCGTTTATCCACTTGGGAATTACCAAAGCTGCCAGGTGTACAGTATGACTTTAGGTGGAGGAAGCCTGGAGAACATCAAGCAGGTGATACAACAGGCGGGCTTCAATTGCCGTACGCGGGCCGACGTCTATTATTACGCTAACATTCTTAATGAGAGCACTAACCAGGATGAACAGCAGGTCACCTACTGCCCGCGTACCGGTAACAGCCCTTGCATCAATAATTATATAGCCGGCAATCAACCTTAATCTTTTCGCTCTTGATACCCAGGGTCAGAGACAACATCGGCCCCCCGGTAATTCTGGGGGGGACCGTTATGCGCCAGTCACGCAGACAAAAAGCGGCGAATGGTTATCAGTAAACAGATAGTGATGCCGATCGATACGCTCGATGCGCATATGCAACTGCTGCCCGGCGATAGGCAACCGGCGATTCATATCCTCGCGAACGACAGAGTCCTGCGGCTTGCGGGTATTTTTCGTTACCCACATGGTGTAGTTGCTGCCGCGACGCTGGTAACTCATTTCCACGGAGCGATCGACCACATAACGTGTATCACCATCAAAAAAACTGCCGCTCATCAACATAGTGAGCTGTCGCGCGCCCTCAGGCACGATGCTCACCAGCAGCACACGCTCCATCGCCGCATCTTTATCCTGATTATGCACCCGCATCGACGCCCGGCATTCCGGCACCTGCGGCATAGCGAACAGCACATAAGCGGCGACGCAACAGCAGGCCAGCGCCGCAAAGACTAACAGCGCGTAACGGTAATGCCATATCCGGTTATTTTTCCAGACTTTCATAGTAGTTCTCGCATTGCGCTTTGCCCGCCGCCATCGCCGTCTGCGGACAATAAAAGAAGTAAGAAGATCGCACGCGTTCTGCGCTGCCTGGTACCACCGACTGGCTGTCGTAATAAAGCAGCGTCGCCGGTTCACTACAGTGAATATGATTTCGTTTATCCAGCAACGTTTGCAAGTGCGCCAAATCCGCCTTGCCGGAACCGGTCTTATGATAAGAAGCGATGAACTTCACCTCACAGCTGCCGATGTTGCCTACGCTTACCGTGCTGATCGGCGCATAGCCGGCGTCCTGCCAGGCCCACAGACCGCTCCCCGCCGCCAACAGCAGCAACGCGGCCAACCCGAGGCGCTTAAATCGCTGCGCTCGCAGCGGCTTGGTCGGCAAGGCGCTTTCTGCAGCCGCCGGGATCGGCATCTCCGACGAACTCTCCGACAGGCTGTCCGTCGTCTTCAACGAAGTGGCGGTAAACATAAATCCCTGGCGCGGCAGCGTGACGATAATCTCGTCCTCGCCCAGGGCGGCGAACATCTTGCGCAGGATGGAAATGGTGTTATTGAGGTTATTGCCGGAGGCCACCTGGCCGTGCGCTTCCCATACCTGCGTCAGCAGGGTATCGCGGGAGAGCACCAGGTTATTGTTTCTGACCAATGTGGACAGCAGGCGGTTCAGGGTGGCGGTGAGCGGTTGAGGCGGTAGCTCAGCATTGATATCCACCAACTCTGATCTATCTTCATGATATTTAATCTTATTATTAATTATGTATCTCATTATTCCCCGCTCAAAAAACTAATTAATAATAATTAGCCCTTGTTAAACATGAGAATAGTAGCACACGGCGCGAGTTAAGAAAATTCCTAGAGAAACGCATAAAAAGCTAAATAATCATAAATATAAGAAATAACATTGTGCTGTCTCACAGGGTGCCAAACATTTAACTGATGATTATCTATTTCTTATCATGTCGACATTAAAATGCCGCCCGGAAAATACTGGGCGGCACGAGAAGTCGCTATTTTCACTAGGCTTAACGCAACAAGGCTTACTCTTTTAAACGCCGCAGTTGCCTACCCTGCCAGCCACCGAACAGCCACTGGCCGGCTATCGCGCCGAGCAACGCGCAGAACATATCGGACTGCGTGTCCCACGGGTCGCCCTGGGTGCCGAGAAACTCGTCGGCGCCCTGGCCCAGCGCCAGTGCCGCCCACCACTCGATCAACTCATACACCGCGCTGATCGCCAGCGCGATGCAGCACACCACGAAGCCCAGCATCTTGCGGCCCTGCACATAACCGCCGCGCAGCAGGATCTCGCGCGCCGCCAGCGCCGGCACCAATCCCTGGAAGAAATGCCCCAGTTTGTCGTACGGGTTGCGGCCAAGATCCAGCCACTGCTGCACCTCAAAGCCCAGCGGCACGCGAGCATAGCTGTACATGCCGCCGAAAATCAGGATCAGCGCATGGAAGAAAATCAGCGTGTAGAGCAGCGGCGTCAGCGGATAACGGCGATGGGTCAGCCACAGCAACGGCAAAACAATCAATACCGGCGCCACCTCCATCAACCAGGTG
Organism: Serratia sp. CY43202; assembly: GCF_052168755.1. Taxonomy (NCBI): domain Bacteria; kingdom Pseudomonadati; phylum Pseudomonadota; class Gammaproteobacteria; order Enterobacterales; family Yersiniaceae; genus Serratia; species Serratia sp. CY43202. The sequence continues at coordinate 551,798 of NZ_JBJNMB010000003.1, forward strand.
GTGCGATCGTAGGGGCTGATGCCGCTGTGGATCAGCGCGGCCAGCAGCAGCAGGGTAATAACGGACAACAACAACGGTGTGCGTGAGGCAGGCATAACCCACGTTCCTTCGGATCAATAAGGCAATCCACACTTTATACCGCAGATCGCACGGCGAAAAAAAAAACAGGCGGAGCGTCGCCGCTTCGCCTGTTCGAGGGGGTTTACCCTGCGCGGGATTATTTCAGCGCTACGCGGATCACGTCGTCCGGCGCGGTCGCTTCTTTCTCGCGGCTGGAAGCCTGCTTGACGCTAACGTACAGCGTCTGGCCGTCCGGCGACAGCGCCAGGCTGTTCGGGTGGGTCGGCGTCTTGATGGTGTTCAGCACCTTGTAGCTCTTGGCGTCGATCACGCTCACTTCACCCGCCTGGCGATGGGTCACGTAAACTTCATTGCGCGCCGGGTTGAACAGCACCGCCAGCGATTCCGGCACGTCGATCTTGCTCAGGATGTTGCCGCTGCGGGTATCCACCACCAGCACCTGTGGCTGCTTGGAATCGGTGATGAACGCGCGATGGGTGGCGGTATCCAGGCTGATGTTCAGGAAGAAGTGCTCTTTGGACTCATCCAGCTTCTTGCGCGACAGCACCTTGTTGCTCTGGGTATCGATGGTCACCAGCTCGCCGTCGGCGTTAGTGACGTACAGGCGCTTGGCGGCGGCGTCCAGCGCCAGGCCGGTGCCGTATTTGCCGGTGTCGGTCACGGTGGCACGCAGGGTCAGATCCTTGCCGTCCACCACCCACACCACGCTGGATTCACCCAGCCCGGTAATGTACAGGGTATCGCTGTCGGCATCCGCCACCAGCTCGCGCGGCGCCAGCGGCTTGACGGTCTCGGAACGCTGGCGCGCGTCCAGCACCAGGCGGCCTTTCACGTCGCCGGTCTTGGCGTCGATGGCGGTCACCGAGTTATTGACCGTGTTGCCGAAGAACAGCGTGCCGGTTTTAGCGTTGACGGCGGCGCCAAACGGCTTGATGTCGTTATGAATAATCTGGGTCACGTCCAGCGTGGTCGGGTCCAGGCGGTAAACGATGCCACCCTTGTCCAGCTTGCGGCTCTGCGACGTCGCCAGGTAGAGCGCGTTCTCGCTCGGGCTGTAGGCCATTTCATAGGCGCCCTTGCCGACCGGTTTGCGCAGCACTTCCGGCGCGGTCTGCGCCAGCAACGAGTTGGAGAACAGCAGTGTGGACAGCAGCATCAGCGGAAATGCCGCACGTTTTCCCTTGGTGATCAAAGCATTCATCGAAATCTCCTTATAGAACCAACGGGGCAGCCGAGCGGCCGCCCTCTCATCGTTATTAAAATCAGGCTTTCTCTTCGGAAAGCAGCGCCCACCAGCTGTCGATGGTCGGGTTGCGCGCCAGCGCGATAAAGTCGATGTCGCCGCGGATCTTGCGCCAGCGGGTCGCCAGCTCCATGATGCGCACCGAATCCAGACCGTAATCGATCAGGTTCTCATCGTTGCCCATGTCTTCGCTGTCTTCGTCCAGCAGCGGCAGGATCTGCTGACGCAGCGCGTCGATGCTGGCGATGCCGGCCGCCGGCAGCAGAGACGCGGTGGTCACCACCCGGCCGCAGCGGCCGGCGGTATAGCGCAGCGCCATCAGGTGTTCGTCGCGCGAGAAGTCCGCCAGGCCGTCGGCCACCATGAACGGCTGGATGTTGCGCATGAAGGCGTCGATGGCGGTGGTCAGGCAGCCGATGTGCGCATACACGCCGCAGATGATCAGCTGATCGCGGCCGGACTCCTGCAGGATCTCCTGCAGCGGCGAGCGGTGGAAGGCGCTGTAGCGCCATTTCACCAGCACCGTGTCGTCTTCGTCCGGCGCCAGCGCGGCGGTCACCGCCTGCTGCTCGGGGTGTTTGTTCAGGCCCGGCCCCCACATGTCGTTCAACAGCGCACGGTCTTCATCGCTCTGCTGGTTCGGCTGCGCGGTATAGAACACCGGAATGCCCTGCTGTTTGCAGTAGCGGCGCAGGTTGGCGATGTTCTCCACCACCTGTTTGATCAGCGCGCTGTCTTCGCCCCAGAAATTGAGGAAATACTGCTGCATATCGTGGATCAGCAGCGCGGCGCGCTGCGGTTCTACCTGCCAGGTGACTTTATTTTGCGGCAGTTCGTCCGCCGTCGGCAGCGCGTAGTCATTAAGTTTTGGAATGGCCATCGATTAATCTCCCTGAGCCTGAGTCTGTAGTTGCTCGTCGAGCTGCTGACGCAGCCGTTTTTTGTCCACTTTGCCGACCGGAGTCAGCGGCAGGCTGTCCACCTGAATAAAGCGATCCGGCAGTTTGAAGTCCGCCACGCCCTGTTCGCGCAGGTGGCGGCGCAGCACCACCGGCTTCAGCGGCGCGTTGGCGATGATATAAGCGCAGCTCTTCTCCCCCATCAGCGCGTCCGGCATCGACACCAGCGCAGCGTTGATCACGTCCGGATGACGCAGCAGCAGGTTCTCGATTTCCTCGGCGGCGATCTTCTCCCCGCCGCGGTTGATCTGGTCTTTCTGCCGCCCCTGCACGGTGATGTAGCCGTCTTCGCTGATGCTGATCAGATCGCCGGAGCAGTAGAAACCGTCGGCGTCGAAGGCATCGGCGTTGTGCGCCGGGCTCTGGTAGTAACCGCGGAAGGTATAAGGCCCGCGCGTCATCAACCGACCGACCTCGCCCGCCGGCAATGAATTGCCGTCGTCGTCCGCCACCCACACTTCGTCATCCGGCGACATCGGCCGCCCTTGCGTCGTCAGGATGTGGCGCTCGTCGTCGTCCAGCCGGGTGTAGTTCACCAGCCCTTCCGCCATGCCGAACACCTGCTGCAGTTGGCAGCCGATTTCGTTCTGAATACGCGCCGCCAGCGTTTCGCCCAGCTTGGCGCCGCCCACCTGCAGCAGTTTCAGGCTGGCGAGCTGGGCATTGCCGCCCCACTCTTCGATCGCCTGCAGCCACAGCGTGACCGCCGGCGGCACCAGCGCCGTCACGTTGATTTGGTGCTGTTCGATCAGGCGGAAGCACTGCCCGGCGTCCGGATCGGCGGCGAACACCACCAGCCCCGCGCCATAAAACACGCCCAACACGCCTGGCGAGCTCATCGGGTAGTTGTGCGCCACCGGCAGCGCGCACAGATAGCGGGTCTGCGCGTCGAAACGGCAGATCTCCACGCTGCGGCGAATGCTGTAGTAGTAGTCATTGTGGGTACGCGGGATCAGCTTCGGCGTACCGGTGCTGCCGCCGGAAAGCTGGAAGAACGCCACCTGATCGGCCGCAGAAGGCTGCGCGACGAAACCGTCGCTGGCTTCGTCCAGCCAGGCGGCCAGCGCCAGCTCACCCTCAGGCTGGCTGCGCAGTGCCACAACCCGCAACGAAGGATGCGCATCGCGGAAGGCGTTCAGGAATTGATCGTCGGCAAACAGCCCGTGCTGGCGATCGGCGATCAGCAGCGCCGGTTTGATCTGCTCGGCATAGGCATTCAGCTCGCTGCGCTGATGGCTGAACAGCGCGTTGACCGGCGCCACGCCAATTTTCAGCAGCGCGAAGAACACGATATAGAACTCCGCCACGTTGCCCAGTTGGACCAACGCGGTGTCGCCGGATTTCACGCCGCGGCGCAGCAGAGCGGCCGCCAGGCGATCGGAACGCAGCTGCAGCTCGCGGTAGGTCAGGCTGCCCTGGGCGTCGATAATCGCCGGGGCGTCGTTGTTGGCCTGGCGGTCGAGGATCTCGGTCAGCGGCTTGTCAGTCCAGTAGCCGCGTTCGCGATAGCGGCTGGCGAACTCCGCCGGCCAGGGGGTAAAGGCAATGCTCATCTTGTCGTTATCCTTGATTCATACCAAAGGCACGCAGAATAGTGCTGAGTTTGGTGCCTGTTTCATGCCATTCAGATTCGGGTGAAGAGTCTTCCACGATGCCGGCGCCGGCGAACAGCCGTACCCGGTTGCCGTCAACGGTGCCGCAGCGGATAGTCACAACCCACTCGCCGTTGCCTTCGTCGTCGCACCAGCCGACGATGCCGCCGAACAGGCCGCGATCGAACGGCTCCAGCTTGCCGATCAGGGCGTGCGCCTCGGCCGTCGGCATGCCGCACAGCGCCGGCGTCGGGTGCAGCAGGCAGGCCAGCGACAGGGCATTTTCGTCTGGAGACGCCGCCTCGCCGTCGATCGGCGTGGAGAGATGCCACAGCGTCGTGGTGGTCAGCAGTTCAGGGGTTTGCGGCACGTTCAGGTAGCGGCAGCGGCCGGCCAGCACGTCACGCATGCTTTCGGTGACGATGCGATGCTCATAGCGATCTTTCGCCGAGGCCATCAGCCGCTCCCCCACTTCGCGATCGCGCTGCGGGTCGGCCTCGCGCCGGGCGGAACCGGCCAGCGGGTTAGAATAGAAACGGCCGTTGTCCTGGCGCAGCAGCAGCTCCGGGCTGGCGCCCAACAGCGCACCCTGCTCCAGCGGCACATGGAAATGGAAACCGTGCGGGTTCTGGGCAATCACGCGCGCCATCAGCGCATGGCGATCCACCGGCTGGCGCGTTTCGATCTCCAGCAGGCGCGACAAGACCACTTTATCCAGCTCACCGGCCTTCATCGCGTCGACGGCGTCGCTGACCATGTTCATAAACGGCTGCTGCGGCGGCAGCTCCGTCACGCCGGCCAGTTCAGGGCCGTTCGCCGGCGGCCGAACGCCGGCCATAAAGGCGGCGCGATCGAACCAGCGGCTCTGCTGCGGAATAAACAGCGCCGAAGGCTGCCGGGTATCGAACGGGATGGCACCGCACAGCAGCGGTTTTTTGATACCGGCCTGACGGGCCTCGGCAAACGCCTGCCGCACGCTGCGCTGGAACTCGCCGTTCAGGTCGGCGCCGTCTGCGGCCGGCAGGCGAATGCGGCTGAAACAACCGGTAGTGGTCAAGCTGCGGAAAGGAGAGGTAAAGAAGAAGCCCGACGCCGGAGAAAAATCAGCGGCGAACCGGTGTTCTTCGCACTCCTGCATTTCCTTTCGATTGATGTCGTTCACGGCAGTATCCATCGCTTCGCCCTCAAGGATTTGAAGTGATAACCAATATAATAATGATTATCATTTGAGTTAATTCCGCGCTAAATTACTCGCCGATATTTGCTATGTCAATAAACGTAAGCACTTCTTTCATTTCGAAATCATGACATAAACGCTGTGGGTTTTACGCATGCCGATGATAAGCATTGCTATTTGATCCCACAGCGTTGTCTTAACGCGTTCGACTACTTTTCTGTGGCGGGCTGCGGCTCCGGTTTGTGCAACGTCACCTGGCGCAAACCGGTCATGGCGAACAGCAACAGGATGCCGAGCAGCGCGGCGCCGAAGCCGAAACCGCTGGCGCTCATCGCCGGCAGCATGAAGGCGCCCATCGCCCCCAACAGCAACGCGCCCAGCGCATCGCCCACCACGTTTTGCGCCGTCCACAGGCCGTTGATGCGGCCGAGGAAGTTGTCCGGCGTCAGGCTCTGGATCAGGCCGTATTGCAGCAGCGAGTTCAGCGCGCTCAGGTAGCCGAACGCCACCAGGCACAGCAACGCCAGGCTGTACCACGGCATCAGGCCGAACAGGCCAATGGCGGCGAACGCCGCGATCGCCGTCAGCAGCATCACCCAGCCGGGGCGCGCCACGTGCGCCACGCGCCCGCTGGTGAACGCACCGATGGCCGCGCCGAGCGGCACGGCGGCGTACATATAGCCGAGGTGGGCAGCGTCGATGTGCCAGCTCTCCGCCATCGCCGGGTACAGCACGCGCACCGCGCTGGCCATGGTCAGCAGCGCGCCGATCAGCGCCACCATGCCGATCACCTTGTTCTGGAACAGGAAGGCGAAGCCGCCCGCCAACGCGCGCAGCGGGTGTTCACGCGGCTGCGGCGGCGGCATCAGCTGCGGCAGGCTCAGCAGCGGCAGCAGCGTCAGCAGGGTGCCAAACGCCGCCAGGCCGTAGTTCCAGGCAATGCCCATGTGGGCGATCACCAGGCCGCCAATCGCCGGGGAAAGAATCGAGCCGAAGCGCACCGTCAGCATGCTGATGGCGCCCGCCTGCACGATGTTTTCGCGGCCCACCAGCGCCGGCGTGGCCGCCAGCAGCGCCGTCACCCCCACCGCACCGAAGAAACCGTCCCACACCGCCAACAGATAAATGGCCGCCAGCGAAGGCGATGGCAACAGGGCATTGAGACACAGGCCGACGAAGCCGATGCCGCAGGTGGAGCGCGCGAACAGGATCAGCCGGCGCCGCTCATAGCGATCGGCCAATACGCCCCCCATCAGCAGCCCGGCGAACATGCCGCCGCCGGCCAGCGTCACCGCCAGCCCGACCTGCAGGGTGGAACCGGTCAGCGCCTGGATTTGCACCGGGATGGCGATCGCCATCAGCCCCAGCGCCACAATGGAGATAAAGCGCGCGCAGAATACCGCGCGGAAAGCCCGGTTGGTTTTCAGCAGGCTAAAATCAAGCAGGATGGAGGGTTTGCTACTCATCGGTTGTTCACCACATCTTTAAACGGGGATTCTGCAGTTGCGGGGCGCTATGCTAGCACAGATGACAAAATCAATAATGATAATAAAAATCATTGATATTCAATTGTGAGCAACCGCAAGAAACGCCGCCACACGCGGGGTAATCCCCGAGCCTGGCGGCGAGATGACGAGCGCGATTACAGCGTGCGCAAGATCCGGTTCAGCAGCGGCCCCAGCACTTTGAACGACGCCGGCGAAACGATATCGACATGCGCGCAGTCCAGCTCGTGCGCCTGCAGCGCATCGACGTACTGCGACCAGGTCTGCTGCACGTCCATCCCTTCCTGCAGCGTACGTTTGGCGACGAACAGCGTCGCCTGGCCATGGAAACGGGCGGTACGCGTGTGCGACAGCAACCGCACCGAATCGGCGTAGTTGGCTTCGATGTTGTCGAACATCGCCGTGCGCGTCTCGCCCAGCGCCGGATCGAGCGTATCCTGCGACACCGCCAGGAACTGCTCGCGCTCGCGCTGCACTTCCTTCAACACGTTGTCGTCCAGCATCACGTCCCAGTTTTGGGTCTCCGGCGGATAGGTATCCAGCAGACCGAGGAACGCCACCTGCTCACCGCGCGCCTGCAGCCGGGCGGCGATGCCCTGGGCCAGCGTGCCGCCCAGCGAGTAGCCGATGAAGTGGTACGGCCCGTGCGGCTGGACCTGCAACACCGTCTGCAGGTGGGCATCCACCACCTGATCCATATCTTCGCTCAGCGCCAGCGGGCCGTCCGGCCGCGGTGACTGAATACCGACCAGCGACCAGTGCTGATCGAGATAGCGTGGCAATACGCTGAACTGCCAGGAGAAACCGGACGCCGGGTGCAGACAGAACAGCGTCGGCCCCTCGGTGACGCGCAGCGGCAATACGCTGTCGAAGCCGCTGCGATCGGCCTCTTCCTGCGTGCGATCTTCCGCCAGCAAGGCAGCCAGTTGCTCGACGCGCGACGCCACCATCACCTGGCCGACGGACACCGCCTTGCCCAGATCGCGGCGCAACTCCGCCGCCAGCCGCATCGCCAGCAGCGAATGGCCACCGAGCGCGAAGAAGTCGTCATCGGCGAACACCTGCTCGCGCTGCAGCAAACGGGCGAACACCGCCGCGATCTCGCTTTCCAGCCCGGCCTGCGGCGGCCGTCCTGCCTTGCGCTCACCGCCCTGCGGCTGCGGCAAGGCCTTGCGATCCAGCTTGCCGTTGGCACTCAGCGGCAAATCACTCATTTCCACCAGCGCCACCGGCACCATGTGCGGTGGCAGACGGTCGGCCAGCGCCGCACGCAGGGCTTCCGCATCCCAGCTCGCGCCGGGCTGCATCACCAGATAACCCACCAGTTGGCGCGCATCGCCGCCGGCATCCACCGGCGTGCCCTGCAGCACCAGCGCGTGCGTCACCGCCTGGCGCACGCCCGGCAGCGACAGCAAGGCGTGGTCGATTTCGCTCAGCTCGATACGCTGCCCGCGGATCTTCAGCTGGTCATCACTGCGGCCCAAATATTCCACCGTGCCGTCCGGCAGCCAGCGCGCCACGTCGCCGGTGCGGTACATGCGCCCGCCCTCGCCGAACGGATCGGCGACAAAGCGGCTGGCGGTCAGATCCGGCCGGCCAAGGTAGCCGTGCGCCAGCTGCACGCCGGTCAGATACAGATCGCCCGCCACGCCCGGCGGCACCGGCCGCAGGCGCGCGTCAAGAATACGCAGCCCGGTGTTCCATACCGGCAGACCGATCGGCACGTTGGCGCCGGTCACTTTCGCCAGTGTGTCGCCGTAAGCCGGATGCCAGGTCACGTCCACCGCCGCTTCGGTCGGGCCGTAGAGGTTATGCAACGGCACCGCCGTGCGGCTTTGCCACAGGCGGCACAGCTCCGCCGGCAGCGCTTCGCCGCTGCAGAACACCTGGCGCAGCGCGGCGCAGTTCGCCACCGCCGCGTCGTCGTCCAGTGCGGCCACGAAAGCCGCCAGCATCGACGGCACGAAGTGCATCGTGGTAATGCGGTGTTGTGCGATCAGCTGTTGCAGCTGCTGCGGATCGCGATGCGCCTCCGGCGGCGCCATCACCAGCCGGGCGCCGACCATCAGCGGCCAGAAGAATTCCCACACCGAGACGTCGAAACTGCACGGCGTTTTCTGCAGCACCGCGTCGTCCGCCCCCAGCGGATACTGGTGTTGCATCCACAGTAGGCGGTTGACGATCGCCTGATGGCCGACCAGCACGCCTTTCGGGCGCCCGGTGGAGCCGGAGGTAAAGATGATATAGGCCGCATGGTCCGGCGTCGGGCCCGCGATCGCCACCCCGGCGGCGTGATCGGCCGCCAGCGGCGCGTCATACAGCAAGATTTCGCCCTTGTCGGCGAAACGCGCCTGCTGCGCCGGGTTAGTGATGACCAGCCGGGGCGCAGCGTCTTCCAGCATCATCGCCAGCCGCTCGTCCGGATAACCGGTGTCCAGCGGCAGATAGGCGGCGCCCGCTTCCACGATCGCCATCAACGCCAGCGACAGGAACACCGAACGCGGCAGCGCCACCGCCACGATGTCGCCCGGCCGCACGCCCTGCGCCACCAGCTCGCGCGTCAGCGCCATAACCTGCTCCCGCGTTTCGCGGTAGGTGAAATTGAAATGCGCATCCGCCAGCGCCGGTGCGTCCGGCGTGTTTTGCGCCTGCTGCGCCAGCAGCTGGCTCAGCGTGGTCGCCGGCACCGGGTGCGCCGTGTCGTTGACCCGCGCCAGCAGCGCGTGATCGTCGGCGGTCAGCATATCGGCTTCGCCGATCGGCAACGTTGCCTGCGCGGCGAACTGCGCCAGCAGCAGCGGCAATCGTTGCAGGTGCGCCTGCAGTTCCTGGCGGCTGTAACGCTCGGCGTTGGCCAGCAGTTCCACCTTCAGCTGATGGTGTTCGTCAATAAACAGCGCAATCTCCAGATCGCGCACCGGCCCGGAGGCCAGATCGTGGGTAATGCCTTCGATACCGGCGAAATCCAGCTGGTAATCGAACATTTTGAAGTTGAAGACCGTGCCGTACAGCGGTTCGCCGTCGCCGATGCGTCCCAGATCGCGCTGCACCTGTTCGGCGTCGTAGCGCTGATGACGGCGCACCGTTTTCAGCTCGCGGCTGATGCGGGTGGCGGCCTCATACAACGTGGCCTGCGGCTCGAGGTGCATCTCCATCGGCAACACGTTGATCACCGGGCCGGCGGCGCACAGGGCGGCCGATCCGGTGCGGCGCATGAAGATAAAACCGGCGCTGAAGCTCGGTTGGCCGCTCAGGCGCGATACCCACAGCGCCACCAGCGCCACCGCCATATCGGCGGCGTTCAGCTTCTGCTGCGCGCCACGCTGCACCAATTCGGCGAAGGCCTGCGGATCGCAGCGCTGTTCCAATCGATGGATACGCGGCGTGGGCGTTTGCCCGGCCAGCGGCTGCGGGCAGAGCGTGGCCGGCGGTGGCAGCTGCCGCGCTTTTTCGCCCCAGAAATCGGCGTCGCGTTGCCAGGCCGGCGCCTGCCGGTAAGCCTGGTATTCCGCCACCACGTCGCTGAACGCCGTGAAAGGCGTCGGTTCCAGCGCGTCGCCGCGGCAGAGATGGGAGTAAATCGCCGCCACGCGGCGAGCGATGGCGGTGAAGCTGAAACCGTCCACCAGCAAATGGTGATAACGCTGATACCAGAACCAGCGATCGTCCGCCAAACGCATCACCACATGGCGATACAGCGGTGCGCCGCTGCCGGCGCGCAGATCGCTTGCCAGATCGATGTCCATCAGCGCGCGCGCGGCGGCGTCGGGATCCGGCGACGTCGTCAGATCGACAAGTTCCGGCTCGTGCACCGCCAGCGCGTCGTCCAGCCATTGCACCGGCACGCCGTCGCGTTCCGCAAAACGCAGGCGTAGCATGTCCACCTCGCCCAGGCCCTGGATGATGGCCCGCAGCAGAGGCTCCACGGCGACAGGGCCGTTGAGTTCGATGGCATGAGCGACCGCGTAGGCATTGCGATGCGGGGAGATTTGATCGGCGACCCAGATGCCGGGTTGCGCCGCGACCAGCGGCCATTCGCCCGCAAGCGCCGGGCCGCTGAGAGAGTTAGGGGTGTGTGACACTGCTTATTGCTCCCGTGATTACCTGGCGCCGGTCACGCCTCGCGTGCTGCGACCGGCAGAATGTCTTGCCAATGCTGTTCCAGCCATTCGGCGCACGCGGTGCGCGCCGCCGGGCCAAAGACGATCGTCCACTCGGACGGAATGGCGCGGAAATCCGGCCACAAACTGTATTGTTGTTGTACGTTGCGCAGCACCAGGCTGCGCTGCTGTTGATCATCGAACGGATTCAGGCTTTCCATCATGTGTTCCTCGTGCCGTCGCCGATGCCGGGTAAGCGGTGGCGAAAGCGGAAGCCCAGACCGCCTGCAGCCCATCGGTCAGGCCACTGCGCCAACACAGCGCGTCGTGCCCGCCTTCCACCACCCGGTAGTGCACCCGATGGCCGGCGTCACTCAGGCGCACCGCCATTTCGCCGCTGACCCGGTGCACCAGCTTTTCCTGCGAACCGGCTTCCATAAATACCTTCAGCGCGCCGTGGTTGCCCAAACCGTGCCGTTCCACCTGCTGCATCAGCCAGCAGGCATCGTCGGGAATGCTCGGCAGCTGCAGCATGTCGCGCCGCGGCCACCAGTAGGAACCGGACTGGGTGATCACCGCGCCGAAGCGCTGCGGCCAGCGCAGCCCGGCATACAGGGAAGCCAGGCCGCCAAAGCTTTGCCCCGCCACCACCGTGTCGGCCGGTTTGTCGCTGTGCGGCGCCCAGTCGGCCAGCTGCGGCATCAATTCTTCCTGCACCGCCAGCCAGAAATCGTCCTTGCAGGTTAATTCTCGCGCCCGGTGCGGCAGATCAATGATGTCGATCAGCACATACACCGCTTCCGGCAACGCCCCCTCGCGGGTCAGCTGCATCAGCGGCTCCCAAACCGGCATCTGCTTCGCCCAGAACTGGCCGTCGAGCAGGATCGCGAGCGGGCGCTCGGCCGGCTTACTGTCGCCGGTCGTGTAGATCCAGACATCGCGGCTGTTGCCCAGGCGCTCGCTCCGCCAGGTATGGCGCTGCAAACGCGCCGGCAGCGGCGGCGTGCAGCGCCCGCTGGCGATCTCATACTCGTCGAACGAGCGCCATACCGGCTGCGGCGGCGCATCCGGCATGTGCAGGCCGGAGACGCTGTGGCCGCTGGCGCTTTGCCAGGAGCGATAAGGGTTGAGCAGATCGGGGGTGGCGCTGGCGAACACCTGATGCCACCAGTGGCGCAGGTTGTGCATGTTGGCGTGCGCATCGTCGCCGCTGAACGCCGGCGGCCGCTCGTCAAAACAGGGGATAAAGCAGTAGCTGCCGCGCCAGGCGCCGCTCAGCTCGGTCTGCCAGTACCACACGTCGGTACCGGCCAAACGCTGCAGGCTTTGCGGCGGATTCGGCTGGTGATGGTCGGTCAAGCAGTTAATGTTAATCCACACGCGACGGTAGGCGGAGGTCAATTCGCATCCCTGAGGATCGCGCCAGAAAAAGGTGGTTCGCCAGCGGCCGTTACCCGCCGGTTCTACCCATGGCGTACCGCGCCGTGCCACCGTCAACCACCACCCTGGACTGCCCGCATTGCTGCTGGCCAATAATCTGCTGCTTTCTGACTGTAGTTCTGTATTCACAACGCCTACCCATTTTGTAGTTGGCGGCACCGGGAACGTCGACTTTTCCCTATCGCCGGCCACCGCCCGAACGCACTGTACGCCAAATACTATTGATAATAATTTGCATTTGCAATAGTGTGTAAGGCTTGGAGATCGTGCTGGTATTGCGCGCAACGGACAGGGATCGGGGATACATCAATGGCATCCCTTGCCGCAGCCGATTTTCTATTTCCGACTACACAAAAACTACAACCGCCCTTCCCCCCGTTCGGCGAGGGATGGCAGCAAGGTAGGACACTCAAATGAAAAGCAAGCTATCACGTTATTCTTTAGCCACTCTTATCGGCTTGGGATTGGGCGCGTCCGCGTTCGCCAACGCCGCGCAGCAGACCGACACCCCCACCACGGAAGAAAACAGCGGCGCAGCGGATAAAAAGCCGCGCGGCGAAGACACCATCGTCGTGACCGCCGCCCGGCAGAACCTGCAGGCGCCGGGGGTGTCCACCATCACCGCCGACGAGATCAAAAAGCGCCCGCCGGCGCGCGACATCAGCGAACTGATCCGCACCATGCCCGGAGTTAACCTGACCGGCAACTCCACCAGCGGCCAGCGCGGCAACAACCGCCAGATCGATATCCGCGGCATGGGCCCGGAAAACACCCTGATTCTGATCGACGGCAAGCCGGCCTCCAGCCGTAACTCGGTGCGTCAGGGCTGGCGCGGTGAGCGCGACTCGCGCGGCGATACCGCCTGGGTGCCGCCGGAAATGATCGAACGCATCGAAGTGCTGCGCGGCCCTGCCGCCGCGCGCTACGGCAACGGCGCCGCGGGCGGCGTGGTCAACATCATCACCAAGAAGGCCGGCGATGCGCTGCACGGCTCGCTGAACGGCTATTTCAACGTACCGCAGCACAAGCAGGAAGGCGCCACCAAGCGCACCGACTTCAGCCTGTCCGGCCCGCTGAGCGACTCCCTGAGCTTCCGCCTGTTCGGCGGCTACAGCAAAACGCAGGCCGACGCCTGGGACCTTAACGAATCACACAAGTCCGAACGCGTGGGTACCTACGCCAACAGCGTCCCGGCCGGGCGCGAAGGGGTAGTCGATAAAAACATCGACGCCTTGCTGCACTGGGACTTCGCCCATCTGCAGTCGCTGGAGTTCGAGTACGCCTATGGCCGTCAGGGCAACCTGTACGCCGGCGATACCCAGAACACCAACACCAATGCCCTGGTGCAGAGCAACTACGGCAAAGAAACCAACCGTATCTACCGAGAGATCTTCGGCCTGACCCACCGCGGCGCCTGGGACAACGGCGTGAGCACCAACAACTACGTTCAGTTTGAACGCACCCGGAACACCCGTATAAACGAAGGGCTAGCCGGCGGTACCGAAGGCATCTTCGATGTCAACAATACCGGGTTCGGCACCACCAAGCTGGACGACTTCCTGGCGCACAGCGAAGTCAGCGTGCCGTTTGAGCTGGGCGTTTCGCAGACCGCCACGCTGGGCACCGAGTGGAGCCAGCAGCGGATGAAGGACGGCTCTTCTATCGCACAATCGCTTGAAGGCGCTAAAACCGGGGGAGCCATTGAAGGCGTATCCAGCAGCAATCGCAACCCTTATTCCTCCGCACATATCTTCTCGCTGTTTGCCGAAGACAACATTGAACTGACCGACACCACCATGCTGACGCCGGGCCTGCGTTACGATCTGCATTCAGAGTCCGGCAGCAACTGGAGCCCGGCGCTGAACCTGTCACAAGAACTGGGCGATTACTTCACGCTGAAGATGGGCATCGCGCGTTCGTACAAAGCGCCTAATCTATTCCAGACCAACAGCAACTACGTGTTATACAGCGCGGGTCAAGGTTGTACGACCGGTGATACCTTCGACGGCTGCTACCTGCTCGGCAACGACGATCTGAAGGCGGAGACCAGCGTCAATAAAGAGATCGGGCTGGAGTTCCATAACGAAGGCTGGCTGGCCGGCGTGACCTACTTCCGTAACGATTACCACAACAAGATTGAAGCGGGCACTTCTCGCATCGCCACCAGCAGTAAAGGTACAGCCGTCTACCAATGGGAGAACGTACCGAAAGCGGTGGTGCAAGGGCTGGAAGGCTCGCTGAACGTGCCGGTCAGCGAGACCGTCACCTGGAGCAACAACGCCACCTACATGATCGAGAACAAGAACAAGACCACCGGCGATTACCTGTCGGTGATCCCGAAGTTCACCGTCAACTCGACCCTCAGCTGGCAGGCCACGCAGGATCTGTCGATGCAGTCCACCCTGACCTGGTACGGCCGTCAGAAGCCGAAGAAGTACAACTACCAGGGTAAACCGGCCACCGGCGGCGAAACCCATGAGGTCAGCCCTTACGCCGTTGTCGGCGCCAGCGCGACCTATGATCTGACCAAAAACGTCAGCCTCACCGCCGGCATCGATAACCTGTTCGACAAGCGCCAGTTCCGCGCCGGCAACGCGCAGAACGTGGGCAATCCGAACACCGGCGCGATCAACATCGCCGGTGCGGGCGCGGCCACCTACAACGAACCGGGCCGTACCTACTACATGAGCATCAACACCCACTTCTGATGACATGACCCAACGAAAAAGGGGCGCCGCGGCGCCCCTTTTTACTTTCGCTCTCTCGTTACCTGGTGTGCAGCTGAATGCGCACCACGCTTTCCGGCTTGCCGGCCTTGGTGGAAGCGCCGTCGTTTTTCACCGTCACAAACAGCGCGTCACCTTTCGGATCCAACGCCAGGCTGTTAGGGTGCGGCGGCAGGTCTACGGTTTGCAGGCGCTTGAGCGTCTTGGCGTCGAACACCGTCAGCGTCCCGGCGCCATGATCCACGCGCACGCCTTTGCGGTTGGCGACATACAGCCGCTGGCTGCGTTCGTCGAGCAGCAGGCCGATCGGCACCTCATCCGTCAGCTCGCTGGCCAGCACCTTGCCGCTGTCCGCATCCAGCGCAAACACCCGGTGGCCGCTGCTGCGCTTCACGTAGTCGTGCCCCAGATGATGGTTGCGGTAGTCGTCGCGATCGATACCCTGATCGACGCCCAGCAGGCGATTGCTCGCCGGGTCATACACCAGGTTCAGCAGCTGATCGGCCTGCACTTCGTGCGTGGCGGTGATCGCCAGCGTGTCGGCGTTCAGGGTGATCACCTGCCCCTGCATGTTGGAGACGAATACCCGACGGCCCTTCTCATCCAGCGTGATGCCCACCGCGTTGTAGCCGAAGCCCGGGATCACTTTCTCCAGCTTGCCGGCTTTGGTATCGACCACGTACAGCACGCTGTCGACGCCAAAGCCCAGGCCCGGCAGGAACAGACGGCCGCTTTGCGCGTCATACTTGAGCTCGCGGAGGCGGTACAGGTAGTCCTCGGTGATTTTGAATTTCTTCAGCTCCGCCAACAGGAAGTCCAGGCGCTTGCCGCTGATGCCCGCCTGCTTGTAAGCCTGCTCCAGCACCGCTTTGTCCAGCAGCTTGATGCTGCCCAGCGCGTGGTTGGTAGTGGTGTCCACCACCCCGACTTCGCCGTTGAAGGCCTGCGTCAGGTACAGGCGATTGCCCGCGTCGTTCAGCGCCACGCCGAAGCCTTTCACCTGCAGTGGGATCTCTGCCTTGATCGCCAGGGTGTTGGGATCCAGCCGCAGCACGCGGGAGCGCGCCTCTTCCTTCCAGTCCGGCGCGCTGACGAACAGCGCCTGTTGCGAGGTGCTGTAGGCCATCTCCACCACCGTCGACGATAGCGCCTCGCGCTTGATGTCCTGCGGTTTGATGCCGACATCGTCCGCCTGCGCGGCGCCGGCGACCACCAGAGAGGCCGCCACCAGCAGCGACAGTAGCGCGCGCGGGGTTGCTAGGGTTCCAGACATCCTTTTATCTCCTTGAAAATCATGCTTTCGGTTAGAGTGAAACAACGTCATGCCTGCGGCCCGGGCGGCAGCGCCGCCAGAGCGATATCGCCAGCGATGTGCTGCGCAAACTGGGTAAAGACGTGCTGAACGCCATCGGCGATCAGATTGGCCTGCTCCCGGCTGTAGTGGTCCTGACGGTAGGTCATCATCACCCGCAGGGATTTCTTCCCGGCCAGATCGTCTTCCATCACCTCAAACTGCAGGCCGAGCAACGATTCGGCTTTCTCCGGCTCCACCTGACGGTAGGCGATCGTGCTGCCGTCCTGCAGCCGGAACTCGCCGTTCAGCTTGATGCGGCTGTGGATCTGGATGAACACTTCGAACATGTGGTTCTTGCGGTCGGCGTCCACGCCGAACAGCCCTTCTTCCACCAGATCGATCGGAATGTCGGTGTACGGCAGCGAGCCATTGATGGTGTTTTTCACCTGGCTGACCAACCCGGCCACCGTCAGCCCTTCATCAAAGCGCACGCGGTGCACCACCACGGTGGTGAAATAGCCGACGGTATCGAAGAACTCGGCGTCGTTACGGCCGGAAGTCGAGGTGCCCACCAGCAGATCCGCCGGGCCGCCCAGCAGACGCAGCGCCGAGGTAATCCCGGCATACACCACGTTGAACAGCGACGCGTTGTTGCGGCGGGCAAGCTGATACAGGCCTTCCGCCACGGCAGGATCGACCTCGAACTCCAGCCAGCCGCCGTTGACGTCCGCCGGTGCCGGCACCGCCGGATGGGTGGATGCTTCTTGCCGGAAGATCGGCTGGCCGACCGGCGCGCCGCGCAGCGCATCGAGCCAGTAGTCCAGATGTTGCTGCTGCACCCCGGAGGCCCGCTGCTGCCGGGCGAAAGTGTGGAACTGCGGCGGCTGCCCGCTCCACTGCGGCGCCTGGCCGACGACGCGATGGCGATAGGCGACGCCCAGCTCGTCCATCATCAGGTTGAGCGACCATTCATCCAGCACCACATGGTGGAACAGCAACGACAGCAGCTGTTGGCCGTTGTCCGCATCGCGCAGCAGCGTGGCGCGCAGCGGCAGCTCGGTGGCCAGATCGAACCGGTGCTGGCCGGCGTCGGCCAACAGGGCGGCGGCATTACCCGCCGGCGTCTCGTGAGAGAAGCGGAACCACTGATAATCCGGCAATTCTGCGGCCGGCACCACCACCTGCACCACCTCCCCCTGCTGCTCGACGAAGCGTGAACGCAGCACGGTATGGCGAGTCATGACGTCGATAAACGCCTGGTGCAGCGCCGTTTCGTCTACCGCATCGAAGAAGCGAAGAGAGAACGGCAGGTTGAAAATCTCGTCATGGCCGAAGGCTTCATACACCTTCCACAGCGATTCCTGCGCCAGCGACAGCGGCGCCTGCGCCCCCTCATGATCGTCGGCGATCGCTAGCGCGGCATTCGGCTGCGCAACGTTCAGGCGTTTGGCGTAGCCCGCCAACCCGCGCGCCGTCGGATGACTGAACAGATCGTTAATGTTGATTTCGATCTGATGCAGGCTCAGCAAGCGGCCGATCACCCGGGTAGCGACCAGCGAATGGCCGCCGCGATCGAAGAAGTCTTCATCCAGGGTCATTTCCGGCGCCACCAGCGCCTCACGGAACTCCTGCAAAATCAGCGGCGCAACGCTTTCGTCGGCGTCGCCGTTCGCCGCCGGCGCGGCCATCGCCGGGGAAACGGCCTCAGCCACCGGCAATGCGACGGCAATTCGCTGCCCGGCCAGGAACGCGCTGAACTGCTCCAGCAGGAAAGGCGCCGCGTGCGGAGACAGGCGCGGGTCGGTGACCAGCTCCAGCGTTAACGCTTCCGCTTCGGGCAAGCCCAATAGCAGCGCCAGTTCAAACGGCGTATGCAGCGGCGGCAGCAACAGGCGTTCGGCGTGAACGCCTTCCAGCCGCCACTCTGCGGCCAGATCGTCACGCCAGGCCACCAGCAACTGCGCCCGCTGCGGATCCGGCTGTTCAGCCACGGCCTGCGCCAGCAGCCGCTGCCCGACGTCGCCCTCGCCATGCTGCACGGTCAGGCGCATCAGCGGCGCCGCCGTCAGGCCCAGCTCCAGACCGACGCACTCTGCCGTTTCTGCGGCCGGCACGCACAGCTGCACCGCTTGGCCGCCGGCCTGCGCGGCGACGAACTCGGCAAACCGTGCCGCCACCGCCGCCAGCAAGGCCCGCGGCGTGTCGTTGGCGGGCAACAGCGAGCGATCAATGCGTGTGACCACGCGCGCGCCCACCGGCGGCAAGGCTTCAGTACGCTGCGCCGGGCTGCGGTAATCCTGCAGCGAGACCGCCTGGCGCGCCCAGGGCAGCTGTGGCGCAGGGATTTCCGGCAGCTCGACCGGCGCCGCCGCGAAAGGCAGAGGCATCGCATCTCCGTTATAGCGGGCGGACAGCATCGCCGGCAGATGGCGCCACGGCAGCGCTTCCGCCAGGATGTCATGCAATACCACGCCCAAAATCACGTCATCGGCAGGCGTGAGCAACAGCAGGCAGCGCAGCGGCGCTTCGCTTTCCAGTTCAAATGGCGCCGCCTGCACTTGCAGCAGACGACAAATGGCGTGTTGTTCATCAGCCACCTGACGCAGGCTCACCGGCAACGGCGCCGAATCGGCAGCGCGTTTAACCAAACCGTTTTCGTCATCAAAAACGTAACGCACGTTCACGCCCGGCGTTTCCCGCACCAGCGCTTGCAGCGCCGCCGTCAGTTGGGCGATATCCACCTCTCCCGTCAGGCGCCAGGCCATCGCCCGCTGCCCGCGTGCGTCACCCTGCTGCAGATGGGCAAACCATGCCCGCTCTTCGGCTTCGCTCACCGGCCGATCGCCGTTCGCCGACGCCGCGCCCAGCGCCTGAAACGCGCTCTCCAGCCGCTGGGCCTCTTCATCGCTCAGAATGCTGTCAAAATCACCGATCACTGCGTTATCTCCTTTGCCCGGCCGTGCCGGGATAGCGCATAAAACGGGGGACATTCGTCCCCCCATCATCGCGATAGCGTTAGAAATTCAGCTCAACCGCCGCGCCGACCATGCGCGGGCGCTGCTGCGTCGCGGTGTAGATATCGTTGCCGCCAACCATGATGCGACGCTCGGAGTCGAACAGGTTTTGCGCAAACAGCGTGGCGCGCCCATAGGCGAAGGTGTAGGCCAGCTGGGCGTTAGCCGACCAGTAAGAACCTATACGCCCGCGCGAATCGTTGTCATACGCCGAGTAATAGGAGTCCGAGAACGCCACGTTAGTACTCACTTCCCACCCTTTCAGGAACTGATATTTGGCGCCCATGTTGGCGGTGTAAGCCGGCGCGCGTCCCAATTCATGCCCTTCCACGCCGCTGCCCGAGAACTTTTTGATCTTGGTTTTCAGCAGGCCAACGTTACCGAACAGCTCGAAGTCCCAACGCGGCTGCCAGGTGGCGCCGATTTCCGCGCCGTAGGTTTCCACCTTGTCGGCGTTGCGGATCACGCTGGAATTTTCACCCAGGTAATAAGGCAGCTGCATGTCTTTGTAATCGTTGTAGAACACGTTGCTGGTCAGCACCACGTTGGCGTCTTTCAGGTGATGGCGGGTGTACAACTCATAGTTCCAGACATACTCGGAACCGTAGGTGTAACTGACGATCGGGCTGCTGAGAGTAATGCCTGCACCGCCAGCGTTATAACCGCGAGCGATCTTGGCACCGTAGGTTTGGGTGTCCGTCGGTTTCCAGGCCACGTCCAGTTTCGGCAGGAACACCGTGTAGGTTTCGTCGAAGTCGATGCGCACCGCCTTGCTGCCGCCATTGCGTTGGCGATGTTCGCGTTCCAGGCGGCTGGCGGCAGTCACGTCCACCTGCGGCGTCAGCGCATAGGTCAGCTCAGCGAAGGCCGAGTTAGTGTCGGTTTTATCTTTAAAAGTCGCGCCGCCGAAGATATTGACGAACTCATCCTGCTTGGCGTGGAAATAACGCAGCCCCGCCAGCCCGTGCAGGCGGCTGTCCGCGCCGCCGAAGCGTACCACCGGTTCTACGTGCACCTCTTTACCGCCGATGTCGGCGTACGGCAGCTGATAAGCCGTGGCGCGGTTAATGTTGAAATCGGTATAGATAACGCGGTTTTCCAACGCCAGGCCATCGGAGGCCTCCCAGGCCAGATCCCAGATCCCGCTGTTCACATTGCTTTTGAACACCGGCCGACGGATGTCGTGACGCGCACTCGCAGGATGCGGCTGCGGGTTGAGGCTTTCGTTCTGCGGTGCGGTGCTGCCAAAGTGGTTAAAGGTCAACTTGGTGGTCAGATCGCGCAAACCGGCCGGGTTGAACAGCAGCTTGGCACGGGCGGTGGTGGCCTCCACTTCACGCGGATCGCCCACCGGCTCATAGGCCGGCAGGTCAG
This sequence comes from Serratia sp. CY43202, assembly GCF_052168755.1. Taxonomy (NCBI): domain Bacteria; kingdom Pseudomonadati; phylum Pseudomonadota; class Gammaproteobacteria; order Enterobacterales; family Yersiniaceae; genus Serratia; species Serratia sp. CY43202. The sequence goes on from NZ_JBJNMB010000003.1 coordinate 572,303, forward strand.
CATCGCTGCGGCGACGCTGGCGATCGACGCTGACACGGAACGCCAACTGGTCTTCCACCAGCGGGCCGGACGCCATGGCGGCTAGTTGAGAGGAGTGCTGATTGCCGGCCCCGCCCTTGAAGGCGCTTTCCCATTCGAAGGTCGGGTCTTTACTGGCCATGACGATGGCGCCGGCGATGGCGTTGCGCCCCTGAATGTAACTTTGCGGGCCGCGGAACACTTCAACGCGATCCAGATCCCACAACGATTGCGGTCCGTAGGCTTGTTCGTTATAGGTCAGCGAACGGCCGTCCAACGACAGATTGAGGCGCGGCCTGGTGCCGCTGAGGAAAGCGCCGGCACCGGTGGTCGGGCCGGAGCCGTCAACGCCACGCACGGTTGGCAGATCGTTGCCGATGCCGACATCCACCACGTTGGGGGTCATGCGCAGCAAATCGGGAACCTGTGTCGCATTAGGCATAGAGGAGATGCGGTTGCTGTCGAACACTTCGACGCTGGAGCCGGTGTCGAAAATGGAACGTTTGACCTTCTCACCGGTAACCAGCAGCGTTTCCGCGTCCTGGTAGGTTTCGTTGCTCTTGGTTTCCGCCGCGTTGACGTTACCGATCGCCAGTGAACAAACCCCTAAAAATACGGAGGAAAACGCCCCAATGGCTTTCAACCCCGCCTTTTCCCCGTTTCCTACGCTTTCATGCCGTTGAGCCGCAAAATGCTTGCCCATAGATGTCTTCTCCTTTCATCCCAGAGGTGCACAAAATTTGATTTTTTTTTACACAACCTACATCGACACTCACACAGACCATGACGCTGCGGCCTTCCCGGCCTTGCTGTTGCTTATCCCTGCGGCAAACCCATGCCTTTCGCGGCCGGACGGGCGCGGCCCCGTCCACGGCTAAGCCGCCGGCGGAGCGGCCGGCAGCTTGTATAAAAACGTAAAATAATGTTAAGAATGATAATATTTTGCATTTTCTAATGCAAATCATTATCAACAAAGGTGTGAGACCTGACAAGATAACTGCCAGAAACCCTTATACTTTCGCAGGGAAAACGAGCGCTGCAATAACAAGCAATCATTTCAATGCTAAGAATAATATAGATAAATTATTCACACCCAATGCCCTCACTGCCCGGCGTCGCTAAAACGCCTTATAGATAGCACCCGATCGCCAAATGGATCAAATAATAATAATTTTCATTCCTATTAACATTTGGATATATTCTTGCAGTCTCGTTGGCTGAATCAAAATGGATACCCGATGAAAGCTTTGACCACGATGCAGGCCGCCTATTGGGTAGGCCGACAGTCCGCTCCTCCCCTCGGCGGCATGGCCGCCCACCTGTATGCGGAATTCGACGGCGGCGAGCTGGATACCGCTCGGCTGCGCCAGGCCGTCGAGGCGCTGTACCTGCACCATCCGCTGTTACGTCTGCGCATTACCGACGATGGCCGGCAGACGATCGCGCCTCCCGGCCCTCGGCACGCCTTGCATCTCGACGATTGGCAGCACGCCGATGAAGCAACGCTGGCAGCCGCGCTCGCCGCCAAACGCCAGGCAAAAAGCACCCAGCTGCTGCCGCTGGAACAGGGCGTGCCCTGCGATATCAGCCTGAGCCTGTTGCCGGAAGGGCGCAGCCGCCTGCATGTCGATCTCGACATGATCGCCGGCGATGCCATGAGCTTTCGCCTGTTGATGGAGGATCTGACGGCGTTTTATCACCGGTGTCCGCCGCCCCCCTCCGATGACGCACCAGCGGCCTACTTTGATCACCTCGAACGACGCGACGCCGACGAGGCGCTACGCCAGCGGCGCGAACGCGGCCAGCGTTGGTGGCGTGAACGCCTGGCGCAGGTGCCCCCGGCGCCGCGCCTGCTGCGCACGCCGGACCGCTGCCGCAGCGATCGCCTGGCCGTACAGCTGAATGCAGAAGAAAGCCGCGCGCTGGAGAATGTCGCCAAGCGGCACCACACCTCTCTCTCTACGCTGTTTTTAGCGCTGTTCGCACTGGCCGTCGGCCAGGGTTGGAATATGACGCGCTTCCGGCTCAACGTGCCGCTGTTCCACCGCGAAAGCGAACGGGAGGACGCGCATCGTCTTATCGGCGATTTCTCTAACCTGGTGCTGCTCGGCGTGGAGCTGAACCCGACGGAAAACCTGAGCGCTTTCTGCCGGCGCCTGATGGCACAGCTGGCAGAGCTTATCGAACATGCGGATTACCCCGGCGTGAGCGTGATGCGCGATCTGTCGCGCCTGCACGGCAGCCTGCAGCCTTCGCCGGTGGTGTTTACCGCTGGTTTCGGCATCCGCGGCAAGACGCTGTTTTCCGAACGGGTCACCGACACCTTCGGCCGTCTCGGCTGGGTCATCTCTCAAGGACCGCAGGTTGCGCTGGATGCGCAGGTCGCCCACGTCGACGACGGCATTCTGATTAACTGGGACGTGCGGCTGGACGCATTCCCCGAGCACGCGCTGCCGCGCCTGCTGGCCTGTTATCGTGCGCTGCTGCACCTGGCCGCACGGCAAACGGAGGCGTTCGATCGCCCGCTGTCACAGCTGTTGGCGCAATGCACACCCGACGCGCTGGCGCAGCAGGCACCGGTGCGCCAGGTGCTGCACCGGCTGCTGGCGCGGGTGGCTCCCGAGGCTAGCTTGCACGACCACGACGATATCCACCGCTTGGCCCTGCCGGATGCTGGGGTGAACGCGCTGCTGACGGTGCTCAACAAATATCTGGCGGCGGCGCTGACGGCGCAGGATCTGGCGGCGCATCCCTCTCCGGCGGCGCTGGCGGCATTGATCTGCCAACGCTCGCCCGAGGCAGGACGGAATGCGAAAACGCTGCTCGCCTCGCTGGCGCCGCAGCACTGAGATTTAATCGGTTAGCGACTATAGGGAAGTACCATGGAGACACCATTAACCGCACTGCAGCAGGCCTATCTTCTGGGCCGCAGCGATCGATGGCCGCTGGGCGGCGTGGCGATGCACGACTTTCGCGAATATCGCGCCCGGCAGCTGGACGTACCGCGCCTTGAAGCGCGCCTGACCGAGCTGGTTCAACACTACCCGGCACTGCGCACCTGCATCGATGTGCCGCGCGGCACGCAGCACGTACGCCCGGAAACCACGCTGCATCTGGATCGCCACGATCTGCGCGCCCTTGATGGTGAAGCGGCGCAGCGCCAGGTCGAACAACTGCGCGCGCGTTACTCCCACCAGCGCCACGATCCGAGCCAACCGCTGTGGCGCATCGCCGTGATCCAACTTGCCGAACAGCAGGATCCGACGGGATCGCCGTACGATACGCTGATCTTTACCAGCTTCGATGCCTTGATCTTAGACGGCCAGGGGATCTCCACCGTGATCGCGCGCCTGTTCGACGATCGCCCTCTGGCGCCGACCGCCGCCGCCTTGCCGCCCCCCGCCGCATCGGCGGCGCAACGCCAGGCCGATGCCGCCTACTGGCGCGAAAAGCTGCAGGATGTCACCACCCCGTCGGCGTTGCCGTGGCGCGCCCCGCTCGCCAATCTCACCTCATCACGCTATCGCCGCGCCAGCCTGACGTTGCCGCACGACACGGTTAAACAGCTTGGCCGTCTGGGATCGCCGCATGCGCTGCTGCGCAACAGCCTGCTGTCGGCGCTGATCCTCGATACGCTGGCCCACTGGACCACCGACGGCGAGCTGTGCGTCGGGGTGCCGGTGGCGTTCCCCGCCGCCGACGGCGCCCTGGGCAACGCCTCCAGCTTCGTGGCGGTGCGCTATTCGCGCTACGGCGAAGACTTTATCCAGCGCGCGCAAGCCTTGCAGGACGACGTGCTCGGCGCGCTCGATCACCTGGCGTTTTCCGGCGTCGATCTGGCGCGGCAGTTGCTCGGCCAAAGCCAGGGCGGCCCGGCGCTGCCGGTGATCCTGACCAATTGCCTGGGTTGGGAAACGCTGCCAGCCGAGGCGCCGGTGCGCTTTCACGACGGCCTGACCCAAACGCCGCAGGTCGCCATCGATATCCGCCTGACGTTGGACAGCGAAAAAAATCTGCAGCTGTGCGTGGACTACGCCGAGCAGGCGCTGCATGGCGAACAGGTAGAAGCGATGCTGGCGGCGTTGCAGCGACGCATCCTGCACAGTTGCCAACGGGCCGACCTGGCGATCGCGCCGCGCGACTTCATCGATCTGGCGCATTACCGCCACAACGACAGCGAAGCGAATTACGCGCCTTATCCTTATCTGGCGCAGCTGGCCGAGCGGCTGTTCGGCGCGCAAGACGGCGGCAATGCGCTGATCTGCGGCGAGCAGACGCTAACCTACCGCGAGCTGGGCCAGCGGATCGCCACGGCGATCGCCAACCTGCAGAGCCGCGGCGTGCAGCCGGGCAACGTGGTGGCACTGTATCTGCCGCGCAGCCCGGAACAGATCATCTTCAGCCTCGCCTGCGCCCTGCAGGGCGTGATCTGGGTGCCTATCGATATCAACTCGCCGCCGGAACGCACCGCCTACCTGCTGGAGAATTGCCGGCCGACGCTGGTAGTGCACGGCGGCGATCTCGAAACGCCGATCGGCGTGACGCCGGCGACCCTGCTGGCGCAGGCGGATCGCGCACCCGCGCTGCCGGATGAACGGACGCTGGTTGAACGCAGCGCCAGCCAGGCCGCGAGCTACTACCTGTATACCTCCGGCACCACCGGTAAGCCTAAATGCGTGGTGCTTAACAACCGCGCCACCGCCAACGTCGTGCACCAAACCCAACAGCGCTGGAGAGTCACCGCCGACGATGTCTTCATTTCCGTTACGCCGCCGCACCATGACATGTCGATGTTCGATCTGTTCGGTTCGCTGTGCGCCGGCGCCACGCTGGTGCTGCCGGCGCCACATCAGGAAAAGGATGCCATCAGCTGGAACCAACTGGTGAAAAAACATCGGGTCACCCTGTGGTGTTCGGTACCCGCCATTCTGGAGATGCTGCTCACCTGCAAAACGGCCGACAGCCTGCGCTCGCTGCGCCTGGTGGCGCAAGGCGGCGACTATATCAAGCCGGCGACGGTACAAACCCTGCGTACCCTGAGCCAGGATCTCGCGCTGTTCTCACTCGGCGGGCCGACCGAAACCACCATCTGGAGCATCTGGCACCCGATCGCCCCACAGGAGAGCGGCACCGTGCCTTACGGCCGCCCGCTGCCGGCTAACCGCTACTTTATCTGCCATGACGACGGCAGCCACTGCCCGGCCGGCGTGGTCGGCCGCATTCACACCGCCGGGGTGAACCTGGCGTTAGGCTATCTGGAGCAGGGGGAGCTGAAGCAGCACGATTTCGTTACCCTCGAAGGACCGGACGGGCAACCGCTGCGCGCTTTCCGCACCGGCGATCAGGGCTATTACCGTGCGGACGGCAACATCATGTTCGCCACCCGGGTGAACGGCTATGTGAAGATCCGCGGCGTGCGCGTCTCGCTGCCGGAAATCGAAGACGTGCTGCGCCGCCATCCGGCGATCCTGGATATGGTAGTGGTGGATTATCCCAGCGGAGAGAACAACGAGGCAGCGCTCGGCGCCCTGTATCTGACCCGCGACGGCAAGCCGCTGCCGCTGTCCGAGATCCGCGCCTTCGCCACCGGCTATCTGCCCTGTACCCATATCCCCACGCGCTTTATCCATGCCGAGGCGCTGCCGCTGTCCGCCAACGGTAAAACCGATCGCCATCGCATCCGCGCCGACCTGAGCCACCAGCAAACCGCGCCGGCGTTGAACGCCTGCGCGGCCCCGCCGCCGAACGCACCGGTGGCGCGCAGCGCCGAGATCCTGACCATTTACTGGCAGGCGATTGGCGTAACGCCGCGCCCGGACTGGGGGGAAGAGACGGCGTTTATCGCCATGGGACTGAAGCTGCCGCATATCAAACAGGTGACGGCACGCCTCAATGACGCTTTCGGCACCCGTCTGGTAAGCAGTGCGCTCTTGCCATGCAAGAACGCACGCGAAGTGGCGGCGTTGCTGGCCAGCTGAAACCATACCACTCGGGCGGGGACATCCCCCGCCCGCATTTTCTCAGGCGGGTAACGCCGTCAGGGCCGCCAGCGGTTGCTCCCAGGCTTCCTGCTGCAGCGCACGCAACAGAAATTCTTGCAGCGCCTCGCCATAGTCCAACGCATCCTCCGTCGGGAACTGTTCCAGATAAATATCGATATCCACCTGCAGATCGCGGGCGTCGGTGCGGCCGCGATACGTCAGGTTAAAACCGTCGCCCGAGCCGCCGGCCAATACGCTGCGGGTACCGCGACAGCCAGTAAAACGAGGCGCATCGAAGGGTTGCACGTTGATGAAGGGGGAAATAAAGAAGCGCGAGCCCGGATCCACACCGCGATCGGCGGCCAATTGGCGCAGACGGTAGCCGGCGTGGCTGCGCAGCTCCCGCAGCTGCTGCGTCAGCGTGGTGAGAAAGCTCCCCAGCGTCTCCGCTTGCGGCGGTGACACCAGCAGCGGCAGCGTGTTGACCGCCAGCGAAGGCACGTTAGTGGCTGCCTGCCCACGGCGATTCATCGCCGGCATCCACATCGGCAGCGTATCGCCTTGCCGGGCACAGCGCGGCATCACCTGAAACAGCCAGGCCGCCGACAGCGCCACCAGCAAGTCGGGCCAATTGATGCCGCTACGCTCCGCCAACTGCGCCAGAGAGTGCGACACCGCCGCCGGCAGCCGGTGGTGGGTGCTCAGACGCCGTACGCCATAGGCCTCACCGCCCTTGCGCACCGTCGGCAGCACCTGCGACGGCGGCAGATAGGTCTGCCAAAAGCGCCGATCGCGCTCGCATCGCTCAGAATCAGCGTAGGCCAGCTCGGCCTGTTGAAAGACGTCGAAGGCGCCCAGAGGCATACCTGCGCTGCCCTCACCCAGATAGTGCGCATATAACGCGGCGCAGCGGTGTTCGATCAGGGCCATGCCGAAGCCATCAACCAGAATATGGTGCGCACGCACGTACCAGAGGTAGCGCTCCGGCCCCAGCTTGAGCAGCCAGGCTGCGGCTAACGGTTCGCTGTGCAGCGCCCGGCGCTGCGCGATATCTTCGCGCATCAGGTTTTGCGCCGCCTGCCAGGGATCGTCGTGCGTTTGCAGATCGATGCGTTGCAATGGCGGCGTGCGCTGTGGATCGTAACGTAACAGCGGGGGAGAGTCGCCATGCCGCTCACCAAAGCGCAAGGCAAACGCCTGCGTCTCGGCGAGAGTGGTGGCGATCGCCCGGCAGAGCGTCTCTTCCTCTACCGCGCCGCACAGTTCGGTGCAATGTGCGACGGTGGACAGAGTCTGCCCAGGGTGCAAGGTGTGTTCTTCCCAGAAATCAAGCTGCGCTGGCGCCAGCGGCAACCATTCAGAGGCCAAAGCGGTGTCCGACATGTTACCTACCTTTGATAAGCCCGAATAAAGACGTCGAGCGGGCGTAACCCCGCCGTTCAACGGCTTTTGCGTGTCTCCATACATCATCAAATGAAAATGATAATAACATCTATTATCATTTCTATTAATTTGGTAACACTTTAGATTTTGTTAAGCGGGGATGCAAGTCGCGCAGTTGGGCAGAGAAAAGAAAGTGGCAGGTTGAAGGGCCATAAAAACAAAACGCCCCGGCACAACTGCCTGGGGCGTTTTTAACGTCGGCGATACTCGTGATTAGGCCTGGTTGGCCGGCTTCACCTTCTGCGCCAGAAACTCCGTTTCGTAAGCCAGCGCCTTCTTGCGATCGAACTGGTGCTCCCACTTGGCGATCACCAGTACCGCCAGCGCGTTGCCCACCACGTTCAGCGCGGTACGCGCCATATCCAGGATACGGTCCACGCCGGCGATGAACGCCAGGCCTTCCAGCGGGATGCCGACGCTGCCCAACGTCGCCAGCAGCACCACGAACGAGACCCCCGGCACGCCGGCGATCCCTTTCGAGGTTACCATCAGCGTCAGCACCAGCACGATCTCCTGCCCCAACGACAGTTCGATGCCGTACAGCTGGGCGATAAAGATAGCGGCGATGCTCTGGTACAGCGTCGAGCCATCCAGGTTAAAGGAGTAGCCAGTCGGCACCACGAAGCTAGTGATCGACTTGGGCGCGCCGTAAGCCTCCATCTTTTCGATGATGCGCGGCAGCACCGTTTCCGAGCTGGCGGTGGAATAAGCCAGGATCAGTTCGTCTTTCAGGATGCGGATCAGCGTCCAGATGCGCAGATTGCACAGCCGGGCGACCGCCCCCAGCACCACCAGGGCGAAGAACGCGATGGCGAAGTATACCAGCAGCACCAGCTTGGCCAGCGGCAGCAGCGAAGCGAAACCGAAGTTGGCTACCGTGACCGAAATCAGACCGAATACCCCGATCGGCGCATAGCGCATGATCATGTGGGTGACTTTGAACATGCTCTCGGACACCGCCTTGAACACCTTCAGCAACGGCTCTTTGGTCTCTTTCGGCAACGACGACAGCCCCAGACCGAACAGCACCGAGAAGAAGATAATCGGCAGCATGTCGCCCTTGGCCATCGACGAGAAGACGTTCGATGGGATCAGCGACAGAATGGTCGCCACCAGACTGTGCGAACCGCTTTGCACCTGTTCGGTGGTTTTCTCATACTGCGAAATGTCCACCGTGGTCAACGTCGACATGTCGATGCCGTGGCCGGGTTGGAATACGTTGGCCAGCGTCAACCCCACCACGATGGCGATCGTGGTGATCACTTCGAAGTAAATAATGGTTTTCAATCCGATGCGGCCCAGCTTTTTCGCATCCCCCACGCCGGCAATACCGACGATCAGCGTGGAAATAACGATCGGCACCACAATCATCTTGATCAGACGAATAAAGATATCACCCGCCGGGCTGAGAATATTGCTGACCAGCCACTCACGAGATTCTGTCTGGTTGTGCAATACCGCGCCAACAATAATACCCAGTACCAACGCGATCAGGATTTGCCAAGCCAGGCTAATTTTTACACTTTTCATACCCAAAAAGTCCTCAAAGACTCTTTGCGCCGTACAAAGTCGCAACACGGCGAAAAGAATACTTAATCATTTATTACAGGCTTATGTTAATTCAGTGGAAGCGTTCACCTGCCCTGGGTGCGACGCAGTATAAATCTGTATCATCCGGGCGGCATGCTCTGCAAGCCTTGATTTGTCAGGGTTGAGCGCTGAATCGAATCACAAAAATTTCGCGTAACTATTTCAAATGGCATAATTGCTTGTTATTAAAAACATAATTTTTCAGATAATGAAGCACATAACCGCGCCGGTGACGTTTTTTTGAACGCGATTAAAATGCGTTATTTTTCGTCCATTCTGCATATTTAGTCCGCACCGAATGTTTATATTTTGTTACTCAAAAGTCAAATAAATGGGAATTGGCCGAGTGACATTTTCACCCATAAATGCAGCGCCATTTTATATTTAGATTAAAAATCGAACGATACCGCAGGATGAATGCCATAGGGTATTTCCCGATTTTTCATCAGGTATGAAGCATTAATAGAACGTTATTTCACGATGTGCCGTCCATCGTTATATCGCGTTAATACCAACTTCGAATATTAATAGCGAAAAATAATCAAAAAAGATTTATAGCGCGAAATAATGCTGGTCTCTCCCATCCTTATTAAGCGCGAGGCAAATACCCTCGCCTTTTTTTATTCTTTTTTGTTCTTTAGATAAGTGTTTTTGGTTAAAAACGTGGGTTTATGAGGATTTAAGCGCCAAATAGATAGATATGCCCTGCAAATGCGACAGAACGATTACAAATCAATATCTTTGTTGCGTGATCTGCCGCGCAAAAAAGAAACAAAGAATCGTAGCAAACTATACTTAACCTTCAGTTGACATATCATTAACAACTTCAAGGAGAAAAGCTATGAGCCAACTGCATAAACACGCTATTCCTTCTGCAATTGCAGAACGCGCCCTGATTAATCCGGCACAATACCAACAGTATTATCAACAGTCGGTTCAAGACCCAGAGGCTTTCTGGGGTGAGCATGGCAAAATCCTGGACTGGATCAAACCCTATACCAAAGTCAAAAACACCTCGTTCGATCCGGGCCACGTCAGCATCCGTTGGTTTGAAGACGGCACGTTGAACCTGGCGGCCAACTGTCTGGATCGTCATTTGGCCGAGCGCGGCGACCAGACCGCCATTATCTGGGAAGGCGACGACCCGACCCAATCCAAGAACGTGACTTACAAACAGCTGCACCATGACGTCTGCCAGTTCGCCAACGTGCTGAAAAAGCTCGGCGTGAAAAAAGGCGACGTGGTGGCTATCTATATGCCGATGGTGCCGGAAGCGGCGGTCGCGATGCTGGCCTGCGCGCGTATCGGCGCCGTACATTCGGTGATCTTCGGCGGCTTCTCACCGGAAGCGGTCGCCGGACGCATTATCGACTCCAACGCTAGGCTGGTGATCACCGCCGATGAAGGCCTGCGCGCCGGCCGTGCCGTGCCGCTGAAAAAGAACGTCGACGATGCGCTGAAAAATCCCGGCGTAGTCAGCGTGGCCAACGTCGTGGTGTTCCAACGCACCGGGAAACCGGGCTACTGGCAGGAAGGGCGCGATCTGTGGTGGCATGAGCTGACCCAGGGCGTCTCCGCCGACTGCCCGCCGGCAGAAGTGAACGCCGAAGATCCGCTGTTTATCCTGTACACCTCCGGCTCGACCGGCAAACCGAAAGGCGTACTGCACACCACCGGCGGCTACCTGGTCTACGCCGCGATGACCTTTAAGTATGTGTTCGACTACCACGACGGCGACATTTATTGGTGCACCGCCGACGTGGGCTGGGTCACCGGCCACAGCTATCTGCTGTACGGCCCGCTGGCCTGCGGCGCCACCACGCTGATGTTCGAAGGCGTGCCTAACTATCCGGGCGTTAATCGCCTGTCGCAAGTGATCGACAAGCACCAGGTCAACATTCTGTATACCGCACCGACCGCCATTCGCGCCCTGATGGCCGAAGGCGACAAGGCGATCGAGGGCACACGACGCGATTCGCTGCGTATCATGGGCTCGGTCGGCGAGCCGATCAACCCGGAAGCCTGGGAGTGGTACTACAACAAGATAGGCAATGCAAAGTGCCCGATCGTCGACACCTGGTGGCAAACCGAAACCGGCGGCTTCATGATTACCCCGCTGCCTGGCGCCACCGAGCTGAAAGCCGGGTCTGCTACGCGGCCTTTCTTCGGCGTACAGCCGGCATTGGTCGATAACGTCGGCACACCGCAGGAAGGCGCCTGCGAAGGCAACCTGGTGATCGTCGATTCCTGGCCGGGCCAGGCGCGTACCCTGTTCGGCGATCATGACCGCTTCGAGCAAACCTACTTCTCGACTTTCAAAGGCATGTACTTCAGCGGTGACGGCGCACGCCGCGACGAAGACGGTTACTACTGGATCACCGGCCGCGTCGATGACGTGCTGAACGTCTCCGGCCACCGTCTGGGCACCGCCGAGATTGAGTCCGCGCTGGTATCGCACCCGAAAATCGCCGAAGCGGCAGTGGTCGGCATTCCTCATAACATCAAAGGCCAGGCGATCTACGCCTACATCACGCTGAACCACGGCGAAGAACCGACGCCGGAGCTCTATACCGAAGTGCGCAACTGGGTGCGCAAAGAGATAGGGCCGATCGCCACGCCGGACGTACTGCACTGGACAGATTCGCTGCCCAAAACGCGCTCCGGCAAGATCATGCGGCGTATCCTGCGCAAAATTGCCGCCGGCGACACCAGCAACCTGGGGGATACCTCTACGCTGGCGGATCCGGCCGTCGTCGACAAGCTGTTGGAAGAAAAACAATCAATGAAAGTGCCGTCATAATTTATGCCGCTTCAGGCCGCTCAATCCGGATCACGCACCGTTGAGCGGCCCTGGCGCGGCGTACTCTCTCAATACCGACTGGAGACACTCTGATGAATGACACCATTTATCAAGGGATTGAAGAAAACCCGCGCTTTAAAGAGCTGGTGAGAAAACGCGGCCGGTTCGCCTGGCTGCTTTCACTGATTACGCTGGCGCTGTACGTCGGCTTTATTCTGTTGATCGCCTTCGATCCGCAATGGCTTGGCACGCCGATCGCCGCCGGATCAACCATCACCCGCGGGATCCCGGTCGGCGTCGGGCTGATCGTGATCTCTTTCGTCTTGACCGGGATCTACGTGTTTCGCGCCAACGGCGAGTTCGATCGTCTCACCGCAGAAATTCTGCGTGAGGTGAAACAATGAAGCGCTTATTGTCCGCCGCCGCGCTGCTGTTGCTGCCAGGCCTGGCCTGGGCCGACGCCATTGGTGGCGAAGTGCAGCGTCAGCCGCTGAACATCCAGGCGATCGTGATGTTTATCCTGTTTGTCGGCGCCACCCTGTACATCACCTACTGGGCTTCCAAACGCACCCGTTCCCGTCAGGACTACTACACCGCGGGCGGGCGCATCACCGGCCTGCAAAACGGGCTGGCGATCGCCGGTGACTTCATGTCCGCCGCCTCGTTCCTCGGTATCTCCGCCTTGGTCTACACCTCGGGCTATGACGGCCTGATCTACTCCATCGGCTTCCTCATTGGCTGGCCGATCATTCTGTTCCTGATCGCAGAGCGCTTGCGCAACCTCGGCCGTTATACCTTTGCTGATGTCGCCTCTTACCGTCTGCAGCAGAAACCGATTCGTACCCTGTCGGCCTGCGGCTCGTTGGTAGTGGTGGCGCTGTATTTGATCGCGCAGATGGTCGGTGCCGGCAAGCTAATCCAGCTGCTGTTCGGACTCAACTACCATGTGGCGGTGATCCTGGTCGGCATCCTGATGGTGCTGTACGTGCTGTTCGGCGGCATGCTGGCCACCACCTGGGTGCAGATCATCAAGGCGGTGCTGCTGCTGGCAGGGGCCAGCTTTATGGCGCTGATGGTGATGAAGTCGGTTAACTTCGACTTCAATACCCTGTTTGCCGAAGCGGTGAAGGTGCACCCGAAAGGCATCGCCATCATGAGCCCCGGTGGTCTGGTCTCCGATCCGATTTCCGCGCTGTCGCTTGGCCTGGCGCTGATGTTCGGCACCGCCGGTCTGCCGCACATCCTGATGCGTTTCTTCACCGTGAGTGACGCCAAGGAAGCGCGCAAGAGCGTGTTCTACGCCACCGGCTTTATCGGTTACTTCTATATTCTGACCTTTATCATCGGCTTCGGCGCCATCTTGCTGGTCAGCGCCAATCCGGCGTTCAAAGACGCCACCGGCGCGCTGCTGGGCGGCACCAATATGGCGGCGGTGCACCTGGCCAATGCCGTTGGCGGCAACTTCTTCCTCGGCTTTATCTCGGCGGTGGCCTTCGCCACCATTCTGGCGGTCGTTGCAGGCCTGACGCTGGCCGGTGCCTCGGCGGTTTCCCACGATCTGTACGCCAGCGTGATGAAAAACGGCAAGGCGACCGAGCGTGACGAGCTGAAGGTCTCAAAGGTCACCGTCGTGGTATTGGGCCTGGTTGCTATTGCCCTGGGGATTTTGTTCGAGAAGCAGAATATCGCCTTTATGGTCGGGCTGGCGTTCTCTATCGCTGCCAGCTGTAACTTCCCTATCATCATCCTGTCGATGTACTGGTCGCGTTTGACGACCCGCGGCGCGATGATTGGCGGCTGGCTGGGTCTGTTAACGGCGGTGATTCTGATGATCCTCGGCCCGACGATCTGGGTGCAGATCCTCGGCCATGAAAAACCGATTTACCCGTATGAATACCCGGCGCTGTTCTCGATGATCGTGGCCTTTGTCGGCACCTGGCTGTTCTCGATCACCGACAGCTCGCTGGCCGGGCAGCAGGAGCGGGAACGCTTCCGGGCGCAGTTTGTCCGTTCGCAAACCGGGCTGGGTATCTCTCAGGGCAGCTCGCATTAATCGAATAATAAGTGAAAAAAAGCAAACACACCCTAATCAAAGGCCCTTCGGGGCCTTTTCTCTGGCTGTCTGTCGGAGATAAGCTGGGGAGAGCAGCGCAGCGTAGCTGCGCTTTTTTACGTTTTACGCATAGCAAAAAGCCCTGAACGTCAGTTCAGGGCTTTCGGCTTTATTTGATGCCTGGCAGTGTCCTACTCTCGCATGGGGAGACCCCACACTACCATCGGCGCTACGGCGTTTCACTTCTGAGTTCGGCATGGGGTCAGGTGGGACCACCGCGCTATTGCCGCCAGGCAAATTCTGTTTCATTCCAACCGCGCCACTCCCGTGTCGCCATCAGAACCAATCTCGGAACTTCGCTGAAAATCTCTCTAAAAACACCTTCGGTGTTGTAAGGTTAAGCCTCACGGATCATTAGTACTGGTTAGCTCAATGCATCGCTGCACTTACACACCCAGCCTATCAACGTCTTAGTCTTAAACGTTCCTTCAGGGGCCTTAAAGGCCCAGGGAAGACTCATCTTGAGGCAAGTTTCGCGCTTAGATGCTTTCAGCGCTTATCTTTTCCGCACTTAGCTACCGGGCAATGCCATTGGCATGACAACCCGAACACCA